>NZ_AZAC01000005.1:81772-102163 GCF_000931935.2 Dethiosulfatarculus sandiegensis
TCCAGATCGTCCTGCCCAAGGTCGCCTCCCCCAGGCTCGGCGGCCGGGGCAGGCTCGGGCGGGGCCGCTGCTTCAGCGGGAGCGGCTTCTTCGTCTGAACCCAAATCAGCCAAAAGCGCATCCAGATCGTCCTGGGCCAGTTCACCACCAGGCTCGGCGGCCGGGGCAGGCTCGGGCGGGGCCGCTGCTTCAGCGGGAGCGGCTTCTTCGTCTGAACCCAGGTCAGCCAAAAGCACATCCAGATCGTCCTGGGCCAGTTCACCACCAGGCTCGGCGGCCGGGGCAGGCTCAGGCGGGGCCGCTGCTTCAGCGGGAGCGGCTTCTTCGTCTGAACCCAAATCAGCTAAAAGCGCGTCCAGATCGTCATCAGCCTGATCAGCTGAAGGCTGGGCCTGAGCTTCGGCGGGTTTGGGTTCAGGTGCAGGGGCTTTTTCTTCCTCCCCCCCCAGTTCCGCCAAAAGCGCGTCCAGATCGTCATCAGCCCCGGAAGCGGGTTTAGCCGACTCCGGAGCCGGCTCCGCCTTGGCGGGGGCAGGTTCGTCACCACCCAATTCCGCCAAAAGCGCATCCAGGTCGTCATCAGACGCAGCCGGTTTTTCTTGTTTAGGGGCCGCAGGAGGGGCGGCCGGTTTGGGTGCAGGTTCTTCTCCCCCCAACTCTGCCAACAGAGCGTCCAAGTCATCGGCGGTATCCGGTTGACTGGCGCTGGTCTGGGGAGAATCGTCCACAACCTCAACCAAATCTATAATTTCAGCCCCTTCGGGTGGTTTCTTACTTCCGGCCAAGAAAGCCTCCGCATGCGGTAAAGTTTTACAAAAACCTAGCACACACCCAATGTTGCGTCAACTATTGGGGGGTGCAAGCTGCCAGTGCCTCAAGTCGCCGTATGAAGGCCAGATTTTGCTTATCCGACAAGCTGTTTTCCTTTGGCGTCTCCATTATAGCGGATGCTTGGTGCAAACGGGAATCACTAACCAAGGCTTTAAACCCTTTTTCTCCGATAAATCCTTGCCCCAAGTGGGTGTGTACGTCCCTTTTACTGCCCAACTCCACTTTACTGTCATTAAAGTGCCACAGTTTAACCTGTTCAAAATCCAGCACATCTTCGACTAAATCCAAAAAACCGGCCACATTCACCTGATTATCCAGGGCATATCCCTGCCCCCAGGCATGGGCCGTATCCAGGCAAGCGCCTCCTTGGGGAATAAGTTTAAGCATGGCTGCCAGTTCGCTTAAATCGCCTCCCAAAAGGGAGCCTCCCCCACAAGTATTCTCCAGCCAGCAGGGCACCTGCCCTCCGCTTGACTCATATGCCCTGCATACAGCTTCGGCCACACGCCTCACCCCCCACTTGAGGGATTTTTCTCCCCGGCTGCCCGGGTGAGCCACTACCGCCTTTGCCCCCAGACAAGCAGCCCTTTTGAACTGCTCAGCCAATCCCAGCCAGGAGCGCCGCCACAATTGCGGATCAGGGCTGGCCAAATTCAAAAGATAGGGGGCATGCACCACTACAGGATTCAGGCCCGCACGTGAAACCTCAGATCGAAATTCCCCGGCCTCGGGTTCGGTGATGGGCTTTTGCTTCCATCCCCTTGGATTGCCGGAAAAAATTTGCAGACAATCCGTTCCCAGCAGAGCAGCGGCGCGGGCAGCCTTTACGCAACCACCCGCAATGGACAAATGAAAACCAAAACGCAAAATCCGCCCTATCCCATCATTAAAAGGCGCGTCAGGGACGGCCCTTTTGAAGCCTCAACCGAAATTTAACCGAGGCATTAAAAGTTAAAGCATAAAATTTAACTATACTGATTTTAAGGCAAGCCGGGCTTTATTACGGACATTTTTTTGCCGACTGTTGTGATCCAAATGGGGCGAAGCACCCTGATAGACCGAAATAATACACCATATTAACGGGTTAGTGAAGTTATGCCTCCCTTTTCAAGGACTCGTCCCTTGACAGAAAGCCGATACCCCTCTGCTGGCAGGGTGTTAAAAAAACGCCCTGCCATGCTGGCCATGAATACCCCCCAAAAATGGCGGAGCATTTTTGGGGACCCCGAATGACACACCCCAAAAATGGCGGAGCATTTTTGGGGACCCCGAATGATGCCCCACCATTTTGCGCAGCCTTGAAAAAAACGCTATATTAGTAAGTTACTAAAAATGAATATTAGCAACTTGCCTCTTGAAAAAGCCAGGGACGGCTTTCTCAACACCCTGCTAAAGCCTGGCCCAGGGCTTGGGCAGAAAGGTGTCTTCGTATAACTTAAGGGCATAGCGGTCGGTCATTCCGGCTATATAGTCGGCCGCCCGCCGCATGCGTTCTTCCCCCCGGGGCAGGCCGCCAAGATGCTCCAGGCAGAAATTGTCATCGTCCACCAGCTTGGAAAATAATTCTTCAATGACCTTTGACGCCCGCATGAAATCCGAATGCACTTCCAAATTGTCATAGACATTGTCCCAAAGAAACTCCCGCAAGCAGTACATCCCCTCCAGGACATGGTCGCTCATAGCCACCTTTGGGGCCTTTTGGGCCCTGGTCATGCTGATAAAATCACGTATCATGGTGTTTATCTGACGGCTTATTCGATTGCCCAGGACAGCCACCACCAATTGGGGCAAATCATCCACACTGATCACCCCGCCCCTTATGGCGTCATCCGTATCATGGGCCACATAGGCCATCAGATCCGCAACCCTCACCACATGGGCCTCCAGGGAAAGATCTTCGGGGGCTTCTTCAGGTCCCAATAAAATCGACCCCCTGCCTTTTGAATGCCACAAAATCCCCATGCGCACTTCATAGGTGAGATTAAGGCCCTGACCGTCCTTTTCCAGTTCATCCACCACCCTGAGCGACTGTTGGTGATGACGAAAACCACCCGGCAAAAGACTGTTCAATATACTTTCCCCGGCATGGCCAAAGGGGGTGTGCCCCAAATCATGCCCCAGGGCAATAGCTTCGGTCAGATCCTCGTTCAGGCCGATTCCCCTGGCCAGGGTGCGGGCGATCTGAGAAACCTCGAGGGTGTGGGTGAGCCGGGTGCGGTAATGATCTCCCGAGGGGGACAAAAAGACTTGAGTCTTATGCTTAAGCCTGCGAAAAGCCTTGGAATATAAAATGCGGTCACGGTCGTGCTGAAAGGCGGGCCTGAGATCGCATTCCGGCTCTTTGCGAGCCCTTCCCCGGGACTGAACGCTTTTAAAGGCAAAGGGCGACAAAAATCTTTCTTCACGCGCTTCCAGCTCCTGTCTCAGATTCATGTCTCATGCTCCTTTACAACTCGACAACAACCCTTTAGACTCCTGGGATGCTCAGGCAGGTTTGGTAATTCACCAGGGCAGTTACCCCAAATCCAGAATTATTGCCCGGCACGGCGTTTTTTCCCGTTCCAAGGAGATTTTAGGTTTGCGCATCCTATCACTTTACATGGCCAGGGAGTTTTTGAAACTCTTCGGTTTTCTGATGACAAGCTTTGTGGGCATCTACACCATCTTTGATTTCATTGAAAAGGTGGACAACTTTCAGGAAGCCCAGGTGGCCACCTCCACCATGATCTCCTTTTTTATTCTGCAGATACCCGAGATCATCAGCCTACTGTTGCCCATGGCGGTTCTCATGGGTACAGTGCTCACCTTGGGCCTGATGGCCAAAAGAAACGAAATCGTGGCAGTTAAATCAAGCGGCATCAGCGTTTTCCGCTTTACCTTGCCGATTCTTCTTTTATCCCTGCTTCTGGCCTTGGGCACCGCCCTTATAAACGAAACCATCTTGCCACAGACCAAGGCCAAGACCAACTATATATGGGATCACCTGGTGGAAAAAAAGCCCGATCGGCTCTATTCCAAAGAAAAATTCTGGTATAAGGGGCAAAACTCCATCTATAATATCGGGTTTTACGACGCCAACACCCAGACCCTGGTCCGGACGGTTTATTATCACTTTGACAAGGACTTCAACCTGGACCGCCGCATAGACGCCAGGAGGGTGCGGTACCTGGGGGAAAACCGCTGGGCCTTTATCTCAGGCCTTTACCAGCGGCGCTTGGATGGAGGCGGTTACCAGGTCAAGCCTTTTACTGAGATGGTCTTAAAAATTCCTGAACTGCCGGGAGACTTCAAGCGGTTGCACAAACCAAGCAATGAAATGAGTTTAAACGAGCTGGCCGCCTTTGTGCGCAAGATAGAAAAAGAAGGTTATGACGCCAGGCGTTACCGGGTGGACCTATTGGGCAAGATCAGTTTCCCCTTTGTCTGCCTTATCATGGCCCTTTGGGGGATCGGGCTCTCCCTTTTCAAAGAAAAAGGAGGAGCCCTGGCCCCGGCGGTTATCCTGGGATTGGGCGTGGCCCTGCTTTATTGGGTGAGCTTCAGTTACACCCGCTCAGTTTTTGGCTATTCAGGCATATTGCCGCCCTTTTTGGCGGTATGGCTGCCCAACGGATTGTTTAGCCTGGGAGGGCTTTTGATGCTGAGCAGCATCAAGCAATAACAAAAGCAAATAACTTAGGATAAAAAAACCGGCAGGGACCGCTGATCCCCGCCGGTTTTTCATTTTCGCATAAAAGTGTGTCAGGCAACCTTTTCCTTGGCCGCGCTGATGGCGTTCTCCACCAGCTCCCTGATCTCCTCCAGCCGCTCGTTGCTTTGAGCCTCAAAGCGGGAGACCAAAACCGGCTGGGTGTTGGAGGCCCTGACCAGGCCCCATCCGTCGGGGAAATTAACCCTGACCCCATCCACGTCTATAACCTCGCACTTCCCGGTAAGGTCTTTCTTCACCTGCTCCACAACGGCGAACTTTATCTCGTCCGGGCACTCAACCCTTATCTCAGGGGTATTCACCACAGGCGGCAGATCCTCGAGCCAGGTGCTCAAGGGCCGGTCCGTGCGGGAAATCAGCTCCGCCAGCCTTAGCGAGGCATAGATGCCGTCGTCAAAGCCAAACCAGCGGTGCTTGAAAAACATATGCCCGCTCATTTCACCGGCCAGAAGCGCACCGGTTTTCTGCATCTTGTCCTTGATCAGGCTATGGCCGGTTCGCCACATAATCGGGTTTCCGCCCTGTTTTTCAATATCGTCAAACAGGTTTTTGCTGCACTTAACCTCGGCAATAAAAGTGGAGCCCGGATTTTCGGTCAGGATGGAGCGGGCAAAAATAGCCAGAAGCATATCTCCGTAGATAACCTGGCCCTTTTCGTCCACAACCCCCAGGCGGTCACTGTCGCCGTCATAGGCCACACCCAGTTCATACCCCTTTTCCGTAACCAGGGCGGCCAGATCTTTGAGGTTGGCAGGCACAGTGGGATCCGGTTCGTGATTGGGGAAGCGGCCGTCCATGTCGCAGTAAATGGGATCCACCTTGATTCCCAGCCGCTCCATCAAAGGCACCACCACGGGTCCCGCAGTGCCGTTGCCGCCGTCCACGGCCAGCTTGACCGGCCTTTTAAGCTTTATATTATTGGCCACATAATCGATATAGGGCTCCAATATGGGCTTTTCGCTGACTTCGCCCTTGCCTTCTGCAAAGGAGCCCGACTCCATGATTCCCCTGATCTCCTGAATAGCGGAGCCGAAAATCGTGGTCTTGCCCACCAGCATTTTAAAGCCGTTGTATTCCGGAGGATTGTGGCTGGCGGTGATCATGACCCCGCCGTCGGCCTCATAATAACGGACAGAGAAATAAAGCACCGGTGTGGGGCAGGTCCCCACATCGATTACCGAAAGGCCGGTGGATAAAAGACCTTCCAGTAAAAGGTCTCTGTACTGATCCGCGGAAAGGCGGCAGTCCCTGCCCATGGTTATGGTTTTGGCGCCTTTTTGCAACATATAGGCGCCCATGGCGCGGCCCAGGCGGGTAATGTCTGAGTCGGAAAAATCTACTCCCACCAGCCCCCGGATATCATACTCCCTGAATACATTGGGATTCATAGCAAAAGAAACCTCTTAACCCTTAAGTGAGTGACAGGCCGCAAGACTTGTTATTGTCGTTTATTTTGAAAAGACGGCCTTTTTGCAAAAAACGGCTCATACCCTGGATTCCAGATAAACCATTTTCCCTGTCTTGGCAGTCAATTTACACGATGGCAGCCCGGCTGGCAAAAGCCAAGTTTGGCCCGGCTTGACCTCCAACTCGGGATATTCGCCTCCCGGAAAACCAAGCCCCCCCCGGCCTTCCAAGATGAAAATCACCCTCAGGCCTATTTGATCGGCCCAGATCTGAAAGGCGTCCTCGGTCAGGCTGGTCTTATTCAGGGAAAAATAAGACCCCTTTAAAAGCTGAGTATTTTCCCGGCCGGGCCCTCCCGGCTGGGCAACCGGTGATTCAGCCCGCCCCGGACCGTTCAAGGTCATGACCTCAAGGGCTTTTTCCTGGTGCAAAGGCCGCAGTTTGCCGTCAGCTCCAGGCCGATCCCAGTCATAAAACCGATAAGTCACATCAGACGGTTGCTGAATCTCAAAGATCACCAGGCCCGGGCCTGTGGCATGCACCATGCCGGCGGGGAGGTAAAAGACATCGTCTCTGTTGCAGGCCACCTTTGCCAAAAGGTCGGGCAGGCGGCCCTGTTGAATGGCCCTCTCAAAGGCGGCTCTATCATGACCGGGTTTAACGCCCAGGATAATTTCCGCTCCGGGCAAGGCTTCAAGCACCAGCCAGGCCTCGGTCTTGCCCCAGGGTTCGTTCTCCAGCCTTCTGGCCGCCTCATCATCGGGGTGAACCTGCACACTTAGCCATTCACCCACATTTAGAAGTTTCAAAAGCAGGGGAAAGCCCTGGGAGGCCCCGCTTCCCTTAATCCAAGTTCCATACAGGTTCATGACCCGATCCAGGCCCATGCCCACCAGCTCGGGATCGCCTTCGGCCACCGGGGTGACCGAAGAGCGGTCACTGGCCAGCCACACCTCGCCTATGCCTTGGCCCACCCCAAGCACCGAACCCAGGTCTCCGGCCATATCAGGGGCGGCCCAAACCTTGGGCAAAAACAAAGGCTTCAAACGCAAAGGGCCGGGACCGTTCATTTTATTGCATCCTTTCAGCATCTCGCCCCTTAAGTCCAAAAACGGTTGCCAAGGGAGCAGAAGCGGGAATCCGGCCTAGGAACCTCCTTTACGGGAGAGCCGGTCAAGGGCCAGGACTAATATGAAGCCCAGAAGCATAAGCCCCACTGCCAGGAAAAAATCACCATCCCAGGCAGGAGGCAATACATTCTGCTCGGCAAGCACATACTCCTTGCCCCGGATCACCCTGGTTTCCAAAACCTCTTTCCAGGGCCAGATCTTACGCATAGCCCCTAACATAAACCCGGTGAGCATGGCAATGGTGGCATCGTGAAATTTGGAAAACAAAAAATGAAGCACCCTGGAAAAGCCGGAGAGGCCCAGGGCGGCGCCACAAAGAAAAACTAAAATAATCAGAAGATTGCCCAGGTCAAAGGGGTTTTTCATTGCTCCGGTTATATAGGCATATTTTCCCAGGAGCAAAAGGATGAAGGCTCCGCTTATTCCGGGCAGGATCATGGCGCAGATCGATATCACTCCGCAGATAAAAACAAACCAGAGTTTGTCCGGAGTGGTGACCGGGATCATGCCCACAACCAGATAACCCACCAATACGCCCAAAAGGCCCACGCCCAAGGCGGCGGGTTTCACACTTTTCAGTTGTCTGCCCACAACCACGATGGAGGCGGCGATCAGGCCGAAGAATAAAGACCAGATCTCCACCGGATGCTTATCCAAAAAGTAATGGATAATCCTGGAGGTGGAGACAATGGCCAGCCCGATGCCGAAAAGCAGGGGCAAAAGAAAACGCAAATGCGCCTCGGCCAGAGCGCTCTTCAGATCAAGGGTGATTATTTTCTTTATGAAAACCAGGTTAAAGGATCTTATGGCATCTATAAGCTGGCTGTAGATGCCGGTGATAAAGGCAATGGTGCCCCCGGAGACTCCGGGGATGATATCCGCACCACCCATGCAGAACCCTTTAAGCCAAAGGACAAACGCGGCCTTGCCTGAATCAGGGCCAGGACTTTTCAAAAAGGCTTGTTTAAAAGTCATTTATTTTTTCATCCCAAAACAAAGCAACAGCCAAGATATAGATCAGCCCACGGCCTAAAGATATTTTTCCAGCCCTTTTTCCTTGAGAGCTTCTATGATCAGCCTCACGTCCTGGGCCCTGTCTTTGGGCAGAATCATGAGAACGTCGTCCGTTACCACCGCGGCCAGGTCCTTCACCCCCAAAAGAGCAACCAACCGGTCACCTGCGTCAACCACATTGCCGGTGGCGTCAATTGCCAGCACCTCTTTTTGGCGGCTGGCGTTTTCCGCTTTATCCTTGGGCCAAAGGTCGGCCATGGCCTCCCAGCTTCCCACATCAGACCAGCCAAAATCAGCCTTCACCACCCTTAATTCCGAGGTTTTTTCCAAAATGCCGTGGTCCACGCTAATGGCGGGCAATTCGGGATACACCCTGGCCAGGGCTTCAGCCTCCTGAGGGGTGCCCAAGCTGGGGGCCAACTCGTCCAGCCCGTCGGCCAATTTGGGCAGGTGCCTTCTGATCTCTGCCAGGAGCACCTCGGCCCGCCAGGCGAACATACCAGAATTCCAAAAATAACGACCGGAATCCAGGTAAGAGCGGGCGGTCTCGAGGTCCGGCTTTTCATGGAACGCCGCCACCTGCATAACCTTGGGCTGAGTTTCATCCACTACCGTCCCGGCCTCAATGTAGCCAAAACCCGTGGCCGGATAATGCGGAGTAAGTCCCAAGGTAACGAGGACATCTTCGGAAATCGCTTTTTGGGCGGCCTTTTTGAGGGTCCCCATAAACAGGGATTCATCTGTGATCAGATGATCCGCAGGCAGCACCAAACAGACGGCCGAAGGATCCTTTTTGGCCACCCAGGCCGCGGCCAGTCCGGCGGCTGCGGCGGTGTTGCGCCCCATTGGTTCGGCCAGAACCTGGCTTTTGGGCACCAGAGACAATTGATCACGAACCTGGTCACTGTGGTTGGCGCCGGTTACCACCAAAACCTGTTCACAAGGAGTGAGCGGAGCCATCCGGTCCACTGTCTGCTGTAAAAGGCTTCTTTCGCCGGTCAGGGCCAAGAGTTGTTTGGGACGGTCTTTTCTGCTGGCCGGCCAGAATCGGGTTCCGCTGCCGCCCGCCATGATCACACTGTACATCTTGCTAATCTCCTGTCAGCCAAAATAGGCCCAAGCCAGGGCAGCCAGGCCCAGGGCCCAACAATAAGGGGAAAACAAATGAAGTTTTCCCCTGTCCACAACCCGCAAAAGAACCTTAAGCGCCAAAAAGCCGCTGACAGCGGCAGTGGCCCCACCCAGCATCAGACTGGGGGTGAAGATCCCCACACCGGGTTCAAGGTGGAGAAGCTCCAGTAGAAGCGCCCCCATGATGGCGGGAATGGAAAGGATGAAAGAATAATGGGCAGCCAGTTTTCGATCCATTCCCAGCAGCAACCCAATACTGATGGTGGTTCCGGAACGGCTTATGCCCGGAGTTATGGCCATTCCCTGGGCCAGGCCGATTAAAAGCGCCCTGCCCGCGCCGACCTGCATTAAGCTTCTGCCCCCGCTTTGGGCCAAACGGGTGGCGGTGAGCAGGAAACCGGTGACAATGAGGGCCAGTCCCACCGCATACAGGGAGCCGAACATACTTTCAAAAAGGTCTTTCAGGAAAAACCCCATCAAAGCGGTCGGCACACTGCCCACAATAACCAGATATAAAAGCCGCCTGCCCTCTCCGGCCTCATGGTCCGTGGCCCACAAGCTGCGGATCATTGCCCAGATATCTTTATAAAAACAGGCAAAAACCGCCAGCAGGGTTCCTACGTGCACCACCACGTCAAACAAAATTGCGGGCTCGCTTAAGCCCAGTAATTTTTGTCCCAGGACCAAGTGTCCGGAAGAGCTTACAGGTAAAAATTCGGTCAGGCCCTGGACCAGACCCAACCATATGGAATCCATCAAGTCAAGCATGGGCTTCTTTCTCCCAATGTTTTTCGCTCATTGACTATACGGGGAGACCTTCGGGGCGTCGAGTATTTTTATAGTGACTTTCAGGAAAACCCGGCCGCCTCAAAAGGCCCTGGAACAAGGGCAAACTCCACAAAAAACTCGGAGTCAATTTCCCTTTGACCCCAAACCCGGCATTTGAGGGGCAGCCCGGGAGATTAACCCTCAGGCAACTAAATTCCCAGTCAACTCCTTATACTTGCAAAAAGACAAGCCCCGCCGGGCCGATCAAGCGGGCCGTGACAAATAAACCGGTTCGAGTTTAAGGCGAAAACCGCTTCCAGGCTGGGCAAAAGGCAAATATAAGGGCCGGACTTTGTGGTCCAACCGGAAAATAATACTTGACATTGGAGGCCCCACTCAACTAGGCATGAATAGGGGAAAGGGAAACCAACCTTTTTAAAAAAAATGAAGATATAGATTGCTCTCAGTTCTTGACAGTTTTCCCCCAACTGCGTACTATCTATGTCGAAATTTTTTAGCGCATGAATCTTCAAGGAGTGCCTCTTCATGAACAAATCTCAGCTCATCGAAGCGCTGGCAAAAGTTGAAAACCTCACCATCAAAAAGGCCGAGTTGGTCATTAACACCATCTTCGGCTCGGTTGAAGAGGCGCTGGTTCGCGGAGATCGGGTTGAAATCCGCGGTTTCGGCAGCTTCAAAGTCAAGGATTACGACGGCTATCAGGGCCGTAATCCTAAAACCGGTGAGATCATCCAGGTTGGCCGCAAAAAACTGCCCTTCTTCAAAGTCGGCAAGGAACTGAAAGAACGGGTGGATAACTGAGCTTCTCAGTTTCCGGCCTTTTATAGACCCCCTAAAAAAGGGGACGGCCCTGCGGCCATCCACACCTTTAGACCGGCCGAAGACTCCCTTAGTTTTCAACCGGTTAGGGAAGAGTGCTTTGTGGATGCGCCAAAGGGGAACTTCCAGTATACTTGGCCGATCAAAGGCGCAGACCGGATTTTGCCCAGTAAAAAGCACGGTTACGTCTAAAAAGCGAAAATACATTTAGCCTGGGAACTTATGCTGGACGCCGCGTGACGGACGGTCGTGAACCCCGTCAGATCCGGAAGGAAGCAGCGGTAAGCGATGCAGTCGGTGTCGCGGATTGTTCTGGTTATCGGTTCCCGGGCTTTATTTTTTCGAAATACCGGGCGGAGATAATCCCAAGGCTCTGTGGTTGGTGGTTTGCCCATGGAATTGACTGTACGCCAGACCATAAAAAAGCTTCTTCAAACTCGGGCCATGACCAGTCTGGACCTTTCCCTTCACCTGGAGATACCTTTCCGGGAAATAGAACAGCATCTGGAGCACATAAAGCACTCGGAAGGGAAAAGACTCATTGTCCGGCCTGCCGAGTGCCGTGACTGCGGCTTTGTTTTCAAGACCCGCAAACGCCTAAACTGCCCCGGACGATGTCCTGAATGCAGGGGGCATCGAATAAAAGGCCCTCTTTTTGAACTTTTTTCTTAGCCGCCCTTGAAATAAAAGCTAGTATTATTGGTAGATAAGTACCTACTTTTTTAAAGAAATTACTGCGGGAGATCCTTGAGGCGAGTATATTTATCATAACACTCAAGAGTGCGGATCATCTTTAGAAGCCACATCCGGAACTAAAAATTAACGGCACGGGGTGTGCTCAAAGGGAAAAAATATAGAACTTGGTTTTTATGCGCAGGCAGGGCCATAACAAATGAATCAACAGCTCGCCGATTCAGTTGAAGCCGCTTACTTTCCGGTTTCGCCTTTAATGATTCTTCCGGAGACCATTGGAGAATTCGGAGTTTATTTAAAACTTCACGGACGTTTTGTGCTTTACGCCCACCCCATGGAGCCTTTCACGGAAAATCATCGCCGCAGGCTTTATGAAAACGGGGTGGAGGAAATTTTCATACTCACCAAGCAGCGTGGCCTCTTCAACCAATACATGGAAAACTACCTGGGGCAATTCCTGGAAAACGAAAAAACACCGATCAAGGAAAGAGCCAAGGTTTTTTACAAAGCTTCGGCTGATATACTTAAGCAAACTTTTGAAAGCCGCCTTCCCGCCAATCTGGACCGTAAACAATATGAAGTTCTTTTCAAATACGTAACCCTAGGGACAAACTTTCTTTCCAAGGAAGACGCCCTAAAAAGTATGGCTCCTTTGATAAGCCATGACTATCAAACCTTTAGCCATTCAGTACATGTCTTTTTATTTGCAACAGCCCTGTTGCAGACCTACAACATGGAGCAGGAAGACCTTATCTACGCCGGGATGGGCGCTATCCTACATGACATCGGAAAAACCAAGATCAGGAAATCCATTCTCAATAAACCGGGCAGGCTCACCAAGGAAGAGATGGAGGAAATAAAAACTCATCCATTAAAGGGGGTGGCTGTCTGCGCCAATCTGCCCTTGCGCGGCGAGACCATGAACTGCATCTTGTTTCATCATGAAAGAATGGACGGCAAGGGCTATCCCAGCGGGGTGAAAGGCCTGGAATTACCCCTTGCGGTCAGGGCGGTGAGTCTGGCCGATGTTTATGACGCCCTTACCACTAACCGGCCCTACGGGACGGCCAAACCACCCTTTGAGGCTCTTTCCATGATGAGGGAAGAAATGGACGGCCAGCTTGATCCCAAAATGTTCAAACGCTTTGTACTTGTTTTAAGCGGTGCGGATATTGTCTAGCAGGATATTGAAAAGCCATCCTTAAGCCCTTTAGGTCCAAAACAGGCCGGAATTCTCTAAAACGCCAAAAGCTGATGCGGAAAGACGTTTTGGGCAAGTCTGGTCACGCCCGGTTCTTTTTCAAAACGGCCTGTGAAGAATCAACCGCTTAAAAGGGCCATGATCCTATCCGCCGCCTGATGAAGTGAAAGCCCCAGCTCATTCAGGTCACCGGGTGCAAGGCTACCGATGAATCCCACGGACCATAAAGCGGCGGGCAGGCCCTGGCTCGCCCCCAAAGAGGCGGACGCAGCCCACACACCCATTAAATATTCATTTTCCTCCACAGCGTATCCCCTGGCCCTTATCTCCTTAAGCTGGCTTTTTAATTGATCCGGGTCGGTGACGGTATGAGGGGTGTGTTTTCTAAGCCCTTTTTCCAGCACCCGGTTCACCTCCAGGTCAGGCAGACCAGCCAAAAAAACCTTTCCCACAGCTCCTGCGCTTAAGGGCAGCCTGGTGCCGGGACCGGCCGATATACCGATCACCCCGGCGGCTTGCCTGGCTTCCAGTACGGTCACCCCTTTTCTGGTGGCCACGCCCATGAAGATTGACTGATTCAACTCATCGCGCAACCTGTGCATCTCCGGACCGCAGACCTCACGCAGGCGAATATAAGCCCGGCCCTGACTGCTGAGCGCGTTGAGCCAGGGGCCCAGGGAATAATTTTTCCCCACCGGGCCTCTGATCAGAGCTCCCTTTTCTTCCAGTTGATTTAAAATTCCAAAGACCGTGCCCTTGCTTATCTTCAGTCGGCGGGCCAGGTCACTGATACCCAGTCCCTGGCTGGATTTGGCCACCAACTCCAGTATATCAAGGGCTCTTTTTACTGACGGGGCGCGATAATTATTGGCAGAGACCAAGTGTTTTCTCCAGTGAACATATTACAAAAAAAAGATGCAACATAAAAAACGAGAAGTCAATGCTCAAATAACTTGCATTAGCCACCAGCTCAAAAAGATAAAAAAATAGCGCACACCAAAGGCGCACGCCAAAATCCCAGTCAACATTTTGACAGTCCCTTACAGCCCTGCGACCAGCCTCCGGCTGCTTGAAAGGTACAAATTAAACCTCAATCTGTCTTTCAGATCAGGCATAGCTGTTCAAACGCTGTCCCTTGTGTTCCATATCCGGTTTACGGCGGCCGGACTTCTGCCCCTTACTTCTAGGAATAATCTTGTACAATGGATCGGACTTTCGAGTCTTTTTCTTCCCTGAAGCCCTGGAGCCGGGACCTTGCACCGGTCTTATTACAGATATATCAGCGAGCATGACTGACCTCCTTTTAATATATATATCGGCCACGCCAGCCTTGGACTTTAATATTCTATAGATCGATCGGTAATCAGGTTTTATCCTTTTCAATCAGGCAACAGTCAGAGGTGCGGACGCTTCCTTTTAGTTTTTACCTATTTTTTTAAGTAGTTATCCAAAAAATCAATTAAACCTGCGATCATTATCTCAAATCCGCCAGAGATTTTTCCAAAAGCGTCACCTTTTTGTCCGCCCGGTTTTCCAGCTGAGCCAGTTGACCGTTCAGCATATTGACCATATCGCCTGCAAACAAAAGGCAGTCTTCCTTTCGTTCAGCAGAACAACGGCAGGCAGCCCGATTCCAAGCGGTGTGTGCGCAGTTCAAACAAAGAAGATCCGGGGCCAGTAATGCCTGATCATAAAATTCGCGCAGATTTTTTCGGGCCTTGAAACTCATGTTGGGTGATCCTTTTCGCGTATTTGTTTTTTAGTAGCTCAGCCTTGTCTGTTAGCAAAGAACCAAAGATGAGTCTGTTTTGTTTTTAAAAAAGGCTTTCAAATAAATTTAAAATGTCATTTAGCCCAAAAACCTACATAATCCTTTTGAAAGCCTAGTAAGTTTGGTTATAATTTATGCACTTTTTATGCCAAATAGTATTAGAATCATTCTGACTACTGAAGAAAACGCCTAAATTATTGTTACCTCTATTTTTAAAGGCTCTTAGGCACTTGCCAGCCAGGGCCATACATGTTAGCGTGTCTAAGCAAGACTGTGAGGGCTAACAGTATGCTAACGTTGATCATATTGGGCTTATTCACCTGCGGAACCCTGTTTCTGCTGGCGGCCCTTATTTTTCTTTACCGCTGGATATCCAGAAAACGTCTTTTCCCCCAGTTGCCTCGCCTCTGGGCCAGGGAAAGAATGCGTTTTGTCATATCTTCCGGTATGTTCCTTGCCTGCCTCGCTGCCTTTGCCCTGGTGGGAACCCTGCCGCCGGAGAGCCTCATACCTTCACCGGCTCCCAATGCAAAAGCCCCTCTGGGCCCTTCTTTTGACGGCAAACCGCCTCCGTCCCCCAGCCCGGCGGTTCAGACCGGCTCCGATGAACCCAAAAAGGCCGCCTATCAAGGCGAAACCGTTTCCGCCCAGGATAGGGCTCAAGAAAAACCCATAGCGGGGACAATGGAGCCTCCGCCCCCTGCCGGACAGGTTAAGGCCCAGCCGGCGACTGCCCAGCTCCCTGCCGACCAAGGCGCCATAAATTTGGCGGCGCCCGGAACCCCTAAACAGGAGGTCCCCGCACGTCCTCCTGAAGTTCAAGCGCGGCCTTCCACACCTCCGGCCAAAGCTGCTTTGGAGCCTGCCGAAAAGGAGCCCCAAACAGCTCAACCCAAAATCAGCGGCCAAGGCTGGACCACCGAACCGGAAGCTGAAGCAAGCAGGGCCGAGCCTGCCCAGCCCCCCCGAACAGAGGCCCAGGCTGAACCAGAGACCAAGCCCGCGCCCAAACCGAGCCCCGCTCCGCAAAAAGAAAAAGCCAAGCCCCAAAAGGCCCAGCCTACGACCAAGGCCTACTCGGTCTGCGCAGCCTCTTACCGTAAAATAGAGGCCGCCAGAAAGGACGCGGCCAAGTTGACGGCCAAGGGCCTCTCCGTCACGGTCGTGGCGGTGGATCTACCGGGCAAGGGCCACTGGAACCGGGTCTGTGCGGGAACCTTTCCCGACCCCCGGACAGCCCAGGCCCAGGCTGCCAAGTGGAAAAAACAGGGACTTATTCCTGATCCCTTTGTTGTACGGTTAAGGTGAGCCATGGAAGCCGGTCGTCTTTGGCTTGAATTGAACGACCTGGCCTTGCAGCTTGATCTGGAGGTGCGCATGGAGCACCTGGAAGACAGCGAAGGTTATCAAGCCAGCAGCGGTTTTTGCCGCCTGGGCGGCAGGATGGTAGTTTTCATTGACCCCAGATACAGCATGGGTGAAAGATGCCGCCAACTTGGGCTTGCCCTGCTCAACGCCGGGGACTTGGATGACCTCTTCATGGTGCCCTATGTACGGGACTTTTTGACTAAGCTTGAATCTGAACAGATCGAAATGTGAGTTTGAATTGCCACGTGTCACTAAAAAGCAGCTCAGGTTGAATGAACTGGAAAAACAAATCAAAAAAAAGGGCGTCGATCTGGCCTACGAACGGCTGAAGTTCGCCGGACTGATACTGAAAAGCGGCCTCTGCTGGTTCAGGGGCAGCTATTATCTTTTTGTGGACAGGCTTTTGCCTGTGGACGCCAGAATTGATATGTTGGAAGGGGCCTTGGCCGAGCTGGAGGAATTGGCTGCCAACGGGCGGCTTGAACGGCCCTTTGAGCAAGACCGGGAAAGTGAAGACCAGCCTAAAAATGGATAACACAAGAGAACTTTTCATAAAAATTTGCCGAATGGCCTGGGAGCGCGGCTATATGGCGGCCACTGACGGCAATATCACCTGCCGCCTGGACCAGGACCGGCTTTTGGTTACGCCCAGCGGCCGCAGCAAGGCCCTTATAACCGAAGACGATCTCCTGGAAGTGGACCTCAAAGGCAAGGTGCTCTCCGGCAAGGGCCGCCCTTCCAGTGAGCTGGCCGTACATCTGGCTGCCTATGAAGTGCGGCCCGAAATACAGTCCGTGGTGCACGCGCACCCGCCCTTTGCCACCGCCCTCACCGCCTCGGGCCGGGGCCTTGACATCAAAAGCGTGCCCGAAGTCATGGTGGGCCTCGGCAGAGTGCCTGTGGTCCCTTATGCCACCACTGGCAGCCCTGAACTGGCCCAGGCGGTTAAGCCCTATTTCCGAGACTATGACGGCGTGCTTTTAGACCATCACGGCACCGTGGCCCTGGGCAGCAACCTGGAAAATGCCTGGGCCAGAACCGAGAAGCTGGAGACCGCCTCCAGGGTGGTGGTGGAGGCTGAGCGCCTGGGAGGGGCCATCCCCTTGCCTGCCGGGGAGCGCGCCCTTTTGAGAAAAAAAGGAGGCCGTGAAAATCAGCCGCCCCTTCATGCAAAGGCCCGGCCCCAATTGGATCTGGCCCAAAGGGTGGAGCTGAAAACTTTGCCTTACACCAGCGGCTTTGCCGTGGAAAAACAATGGCAGGACAATCGGGGACAGGTCCATCTCATTATTGACGATCTGCCGGTTTGCCGCATATGCCTGCTCACCTTAAACCAGGGAAGCGGCTACAGGGGCGGGCATGTGCACCAAAAGAAAAACGAAGGTTTTTATGTAGTCTCAGGCCAGGCCAGGGTGGAGCTGGCCTGCCCGGAAACCGGCCAGAGGCAGACCTATGACCTTGGCCCCGGCTCCAGGCTGTGGATGCAGCCCGGTGTGGCCCACCGCATAAGCGCTTTAAGCGACTTGTGCTTTGTGGAATTCACCGATTCTTCTTATGACCCTGAAGATGATATAAAATTTGAGTTTACAAACCAGTGAGCGGACGGGAAAAAGCCCTATTGAAGATTAGGTTTTTGATAATGTAGACTGAGGTCAAGGTTGGTGACGCCTTTCCGGCCGTGTTGCTCAGCCCAAATACCATTTGCAAAAAAGGACGTGCCGTATGGATGAAAAACAATTCCAAGAAGCGCTTGCCGTGGGCAGGCCTCCCAATGTAGTCAAACTTTTCCCCAATTCCCAGGCCCTGATCGTCAGCGGCAAGGTCATAGACCGGGCCATGTTGAAAAAGGGCAAGGCCATGACCATAGCGGCCAACGGCCGCAACTTCCTGGTCTTAAGGGGAGCGCTCAAAGCGGCCCAAAAAGCCAACGCGGCCCTGATTATTGAAATCGCCAAGAGCGAAGGCGGGGCAAACGCCTACTGCGCGGTGAACTACTGGAATATCACCCGCTATGTGGACAGCCTCATGAATGAGCTGAATATCACTGTGCCGGTAGCGGTGCATGCAGACCATTACGGTATAAAGAAGTCCGAAGACCTGGTCATTGCCCGCACAGAGATTCCCACCATGTTTGAAGCGGGTATAACCTCCATCGCGGTGGACGCCTCGCATCTGCCCAATGACGACAACCTGCTGGCCGGCATCAACCTCAATCAATATATTCCCTCCTGGGCCGGACTGGAAACCGAGGTTGGCGAGATCAAGGGCAAGGAAGGGCTTTCCACGGCTGACGAGGCCCTGTTCCAGATAAAGGGCCTTAACGCCCACGGCATCTTCCCGGACTGGATCGCACTGAACAACGGCACGGCTCACGGCATCCAGACCTCCGAGCAGGGCATCCAGGTGGAACTCACCAAGGAGATCCATCAAGGCCTGGTGCCCTTTGGGGTATCAGGGGCCCAGCACGGCACCTCCGGCAACAATTCCGACCGCCTGCGCAGGATCGCCGCCGAGACCCACACCACCAAGGCCAACGTTGCCACTGCCCTGCAGATGATCTCCTGGGGAGTCAAGGTCAATGACTACGGCAATGCCGAACTGGCTGATGACGGCAGTTTCATAAAGCTGCCCGATGCAGGCGTAACCCAGGAACTGTGGCAGGAAATGCTGGACTATGCGTCGGAAAATGGCCTTAAGGGCGGCGGCTTCAAAAAACTGAACCTGCCCTTTGAAAACAAGATCCTGTCCCAGCCCGTGGAGATCCGGGAGCGCATGGCCCAGGCTGTGGAAGACTTTGTCTACGGCCTTTTGGCCCATGTCTTTAATGCCGAAGACACAGCCCCCCTGGCCCTGGAGGCCATCCTGGAGGCCGAATCCCATGAGATGCCGGCCAAGGCTGAACGCACTGAAGACCCGGCCCAATGGACCGAAGCCCTGATCAGGGAAAAAGCCGCTCACTTGGACAGCGACAAGGGCCCTAAAGGGGATTTTGACGACTGACCCGAACAAGACGCCGAAAAGCCATTTAAAAAAACAGCCCGCTTCCCTTTTTTTCAGGGAGCGGGCTGTTTCAATGGACTTGATAAAGCCTCAACCGGGGAGGAAGTTGGCCAATATTTTCCTGGCTTTGGCCACATCCGCACTTATGCCCTTGACCAGTTCCTCGGCAGAGCTGAATTTTTTCTCAGGCCTCAAGTGCTCCACAAAGTCGACTTTCATATCCTGACCATAAAGATCTTCGTCAAAGTCCAAAATGTGGGTCTCCACGCTCAGACCAGAATCACCAAAGGTGGGATTTTTGCCCACGTTAGTAACGCCCACAAGCCTTTTGCCGGACTCCAACTGAGCCAGAACCGCATAAACCCCGGGGCCGGGCAGGAGTTCATCCCTGACCTTGAGATTGGCTGTGGGAAAGCCCAAAAGACGACCTCCCCGGCCGTGACCGGTGATGACCTTGCCGGAAATGCGATAAAAACGCCCCAAAAGCTTGCGAGCGGTCTTAACGTCACAGGCGCGCACCACCTGCCTCACCCTGGTGGAGCTGATGGGACGTCCCTCCATTATCACAGGGCCCACTACATGGGTTGTGATATGACTTTGTTTTTCCTTGGAGCGTAAGAGTTCGGCATCGCCCAACCCCTTTTTACCAAAGGCAAAATCATAGCCGATCACCACTTCGCTGACCCCAAGCCGCCCCACCAGGAGCTTGTCCACAAAATCATCTGCGCTCAAGGCGGCGAAATCTTCATCAAAGCGCACGCTGATAAGAACATCCAAGCCGCATTTTTCTATTAAGCGGGTCTTTTGCTCCAAGGTGTTTATCAAGGGCAAGTTAACCGCCGGGCGCAACACCCTCATGGGGTGGGGCTCAAAGGTCATGGCCAGGCTGGTGCCGCCAAGCTCTTTGGCGCGTTCGGTGGTCTTCTCAAAAAGGGCCTGGTGGCCCAGATGCACACCGTCAAAATTACCGATGGTTACGACCGGGTTTTGGTAGCGCTCGCGCACCTCTTCCAGACCGCGCAGTATAATCATGGTTACCTTCTCTTCTTGTGGTTGCATTTCTTTTTCTTGCCATTTACCAGACAAACCACTTGACAACAACGTGGCACACAGATAGATTTTGCCCGTTCTTGACGCGAGTCTGGATGCCGAAGTGGCGGAATTGGTAGACGCGCTAGGTTCAGGGTCTAGTGGGTGTATACCCGTGGGAGTTCGAGTCTCCCCTTCGGCACCAACCATCAGTCAGGTGCTTCACAAAAAATAAAGTCTATTGCCGAAGTGGCGGAATTGGTAGACGCGCTAGGTTCAGGGTCTAGTGGGTGTATACTCGTGGGAGTTCGAGTCTCCCCTTCGGCACCAGACACATATCTTCATAAATTCTATAATGAATTTACAGACCAGTATGGATGATGCACAGTAAATAGCACATCAGACTGGTTTTTTGTTGGCCGGTGCATAAAAAAACTACAGGCCGACCTCTTTTCTCTCTGAATTACCTTTTAGAAAACGATAACGTAAGATATTTTTC
>NZ_AZAC01000006.1 GCF_000931935.2 Dethiosulfatarculus sandiegensis
ACAACCTATTTAGCAACTACAACTAGAGAACGATTACAGACGACAGATGGCAAGGAAGTTGAAATCTGGAATTTTCAGCATCAGGAAGATGAAGAGGTGCTCTCAGAATGGGCCAAGCATTTCCGCAACCATTATTGTTTTGACAGCGAAATTGATTATTGGCGCCGAGGGATAAAGTGCTCTCGTTCTGAATATCTCAACAATATTAAATTCCCTGATCCAAAAGCTGCGCCTGGCCCAAGTATCCGCTCTGGTGACTTCGGCGAAGTGTTGGTGGCAGATTTTCTAGAATATCTACTTGGCTACTGGGTTCCCCGAACCCGTTATGGTGACAAGACCATCCGCAACGAATCTACAAAAGGCAGTGATATTATTGGGTTTCACATCGTAACGGATGGCAAGGCTTCATCTCAGGACCAACTAGCCATCTTTGAGGCCAAGGCACAGTTCTCAGGGAAAAAACCTAAGGCAAAACTTCAAGAAGCAGTGGATGGTTCGGCTAAAGATATAAATAGGAAGGCTGAATCCCTAAATGCCATTAAACAAAGGCTGCATAACCGCAATGAGTTTGATGAAGCCGTGAAAATCGAACGGTTTCAAAATGAAATTGACTATCCCTACAAGGAAGTCTATGGAGCTGTGGCACTGTTCGACAGTGCGCTTTTTGATGGTGGCACCAATACATCAACCGATTGCTCCACGCACCCCTATTCTGATCGCCTTACACTCCTGATTTTTAAAGGTGATCAGATGATGCCCCTTGTCCACGAGCTTTATAGGAGAGCAGCGGATGAGGCCTGAACAAAGATCGCAAAAACTGCTTGGCGTGACCCGATCCAAAGCTAAAATGTATGAATATGGCGTTCCGGAAGAGCACCACATTAGTATCCCGCAAGATCCGGCCAAACTATTCTCCTTGACCATTGGCATGTTAGGCGACTTAGCTGCAGCGATTAATCGCGAAGGAATCCAGCCGGAATCCATTATCGAACTACGCGACAATCTCATTTTTTCAGCTCGGTTTTTTGATTCCTATCTACAGTCGAAGTTGAATGAATCGCTCGACCCATACCTTGTTCTGCTGGGCTCAGCTGCTTACTACCTCTGCGATCTTCCTGGAAGCTCATCAGTAATGTCCAAATGGATTGATGGAGACTGCCCGGATTTAGACGGTGAGGGGTTGGAAGACTTGCTGCTCTGGTTGTTACAAGCAGACCTTTCAACCGATTTTGACATATGGGATGGACCGTTTAGAGAATATATTGAATCCATTTCAAAAATGGTTGTTGATTTTTTTGAGGATGGCAATGATGAGGAAAATTTGATTGATTGGGTAAGTCAACTTAGAAAAGCGGTCTATGAACATGGGACGCCTCGGCAACTCTTGTTTGGAGACGTGATCGCAGCTGTAATTAGGAAAAAAATCGAAAATTCCTCGTGGAAGGCGCTGCCGTTCTACTCCGAACTGCCAAGAGACAAGTGGCAGCCAGCAATACAAAAGGACACCTTTATAAAGGAACTTTGGCCTGCTCAACACCTCCTTGGCCAAAAGGATGTATTAAAAGGTGAATCCGCAATTGTTCAGATGCCCACCAGCGCCGGCAAGACCAGGGCTACAGAACTGGTTATCCGTAGCGCGTTTCTCGCTAATCGCACCTCTTTGGTAATAATCATTGCTCCATTCCGCGCGCTCTGCCATGAGATTAAGAACAGTCTGTTAGAGGCATTTCGCGGCGAGTCAACCAAGGTTGATGAGTGAACCTCCCCCGAATTTGT
>NZ_AZAC01000007.1 GCF_000931935.2 Dethiosulfatarculus sandiegensis
ATTTTGACCCGCAGGGCGTCGAAGATCACCAGAGGGTAAAGGGCGTCCAGGGGCCGATTCTGCCATTCCCGAACCTCTTCCATAACGGCGTCGGTCACTCGCGAAATCAGGTCGGGCGAAACCTGGACTGCGTATAGCTCCTTGAGATGTGACTGGATTTCCCGGACCGTCATGCCTCGGGCATACAAGGAAATGATCTTGTCGTCAAAGCCGTCGAAATGGCGCTGGCCCTTTTTGATCAACTGAGGTTCGAAGCTGCCGTCACGGTCGCGGGGGACTGACAACTCCATTTCGCCACCGCTTGATTTCACCCGCTTTTTGCCGTGGCCGTTTCGGGTGTTGCCGCTTTTGGCTTTTTGGCTTCTTACCTTTCTCGCAGCCCAGGTGGTGCGTAAGCTCCGCTCCAAGCGCCTTCTCAACCAGGGCCTTCTTTCAGCTCTTGGAATATTCCGTTTTCTCCCAACAGGTCTTCGGGCTTCTCATAACCCTTGAGCAACTCGTCCTTGGTAGCATTGTGCGTACTCCTCCGATGAAGGGGTGATTATCTCACAATTGGCTCCATACACGAAATTCCTGACACTCCTAAAGATGACGCTTTTTGCCCGACCGACTTGGTCCGGCGCAACTTTACGGCCGAGCGTCCCAATGAGCTGTGGATCGCCGATCTCACCTATGTTTCGACCTGGCGTTGATTTGCCTACGTTGCCTTTATCATTGATGTATTTGCCCGCAAGGACACCGGGCCGCTGTGCACCACTCAGACAGGGGCTCTCAGTACCTGTCCATACGCTGCCTGATGCGGGCATCGTGCCCACTGTGGGCAGCGTGGGTGATTCCTATGACAACGCCATGGCCGAATCGGTTATCGGCTTATACAAAACTGAAGTGATCAACCAAAAACGCCCCTGGAAGCATCGTCAGGCCGTGGAATTCGCCACCCTGGCCTGGGTGGATTGGTTCAACAATCGGCGCTTGTTGGAGCCAATCGGAAATATCCCACCTGCCGAGCTGGAACAGATGTATTATCAGAATAAACAGGGGCAGGCCATGGTGGCCTGACTCAAACAAAAACCTTTCCGGATTTCCAGGGGGAGATTCATACCGACTTATAATCTTACTCAGTCGTTTGTTTCCATTCGCTTGCTAACCAGAGAGTGGTAAGCGCTGATCACATCCTCGTGGCTCAAAAGCCCCAGAAGCCGTTCTTCCCCTTCTTCGGTCTTATCAACCACCGGAATCTGACCATACCCCGAATCCAAAAACACCAAAAGCGCGTCGTAAAGATCCTGGCGGGGGGTTAAACTAACTGGTTTGGTGCATAGTTCACCCACCACTATAAGATCCTTCAAAGACTCCTCAAAGATCACAGTGCGGATATTCTTTATGGAAAGAACCCCTATGAGACGCTGGTGCTGATTCACCACGGCAAAGACATCCTGCCCCGAATGGGCTATCTCCCTTTGCAGTTGTTTAAAGGTGGTTTCAGCAGGCAGGGGGCGGAATCCGTCACTTGGTTCAAAGATATCCGCCACTGTCAATTCCGAGAGCACATTTACAGTGAGATCCTGTTCATGGGCCGGAGATTGAAACTTGTTTCCGATCTGCTTTTCGTAAATGCTGCCAAAACGGTTGAACAGAATCGCGATCACCGACACCAGCATCAGAGGCGGCAACAACCCATAGGACCAGGTCATCTCGGAAACCATCAGCAAGGCGCCAAGGGGAGCCTTGGCCGAACCCGCGAAAAAGGCAGCCATTCCCACCAGAACATAAGCCCCGGGTTGGTGCACAATATCGGGGAACAACTGGTGCCCCACCACACCCACCACGCCGCCGAGCATGCCTCCTATAAATAGGGTGGGGCCAAACACACCGCCGGAACCGCCCGAACCGATGGTCAGGCCCGTGGTGACGATCTTGGCTGCCGCGGCCAGACACATGATGCCCACTCCCATCTGTCCGTAGATGGCCAGTTGCAGGTAACCGTAGCCTCCGCTGATCGCCTCGGGAATGGCCAGACCGATAAGGCCCACACCCAGACCGCCCAAGGCCGGACGCACAAACTTCGGGATAGAGGTGAATTCGCGAAATTTATCCCTTATGCCATAGAAGGTCTTGACATAAAGGGCCCCCACCGGAGCGCAGACCAAACCCAACACCGCATAGACCAAAAGCTCCCTGAAATCCCGAAACACAAATTTGGGTGTGGCAAAAATGGGGTCAAAGCCAAAATGATAGGTGAAAAGGCTGTAAGCTATAACCGAGCTGATAACACAAGGAATGATTGCCTCAGACTCGAAATCCTCCCGGTAAAGCACCTCAACCGAAGTTATGGCAGCCCCCAAAGGAGCCCTGAAGATAGCGCCCAAGCCGGCCGCTGTTCCGGCCAGCAAAAATATGCGCCTTTCCCTGACCGAAAACTTCAAAAGCCTGCTGAGCCAGGAGCCAAAGCCTGCGCCTATCTGGGCAATGGGGCCTTCCTTACCTGCCGAGCCGCCGGTGGACAGGGTGATGACGCTGGAGAGGGTTTTGATAAAAGGAACCCTGGTTCTGATGATTCCCTTTTTGTTGTGAAAGGCGTCTATCATGGCGTCAGTGCCATGCCCCTCTGCCTCCGGGGCAAAGGTGTATACAAGGAAACCGCTAACTAGGCCGCCGATCGCCGGCACCAAGAACAACACCCAGGGTCGGTAGGGAGTGTTCACAGCCAAGTGGACCAGGTGTTCACCCGCAGGCACCGGAGCCGGGGCTCCGGCCAGATATCCCAGGAAGAACCAGCGTCCCCATTCCAGGCCAAAGAAAAAGATCATGGCCCCCAAGCCTGAAACCAGGCCGATCAACACTGATATGACGATTCTGCGTGCCGCGTCAGGACCGAAAAACGAAAAAAGCCCCCGGCCGCGGGTTGCCGCGACTTCGGGGTCTTGTTGTGGCTCCAATGCTAATCCTCACATATATTTAAAGAAAACCAAAATTCCTACTAAGCAACAAAGAAGGTTACTCCCGTCTGGATAGCCTGTCAATGCCTTGCCCCAAACTAGGAAAGAACATTCTATAATTATGTTACAAGTAGGTTAATTCCCCCCCTGGCCTTCTAGCGTATTGTTACAGACTATGCCATATGACAAAATAACTTTTAATTGTTGACGATTGGAGGCAAAAGTCAAACTGGTCGAAAGGCCCCAAAGGCCCTGTCGGCAAAATGGCTTTTAAGCCGATCACCTTTAAAATAAAATGAGGTCACATGACTAAACCTACCATTCTGGTGGTGGAAGACGAGCAAGACATCCTGGATTTACTGGATTTCAACCTTAGCCAAGCGGGTTATGAGGTCAAGACGGCCATGGATGGACTGGAGGCCCTTCATCTGGCAAACAAGGAAAAACCGGATCTGGTAATCCTGGATCTGATGCTTCCGGGCCTGGACGGAAAAGAGGTCTGCCGCAAGCTTAGGCAAAACAAAGACACTCATCAGGTGCCTATTCTCATGCTCACCGCCCTGGCCAGCGAAACCGACCGGATAATCGGATTTGAAATCGGAGCGGACGACTACCTGGCCAAGCCCTTCAGCCCCAGGGAAGTGGTCTTGAGGGTCCAGGCCATCCTGCGCAGGATAACCGAGCAGGACGATAGCACAGGCCCGTTGAAATACGGTGATCTTGTCATTGATCCCCAGCGGCCCAGCGTGGAGGTGGAGGGCAAGGAGATCAGCCTCACGGCCACGGAATTCAAGCTCTTGCACCATCTGGCCACCCACAGCGGCAAGGTGCAGACCAGGGAGATTCTCCTGCAGATGGTTTGGGGATATTCCTACCAGGGCTATGCCCGCACAGTGGACACCCATATAAGAAGGCTCAGAACCAAATTGGGCCCCATGCAGGAAAGCGTTGAGACGGTGCGGGGTATTGGATACCGTTTCAGGGAGCCCCAATGAGACTGAGGCTATCCTTCCAGGGAACCATACTGGCCGGTTGTCTGGCAGTGGTTTTGGCAACCTTGGTTTTCGTAGCCATCATCTTGCAAAACTCCCTGCGCGAACAGATGCTGGAGACACTGGCGACTAACCTTAAGCACAATCTTGTGCTTACCGAAGAGGTGGTGGGCGACCGTCGTCCGCCTGGCGACAATCCCGCGGTAATGGACAAGTTGGCCGATCAGCTGGGGGTGCGCCTTGGGTTCAGGGTCACTATCATTGACAAAAACGGCGTGGTTCTGGGCGACTCCAAGATTCCCTTTCATGAGCTGGCCGACACGGAAAACCATGCCGCCAGACCGGAGGTGATTGCGGCTTATAACCATAAAACCCCGGTGGAGACAAGATACAGCACCACCTTGGGCAAGGGCCTTATGTATGCGGCCACTCTGCTTGACAAACCGAATAGAGAAAAACTGGTGATCCGTCTGGCCATGCCCCTGGCCGAGGTGGAGGTTATGCTTGGGCGCACCAGAAACCTGATATTGAGCGCCCTTTTACTTGGTGTACTGCTTTCCATTGCGGCCGCTTATTTCATGGCCCGGGGAATCTCCAAACCGCTCAAGGCCCTTACCTCCACAGCAACAGCCATTTCCGGAGGAGACCTCTCCCGCCGGTTCAGGCGCTACCCGTCGAACGAAATCGGTGAATTGGGCCGGGCCTTTGACCGCATGACAGACACCATACAGGATAAAATCGAGGCGGTTACCATGACCAGGGATCGCCTGGCCGGGATTCTGCGGGGCATGGCCGAAGGCGTATTGGTTACCGACCGGGAGGGGCGCATTCTCCTTACCAACCATGCCCTTGCTGAGATGCTGGACCTTACCGAAGACCCGGTGGGCAAGATGCCCTCCGAAATATTCCGTAATGCCGATCTGGTCCAGGCCATGCGGCAGACCCGCCTGAGCGGAGAGCAGAAAACCAGCGAAATAAGGACCATAGGCCAAAATCCAAAATACCTGGAACTGACAGTCGTACGCCTGCCCGCAACCGAAACCGGCGCGGGCTGCGTTGCGGTTCTCCACGACGTCACGGAACACCGTCGCACCGAAGAAATAAGGCGGGATTTTGTGGCCAATGTATCTCACGAATTAAGAACCCCGCTCACAGCCATAAGGGGTTCGGCAGAGACGCTTTTAGACGGCGCCCTTGAATCCCCTGATTTTGCCCGCCGCTTTGTGGAGATGATCAGAAGGCAGGCCGAACGTCTGGAAAACCTATCCCAGGACCTTTTGGAACTGGCCAAGGTGGAAACCGGCGGTGCGGGCGGAAAACCGGAAATGGTGCGTCTGGCCGAACTGGCCGACTCGGTTCTGAGCACAGTGAGCGATCTGGCCGAACAACAGGGGGTTGAGCTCTTCAGTAAGCTGGATGATGTGAATCAAACCCTTTGGGCGGACAGGCGTCAGCTCGAAGAAGCCATACTGAACCTGATGGTGAACGCAATCAAATACACGGACACAGGCGGCAGGGTCACCCTGGCCATGCGAAAAACCTCCGACCAGATCCGAATCCAGGTCATTGACACCGGAATGGGTATACCCGGAGAACACCTGCCCAGAATATTTGAGCGCTTTTACCGGGTGGATAAAAACCGCTCCCGCGAAATCGGGGGAACCGGCCTGGGGCTGGCCATTGTCAAACACCTGACCCAAGCCCAGGGTGGTCATGTGGAAGTGGAAAGCGAACCAGGCAAAGGCAGCACCTTTTCCCTGGTCTTTGACCTTTAAAAATCAATAAAACACCATGCTCGTCTATCGTTAAGACGGCGTGGTGTTTTCTATTCACCATACTTTTTATTTTGAGATTTTTTTCGCAAAGTTTTTTTACAACCATCTCCATCCCCTAGATAAAACCCGGATTTTTCCACATATATTTAATCTCCAATTAAATAAACTTTAGGATTACCCCGTCCGGTTTCCATAGTTTGCATACAGTATCCCTATACCTGGTTGCAAAACCGGCCTTACCTGTGTCAACATCAGTACACAAGCTTGGTTTTCCCCAACCTGCTTTCTACAAAGGAGACTGCCATGACTGAAACCACGGAGGTTTACAGCGCTCACCTTCCAGGCTTTCAGGAAACCGCATTCATCAAAGGGCATGAAGAGTACCAGGCTCTTCATAAAAGGTCCCTGGAAGATCCGGACGCCTTTTGGGCCGAACAGGCCGAGAAATACCTTTCCTGGCAGCAAAAGTGGGAACATGTACTTGAGTACGACTTTCCCCAGGGAAAAATTTCATGGTTTGGCGGAGCCAAGCTGAACGCAACCTATAATTGCCTTGATCGTCACATCGACACCATCGGTGAAAAAACAGCTTATTTCTGGGAGGGAGACGACCCGAACCAAAGCCTCAGCCTGACCTATAAAGAACTCTATCAAAAGGTGAACAAAGCGGCTGCGGCCTTGAAGGCAAAAGGGCTTAAAAAGGGCGACCGGGTGGTTATATATATGCCCATGGTGCCCGAACTGGCCATAGCCATGCTCGCCTGCGCCAGGCTGGGCGTGATTCACAGCATCGTCTTTGGCGGATTTTCGGCCGAAAGCCTGGCCAACCGCATCAACGACTGTGGAGCAAAGATGGTGATCACGGCCGACGGTTCCTTCCGGTCCGGCAAGACTATCCCCCTTAAGAACGCGGTGGATGCGGCTTTACCCAACTGCCCGGAAGTAGAGAATGTATTAGTTCTTGACCGCTGCGGCCTGGGCCTTACGCTTGGCGAAAACGAATCCTGGTGGCATGAGGTCATGGCAGACCCGGATCTGCCGGACTACGTGGAGCCGGAGCCTATGGACGCCGAAGACCCGCTTTTCATTCTATATACCAGCGGCAGCACCGGAAAACCCAAGGGAGTGGTCCACACCCATGGCGGTTATCTGCTCTATGCGGCCATGACCACCAGGATCACCTTTGACTTAAAAGATGACGAAGTCTTCTGGTGCACGGCTGATATCGGCTGGATCACCGGTCACACCTATCTGGTCTACGGCCCCTTGATCAATGGCCTCACCGGCCTGATTTTCGAGGGAGTGCCGAGCTATCCGGGCTTTGACCGATTCTGGCAGGTTGTGGAAAAATACCAGGTCAGCAAATTCTACACCGCGCCGACGGTTATCCGCTCCGTGGCCAAGGAAGGCGCGGCCATGGTGGACAAATACGACCTTTCTTCCCTGAGGCTTCTGGGTACGGTCGGTGAGCCCATCAACCCGGAGGCCTGGCGCTGGTATTACGAGCATGTGGGCAAGAGCCGCTGCCCCATTGTGGACACCTGGTGGCAGACCGAAACCGGCGGCCACATGATGACGCCTTTGCCCGGGGTTCATGAACTGAAACCGGGCTCCTGCGCCCAGCCTTTCTTTGGAGTGGACCCGGTTATCATAGATCCCGACACCGGTGAACCGGCCAGATATCCCAATCAGGAAGGGGTGCTCTGCATCAGAAAGCCCTGGCCCGGCATGGCCCGCACGGTTTTCGGGGACCATAAACGCTTTATTGAAACCTACTTCTCCCAGGTTCCGGGCATGTACTTTACCGGAGACGGAGCCAAATACGACGAAGACGGCTATTTCTGGATCATAGGCCGTATTGACGATGTGATCAATGTCAGCGGCCACAGGCTCGGGACCGCGGAGATCGAATCCGCCCTGGTGGCTCATCGGGATGTGGCCGAGGCCGCCGTGGTGGGCTTCCCGCACCCGGTCAAGGGCCAGGGAATCTACGCCTTTGTCACCCTGAACACAGGCGTGGGAAAAACCGATGAGATCAAAAAGGAATTGGTCAAAATGGTGCGTTCCGAGATCGGCCCGGTGGCAACACCGGACGTGATCCAATGGGCCGACGCCCTGCCCAAGACCAGAAGCGGCAAGATCCTGCGCCGGATGCTCCAGAAAATAGCGGCCGGAGACATAAAAGAGATGGGAGACACCACCACCATTGCCGACCCCAGCGTTTTGGAGCAGCTGATCAAAGAGCGTGTAGCCAGCACAGCCTGACTCGACATTCTAAAAAGGCATGCAGACCGGATGCTTGCGTGCTTTGCAAAGGGAAAACCCCTGGTTTGTTTTTTCCGGCTGACTCCCGGGGGCAACCACATTGCGAACATGAGCGGGCCGGGGCTCCAAGTCCCGGCCTTGCACCCCCTAAAAGGAGCAAAGGCTTTGATGGCTCCCAAGCAGTGCGTCACCTGCCTGGACAAGCTGGGCCGGCCCTTTTCCCTGGGGCCCTGCCTGCCGGATAGCCGTAATTCGGTTCTCAAGATGTATGACGCCTTTGATCCCATGCCGGCCAGTCAGGGCCTGCCTCCGGAGAATCCGGAGACAAGGTCTCAATGGGTGGATACCATAATAAAAAACGCCCATTGTTTTGCGGCTTGGGAAGGTGACTCCGTGGTGGGGCACGCGGCCCTTTTACCGAATGAAACCGCCTTGGAAGGCGAATATCTGATCTTTGTGAGCAAGGGCTACCGCAATCGGGGCCTCGGCACCCTCATCACCCTGGCGGTGATCGAATTTGCCCGCCAAAAGGGGATGACGCGGCTGTGGCTGGAAGTGGAGACCTTTAATTTCGCGGCAGTTAACCTATATCGGAAAATGGGTTTTAGATTCTGCGGCGGATTTACTTGTGAACGCATGATGACACTTGAAATCGGCTCCCAGCTATGTCCTTGAAACTCGGCATAATGCGGGACAACCGCTATTTGGAGCATAAAACAGGCCTGACCCACCCGGAGAGCCCCATGAGGCTCAAGGCTGTTTATGAAATGCTGGCCCATGAATTCGATGACCAGTTCACTCATATACAGCCCGAGTTGGCCAGCCTGGAAATGCTCGAGATGGCGCACTCCCCCAAATATGTGGAGATGGTCCTCAGAACCGCTCAACTCAGTCATGTACACCTGGCCCCGGACACTCCCTCCGGTGTAAGCAGCTACCTGCCTGCCTATCTGGCCGCCGGAGGGTGTGTCAAGGGCGTAAAATCCCTTTTAAACGGAGAACTGGAAGCCCTGTTCGCCCTGGTGCGCCCGCCCGGGCATCACGCCCTATTAGACCGGGCCGGGGGCTTCTGCATATTCAACAACCTGGGCGTGGCGGCCAAATACGCCCTAAAGAAACTGAACATGAAACGCATCCTGATAGTGGATTGGGATATTCATCACGGAAACGCACTTCAGGAACTATTTTATGAAGACGACCGGGTCATGTATATCTCCACCCATTATCTGGCCGCCTTTCCCTATACCGGGCACTGGGAGGAAACCGGTGAAGGCAAGGGCGAGGGCTACAGCCTGAACCTGCCGGTTCCCAAGGATTTTAACGACGAGGAAGCGATCTACATCTACCGGGAAGTGCTTAAATCAGTCATGCGGAATTATGAGCCGGAGCTTGTCATGGTGGCGGCCGGCTTTGACGCCCACAGACAGGATCCCTTGGGCATGGGACTTATGACGGAAAAGGGCTTTGGCGAACTGGCCCGTATCTGCGCTTTGTTGGGGCCGCTCAGTCTGGGAGCGCCTCTTTTACTGGCGCTCGAGGGGGGCTACCGGCCGCGGGCCGTGGCCGCCTCGGTCAGGGAAGTTTTAAAAAGCCTTTTATCCGCCCATCAGCCCAGGGAGGACTACAGAATCTACAGCCCGCGGGCGGCCAAAATCGTAGCCAGGGCCAGGGAGGTTCACGCCCCCTTTAAAATCTGGACCTGACCAACCAATATGAACATAGAATAAATAAAGGCCTCTTGGAGCTTTTAACTTAAACCTTAAAACCCAAAGAGAATGACAAAATGATCAAGGCCCGCATAAGATCACAATGCGAAAATTCAAACCTGGGAGATTATGAAAAGGTCTACCGCTCTTTTTCCTGGGAGAAATTTTCCGAACAACTGGTCAAAGACCAAACCGGCCGCATAGACCTGGTGGGTTCAGCCATAGACCTATGGGCCGATAACCCCGAAACAGCGGACCAGGTGGCCCTGATTGTGGAAAAAGCAGGTGAAATAAGGCGATTCAGCTATCAGGACCTCCAGGAAATCTCCTGTCAGTGGGCCAACATGCTAAGCGGCCTGGGCTATTGTTCCGGCGACCGGCTGTTTGTGCTTTTGCCCCAGGGGCCTGAGATTTATTTTGCCATGCTGGCCTGCGCCAGGCTGGGAGTTGTCTTCTGCATTCTTCATTCCAAGGCGGACTTCGCCCAGCTTGAAGCCTGTCTGCTAAACGGCAAGCCCAAAGGAATCTTGACTCATCCGGATTATCTGGAACGGCTGCCCGCGGAAGCGCTCACCTCGGTCAGGCATTTTTTACTCACCCAAGGACCGCCGGTGGCCACAAGCGGGCACGAAGTGGTGATAAACGAAATTATCACAAGCCTGCCCAAAAGATGCGACCCCAAATTCCACTCACCCAAAACACCGCTCTATATCGTCTACACCTCCGGTTCCACCGGTCCGCCCAAAGGGGTGGTCCACAGCCACGGAGACAGTGTGGGCATAAAGGCCAGCGCCTATTACGCCCTGGACCTTCATCCCGGGGACATCCTTTGGACAGACGGAGATCCGGGATGGGTTACAGGCACGGTCTATTCCTCATTCGCCCCCTGGCTTTGCGGCGCATCTTCCGTGGTGCAGGCCGAACCCTTCAGCGCCTCCACCTGGTATCGCACCCTGGAGAGGCACAAAATAAATGTCTGGTACACCAGCCCCATGATCTTGAGAAAACTGGTGGCTGCCGGAGAAGACCTGCCGGGCCGTTATGATTTCAGCAAGCTGCGCCATATTGCCTCAGTGGGCGAACCCCTTACCCCTGAGCTTTTTTTCTGGTGTAGAAACAACCTGAACCACCCGCCCCACGACACCTGGTGGATGTCTGAAACCGGTATGATACTGGTGGCCAATTTCTGCACCATGGATATCAAGCTCACCTCCATAGGCAGGCCCCTGCCCGGAGTCGAAACCGCGGTGGTGGATGAAAACGGAGAGCCCCTGAACTTTTTGACCATGGGAGAACTGGCGGTGCGCCCCAACTGGCCCGCCATGGCCAGCGGCCTTTGGCAGGATCGAGAGCGTTATGAAGACTATTTCCGCCGTGAGGGCTGGTTCTTGACCGGTGACATGGCGGTGACCGATGAAGACGGCTACATCTATCTGCAAGGACGCAATGACGACCTGATAAAGGTCGAGGATAAATTCATAGGCCCTTATGAGGTGGAGCAAATCATCGCCAGGCATCCGTCTGTCAGTGAGGCGGCCGTAATCAGCCGCACCTCGGTGGAAGGGCCGGTGACCATGAAGGCCTTTGTCACTGTGCACAGTGATATCCCGCCTTCAAGCCGCTTGAACCTGGAGATAAAGGCCTATGTAAAGGCCAATCTTTCCCCGGATATTCCGCTAAAGGAAGTTGAATTCATGGACGAGTTGCCGAAGACCAGCACCGGCAAACTGGTTCGCCGGGCATTGCGGGCCAAGGAACTGGGACTACCAGCAGGCGACACCATGAATATGACCGACTAGGAATATTGCCTGCTCCCCAAATTAAAACACCCCGTAAAAGGACAGTAAGCCTTTTACGGGGTGGAAACCTAATAAACCAAAAAAACCAAAGGGATTACGGCTTTTAACGGCAGATAAGCCCAATCCCTGTCACAGCAAAACCCGACTGGATTCATCTAGTCGGGCTGATAAAATCATATACGCTAATTATGTTAAGAGACAGATGCAAAACCCCAAAGTGCATCCTCCCGAATCAGGTTATTTACCGGATCGGGCTGGGAAACCGTTTGATTATCTGTTATCGTCTGCCGCGTCTACAGGGTCTGTTTCTGCGCACCCGGACATAACCAGGCCGGGGAGACAAGAATCTGACCGCAACAATAAGCAGGCAAAGACCGATTAACAACTCCACAAAAAGCCTCCTTTTAAAACGGTGGCTGATAAAAACCAAATTCCGGGGCATCTATATAAAAAGGTACCCAAGAATTTTAATACGTGCAAATGAAACAGCTGAAGATAAATGAATGTTTTTTAAGCATACAGGGAGAATCCACCTTTGCCGGGCTGCCTTGCGTATTTCTGCGACTTAGCGGATGCCCTTTGAGCTGCTCCTGGTGCGATACTGAATATGCCAAAGATGAAGGCGAATATCTGTCCTTTGATCGCATAGTTAAAAAGCTGCTCTCCTTTGACGTAGACCGGATCGAGGTCACGGGCGGCGAGCCCCTGGCCCAGGAACCCACCCTGGAGTTGTTGCAAAGCCTGTGCGACCGGGGATTAGCGGTTCTTTTGGAGACCTCCGGCGCCCTGGACATTTCCCAAGTGGACCCCAGGGTGCATGTGATCATGGATATAAAATGCCCCGGCTCCGGCATGACCGGGCGCATGCACTGGTCCAACCTGAAGAGCCTTTTACCCCACCATGAAGTCAAATTTGTCTGCCAGGACAGGCAAGACTATGAATTTGCACGAAAAATCATCAAAGATAACGACCTGAGCAATAAAGTGACCGTGCTTTTTTCCACTGTCACCGGCAGGCTGGCTCCCAAGGACCTAGTGGCATGGGTCTTGGAAGACCGGCTTCGCGCCCGCTTCCAGCTCCAGATGCACAAATACATCTGGCCTCCCGACCAAAGGGGGGTGTAAAAACCAACGGTCCAGGAGATATCGCCCCGGCCTTTTAGCGGCTAAATCCGTTTTTCGAGCGGCCTCTTAAAATGCCCGTATTTATGAGCCATACCTGGCGATTTAGGCGGGCTTTTTTATTGTCCGGCCTCTTATGCCTCAGAGCACCCCTCCCCCTCATAAGCCAAGAGCCGAAAAATTCCAAGCAAACTTCTTTTGTCTGAAAAAGCCTTTGCAAAATACGAATTGCGTGCTATCCGAGTAACTGTCGGACAAATAAACAACCAAGCCCAAACACGGGCTTCGAATGATGCAGGACAGGCGATCTCAACATTATCAGCAAAGCATCACAATTCTACTACTCCCACAAGACGGCTAAATATAGTTGCCTTGTAAAAACAAGGAGATAAAAAGGTGGCGGACGCTTCTTTAGACCTTATAAGAAAACTGACCAATGCAAATGGCGCGCCTGGTTTTGAAGACGAGGTGACCGAGATCTGCCGGAAGGAAACGGCGGATTTTGTCCGGGCAGAGGAAGACTGCCTGCGCAACCTTTATCTCATGCCCAAAAAAAACCAGGGCAAACAGCCGGTGGTGATGCTGGAGGGGCATTCCGATGAAGTGGGTTTTATGGTCCACTCCATCAATGAAAAAGGCATGATCAAGTTCGCCACCCTGGGGGGATGGTTCTCCCAGGCCCTTTTGGGGCACAAGGTCAGGATCAGAAATAACCAGGGCAGCTATATTCCGGCGGTGATCTCCTCCATACCGCCCCATTTCCTGAACGAGGGCAAGAAAAACCAGGTAATCCAGACAGACGACATGTTCATGGATGTGGGGGCCAGCTCCCGTGACCAGGTGATCATGGAGTTCGGCATTGAGCCCGGAGCCCCGGTGGTGCCGGATGTGGATTTCTACTATGACGCCGAAAACAAGGTCATGACTGCCAAGGCCTTTGACAACCGTCTGGGTTGCGCGGCTGTGGTGGAGACCTTGACCAAGGCCAGGGACCTGGACCTCAAGGTGGATTTGGTCGGTGTTTTATCATCCCAGGAGGAAGTGGGCCTGCGCGGGGCCAGGATCTCCGCAAACCGGGTGCAGCCCCAGGCCGCGATTGTGTTTGAAGGCCCCCCTGCGGACGACACCTTCACCCCGGCTGACCAGGCCCAGGCCGTAATGAAAAAAGGCCCTCAGATCAGGCACCTGGACAGCTCCATGATTGCCAACCCCCGTTTTGTGGCCTTTGCCAGGGAGGTTGCCCGCAAAAACTCCCTGCCTTTCCAGGATACGGTGAGGCTAAAAGGCGGTACAGACGCCGCCTCCATCGGGCTTTCCCATCTCGGCGTGCCCGCCATAGTTATCGGCGTGCCGGTGCGTTATGCCCACACCCACCATTGCATGGCCTCGTTTGAGGATTACCAAAACGCAGTAAAGTGGGGCCTGGCCATTATCAAGGAACTGGACCAAAAGACCATCGAGGGCTTTTAAGAAAGCGGGGGGGGGCATGAAGGTATTTATATCCAGCGACATTGAAGGGGTCTGTGGAATCGCGGACTGGGACGAAGCCCACAAGAGCCATCCGGATTATGCGGCCCTGGCCAAGCAGATGACCAGGGAAACCGCGGCCGCCTGTGAAGGGGCTTTGGCCGCCGGGGCAACCGAGGTGTGGGTCAAAGACGGCCACGGCACGGGCCGCAATATCGATATTACCGGATTGCCTTCCCGGGCAAGGCTGATAAGGGGATGGAGCGGCCATCCCCTTTCCATGATGCAGGAGATCGAGCAGGGCTTTGACGCGGTGCTGATGATCGGCTATCACTCCCGGGCAGGGGCCGAGACCAACCCTTTGGCCCACACCAAGACCCTGCACCTGGATAAAGTCTTGATCAATAAAAGGCCTGCCAGCGAATTTCTGATCAACTCCATGAGCGCAGGCATGTTCAAAACTCCGGTGGTTTTCATAAGCGGCGATCAGGGCATCTGCCAAGAGGCCGCAGATATCATCCCCAAGATCAATTTCGTACACACTTTCCAGGGCCAAGGCGGTTCCAGCATCTGCCGCCATCCGGAAAAGGTGCTGAACGAAATAAAGATGCAGGTGAAAAGCGCCCTTTCACAGAACATATCTGAATGCATTTTGACTCTGCCGGAAAAATATGAACTTGAGGTCAGGTTCAGGCATGTGCAAAAGGCCTTGAAAGCCTCTTTTTATCCCGGCATGAAAAGGCTGGGCCCCTTTACGGTGGGCATGGAGACTAATGATTTCATGAGTGTTTTAAGCGCCCTTAGTTTTATCTCCTATTGAAACTCATAACCCGGAGGCCGGTCTTTTGAGCATTGACAGGCAAAAAAGATGCAGGTTCAGGCAGTTGGGCCTGACGCCGGGGGAACTTTCCCCCGGCCCTTTAAACGCCATTACCGATGTATCAGGCATAACCGTGGGCCAGGTGACCCTGAATTCAGGCAATGGAGACCATGCCGTACGCACAGGCGTCACAGTGATCAGGCCGCATCAGGACTCCATGTTCAGCAAAAAGCTGCCTGCGGCCGTACATACCATCAACGGTTTTGGCAAGGCCTGCGGTTTTGAGCAGGTGCGGGAGCTGGGCCAGCTTGAGAGCCCCATCTGCCTTACCAATACCGCCAGTGTGGGTCTGGCCGCAGATGCGCTGATAACCTGGACCATTGCCCGGAATCCCCAGGCCACCTCCATAAACCCTCTGGTGGGTGAATGCAATGACGGCTATCTGAATGACATCAGGGGACAGCATGTAAAGAAACAACACGTTTACCAGGCCCTGGAAAGGGCAACCACGGGACCGGTGGCCGAAGGAGCCACAGGCGCGGGCACGGGCATGGTCTGCTATGGTTTCAAAGGCGGCATAGGCACCGCTTCCCGCAGGCTTGAACAAGAACAGGGCGGCTATACTGTAGGCGCTTTGGTATTGGCCAACTTCGGCAAGCGCTCCCTTTTGTCCATGGCCGGTTTACCGGTGGGCAAGCACTTGGTCCCATTGGAAAAAGAGCTGCCTGACCCGGAAAAGGACCCTGATCAGGGGTCTATTGTCATGGTGCTGGCCACAGACGCACCGCTCTCAAGCAGGCAGCTCTTACGCCTGGCCAAAAGAGCGGGCCTGGGTCTGGCCAGAACCGGCACCGCAGGCGGCCACGGCAGCGGTGATTTTGCGGTGGCCTTTTCCACTCAAAATCCCATTCCCCATAAAAACCAAGAAGCCGCCATAGTCATAACCACCCTGCCGGAACAAGGCCGGGTCTTGGACCCCTTGTTCCTGGCTGCCTGCGAATCTGTGGAAGAGGCGATTCTAAACGCCCTTTGCACGGCCCAGACCACGGAAGGCAGAAAAGGCCGGGTGGTTCACGCCCTGCCCCTTTCCCTGGTGCAAGCCCTGGCCCAGGCCCAACCCAAGGTTGGGGAGATTTAAAAGCTCGAATTATTTTATGAACAAAAAAGCAGCGCAGAAGATGGCTCGAACCGGCCTTCTGCGCTGCTTTTTACTTGGCTTAAGCTTTACTCGGCGGCCACGGCCAGGCCCGCGCCGATCATGACTGAGCCTGCAGTGCGGTTGGTTATTTTCCACAGTTTGGTGGATTTCAAGGCGCTTCCGCCCAAAGAGCCCAGCCAGGCATAGGTAAAAAGAACAGTAAGCAAAATCGGTAATATTATCCCCACCACCATGGCCGCATCCCAAAGGGTGAAACTTTTCATATCAATAAAGCCGGGCAGGAAACCGCAATAAAAGGCTATGACCTTGGGGTTGCCCAGGGTTACGCAAAGGCCGCTGAGATAACTTTTGCCTTTGCTTGAGGCGTTGTGATGCACAGCACCCTCTTGAGTGGAGTGTATGGAGGAAATCCAACAGCGCACCCCAAGAAAGATCAGATAACCCGCACCGAGCCATTTAAGAATAATGAATCCATCCCCCAGTTGCTCAGCCACCCAGCCCATGCCGAACATGGCCATCAAAAGATACACCATGTCCCCGCTCACCAGTCCGGTAATCCAAACTGCGGCCGGTTTGAAACCCTGGGAAAGGGCCTGCGCCACCAAGGCAGTGACGCCGGGTCCGGGAATCAGGGCAAAAACAAAGGTGGCCAGGGCAAGGGCCAATCCACTTTCCAAGGTCATAACATCACATTTCCCTTTTTTCTTTTTAGCCAAATAGAACTGTTTAGAAAGCATACCAGCTATTATTGGAGTTTGAAAGTAGGGCTATGTAAAAGTAAGTCGGCAGAGAAAAATAAAAAAATCAAGTAACGCAGCGTTAGAGAGATCAATCAATATAGTTTGTTTTATACGATCTAAAAATTCTCACTAGCCAAAGAGTAAATTTTAGAAATACAGTTATTTTAATATCTTGCAGGTAAATCCATCGAAACGAAACGCCAACTTCAAGAATAAAATATTCGGAGAATTGTGACTAGCCCCTCTACAAAAAAGTTAAAAATAGAAATTTGACTATCATACCAGCAATGTATAATTTCATATAATTTAAAAATAAAACCATCGGTAATAGATTATGGATTTCCTCTTTAGTTAGCAACAAATTAGGGGCCAAGAAATCCCCAAAACCCTGCCAACATCATGATCATCACCAGATGATAGTTATCCCATGAACAGTTTTTGATTTCATCTAAACCTAGCCAGCATGTTTTCGGAATTAACAATTGAGCAGTTCCTTTGAAAATCATTTAAAGTAGTTATGGTAAATATCAAACACTTAAACCATTTTAATAAGCTTTTACTACATATTATCATTAACTTTATGACTAGCCTGTATCTATATCCGTACAAGCTGGAACTAAGGTTATTTTTAGCTAAAGACTAGCATAATAGCAATAAAAATAATATGTTATATTCTTAGATCAACTTGCATGCATGAATTATTGAATCGTCAGAGAACTCGCAATTAATACCTTGACAAATCTATAGATATTTGTAAATATAGCGATTAACTAGTCAATCTTCTTGATTCCTAAATTGGAAAATAGTTGATATTATTTTTTATACGCTTCTAATCCGTGATAACTAGGAATTA
>NZ_AZAC01000008.1 GCF_000931935.2 Dethiosulfatarculus sandiegensis
CACGAAATTCCTGACACTCCTAAAAAGATTGGCCTGATATTATTGAATCTTAACAATTGGCTACGCGGTCACGGGTAAGGCCCCACTGAACGAATATCCCAACCCAGGTCTAAACTTTTTCACCAAAAAGGTCAAAGCTATATCTGGCCCCTCAAGGGAAATTCTCAGGGGGCCAAATTATTCTCCTTGTCTTCAAGGCTCAAAACTGAATGATCTCTTTAGTTTGTTAAAACGAATCAGCCAGCTGTATTTTTTCTCATTCTTTATCCACTACGGCTTAGATTATGTTACATGATTAAACCTGGTGTGCTTGAGCAGGGGAAAGAGGCTTCTAATTTTAATTGCGGGAGAAGAAAATCAGCAGATATCTTAACCTTGCATCATACGGGAACCATCATGCTTGCCAGCTTTGTTTCTTAATGCTTTAGAGGCGGCGCTGTTGTCAGATGTTTCTGTTATAAAGGCTTCGTGAGTGGAATCATACTCTTGAATTTGTCAAAGAGGGGATTGTGAAGAAAAATCATAGGTTGGCTTCTTTCGGCACGGTTCTTGTATCCATACTCATCCTGATAACCCTATCCGTAACCAGCCATGCCGGAGAGCAGTTCAAGGGTCCGGTGCGTTTTGCGGTTATCGGTGATCGAACCGGCGGCCATTCACCTGGAGTATACAAGGAGATCATTACCGAGATCGAGCGCCTGCGGCCTGATTTCACCATGACGGTCGGGGATATGATCGAAGGCTATACCGATGATGTTGCGCAAGTCCGTGCGCAGTGGAAGGAATACCTTTCCCTGCTGAAACCCCTGAGCGCTCCCATATACCATACGCCTGGCAACCACGACATCTGGGGTGCTGATAATGAAGCGCCGTACAGGCTGTACGAAAAGAATATTGGTCCGGTCAATTATGCTTTCAGCCACTGCGGAGTCTATATAGTAGTGATGGAAAACGGCCGCTGGGAAGGCAATGGGGAACTGCCGCCTGAAAAAATAAAGTGGCTTGAAAAGATGCTGCAACAGGGAAAGGATGCACCTTATACCCTGGTCTTTCTTCATAAACCCTTCTGGTTCGAATCCCTGGCCCAAGGCAAGCCCGACCCCTTACACATGCTTTTTAAACAATATGGAGTCGATGCCGTATTCACCGGTCATTATCATCTTTATTTTTCGGGTAAATATGACGGCATCCTCTACACCAGCATGGGTAGTTCCGGCGGCTCAGCCTATTCCAAACTGACTGGTTTCAAATACCATTTCGCCTGGGTGACAATTGATGATAAGGCTATTCACATAGCCCCGATTAAAAACGAATCAATACTGCCGCACGATGTTATGACCGCCGATGACCTGATAATGGCCAAAAGAATAATATCAGATGCCTGGCGGGCAAAATCCGCCATTGAAGTAGGCGACGATCTTACTGTCCAGCCTAGCCCATGCCCGTTCACCATAAAAAATCCCCATGACAGCCTGCCTGTTGATGGGGTATTGAAGTGGAAAATCCCTGAAGGGTGGAGATTGGAGCCAGCTTCCATCCCCGTTCAACTTAAGCCCGGCGAAGAGAGGACCGTAAACGTCCAGGCAGCTTGCCATGGCCCCTTGTACCCGGCCCCCCGTTTTTCATTGAAGATGCCTTTTAAGGCCGAACGCACCTATACCCTGAAACGCGGCCTTTGGTTCAAACGGCGGGCCGTATGCACTCGTGCCGAATCACCGATTGTCATTGACGGCATTGTTGATGAAAAGGAATTAAGAAAAAAGGGAGAAACCGTTTTTTTCAGTAAAAAGAAGAAAGGTGTTGTCAAAAAGGATGATGACTTTGTTTTTCATCTCTCTTATGACGACAACTATCTCTATGTTTCGGCCATCTGCCGTGAGCAGGAATCAGAGACCAGATTGACCGGAAACAGAAAAAGGGACCAGAAAACCATTCTCAGAGATGATCATATAGGCCTGCTCCTGGCGCCTCCAAAACAAAGCGGCAAGGAATACCGGTCATATAAGATTATGGTTAACCCTGATGGATCAGTTTTTGACCAGGAGCTGATTGAAACCGGTGTCCATGAGAGTATTCGCCGGACAGACTGGGATGTGGAAGCTCTGATCGCAACCAGGCAGGAGGAGCGAGCATGGTTTGTTGAGATGCGGATGCCTTTGGCTCAATTCGGCGTAGACCGGATAACACCGAATGAAAGCTGGGGCATAAATATTCGTCGCAAACAGTCTGATCCCAGGCGGGTGGAAAACTGGATGCTTCCTTTTGCCGGTGGCCGTTACTATATGGGATCTCTTTACATGGGGCCTCTCCCCAGGTAGGGAAAAGAAAAATTACCTGAATCAACCTCCGCACCTTACGGAACTCTGACGGGATCTGTTCCCTGCATGACCGAAACCGTTAGAGTTGCAAGATCTGCTGGATTAACCCGATTTAGCATAAAATAGTAGCACTGACGGGTTATACTGTTTTCCTTAACGCTAAAGTCAATGAACTTTTTGTGATAAATTAAAAATAAACTTACAAATATTTTCACTATGGATACAAATTATCTTTGCATTTGAGAGCCAAAAATAATTTACCCTTATGGGTGAAATCTTTTTAACGCGCTGCTACTTTTTTCCAGGAGGGAATCGTTAACACCGAATCTATTGCCTCCTGTTCCAAACGTTGAAAAAGCGGTGTGGGCAGGGTGAGAGTCATGACATCATTTTTAAAACGTTTTTGCACCGCCTCTCGACCGTCAACCCCCAACATGCCCAATACTGCTCTGGGGGATTCTGATTCGTATTCAGCATAGGCGAATGCGGTAATGCTGTTGCAATCAGCGCCTTGGGGAACTTTTACTGGATCTGTTCCTTGCATGACCGAGCCTGCCAGGGTTATAAGACCGGAAAGCTCAACCGGGTTTAGGGGGAAAATAACAGCGCGGATGTTTTCATCGGAAGAGACCTGGCTTAAGGGCTTGAAAAGTACATACTCATATGGAATCTCAAAATGGGGTAAGCCATACAAAATCCATTGCCTGGCCAACTGTGCGTTCAGATGCCTGCGTTCACCATATAGATACATATCCCTCCAAGCTGCTGGAGCGGAATCCATTTTAGCTTGGTAGGCAGCCTGGTTTTTTGCGGATTTCAGGCCTTTGCTGAATAATGCGGCATGACGGTCCAACAGTTCCGCTGATTTATCGAACTCCATCCCAAAACCCAAAGCCGCGCGTCCGCCCGGACAGACAATGGTCTCACGGCTGCCGCCTGTCACCCTGCCTCGGGTGGAAGCCTCTGCGAATAAATATAAAATGCAGCCAAATCTCCCTTTTTTATACTGCACGGCATCAGGGGGAATGGTGTCACTCCAAACAACTGCAACAGGTTCATATTCTGGCTTAAGGTATTTTACAATCTTGCTTTCCATCTTAACCTCCGTATTAATTGGGAGCTTGCTTGATAAAAAGCCCATGAAAATATGTGAACCAGGCGATAATGTTTCGTGCCGTTTATTGATTAATTAACTTTAGACTTGATTAAATCTTTTTATGAAGATAGAAATGTTGGGTTAAAAATAATTCCATACTTTTTATTTGTTGCTTAATGTCAAATGAAGATTGTTTAAGCCCAGCAATAAGCAATAGAAAGTAAAAAGACCAAAAAGCGTGGGCCCCCACCTGGGGATTTATTTTTGAATCTATTTCATTATTGTTTATTGCCTGTTGGATCAGCCCCTCAATCCTTCCCAAAAAAATATACACTTGGGACTCCAACACCTCTCCGTACTGTCCGCCCAGGAAAAGAACCTCCCTTAAAAGGGCCCGTGAAAAAGCAGGTTTTCGACTATGAAATGCATAAATGGACTCGATTAGCTGGAGCAGTTGGTTTTTCAGGCCGCTAGAGGGCAGGTTATTAAAGGAATCATTTATTATCCGGTTCAGGTCACCCTCAAAAGCTGTGATTAAAAGTGAGGCTTTATCTGGGAAATGTTTGGATATGGTGCCCAAACCCACGCCCGCCTTTTGGGCCAAAGAGCGCATAGTGGTTTTGGCGTAGCCTTTTTCTACAAAAAGTTGATAAGCAGTATTCAGGATTATTCTGCGGGTATCCTCTTTTTGCATCTGTCTGTGGGTCTTTTGGGGGGAGCCTGTCATAGTCCTTTGCTGGTGAATACGTAATTTAAGTGAACGCGTTCACTGTAGGTGCTTAATAGCGGCTTGTCAATCCGAAAAGCCACTGGACGGTGTTGATTTTTTCGCTGTCAGGTAAAAGCCAACCAGTAAGTATCGTTTGGCCTGATCGACCATCACCCGCAGTCAAAAAAAGCGGCCTCACCCCCCGGTAGGGGATGAGGCCGCATTTCATCTGGTTTTCTACCTGACAAAAGCTCGCCTTTTTCAGCGAAACAACCAGGCTTAGTAGCGGTAGTGATCCGGCTTAAAGGGCCCGTCCACAGGCACCCCTATATAATCAGCCTGCTCCTGGCTCATCTTGGTGAGGTTGGCGCCGAGTTGGCCCAAGTGCAGCCTGGCCACTTCCTCGTCCAGTTTCTTGGGCAGGGTGTAGACGCCGACCTCGTGCTCATTTTTCCACAGGTCAATCTGAGCCAGGGTCTGGTTGGTAAAGGAGTTGGACATCACAAAGCTGGGATGGCCGGTGGCGCAACCCAGGTTCACCAGGCGTCCCTCAGCCAGCAGATAGATGCAATGGCCGTCCGGGAACAGGAATTTGTCCACCTGGGGCTTGATGGTGATTCTTTCCACTCCGGGCCAGGCGATCAGCTTGGATACCTGGATTTCATTGTCAAAGTGCCCGATGTTGCAGACAATGGCCTGGTCTTTCATGTTGGCCATATGCTCGGCTGTGATCACATTGCAGTTGCCGGTGCAAGTTACATAGATGTCGGCAAAGGGGAGGGCATCCTCCACAGTGACCACCTTGTAGCCCGCCATAAGGGCCTGCAACGCGCAGATGGGGTCAACTTCGCTGACCCAGACCCTGGCCCTGTGTGAGGCCAACGCCTCGGCCGAGCCCTTGCCCACATCGCCGAACCCGCAGACCATGGCGTTCTTACCGGCCACCATAACATCTGTGCCCCGCTTGATGCCGTCGACCAGGGATTCCCGGCAGCCGTAGATGTTGTCGAATTTACTTTTGGTAACCGAGTCGTTGACATTGATGGCCGGGAAGAGAAGCTGGTTTTTCTCGGCCATTTGATACAGGCGATGCACACCGGTTGTGGTCTCTTCACTGACGCCCCGGATATCTTTTACGATTTTGTGCCAGAAGCCGGGCTCCTCGCTCAAGGTCTTTTTAAGCAACTGGTTAATGACCTGAAGCTCGTGGTTGTCTGTGGGCTCATCCAGGATGGAAGCATCGTCTTCGGCCTGGCAACCGCGATGAACCAACAAGGTGGCGTCACCGCCATCGTCCACGATCAGGTTGGGGCCTTTGCCGTCGGGCCAGGTAAGGGCCTGCTTGGTGCATGACCAGTATTCTTCCAGGGTTTCGCCTTTCCAGGCAAAGACCGGCACGCCCGAATCTGCGATAGCCGCAGCGGCATGGTCTTGGGTGGAGAAGATGTTGCAAGAGGCCCAGCGTACATCCGCACCAAGCGCAACCAGGGTTTGAATCAGAACGGCGGTCTGGATCGTCATATGCAGGCTGCCACTGATCCTGGCGCCGGCGAGCGGTTTGTCGGGGCCGTATTTTTCCCTGGTGGCCATGAGTCCGGGCATTTCTTTTTCAGCGATCTCTATTTCACGGCGGCCAAATTCGGCCAGGCCAATGTCTTTAACTTTGTATTCCATATTTGAGTTTTTCTGTTCCTTAAATTGAGTTGCAGTGGACATTGAACTCTCCCGGTCTTTTCATCTTGTTATTTTTTATATCCTAAAAACTTTTAAGTTGCACAGAAAATTTTTTTCATCCGGGTTCAGGCAGGGGAAGGCGTACACAATTTGTAAGAATATCTCGTGACTAACCTGCCTTTGGTATGTTTTGATCCTTTAAATCATACCTGTACTAAAGAGTTTAGCCAACGGGGATTCGTTTAATCTTGAAAAAGGGCCTTGAGATGCGGCTTTATCCCTGAAAAATATATAAAATCGATCTTGAACTGCAATTACTCAATCATAAGGAATGGAGGTGTGAGCACACCGGTGAAAACCTGGCCGATAAGTTATGAAAAAAGCAAAAGGAAGGACCCACATCGGCCGAGGCTTCGGTGTGGGTCCCTCCGGCGGCAGGGTCGGCCTTTTTTTGCGCGCGCTGGTCCCGGCCGAACCCCCGTTTTTTCCGCATGCCTAGGTTTGCATTGCGTCCTTGTAGGGCCTGGTGGTTGGCCTCATGGTCTTAAGCACGTCAATAGAGGTCTTGTAGGCATGGGTTGTGCGGATGTTGTCCAGGACAAGCGCGATCATTTCCGCAATGGCAGCCACAAAAGTGATGTCCTGCATGGAGAATTCCCACGGCTCACCAGTGTATAGCCTGAGCACTCCGAGGACCTTGCCCCTGAGCATGATGGGGACGCTCAAGATAGAGGCAATACCCTCTTCTTCCGCGGCTTCGGGGTACTGGATCCTGGGGTCGTCTGAGACATCGTAAATGGCAACCGGTCCCTCTTCCAAAGATGCGGTAATGGATTTAAGCGCGCTAAGCGGTCCCTTGTGCAGATACTCCTGGCTAAGGCCGTTGGAAGCCGCAACCTCCAGTTCCCTGGAAGTGCGGTTCAAAAGCAAAATGGCGCATCCCTTGAGTTCCAGGGCAGTGGTCAACTGACTCACCACATGGTGACACACATCCACCATATCCGAGGCGGAACTGATGATATGGCTGATTGCTCCCAAGGTTTCGTAGTTGATGACGTTCTTGCCTTTTCGCATGGCATCCTCCCTTTTAGAAGGAGTGATTAGCCTTGTCAGCCGATTGGAGCTCCCGGCCGAGCATGCCTGCCGTTTTTTAAGGCTTTAGGGGAGATTCAGAGAATCCTTCAGAACAGTTTAACTACTTTTCAAAACTAACCCAACGGAACCAAAAGCTCTGAAAAGCAGGGGGCGGTCCGGTTCGCTTGCGGGTAGTTTCAGCTTAAATAGATATATTTTTAGCCTTAATACTATTATGAGTCATCTCCTTTGGCTTAGTCAATTGTTTGAGCGTCATTTCAGTCTAAATATTTCCACAATAATATATTTTTATTATTGCTTAAAAAGCACCTTCAAAATAAGCCAAATGCAGATTGCCCTTTTGTGAAAGGTAGATGCGATTGATCTATTTTATGGGCTTATTCGGGAATTATCTCTCATGCTTTTGTTTTGGTACAGGTTTTATGCCCTGCCTGGTATATTCAATTTCAGGGAATAAAAGAGATTACAAAAAGATTATCTGCGCCAGAAAACCGGAGTGGGAGAAATGGACAAAAAGGCGGCTAAGTTTGAGGGTGTCTTTCCTATCCTGGTAACCCCTTTTGATGAAAAGGATCAGGTGGATCACGACTCTTTACGAAAAGTGGTTCAGTTCATGGTTCAGATAGGGGTTCAGGGCGTGACTGTGCTCGGTGTGTTGGGAGAGGCAAACCGCATGGTGGACAGCGACCGCAAGGGGATTATAAAAACCGTGGTCGAGGCGGCTCAAGGGAAAATTCCGGTTGTGGCAGGCACCAGCCATACTGGCACGGCCTCCACAGCGGCCCTTTCCGTGATGGCCCAGGAGCAGGGGGCTTCGGCTGTCATGATCGCTCCGCACAAAGAGCCGGTCTCCAATCAGCAGAAGATTTTCGAGATGTATAAGCATGTCTCAGACTCCATTTCCATTCCCATTGTGGTGCAGGATCATCCCGCCTCCACTCAGGTGCAGATGCCGGTTGATCTGCTTGTGCGGCTGGTGGAAGAGGTGGAGCAAGTGGGCTGCATAAAGGAAGAGGCCACACCCACAGGCCAGAAGCTCACCGCGCTTTTTGAAGGCATGCAAAGTCGTTCTGTCCCGGTTCTGGTGGGGCTCGGCGCATTATACGGCTTTTTTGATCTGCAAAGGGGAGCTGCGGGGTTTAACACCGGGTTCGCCTTCCCTGAAGTGCTGTTGGCCATGGTGCGGGCAGCCGGGCAGGGGAATATGGATAAGCTTTTTGAACTTTACACCAGGTTCTTACCGTTGATCGTCTATGAGCAGCAGCCCGGGCTGGCGGTGCGCAAGGAAATCTACCGCCTGCGCGGCCTTATCGCCCACAACCGGGTGCGTCACCCCGGAGCCACCATAGACCCCAAAACCAGCGAACAGTTGGCCGGACTGCTGCAAAGGATATTACCGGGGAAAGATTTGACCAAACCCATTTCTCTGTAAAGAAGACTCAGCCATCGTCCCTTTGTAATTTGTTGCCCCCCGGAAGGTCGGGGGGCCAATAAAATACGCCCCCTTAACGAACCACAGTAACTTGGCAATTTAAAAATGGGCCCGAGTCTGCCCGCAGGTGGTTCAATAGAACGTAATCCATTATAACTATTTGTAAATATTCATATTTTTCAAATTAGCACCCTGTCTGTCCTTGGTTCTTAAAAGACTCTGCGCACAAAAGACCGCTGGCCGCCTTTTTTATGACCTTGTCTTTTAGTATGCTATTAGCCTGAAACCTGTTTATTGGAACAACGCCGGGTTAAACCAGTTGCTGTCCGATCGGTTGGGAGTTATGATGCTCCGGCCTTGACGGCATTTGCTATAATTTTGGGCATAGGGGTTTTTTGTTCAATCTGCAGCAAAGGGGCGGGTGCGGAAGTGGTATTGGAGACCAAAAATAAGACACTCAAGGAACTTAGGGAAGCAATCTATGCCAAGATAGACGAATTGCCGACCATTCCGGCTGTCGTCGCCAAGGTGTTGGCCTTGATAGAAGATGAAAAAACAGATGCCCAGGCCTTGACCAGGGTAATATCCCATGACCCGTCCCTTACCGCCAAGGTTTTGAAAGTGGCCAATTCGGCCTACTATGGCTTTCCCCAGACTATATCCGGCTTGGACCGGGCGGTGGCCCTGTTGGGCATGAATATGGTGCAGTCCCTGGCACTTTCCATTGGGGTTTTGGGCAACCTTCCCAAGAGTAAGGGTCCTCTTAATTTTTCTTCACAAGGGCTTTGGCTGCATAGCCTGGCCGTGGCCACGGCCATGGACGAGTTGAAAAAATACTGCGCAAAGGCCAGGGGATCCGATTATCTGTTTGTGGTGGGCCTGCTGCACGATGTGGGCAAGATCGTGTTGTTGCATTTCTTTTTAGAGGAATATGAAAAGGCCCTTTCCCAGTTGGAAAATGAAAACGGCAGCACCCTTTATCTGGCCGAGAGGGCGGCGATCGGCTTTGATCACGGCCAGGTGGGGGCCATGCTTTTGGACAGGTGGAAGTTTCCCAGGGAAGTGATTATGCCGATTGCGGTGCACCACCATAGCAAAGTGCCTGAAAGCGCAAATCCCAGGGATACGGCTATGCTGAAGGTGGCTGATCAGATTGCCAATTTGGCGGGTATTGGCCACGGCGACGAAAAAGCCCCTCCTAAGATCGCCGAATCGGACTTTCAGATTCTCTGCCTTGATAAAGACGATCTTGCCAAGGTCCAGGCAAGCATAATCGATTCCAAAGAAAGCATAGAGTCTTTTTTCAGCTCCATGTCCCTGGCTTAAAATAAAGCCTCACCGGCCTGCTTGGGTTCCAGCCAGACCACGTCATAGGGCAATAGAGTCAAAAAAAGGCAGTCTTCTGCGGTGTGCCATTCCATTTCACTCACCAGGTCAAACCAGTGGGTTTCGGTTATATCCATTTCATCCAGAGGCACCTTCAGTTTAATCACCTTGTCCGTGACATTGATCAGGGCCAGGATAAGCTGGCTTTTGTCCGGGGCAATGCGCAGAACACTGAAGACCTGGGGGGAGAGATTCAAGACGCGCTGGCTGGCATTGGGGTGAAAAGCGGGCTGTTTGGTGCGCAGGGTGATAAGCCTACCCAACTCCCGGTTGATGCGGGCTATTTTGGAAAAGGGGTCGGCCAAGGCCTTTTGAATGGCCTCGTAATCCAGAACCCTTCGGTTGATATCCCTTTTGGACTCAGTGGCCATGACCGCCTGAATATCGTTTTCCGTGCCGATGAGGCTGTGCAGGTAGATGCCGGGCACACCCTGGATCACAAAGGAGATGATCCTTGAGGCCACGAATCGCCTCACCTGAAAGGCCAGGTCTTCCTTGCTGTCGGTTTTGTTAAGGGCGCTGAACCAGGTGACGTTCAGCTCATAGGGTTCTTCCGTGCCGTCTTTTGCGGTCTTGTAAGAGACCAAGCCGCCGTTTTCCTTTGCCGTTTCTATGATGTTTTTAATCTGAACCTGGGAGAGAATCTCCTTTACGGCCATCAGGCCTATGCCGTCATGGGAATCCAGGATATTGAAAAAGGTCACTGTCTCCGAGGCCAGGGTCAGGTTTTCGGCCCAGCGGGATATGGCGGTGGTGTCCTGGGTGTAAAAGGTGTGCAGAACCAGGGGAGGCAGGGCGAAGTTGTAGACCATATGGGCCTCATCGGTGCCGTCGCCAAAATAGCTGATATTTTCATGGTGGGGCACGTTGGTCTCTGTGATCAAGGCCACCATGGGCGCTACACAATCCAGAATATCCCTTAAAAGCTTTACAATTTCATGGGTCTGCTTAAGATGCACGCAGCTCGTGCCCAACTCGGCCCAAAGATAGGTCACCGCATCGAGCCGGATGATATCCGCGCCCTGACGCACATATAAAAGCAGTATTTCAAGCACCCGTAAAAGCACCATGGGATTTTTATAGTTGAGGTCCACCTGGTCTTTGGAAAAGGTGGTCCACACATACTTTTTGCCCTTGATGGTCTGATAGGGGGTGAGAATGTCGGATGTTCTGGGCCTGAATATGGCCCTTCTCTGGTTTTCGGTCAGTTCATCGTGAGAGTCAAAGGTAATGAAAAAGTCCTGGTAACGGCTGTTTCCGTTTAAAAATTCCTGGAACCAGCGGCTTTTGGCGGAAACATGGTTGATGACCCCGTCAAACATGAGTTGATAACGTTGCTCAAGGCCCCAGATATCGGCCCAGGTGCCGAGCTTGGGGTCAACGGTTTCAAAATCGACAATGGAAAACCCCCGGTCCGAGGAATAGGGGAAAAAGGGCAGGATGTGTATGGTGTTGATATTGCCTTCCAGATAAGAATCGCAAAACCTGCCCAAAGTGGTCAGGGGAGAATCGTCGTTGCTTTTTAAGAGATCGCCGTAGGTGATTAAAATAACGTCCTTTTGGGTGAACCTTTCAGACGGGGAAAAGCCTTTTTCCTTTTCGATCAGCTCCGGTGTCTTGTGGGCATGGTAAACCTGGCAGATTCGCTTAAGCTCGTCCATGGCCCAGGCCGCGGTTTCGTCCCCATATAAAAAGCGCAGCCTGGCCTGAATGCGCACCTGGTCCCGGCGGGAAAACTGGAAAACCGGCCGATCGTAATCCGGCTCTTGAGAATGGATGGTTTCAGTCGGGCTTGCATTTTGGGCGCTTCTTATGGCCTTTGGCTCAAGCGGGTCTTTGGGCATGAGCGTTTCCTTTGCTTAATTTGGCGCTTCGGGTTTTGGCAAAGAAATCTCCACTGCAAACGAAAACCGCCTCAACAAAAAGGACCAACCGGAAAAACAACCATGGGGAAGGACAAAAAACAGCCCTTTAACTTGACCCGGTTTTGAGCGGCGGAGCCCATGAAGGGCCCCGCCTGTGTGACTTTATATTGATAATGGTAAAAGCTGGTTAGATCCAACGCAATCACTTAAAGGTTTTGAAAGGCCGCAATAAGCCGTTTCATGCCTTTTTCTATGGTCTTTCTGTCTGTGGCATAGGAAAGCCGCATGCCCCTTTTAACCGAAGCACCAAAGGCGGAACCGCTGATTCCGGCCACCTGCGCCTTTTCCAAAAGGTAAAGGCTCAAATCCATATCGCTCATACCCACATCGCCGTATTCCAGCCACAGGTAAAAGGCTCCTCTGGGTTTCACCGCGCTCAGGCCCGGCGCCTGATCCACCATGTCAAAGATAAGATCACGCCTTTTTTCCAGGCGCTCACGCATGGGGGCAACCAGTTCTTCGCCGAGCCTTAAGGCTTCGATCGCCCCGTACTGGGAGATTACACTGGCGCAGGTGGATGCCCTTAAGTGTGCGTTATCCATGTCCTTTACCAACTCAGCCGGTCCGGCCAGATAACCAACCCGCCATCCGTCCATGGCAAAGGCCTTGGAAAAACTGGTGGTCAAAACCGTACGCTCCTTCATACCGGGCAGGGAGGTTAGGCTTATATGCTCCACCCCGTCATAGGTGAGACGTCCATAGATTTCGTCTGAGATCACCAATAGATCATGCCTCTGGGCGACCTTTGCGGCCGCCTTGAGCCCGCCCATCTCCTGGCACACCCCGGTGGGGTTGCAGGGTGTATTTATGATCATGACCTTGGTTTTGGGTGTTATAGCTTTTTCCAGGGCCTTTTCGGTGATCTGATAGCCGTTTTCCCTTGAGAGCGGAGCCTCCACAGTGCGGCCGCCCAGAAATTCGGCCCAGCCCCAATAAAAAGGATACATCGGCGAAGGAACCAAAACCTCGTCCCCGGGGTCTAGCACGGTCATCAACAGGCAGGTTATGCCCTCCACACAGCCTACAGTAACCATTATTTCACTGGCAGGGTCATAGGAGACATCGTGGCGTTGTTTTAACTCATCGCTTATGGCCTGGCGCAGTTCTTCCATGCCTCTGGGCAGGGTGTAATGCACCTCTCCCTTGTTCATGGCCTGGACGGCCTTTTCCTTGATCGGCGCGGGAGTGTCAAAGTCCGGTCTGCCAATGCCAAAATTGACTATATCCTTGCCCTGGGCGGTGAGTTCCGCAGCCTTGGCCCAGATAATATCCAGTTCAGAGGGCTTTATGTTCTGCATTGATTCTGAGGCAAAGCGGTGCACTTTTTCCTCCTTTGGCTTTGGCGAAAAACGGGTTGAACAGTTTCCGGATTCTAGACTGGTTAAGGGAATTTGTCCAAGAAATAACCAAAACAGTTTCGGGTGTTTTATAGGGTTTATTTCTTGAAAATAGCAGTTGCGCGCAGGTTTGCAACAGCCTTCAACCAAGAGCCCCTTTCCTTGAGGTTCAAAGGCGTCATGCAAAATATGGCTCCCAGAATAAGCACGCCGCTGAAGGCCAGGCTCCAGGTCATGGGTTCGCCCAAAAACAAGACCGAAAGGCAGACCGCGCTCAAGGGCATGATCGCCGTGATTATTCCGGCCAGGGCTCCCGGCACCTGGCCCACTCCCCTGAACCAGAGAATGTAGGCGCCTGCGGTAATGAAAATTCCGTGATGTAAAAGGGCCAGCCACTGGCTTGTTCCAACCAGCCTGAAATCAAAGCCCTTGACCTGGACCAGGGCCATGGGCAAAAACATGGCAACCCCCAGGACGGTCATTACAAAAGACAGTAAAAGCGGAGGGAAAGGCTTTTGCAGGGTTTTTTTGAGGAGCAGAAAAAACGCCTCCCCCAAAACCGCGCCCGCGATCAAAAGATCGCCCAAAAGGCGCGTCAGGTTAAAGCCCTGGCCAACTGTTTGGGCCTGACCGCTGATCAAAAGAATGCCCGCCAGGGACATGGCCACTCCCAAGACCACCCTGCGGGTCATTTTTTCCTTTAAAACCAGCCAGGCCACCAGGGCCACCCAGGCCGGGGTGGTGCCGGTTATCAGCCCTGCGTCAGAGGCGGTTGTGAGCATAAGCCCCCAAAGCAGAAACAGGCTGAAGGCCACCTGCCCGCAAAAGGACATCAGGATGATTTTTTTCCAATCAGACCGGGAAACATTTTTTAGTTGAGAAATTTCTTTAAAGGCCAGGGGTAAAAGCACCAACAGGGCTATCAGATAGCGCAGAAAACTGGCCAGATGAACCGGGAAAATCTGTATTATCACCTTGCCCGCCACCACGGAACTGCCGACCAGCACCATGGCCAGGCCAAGGTCAAAACCGGCTCTTATTTGCTTTGACATATTTTTACTCCCTGAAAAAGACAATTCATTTGGCAGTGAATCCGGCTTTTTTCGCACGCGGCCCGCTTTACTTAAAAAAGCCGCAGATGGGCGAACCGGGGGGTGCGCTCTCTTTTTGTCTGAATTCTGTCTTTTTCAGGCCCGGTTTTCTTGGACAGCCTTGCTGTATTGGCCGGGAGTGATGCCGGTGAGCTTTTTAAATACCCGGTTTAAATGGCTTTGGTCTCCGAAACCGGTCATAAGGGCCACCTGGCTTATGGGATGGCCTTCTTTGATTTGCTTTTTGGCTTGTTTAATGCGGAGCTGATCCAAAAAGGCATGGGGAGGGAGCCCGGTGTCACGGGTAAAGACCCTTACCAGGTGATACCTGCTCAAACCCGCAACTTGGCTCAGCTGATCAAGGTCCGGGTTTAAATCAAAGTGGGCTTCCAGGTATTCCCTGGCCCTTTTTACGGCGGGATGGCTTAAACAGGCAGAGGCCGGTTCGGGCCCGGGCTGGGCATGCCTGGTTATCAGGGTGGTGAGTATGTTAAGGAATTTGGACTGGTGCTCGAGAATCAGGTTGGGGTAAAATTCCAGGCCAAGGTGCAGATCGGCGATCTCCCGGGCCAGATCAGAATCCGAAATCACGCCTGAATTAAAATAGGGCAGGCCCTTTTTTCTGCCGCTTAAGCGGCTGAAGGCCTGGACCATAAGCTCGGGCTCCAGATAAAACATGCGGTAGGACCAGCCCTGTTCAAGGGCCGGATGTCCGGTATGGGGCTCCTGGGGCAGGGCCAGGTTTATGGTTCCCGGCCCGGCTACAAAGTCCCGGCCCAGGTAACTGAAACCCAGCGCGCCTTTGGTCACGCACCCCAGGGCAAAACGCCGATGATAGTGCCTTGTGAACCTTTGTTTGGTGTGTGCGGCGCGTAAAAGCTCCACCCCGGGCAAACCCGGGTTTATCCAGTATTTGGGAGTAGCCAAACAGTGATCCTCCATCCTTAGACGCCTGGCTGGTTTAAAGCTTGTATAACACGAATAAGGGTTTGCACGCTTGGATAATATTGCGCTTTTTGAGAGCCCTTTTCCTCACGCAATGCCCCTTGTTTCCACCCGGAATAATTTGCGGAATTTTCAGGGGCCTGTTTCCTGGTTGAGACCTCTTTTGTGGGCTATCCGGCAGTTGACTGGTTCGAACCGGTCTCAGTCATTTTCAAAGGGAAGCCCGCCTCACCAAGCCGATGCCCGTAGTCGCCAATAGAGCCGTGGTCATTAAATGATCCCCTTAAACGGCTGGCTGCGGGATGCCGCCCAAACATGAAGCCCCCAATTTGGGAAGGGCCTTTAATATTTTTGTCAGCCGGGGGGGGCAGGGAGCCTGAAGAAACCGTGAAGCCGAACAGCGGCCTTGATCCGGATGCAGCGCAAGTCTTTTCCCGGCTTTTTCAGCCAGGCAATAAAAGCAACTAAGCGGTTATATTCCTGATACCCGGCACAATCCTTGAGGATTGGTGTGGGAAACATTTAATCTTTACAATTTTACTGTGAGTTGTGAGGAGTTCCTATAAAATTATAGTTTCGGCGGTTTTCTTTTGCTTAACGGTTTTTTATTTCCAGGCGGCATTTCTTTTAGTTTGCCAAACTATATTTGTATGGATATCTTAGAATGCCACAAGGGAAAACAATATCTTAAACTCCAAGGCCCATGGCCCATATGAAAGGCCGTCAGGAATTTTTCAAGGCATCGTGAATTGGGGGGATGCTTTACTTCCCGACCACACAGGCTTTCATTCGGGCTGGTGGAGAGACTCATGGATCAGCAGATGACGATCAGGGGCATGCTCCCTGGTGACAGCGCAGTCGTGCGCAAGGTTAAGGCGACCGGTGAACTGGGCAGACGCATTCGGGATATGGGCGTGGCCCCTGGAACCAAAATCCAACTCCTTGGCCGGGCTCCTTTACGTGACCCGGTGGAGATCAAGCTAAGGGGATATAATCTGACCTTGCGCAACAACGAAGCGGACTTCATTTTTGTGGAGCCTGTGAGGGATTCAGATGAGTGAGCATGGCCTGACCTTTGCCCTGGCCGGAAACCCCAATTCCGGCAAGACCTCGCTTTTTAACGCCATTACCGGCGCCAGACAGCACGTAGGCAACTTCCCCGGTGTAACGGTTGAGAGCAAGGAAGGCACGGTCAAGGTGGAGCAGGACACGGTCCGCGTGGTGGATCTGCCCGGCTCCTACAGCCTCACCGCCTACACCCTGGAAGAGGTGGTGGCCAGGAACTATCTCATTGACCATCGCCCGGATGTTGTCATTGACGTGGTGGACGCCTCCAACCTGGAGCGCAACCTCTACCTCACCATTCAGCTTCTGGAACTCGGCGCGCCGGTGGTGATCGCGTTGAACATGTTTGACGCGGCGGAAAAAAACGGCATGCGCATAAATGTGGAGGAGCTGAGCCGCCTTTTGGGTGTGCCGATTGTACCCACCGTGGCCAGGACCGGTCAGGGCGTGGAAGATCTTCTGCGGGCCGCCCGTGACAGGGGCCTTGATAAAAGCCAGTGGATAGCCCGCAGGTTTGAATATGGCTCGGACGTGGAAAAGGCCATCAAGGGCATTCAAGAATCCTTGGGCGGCCTGGCCCGAAGTTGGCTTCCCCTCACCCCCCGCTGGGTGGCCATGAAGTGCCTGGAAGACGACGAAGAAGTCATCAAAAAGCTCAAAACCCTGGGTGACGGCGTCCAAAAGGTGCTTCAGGTCACTGCCAAGGCCCAGGACAAGATCAGAAAGCTGATGGATGACGAAGCGGAAAACGTTATCGCCGATTTCCGCTATGGCCATATAAACGGCATCTTCAGAAGCACGGTTCGTCAGCGAAAGCGCCCCAGGCTGGATATGTCCGACAAGGTTGACCGGGTGCTCACCAATTCCTTTGTGGGACCGGCCTTTATGTTGGCTGTTTTGTATCTCACCTACCAGATGGTCTTTCATTTGAGTGGGGCCCCGGTGTCCTGGCTGGAGGCCCTTTTCGGCTATCTGGGAGATGGGGTTTCCTGGCTTGTGCCTGAAGGGCTTTTGCGTTCACTTCTGGTGAGCGGGATCATAGACGGCGTGGGCGGGGTGATGAGCTTTGTGCCTCTTATCCTGTTTATGTTTCTGGCAATCGCTTTGATGGAGGATTCGGGTTACCTGGCCAGGGTGGCCTATATGCTGGACCGGGTGCTCAGGATGTTCGGCCTGCACGGCAACAGCGTCATAGCCTTTATTGTGGGCGGGGGCATAAGCGGCGGCTGCGCCGTGCCCGGAGTCATGGCCACCAGGACCCTGAAAGACCCCAAGGCCCGGTTGGCCACCATCCTGACCGTGCCCTTTATGGTCTGCGGGGCCAAACTGCCGGTCTTCACCATGCTTACAGCCGCGTTTTTTGCCAAGCACCAGGCTGAAATGATGTTCGGCTTGACCATTATCGGCTGGATCTTTGCCCTTGGCGCGGCCAAAATTCTGAGAATGACGATTCTCAAAGGGGAGCAGGCTCCTTTTGTCATGGAGATGCCCCCTTACCGGCTGCCCACCCTGCGCAGCCTTGTTCTGCACACCTGGGAAAGGACCTGGCAGTATTTGCGCAAGGCCGGCACCGTGATCCTGGGGATCAGCATAGTGATGTGGGCCTTGATGACCTTTCCCGGCCTGCCAGCGGATCAGGTGGCTGGTTTTGAAAATAAGATCGCCAAGGCCGGGACCCAGGAAGAAGCCGCTCAGCTCAAGGCTGATCTGGCCGAGGCCCGCCTGGCCTGGTCCCTGGCAGGGCGCATGGGCCAGGGGCTGGCCCATCTCACCTCTCCCCTGGGTTTTGACTGGAAAACAGACGTGGCCCTGGTCGGCGGTTTTGCGGCCAAGGAGGTGATCATCTCCACCATGGGCACTGCCTACAGCATGGGCGCGGTCGATGCGGAAGAGTCTCAGGGCTTGAGCGCCATGTTGGCCGCTTCGCCGAAATGGTCTCCGCTCAAGGCCTTTGCCCTTATGATTTTTATCCTGCTTTACGCCCCCTGCCTGGTCACGGTGGCTGTAACCAAGAGGGAGACCGGAAGCTGGGGCTGGGCCGTATTCTCAACCACCTACTCAACCATCCTAGCCTATTTGGCTGCCCTTTTGGCATACCAGGGCGGGCTGATGCTGGGTTTGGGATAGGTTTTAGCCCACAGAACCGGGCTTGAATCAAAGTTGATTCGCCCGCACCGCATAAAAGGCGGTGCGGGCTTTTTTTATTGGCTTTTTCCCCTGGCCGCGATCTCGAATTCCTTTTCCACGCGTCCGTTTCTGATGCCATAGGCCCGGTCAAAGAGGTTCATCACCGGACAGGCATGGTTGGGGATAATGCGCACCATGTCGCCCACGGAAAGCGGTTCGTCCGGCGCGACTTTCAATATGCCGTGCTCCTCGGATAATCTTTCGGGATAGGCGTCTCTTCCCGGGATAACCCCGTGCCCCTTTACAGTCTCCAGGCCGTGGCCTCCCTTGTCCAGGGCCAGGGCCTTGGCTCCGGCATCGATAACCGCCCGGTCCGGGGTGGGCCGGGAAATCACCGTGGCCCCCAGGCTCAAAGCGCAGTCTTCAAGCTCCGCCACCCCCATGCCCACCTGCATGGCGTCGTTTAAGAGGTAACAGCCGGGCCTGGCCTCTGTTATGCCCTGGTGACCCTGCCATACCTTCATGGTGGGCGTGGAACCCACTGAGACCACTTGAGGCTCCACCTGGTTTTGCCTGAAGATCTCAGCGGTTTCCTGGGTGAGGCGGCTTTCATACCGGCTTATGGCCTCGACCTCTTCTCTGTTGGCAGAGCCGTAGACATGGCCCGCATGGGTGAAAAGCCCCTTGAATTTAAGGCCGGGAAGGTCCTTGATCTGCTGGTGCAGTTTCCAGGCAGGCTCGCCGGGCAATACCCCGCAACGCTTCAGGCCGGTGTCCAGCTCGATCAGATATTCCAGTTCACCGCCCTTGGCCGCGAATAATTCGGAGAGCATTTTGGCCCCGGCAACACTGTCCAGGCCCACGGAAAGACAGACCTCCCGGGCCAGGTCCCATATCCCGCTGATCTTACAGGGTGTGGTTATCTGGTTTGCGATGAAAATATCCTTAACCCCGGCTCCGGCCATTACCCGGGCTTCTGAAAGCTTGGCGCAGGTTATGCCCTTGGCTCCCTTTTCAATCTGCCAAAGGGCCAATTCAGGTATTTTGTGGGTTTTGATATGGGGGCGCAGATCCACCCCCAGGCCGGTCATTTTTTGCTGCATGGCGTCCAGGTTGCGCTCTATGATGTCCAGGTCCAGAAAAAGGGCCGGAGTGTCAACCTTTCTAAGCGGAGAGGTCTGCAAGGAATGCTCCTTTGTGAAGAGGATGGCAAAAAGGCTCCCCTGCATCTTCAGGCAGGTATGATCCGGTTACATAGATTAACCCAAACTGTCAAGCCGCAAGCGGATATTTTTAAAATATCAACACCGACGGCCCTGACCGCCGTTTTGAGGGCGGACAGGGCTTGGATGATCAGAGAGTCCGTTTTTTTTATCCAGACCTGCAATCGTTAAGCCAGGCGGCCTGAAAGAGCCGGCCCTGCGAATTACTCGGATCCGGTTCATAAGGTCGTGCCTTACGGCTGCTTTTGGCCCGGGCTTAAACGATTGGAATAAGTCCTTTTTTATGCTGCCATGGTCTTTTTCTCGACCTGGGCCGGTGCGGAGGCCCGGTTCTTTCCTTTTCTGACCTTGGCCAGGGCCTGGGCATAGTAGCGCTCCAGTTCCTGCTGATCCAGGTGAATAGTGCGGCGATATTCCTCGACAATGGCGGAAAGCCGGTTGTTCCAATCATCAAAGGTGTAATGACCCGCGATCAGCCCCGCTTCCACCATGGCCTGGGTAACGGCTAGCCCGGTATGGGGGATCAGCCTGGAGACCGTCAGGTTGCGCACGTTCTCCGAACGGGCCAGAATTTCGATCAGGGTGAACATATAGACGTAATAACCCCGGTCTTCCCAAGGCAGGCCGGTGATTAAGGAACAATCCACCTTGAGGTCCGCCTCCACGGCCATGGCCAGGGCTGCGGCCAGCTGGTCATTGTCAAAATCCTTGCCGATCTTGGCCCGCATCTCCGGGGTTGCCGCTTCAACACCCAGGGCCAGGGCCTCGAAACCCGCGTCTTTGATCTGCTCCAGCAGGCCGGGGTCCCGCACCAGTTCGCAGCGTCCCCAAAGGGCTCCGCCCGCCTTGACTCCCCGTCTTACCAGGGCGTTCAAAAGGGTGTTCAAGGGCTTGGACCGGGCCAGGACCTCTGTGGTCATAAGATGGTTTTGCCCCACTGTGCGGTTGGCCAGCTCAATCTCTCCGGCCACGATCTCCGGATCGCGCATGCGCTGGGCAGTGCAGCTCACTGTGCAGAAAGTGCAATCCAGGGGGCAGCCCCTTTGGTAAACCACGGTCTGTGAATCAAATTTCCAGTTCCGGTTAAGGCGCAGGAAATATTCAAACTCCCGGCCGGTAAACGGCAGGTGCCCCAGGTTGGCGGCAAAACTGCGCATGCCGTCATGGGCAGGCTGGCCGTTTTTATCCCGGTAGAGAATGCCCGACTCCACCCCAAACCCGCCGGGGCAGCGTTTCTCGCCGTGCTCAATAATTTCGCCTACGCTGATTTCCTTTTCATTGGGCAGGGCGGCATAGTCAATGGCCGGGCACAGACGCATGGCAGACTCTTCAAAACCCGGCAGGGAATCATAGAGGATCAAAATGGTTTGGGCATTGGGCCATGCCTCTTTGGCCTTGTCAAAGGCCGGTTCGCCATTATTGTGAAAATCGAACCAGGGCGCATAGACCACCACCGAGTCGGGGTTGAATTCATGGGTGTCATGATGACTCGGCAGCATGAGTACGTGGCAGCTGTGCCCCTGGTTGCGTAAATAAGCAGCCAGAAGAAGAGGCGCGGCCGGAGCCCGGCCCTTGCCCGAGGCGCTTACCTGGCCTTCTTCGATGATCCAGTTGCCGCTGGTGAGGATCAATACCTCCTTGGCCTTGCGCGGCGTTTTTCGCCTGCCGCCCGCCTTATCGCGGCCGGTGTTGAAGCCGGTTGAATCCGGTTTATGGATGTTATTGGTGTCAAGTTGCATTTTGTTCCTCCCTGATCATCCCCGCCGGTTGTCTCCAGCGGCGTGGGGCCTTATCCCTTAAGGCCCGCAAAGTGGGCAGAATAGGACTCTCATGGGGTTCTGATGCAAAATCGGGACCAACTTTTTTGGGGGGCTCAGAGCCATTGTATACAGCCTCAAAAGCGGGGAAAAGCAGGGAAAAATTCCGGTGGCTTAAAAGTGAAATTTCGCTTGCTTGTTACTTAAGTGCTTGATAACTCAGCTTAAGTATTATATCCTCCCGCTTGAGACTTGATCTGCGGACTAAGGGACGGAGAGGGGCTGGAAAAAGGGGGGCTTTTTTTCCGACCCGGGCCTGAAAAACCGGACGGCCTTGCAATTTCTTCCAACATGGGTAATGTTTTCTTGCCTGCAATGGGCAACTATGGGAGATCACAATTAACAATATGGGGGCCGCCTTGGAACTCAACCCCTGCATGAAGCACAAAGTAGTACGCAAGACAGTAAGGGAGTTTGCCGAAAACCAGCTCAGGCCCATTGCGGCCGAGATTGATCAGGCTGCTCGTTTTCCGGAAGAAGTCATGCAAACCATGGCCGGGCTGAATTATTTTGGCCTACAGGCTCCGCCCGAATATGGCGGGGCGGGTATGGATACCATCAGCTACGCCATTGCCATTGAGGAACTTTCCCGCGTCTCGGCAGGGGTGGGATTATGCATCACTGTGCACAATTCAGTTGGTGTTTATCCCCTGGTGGCCTTTGGCAACAAAGAGCAAAAGGACCGCCTGTTGCCGGACCTTGTCTCCGGCAGGCGCATAGGCTCTTTTTGCCTGACCGAGGCCAATGCCGGTTCAGACGCCGGCGGTGTGGAGACCACGGCCGCTCTGGTGGATGATGAATACATCATAAACGGCACCAAGATTTTTGTGACCAACGGCGGGGTCTGCGGCCTTGCCCTGGTTTTTGCCGTGACGGATCCTGAGAACCCGCGCAAGGGCTCCAGCGTGCTCATGGTGGAAAGGGAGCGGCCGGGCTTCAGCGTGGGTGAGATAGAAGATCTCTCCGGCATGCGTTGCAACCCTGTTTCTTCCTTGTTTTTTGAAGATTGCAAGGTGCCTTCAGCCAACTGCCTCGGCAGGTCCGGAGACGGCATTCGGATCGGTCTAAACGCCCTGGATACAGGGCGCTTGGGGATCGCTGCCCAGGCTCTGGGTATTGCCCAGGCCGCCTTTGAGGCCTCGGTGCGCTATGCCAAGGAGCGCCAGCAGTTCAATAAACCCATCAGCTCCTTTCAGACCATACAAAATTATCTGGCCGACATGGCCACCCAGATAGACGCGGCCCGCCTTTTGCTCTACCGGGCCTGCGCAACAAAGGACACCGGGACGCCGTTTTCCGCCCAGGCCTCCATGGCCAAACTGTTCTGCTCCCGGGCGGGCAGGGAAGTGGCCAACCTGGCTGTGCAAATTCACGGCGGCTGCGGTTACAGCAAGGAATATGACGTGGAGCGTTATTACAGGGACGCCAAGATCACTGAGATCTACGAAGGCACCAGTGAGGTGCAGCGCATGGTGATCGCCCGCAGCGTCTTGAGCGAGCCCAGCTAGCGGGTAAATAGATTTTAAAACCCGATGGCGGAAGAATGCTCGGCTCGCTTTAAAGGTCTGAAGGAAAAAGTTATTCCGGTAGGGGCTCTCCCCTCCCGGTCAAGGGGTAAGGAAAATGAAACTGGCTGTCTTGGTCAAACAGGTTCCCATGGTAAGTGAACTGCCCTGGGACAAGAAAACCGGCCAACTGAAAAGGGGCCTGGCCGTAGGTATGATGAACCCGGCCTGCAAGCACGCCCTGGAAGCCGCTCTCCGTTTAAGGGAAAAACACGGCGGAGATATCACAGTGATCAGCATGGGGCCGCCTTCTGCCGAGGAAGTGCTCAGAGAGGCTTTGGCCCTGGGCGCGGACCGGGGCATCCTTTTAAGCGATCCCCGTTTGGGCGGGGCCGACACCCTGGCCACCTCCTACACCCTGGCCCGGGCCCTGGAGACTGTCTGTCCGGGGGCGGATCTGGTTCTTTTGGGTTGTCACACCACAGACAGCGAGACAGGGCAGGTGGCCCCCACCCTGGCCCAGGAGATGGATTTGCCTGCCGTGGCCTATGTGGAGGATATGGGCATCTCCGGAAGGAAGATCACGGTTCAAAGGGCCATGGACGGATTCCTGGAGACCCTGGAAATGGAGCTTCCCGCCCTGGTAAGTGTCACCACCAGGAATTTCACCCCCAGGCCTGTGCCCATGGCTGGCCTGGAAGAGGCCTTTGAAAGCGGCGAGATCAGAATTTTAAACGTGGTTGATATAGGGGCCGACCCCTCCAGGGTCGGCAGGGCCGGTTCTCCAGGCCGCACTGCCCGGGTTTATTCCTCGGCGGCCCAGAAAAAAGGCGTGCTCTTAAAGGGCGGCATCAAGAAGAACGTTATTCGCCTGTTTGATGAATATGGAGACCTTTTGGGCGGGGTCATTGGCAAGGATCTGGGTAAGGTGGAATAGGGTCATGGCTGAAGCGGCAAAATCAATCTGGGTGTTTGGCGATTATCGCAATTATTTCCAGAACCGGGTGACCCTGCAACTTATCGCCAGGGCCAAGGAGTTGGCCAGGCAGGATGAGGCTCGGGTCTGTGTTTTAGTCTTTGGCCACAAAACCGGGCAATGGGTGCACGAATACGTGGCTCATGGGGCTGATGTGGTCTATGTGATGGATCACGTAAACCTTTCCAAGTATCAGATAGAGACCTTCACCCGCATCCTTGTGGGATTGGCCAATGAGTACAAGCCCGGCATCATTTTGGTGGGGGCAACCGGTTTTGGCAAGGAGCTGGCCGCCCGCACCGCCCGTGAATTGGGCACCGGCCTGACAGCAGACTGCGTTGATCTGTTCATCAATGAAAAAGGGGAGTTTGTCCAGACAGCCCCTGCCTTTGGGGGCAACCTTCTGGCCGAGATCCTGATTCCAAAGCACTCGCCGAAAATGGCCACCGTAAGGCCGGGAACTTTTCAGGAACTGCCCCATGATGAAAAACGCACCGCTCAAGTGATCGAACTGCCCCTGCCTCAGGATCTCCCCCCTGAAAGGGTGATCCGTAAATCCATAGAGCGCTTGCCCCACAGGGCCCAGAGTCTGGAACAGGCCAAGGTGGTGGTGCTTGGCGGCAGGGGAATGGGCAGTAAAAAGAAGTTTAAGAATTTGCTTGAACTTGCCCGGCTCTTACGGGCGGAAGTTGGCGCCACCAGGCCGGTTGTGCACGCCAATTGGGCCGAAGAGGATATGCTGGTCGGCCAGGCCGGGAAAAATATTAAACCTAAGATATTGTTTTCTTTTGGTATATCTGGTGCGATTCAACATACTGCCGGATTCGGGGATATTGATTTCATTGTTGCGGTAAACAAAAACCCCGTTGCCCAGATGATGCAGATGGCAGATGTGGCGATCCAGGCCGACGCCAATCAGGTCTGCCTGGCCATGATCAGGGAGTTAAAGGAAAGGCTTAAATAAAAGCCTTTGCCCAGACAACAAAAAAACCCCGGACAGGCTTTGAGTCGTCCGGGTTTTTTTATGATTTATTTTTTCTGCCCGGACGGGGTCATGGTTTCTTTGGCTTTGCTTTTTCTTGCCTGTTTTTCCTGTATCCGGGAATAGGCCAGGTAATATTTGTAGATATTGCTCACGTATTGCACAGTCTCCCGGCCTATAACCTTTGCCGCCACCCTTTCCACATTCTGAAACCACAGATTGGGGTTTAACCCCATTTTTTTGGCTCTTTCCCGAAGCTGCCTCACCCTGGCGGGTCCGGCGTTGTAAGAGGCAAAGGTAAAAAGCACCTGGTTAAGCGGGTCCAGGGATTTGTCGCTGAAATAGGTTCGATGCAGATAATCCAGATACTTGACGCCGGCATGAATATTTTTATCGATGATGGTGATCTCCGGTATGTTCACCGGCGGAGAGCTGGCTGTGGTCGGCAGAATCTGCATCACCCCTACAGCACCGGCCGGACTTCTTTTGCTTTGGTCAATGCCTGATTCCTGATAAGCCAGGGCAGCTATCATCAACCAGTCAAACCCGTATTTGCCCGAGTATTTTTCAAAAAGGCCGATGGTTTGCTCGTAGCGTTTTCTTGCCTTTACCGCCAGGGGGTTTTTTACCCATTTATTGCTTTTAAGGTACCTTTTAAAAAGGATATTCCCCAAAAGGGTGCCTTTTTTGGCTGTCTTGATGAACTGGTTTACTTCTTTTTTTAATTGCGGGGTGTTTTTTCTCATGGCCCAGGCAATTTTGCCCCCGGTTCTGACTGTCAGTTCATAGTGGGGTTTGATAGCGGAAAAGACCGATTTCCAAAACTTCGCCAGATGATTGTCTGCGATTGTAATGGGGATGATGCCTGCGTTTACCATCTCCAGAATATCTTCAGTCTCAAGGTATTCGTCGGCCAGGTTGATATTGCAGGGCTTTTTGCCTTGTTTCTTAAGTTTTTCGTTAAAACGTAAAAGGCTTGTGTAATAGCTGCTGGACTTGCGGACAACCACCTCCTGCCCCGAAAGGTCATCCAAGGTTTTTATAGCCGGTGAAACAGGGCCTGTGACTACTATTTCCTTAACTTCCTGGCCAAGGGGATCGGCAAAGTCAACCTGTTTTAATCTGGTTTTGGTTATGGTCAGGTTGGCCGCCGCTATATCCCCTTTGCCGTTAAGCAGATCACTGATCAATTCGTCCCTGGGTACGGGTATGGCAATTACGTGTACTGCGAGATGTTTTTTTGTTTTACCTTTTTCCCTGAGTTTTTTGTTCAGTTCCTTTTCAAAGGCTTTTAAGAGGTCATAGGTGGCTCCCCTGGGGCGCGCTCCGTCTAAAAAATAGTTGGTCTTGCTGTAGGTGACCAAAACCCGGATCAGCCTGCGTTTGACCATCTGGTCAAAGTCGCCCTTGAACTCCTCCCGGGAAATCAAGACCTCTTCTGAACCGGGCTTGGCTGGAACCGGTTTTGCCCAGGCCCGGGGGCATAGCCCTGTAAAAGCAGCAATACAAAAAACCAGGCAGAGTAAAACCGGCATTGCATTGGCAAGTGCGTTATGGATTTTTTTCATGGTCATGGTTCCTTTTTGGCAAGTGCTGCAGAGCAGAAATAGGTGGTCACCTGAATCTGAAGCAGGGCTTCTTTACATTCCCTAGGCCCAACGGGATCTACATTTTAGAGAATAGCAAGCAATCCCAAGAAGTGTCAATCAACTCCCAATCGTCAGTTAGAGCGTGTTTACGGGTTGAAAACACTTATCATCTTTTTAAAAAAGATGTATATTAGGGTTCGTTAATAAAATAAAAGGAGTTTAAATTTGGAGTCGGAGATCCTCTTAAAAAATGATCACGGCCAAAGCAGGCGGTTTGGGGGCGCCAAAACAAGCATTGAAAAGATTTACAGCCTGCCCGCTTCCCTGGGAAAGGGCTGCTTCCGCCGTATCAGCTTGGATCAGGGATTATGCCTTTCCACAAGTAATTGCCGAATGACCCGGGCTTATCGGGCCGAGGTTGACGATCGCCGCCCGGTCCTGGCCTTTGCCTACACCCTGGCCGGGGCAAGCCAGACAGACAACAGTTCCTTGAAAAACCCTTTGGAGATGACGGCAGGGCAGGGTTGTTTTTATTATCTTCCGGATCCCCTTTTAAAAAGGCGTATAGAACCGGGATCTCAATTCCAGGGCATGGTGATCAAAATTTCCCGAACAAGGGCCAGGAGGCTTTTTTACGGCCAGGAGTCAGCCCTGCCGGGACTATTGCAAAAGGCCTTGTTTGGTAATTTAAAAATTCCTTTTTGCCGTAATTTTTCCCTGCCGCCTGAATGCAGATCTTTAGTCTGCATGTTGAATGAAAACAGCTATGACAGCCTGCTTTCCAGGCTTTTTGTTGAAAGCAAAACCCTGGAGCTGATGGCCCGGACCCTGGCCTTTGTGCAGCAGGATTCCCCGGAAAAACGGCAGACACCCTATATGGAGAAGACCCAGAAGGAGATGCTTATGAGGGCAAGGCAATTTCTCCTGGCAGACCCGGCAGATCCGCCCGGCCTTTTGGAACTGGCCCGCAAGGTGGGGGTGGCCCACCCCAAGCTCAATCAACTTTTCAAAACCGCCTATGGTGATACGGTTTTCGGGTACCTGCGTCAAAAAAGGCTTGAGATGGCAAGTGAGATGCTTTTATCAGGTAATGAAACTATAACCGAGATAGCCTATCGCACCGGCTTTTCCACACCCAGCCATTTTGCCAGCGCCTTTCATAAAAAGTTCGGCCTGCAACCCCGAGCCTACCGTAAGAAACACAACTGAAAAATCGCTCAACAGTCGGCTGGGCAAGTTGTCCAGGCCGGGCTTGGGCGTTTTTTCAGGAAATGATATTTTAACTTCAGGATCTGACAGCCCCATTTTTCGAATTGTTTTATAGCTCTCTCTTAAAGAGGCCAAATGGCTTCGCCCCAGGCGCGGCCCATGGAGCCTTAAGGAAATCTGTAACCAAAACAATTCATTACCAAAGAGGTTTTAAAAATGGGGTGCTTAAGAAAGATTTTGGGCATTGCGCCCATGATCGGTATTTTTCTGTGCCTGCCCTCGCCGGCCCGGGCAGCAGCTGATGCAAAACTCGGCGATTATGTGGTCACGGCACAGAAACGCGCAGAAAGCCTGCAGGAGATACCGGTCAGCATGGATGCCTTCACCGGTGCGGAACTGGAAGAGGCCGGGGTGTATAATGCGGCCGGGCTCACCTATTTTTCTCCCAACCTTTACATGAAGACCAGCAGTGCCCAAAGTGAGATTGTCATAAGGGGATTGTCTTCTTTTAACAATGCCTTGTACGGCCCCAGCGCACTCTATGTGGATGGGGTGTGCCTGCCCACCCATTTCAGGCATAACCCGGATCTGTTTGATCTTGAAAGGGTGGAGGTGCTGAAAGGCCCTCAAGGCACCTTGTACGGCAGGAATACGGAGAGCGGCGTCATCAATATCATAACAGCCCAGCCGACCAATGAATTCAAGGCCAAGGTTTTTAGTGATGTCTTTATGTATGATGGAGACGCCGATGACTCCCCCGGCCTGCGCGCCGGAGCCAGCCTCTCGGCCCCGCTGGTGGAAGACAAGCTGTTTCTGCGCATTGCGGGCAGGATGGATTATTCAAACGGCTGGATGGTTAATAACTTTAATCAGGATGACAAGGCAGGCAAGGTTGACCATAAAAACCTGCGCGCCTCCTTGCGTTGGCTGCCGGGGCCGAATTGGGAGGTGGATTTCACCAGCGGGCTTCAAGATGAAGACGACGGCAAGGGCTATTTCAGGTATTTCACCGGTCCCTTGGCCACACCCCGTCATCAGATCAACTATGACAGTGAATACCGGCAAAGCAACCAGGGCTCTTCCCATGCCCTTAAATTGAAATACAAGGCCCACGCCTTTGACCTGGTCTCCGTAACCGGTCTTAACACCTTTGACCGGGAGTTTGATCAGGATTTTGACTCCGGCCCCCTGCCCAGGCCCTACACTTCCCTGGATTTTGAAGACACCTTTTTGAGCCAGGAGCTGCGCCTGGTTTCCAAGGGGGACCAGGCCCTTAAATGGTTGGCCGGGCTCTATGCCCTGAGTGAGGATACCACGGTGGATATGAATATCCGGGCCATCTCCCAACGCAGGAATTCAGACCTCACTACGGGTGGTCTGGCCTTGTTTGGTCAGGCCACCTATTCCCTTTGGGAGCGCCTGCACCTTACTGCGGGGCTCAGGCTGGAGCATCTGGACCTTAAGGGGGATATGGATTATCAGGGGCCCATGGGCGCTCGTCAAAAATTGGACAAGGACCTTGATTTTGACGAGCTGCTTCCCAAGTTCACCCTGGCCTATGACTTCAGTGAACAGGTCATGGCCTATGCCTCGGCGGCCAAGGGATACCTGCCGGGCGGATACAGCGTGTACATGGCCACCAACCAGGACAATTTCACCTATGATCCGGAATATTCCTGGAACTATGAGCTGGGAATCAAAACCAGTTGGTTGAATGATGCCCTGACTGCCAATATCGCCTTTTTTTACATAGATTTGAAAGACAAGCAGGTTGCTGAATTTGTGCCCGGAGTGATGGGCGTGCAAAGGATAGCCAATGCGGCCGAGGCCAAGAGTCAGGGGGTGGAGCTTTCGATCCAGGCCAGGCCCGCCGCCGGTTGGCAGTTTACGGCCGGGGTGGGCTACACCGATACGGAGATCGATCAGTGGTCGGGCTATGCCCTTGATCAGGCCCTCGGGCGCATGACGCACTTTGACTACGCGGGCAACCGCCTGCCTCACGCACCGAAATACAATTATCACCTGGGTGCTCAATACACCCATGAAACCGGGTTGTTTGGCCGTGTTGATCTTTTGGGGGTGGGGGATATTCAGTTTAACGCTTCAAACACCGTGGAGCAGGATCCCTATCAACTGGTGAACCTGCGCCTGGGCTATGACAACGGAGTCATAGGGATCACCCTGTGGTGCGAGAACCTCTTTGACGAAGACTATGCCCTCTTAAAAATGAATTGGGGCAGTGCCGTGCTGGGTCAGGACGGAGCGCCGCGCACCGTTGGAGCCAGGTTGATCTATTACTTTTAGGAAAAAATCTAAAACGCCCAAAGGAGCCCTCCGCCCTTTGGGCGTTTTAAAATAAGGAAATGCCAATGAAATCCCTGCCTGATCGGAAAATTAATTTCCACTCTCTTTATGAGATTGTGGACGCGCCCATAAGGTGGCATCTCTTACGCACAGCCTTGAATATGGAGGTTTTCGGCCGCCTGGAAACACCCCTTTCAGCCGCTGATTTGAGCCGGGCCCTGGGCTCACACGCGGGCAATACCGAAGTGCTGTTAAAGGGATTGACCGCCATGGGCCTTTTGCGGAAAAACGGCGACACCTATGTAAATACGGAACTGGCCCGCCTGTGCCTTTGCCCCCAAAGCGAGACCTATCTTGGCGGCATGCTGAAAAGCCTTTCCGTAATGCGCACCCAGGGGATGGAAAATCTGGAGCAGATAGTCTTAAACGGACCGCCTGCCCAGGAGAGTGGCCCGGACTTGGAGAATCAGAGCCTCTGGAAAGAAGCGACAAGCTATCTCGGCGCTTATCAAAGGGCTGGAGTGGGCCAAGAGGCCGTGGAGATAGCCCGCTCCCTGCCTGAATGGCCGGGCTTCAACAAGATGCTGGATCTTGGCGGCGGCGCAGGCATGATCGGCCTTTACCTGGTCCTGGCCCACCCCAAAATGAAAGGGGTTTTATTTGATCTGCCCAAGGTCTGCGAGAACGCGCTTCCTCTGATCAGGGAATATGACAGTGATATGCGCATGCAGGTCCTGGCCGGGGATTACAACGAAGACCAGCTGGGTGAGGGCTACGACCTGGTCTGGGCCAGTCTGAACCTTTATTACGCCAAAAAGGATCTGAACCATGTCATGGCCAAAATCCATCAGGCCATGAATCCGGGAGGGGTCTTTATCAGCTACCACGAAGGGTTGCATCAAGGGCGGGTCTCGCCGGCCTTTCATGTGCTCGGCAGGATCGCTCCCGCTTTTAGAGCTCAGGATTTTTCCTTTGATCAGGGGGAGATTGCAGACTCCATGCTCAAGGCAGGTTTTGCAAGGGTCCACTCCAAAACCATTGAAACGGTCAACGGCCCGATTGACCTGGATATCGCTCGTAAAAAAGGGGGAAACAATGGTTTTTAGTCGGCTGAGGCCGGGGCTCTGCGGCCTTATCTGGGCGATTATTTTGCTCTTGAGCGCAATCCAGGCCCAGGCCTTTGCCAAACTGGAAAAGCTCACCTTTTCCGGCATGCCGGTTCACGAGACTTATCCCCTTTTGGTGATAAAGGAAAAAAACCTGCTCAAGGACGTGGCGGAGAAGATCGAATTTATTGCCTGGAAAAACCCGGATCAACTGAAGGCCCTGATTCTGGGGGGGCAGGCGGATTTTATCACCTTGACCACCAATGTGGCCCAGGCGCTTTATGAAAAGGGAGTGCCGCTTAAGTTGGTTCAGGTTTCGGTCAGCTCCAATATGTGGATCATGGGCAGGGGGCCCGAGCATAGCGGTTTAGGCCGGATCAAGGGGAAAAAATTGGCCCTTCCTTTCAGGGGGGAGATGCCCGAGGCGCTTTTCAGGCTGATCGCCAAGGGAAACGGCCTTGACCCGGACAAGGATTTTACCATCACCTACATGGCTTCTCCCCTGGACGCCATGCAGATGCTTCTTTTGGGACGGGTTGATTACGCCTTTCTGGCGGAACCGGCTATAAGCCTGGGGCTTTACAAAGTAAAGCAGTCCGGGCAAAAGACGGCTTCCATGGCCAGGGTGGTGGACATGCAAAAGGCCTGGCAAAAGAGCCGCCCCCAGGGCCCTGCCATGTTTTTGGGGGCCATGGCGGCCACCGAGCGGGTCTCCGGCAAAAAACATGTGCTTGAGCGTTTCAACCGGGAATACACCAGGGCTCTCACCTGGTGCAAGGCCCATCCCCATGAGGCGGCTTTACTGGTGGGCAAGTATTTCCCCATGCTCAAAGCCGAACCCCTTACTGAGGCCATCAGCGGCCTGCGCCATGAAAGCGTTCCGGCCTTTAAAGTGCAAAAGGATCTGGAGCTGTTTTTGGAGATGGTGATGCATGAGTTGAATCCGGCCAAGCCCTTTGTCAGGCCTGGAGCTGACTTTTATTGGCAAGGCAAATGAGTGAAAACGGTTTTTCAAACCCCGAGCGGGGCCGGACAGGGGAGGGGTTTTGGAAACTGCTGGGCCTTTGCCTGGTGTTGGCCTTTTGGCAGTTGGGTTCCATGGTCTTGCCGCCTTTGGTCCTGGCCTCGCCCCTGGCCGCTTTCAAGGCCCTTTTTCTGCTTTTGGCTGATCCCGGGTTTTGGGTGAACCATTTTCTAGTCACCCTGGGCCGGGTAATGGCCGGGGTTGGTTTGGGAGCCTTGGCTGGGTTTGGTTTGGGAATCGCCGCCGGACTTAACAAAGGGATAAGGGCCATGCTGGAGCCCTTGCGCTGGATCCTCATGAGTGTCCCGGCCGTGGTGGTTGTGGTTATCGCCATGCTCTGGTTTGGCATGGGCAGTGTGATGGTGGTCTTTATTGCCGGGCTTTTTCTATGCCCCCTGGTTTATGTAAATATTGTAAAGGGCATGGCGGCCCTGGATGAAAAATACCTGGAGATGGCCGAGGTTCATGGCTTTCCGTTGCTTATGCGCATAAAGGATATATATATTCCGGCCATCTGCGCGCCTTTGATCTCCGCCCTGGCCATTGTAGTTGGCAACGGGGTGAGGGTGACGATTCTGGCCGAGGTGCTGGGTTCGGACCTGGGGCTGGGATATTGCTTAAGTTCTGCCAGAACCGCCCTTATGATCCCGGAGCTTTTTGCCTGTGTGCTGCTTTGCCTTTTGATTGTGGGCGGGCTTGAGTTTGCCTTTTTAAAACCTTTGGAAAAGCGTCTTTTGCAATGGAAACAGTGAGTGCGGTGCTTCGGTTTCGGCAGGTCGGCATGGCTTATGGCAAGCTTGTTTTGATGAATGGTTTAAGTTTTTGCCTTAAACCGGGACAGGTGGTTGGATTGTCAGGGAAAAGCGGGGCAGGCAAAACCACCCTGCTGCGCCTGGCCGCCGGGCTCACCCGGCCGGAAGAGGGCAGGATAAATAATTTTGCAGGCAAAACGGGTTTTGTCTTTCAGGAGCCAAGGCTTCTGCCCTGGCGCACTGCCCGCCAAAACGTGGCCCTGGCTCTTATGGCCGTTGGAACCCAAAAGACCCGCGCTTTGAAGCAGGCAGGTCAGATGCTTGAATGCATGGAACTGGATGGTTTTTTAGATGCCTATCCCAATCGCCTTTCCGGCGGCATGCAGCAACGGGTCTCCCTGGCAAGGGCTCTGGCCCTGGAGCCGGATCTGCTCTTACTTGATGAACCCACCAGCGCCCTGGACCAGGGGCTAAAGACCCGTATGAGCGAAATGATCAGGGAATTGGCCAGGGAAAAGGGCGCCGCGGTTTTGTTTTCTTCCCATTCAGAGCAGGAGCTTAAGAACACGGCGGACTGGATTTTGCGTTTTAAGGGAAAGGGCTTGGTTGAAATTTCAGACTGACACAGCCTGCTTATTGCCAAGTGTCGCTGTGCAAGGAAGGAGGCTGCCCCCCAAAAGGGCATTTTTAGCAAGCTGACTCCTCCCGGCCCCTTGGAAGAGGCCGGGGATAGTTTTAAGCTCTTGGTTCTTTAACCCGCGGGCGGGAACCACAGGGTGTCTCCCATCTGCCCCTTGGCCCAGTGCTTGCGGGCGCATTCCGGGCAGAGTTTTTTCCCCGCCACACCGCTGGGCTCATCCTCGGTCATGTTGCGCAGATAAGAGAGATAGGCCTGGGGAGCCAGGGGGGCTCCGCATTCGTCACAGGTCTCCAAGGTGAGGTTTGCGGTTTCCGTACCGCAGAACACAATTCTTCTTTGCTCACCTTCATCATGCATGCGGATATTCTTGTGGGGACAGACCTGCACGCAGGAGCCGCAGCCAATACAGCGTCTGGCCGGGCGGTGGAAATCAGTCAGGGCAAGGCGCCCCTCGGCAGTGGCTGAAAGGTGCAGCCCCTTGACTCCCATCTCCTCGCAGACCGCCTGGCACAGGCCGCAGCCCACACAAAGATCGCAACGCAGACAGCGCAGGCTCTCCAGCCTGGCCGCTTCCTCATCCAGGCCCAATTCCACCCGCTTAAAGGTTTTTTGTCTTTGCTCCATCTTGAGAAGCGGCATTTTGGCCCTGGGTTGATCCACCTTTTCCCCGGTGGGCACTTCCACCGGGTCCAGACGCATGCGCGGGGTTTTGAGAGGAGGTCCCAGGGGGATTTCATTGCCCTTGAGATAGGCTTCAATGGAAAGGGCCGCCCATTTGCCCGCACCAACCGCCTGAACCACCGTCGCCGGGCCGGTTACCACATCGCCGCCTGAGAACACGTCCGGCAGATTGGTTTGCAGGGTCTGGGAATCCACCACAATCCTGGATCTGGTGTTAACCTTGAGGTCAGAGGAATTGACCAGACACTGCACATCCGGCATCTGACCAATGGCCGCGATAACCGAATCAACTTCCAGGAGATAATCCGAATCCGGAATCGGCACCGGCCTGCGGCGTCCGCTGGCATCCGCCTCGCCCAGCTCCGCCTGGATGCATTCCAGACCGCCCACCTTGCCCTGGATGCCCACCACCCTTTTGGGAATGGTGAGGTAGCGGATCTCCACGCCTTCTTCTTCGGCCTGGACGATCTCCGCCTCCCAGGCGGGCATCTCACGCCTGGTCCTGCGGTAGGCGATGACAACCTTGCCGGAGCCCAAACGGATGGAGGTGCGGGCCGCGTCAATAGCCGCGTTGCCGCCTCCGATTATCACTACCTTGTCGCCCAGCGGTTTTTTGCGCCCCATGCGCACCTGGCGTAAAAAGGTCATCACATCCGTGACCGGGTGCAGGGAGTCTTCGCCCTCCAGATTGAGACGAAGGCCTTCATGGGCCCCGACCCCCAGAAAAAAGGCCTCGTAACCCTGTTCCCGCAATTCGTCCAAGGTAAGGTCCCTGCCGATGCGCACCCCGGTTTTAAGCTCCACCCCCAGGTTCAGGATGTTCTCCACTTCCTGTTGCACCACTGCTATGGGGAGCCGGTATTCGGGTATGCCCACGCTCAACACGCCGCCCGCCACAGGCAGGGCCTCGAAGATGGTCACCTTAAACCCCTTGCGGGCCAGGAAATAGGCCGCCGAAAGACCAGCCGGTCCGGAACCCACTACAGCCACTTTTTGGTTGGTCCCCACCTCCATGGTGGGTTTGGGGTAGCCGCCTGAGGCCATGACACTGGCTGCGGCAAAGCCCTTGAGAGCCATGATGGAGATAGGTTGATCCATCTCCGCCCTGGTGCAGGCCGCTTCGCAGGGATGGGTGCAGATGGTTCCGCAGATCCAGGGCAGGGGATTGTCCTCCCTGATGACCCTGATGGCGTCTTCATAGCTGCCTTCCGCAATAAGGGCCAGGTAGGTGGGCACGTCTATGCCCGCCGGGCAGGCGGCCTGGCAGGGGGCCGTGCTTAAACCCCGCCTTTTGCCGGTTGCGCAAACACCCTGCTCCACATGGTGGATGAAGTCATAATTGAAATAGGTCAGTGCGGTTAAAACCGGCCTGGCCAGGGAGCGTTCAGAGCCGGTGCTGGTTATTAAAAGAAGCTCGGAACCCACCTTTTCCAGGGTGGCCAGGTGGTTTCTGGTTCCCGTGCCTTCTTCTATCTCTCCTAAAAGCCGTTTGATGTGGTTTAAAATTTCCGCTGCCTTGGGGTTCTCCCTGCTGAAGCTGTCCAGGCTCTTATAAGCCAGCTCCAGGGAATGGGCCACCATGCAGACCGAGTCATCCAATAACTTCAGTTCACCGGAGCCCATGGAAACCCCGGCCTGGGCCAGGGCCTCAAAGTCGAGCGGCAGGTCCAAAAGTGATTCCGGCAAATAACCGCCCGAATCCCCGCCAAATTGAAGCGCCTTGAAAAAGACGCCGTCTTCCAGGCCGCCGCCGTATTGGTCGATAATCTCCTTTACGGCAATCCCCATCGGCACCTCGTGGATGCCGGTTTTTTGCACCGGCCCGCTTAAGTGGATGAGTTTGCCGCCCGGGGTGTCTTGTCCCAGTTCCTGATACCACTTGGGCCCCTGGTCCAGTACAAAGGTGGAGTTGCCCCAGGTCTCCGGATTGTGGATGATTGTGGGCCAGCCAAACAGGCCGGAAGGACTTTTTCCCCTGGATACCGAGGCTTTCTTTTCTATTAATTCTTCCAAATGGGCCAGGTGCAGCCTGGCGTCCCGGCAGTGAAAGGCCTGGTTGCCGGTTAAGATGTTGATATCCAACAGTGCGTCTTCGCCCAGAAAACCATGGGCATGGGCTTCCGAAATGGCCTTTTCCAGGTTGGCTAAAAGAGAATAGTCCTCTTCGATTATATAGATGAAGCCTTCTTCCGCGCCCACGGCCAAGGCGCCCAAGATCATGCCTTCAATAACCAGGTGCGGCGATTGGGTGAGAATTTGGCGGAAGACCGGGAAATCAGGCGTTGGCGAGCCCGCTGCGCAGAGCACATACTTGTTGGCCGCAGGCGCGGCCTGACAGGCGCGCCATTCCATGAACACCGGTTGGCCGTCTCCATCCAGGGAGCGCAGATGGGCGTCACGCAAGAGGCGGATAACCTCCCTGCCTCCCCTGCGGGCAGTATCCAGGGCGGCTCCATAACCGCCTGCCTTGATGTAGGCTTCTATCTCCGGCCCTTTTTGCCTCTCCCATAGGGAGGTGAAGGGCAGGTGCGGCGAAGCGCTCTGGGTCATGTGCTTCTCCATGCCTTTTTGGTTTTTATATCAATAGACTTTGTTTCGGATTTACCCAAGGGGAGGAATCTCCCCTTGGGCGGCTTTGATCTATTTTTTCTTTTTGGCGATTTTCCTGGGCAAAGGGGTGCCGTGGATGCGTTCCGCCTTGGTTTCCTCGCGGGTGATCCCTCCGGAACCCATTTCACGCCAACCTCGGGCCGGGGCCTGGGGAACCGGGTCTTCGTCCCTTTCCCGGTCAAAGGCTACCTTTTTGGCGTATCTTTCCCTTTTCAGGTTGGGCAGGGCGTCGGGTTTGCCGAAATGCAGGCAACTGGTGGTGCAGTTGTTTACGCAGGCGGGCAAAAGCCCCTGATCCAGGCGGTCCATGCAATAATCGCATTTAACCACTTTTCTGGTTTCCGGATTCCACTGGGGCGCGCCCCAGGGGCAGGCCAGCATGCAGCTTTTGCAGCCCACGCAGAGGCTTTCATCCACAAATACAATGCCGTCGTCTCTTTTTTGCATGGCGCCTGTGGGGCAGGCGGATACACACCAGGGACGCTGGCAATGGAAGCAGGGCATATAGATAAAGGCCGCCCTGGGCAGCCCGTGGACCATTTTGGGGCCCACTGTGACAATTTGGGTGGGCTGCGGCCCCACGGGCAGGCCCTTGTGGGCCTTGCAATGCACCTGGCAGCTTAAGCAGCCTATGCAATTATCCTGATCCTGAAACAGGTAATAGTCGCTCATTTGTATACCTTTCGATCTTACCTGAATGGTTACTGAGCCTTTTTGACGCTGACAAAGTGCTCCTGCAGGGCAATTGCGCCTCCGGCCGGGTCCCATATGTCGAGCCCGCCCTTCATAAGCTCGTGATCAGCCACGCCTTTGCCATAGGCCCTGGATTCAACGGGAAGCTTGTGCCCGAATCCATGAAGCATGAAAATGCAGTCCGGATGAACCATATCCGTGACATAGGCCTTGGAAACCGCCTTGTAGCCGTTGCCGGAAACTTCCACCTGGTCCCCGTCCTTGATGCCCAGGTGGGCTGCGGGCAGACTGTTGATCCAGATGGGGTTTATGGGCATGGCCTCGTTTAAAAGCGGGTTGTTCACCGTGTGCCCCTGGGTGTGCAGGGCGCAGCGGCCAAAGGTGATCCTGAATTGACCATCGGGCGGGGGCTGGGGCGGTTCATAGGGTTTTAATGAGGGCAGCTTGGCCTTTTCCAGCACCTCGCTGATCACCTCCAGTTTGCCCGAAGGGCTTCCCCATTTGAACTTGTCCATATCACGGTATATGGGTTTATCGGTGAGCCCCACCTGGCCCTTTTCCTTGAAATCGGAAATTGTGAGGCCCGTGTCCTCCAGCTGGTATTTCCAGATATCTTCGATGGAGTCGAATTTGGCCAAAGGCCCCATGTTCATGAGCTTGGCCAGCTTGGTGAAGATTTCCCATTCGGCCATGCTGCGGTAACGGGGGGGCACCGCCCTTTGCCTCAGAAAAAATTTGGGTTTGACCCCGCCTTTGTGGGCTATGATGCTTTCCCTTTCAAGATAAGTGGAAAGGGGAAGGACCACATCCGAGTACCAGGCGGTGTCTGACCAGGAAAAGGTGATGGAGATAAGCAGATCCAGCTTGTCGAAGACTTTGCGCAGGGCGTCCGGGTCCGGCATGGCCATCAGCGGGTCGTGGCGATAGGCGATATAGGCCTTTACCGGATAAGGGTCCTCGGTTTCAATGGCCTTGAAGGCCAAATGCAAAAGTCCGGGGCCGCCGTCAAAGTGTTTGTATCTCCAACCAACCCCGTCGGCCCTTTTTTCCTCTGGCTTGGGGAACAGGTCGGCCAGGGCCTTTAAACCCTTTTTCCCACAATCCTTGGCCTTGTTGGTTATGGCCAGACCGCCTTTTGCCCCTAAAGAACCCAAAAGCCCGTTAATGATGTAGGCCGTGCGGCTTACATAAAAAGAGTCCTTAAAACGGGCGGTGTTCCAGCCGGGATGCCAGATCACCTGGGGAGCCGCCTCGGCAAGCTGCTTGCAGAAAGCCACCAGCTTGGCCGGTTCGATACCGCATTCCCCGCCTGCCCATTCGGCGGTGTAGGGCTGTACAAAGGAGACCAGGGCGTCAAAATCCTTAAAGTGTTTTTTTACAAAATCTATGTCATAGAGATCTTTTTGGATAAGAGTGTTTATCACCGCCAGGTTAAAGGCATAGTCGCTTCCCGGCTTCACCATGAAAAAGTTGTGCGCCTTGGCCGCGGTCAGGGTGGTCCTTACATCGATAACCGTGAGCTTGCATCCGCTATTCAAGGCCTGAGTCAGGTTCTTGACCTCGCTTACATTAATGGCCTCAAAAATATTCCTGGTCTGGGTGACCACGTGCTTGGCGTTTTTAAGGTCATAGCTCACGCCTTTCCTGCCCAGCCCCATTACGGACTTGGCTGAGTGCTGTACGTTTCTGGCACAGGATGCGTCGTGATTGCAATAGTTTGGCGAGCCCAGGCCCTTGACGAAAGCTTTATGCAGGTCCGGGAAGGGGCCGCCCCGGTCCGAGAAAAGGACACTTCGGTTTCCGTGGCGGTTGATTACGTCCATCAGTTTGTCTGCCACATGGGAGAGGGCCTCGTTCCAACTGGCCTGACGCCAGCGCCCCTCGCCTCTTTCACCGATTCTGATCAGCGGTTGCTGAGGTCTTTCCGAGTCATTTAAGAGAGCCACTCCAGCTCCGCCCCTGGGGCAGAGTGAACCGTTTAATCCGCCTGGGTGACTGCCCTCGATATGGACAACCTCTCCGCCTTCCACATGAACCTCTATGGGACAGCGCACAGTGCACATCCCGCAGATGCTATAGACTTTCTCCATGGCTAGGAAAACCTCCCGGGGGTGATTGCAATGACCCCGTCAGCGCCATTTGGCTTCAGGCGCTGGCGGATTCGGCCATTGAAAGAAATGACTGTCAGACCGAGCCTGTTTATCGGGCCGGGACTGCGGTGAACCCCGCTTGTGCAGATTCACGGACCGGTCAATGCCTTTCGATTTTTCTAAAAACGGCCTGCATCCTTGTTAAAGGCCTTTAGCCGTTTTGAGCAATATTGTTTTTTGCCGCTTGGCCATGGGCAAAGGACCTTTGGAAATACTGTCCTTAGCCGGTGCCGGAGGTGTTGGTCAATGCCTCTCCAAAAGAGAGAAGGGTATAGGTGTTTTTTGTTTTGCAGATTATCATCATTATCTAGTAAAGGATTGCGATCAGGTCTCCGCACACCCCTGGCCTGAGGGGAAACTCTATATTTTTTAATTTCATTTACCGGTTTTTGTCCGGGCATTAACCACGCCTTGAAGCCGGGAAAAGAGTCTATCTCAGCGATTTTATAAAAAGTTTCGATGAGATCTGGTTGTTGACGGCCAGTGCCGACTCTTCTAATCTATACTAATTCTTACATATATTAGTATAATCATTTAACTAGGTATTAAAATATTTAAATAGCACAGACAAGCCTCAAATGCGACCCTGATTTTTATCTGTCATAAATAGGGGGAATGTGAGCCTTCATAAGGTTTGGGAAGTTAAATAACAAAAAGGTGGGAACAATTTGGGGCTGAAACCTTTTTCCCAAGGCAAAAATCCTCATTTTGCCGGGTTCTAATGGGGGCCGGCTGAATTCTGCATGCCGGCTTGCCGCACCGACAGGCATTAGCTGTCTGAAAATTAACGGCTTTGAAATTTATGCTTAAAAAGTTGGCCATTATGGAAAAACATTTAAGATAAATTTCTGAATGGCCGATATAGCTTTTAAAGAAAGATTAATTGCTCTTGATAATACGCACACAGATTTTATTCGCATAGTTTGAGAGACAAGGGGGGCCAAATGTCAGGTGGACTATCGTTTTCTAATATAACTGGCGGTAATCTTTTCCAAAATCTATCAACCCTGCGACAAACTCAAGAAAATCAGGAAGAAAATGCCCCGAAGAACCCGGTGGAAAGGCTCAATATGCATGCCCCGGGCAAGAAGGGCGAAGACAAGGTGACCATTTCTGAGGAGGGGAAGAATATTTCCCTGACGGCCGCTGATAAGAGCGAAGCGAGCGATCCTGGAAAATCAGCCACGGAAACCATAAAAAAACGTATTGAGGCTCTTAAACAAGAAATTGAAGAAATAAAAAACGGTGATTTGCCAGAAGAAGAAAAGCAGAAACTGATTCAGCAAAAAACCGCTGAATTGGTCCAACTGGTAAATGAGCTGGCCAAAAATGACAGACGACCCCCGGGTTGGCTGGCGGGAACCGAATGCCAAGGTTTTGGGGGTAGTATTTCTTAGCCTTTTAACGCCCTGAGATTTTATTTGGCCTCGCACAAAAAAGCCCGCGCCTTTTTTAAAGGCGCGGGCTTTTTTGTCAGGACAAGGGGAAGGGTTACTTCACTTCCTCGAACTTGAACAGGGGGCAGCCTTTGCAGGCGTCCAGGCCGGGCCACTGCTGACCGCCCTTGCCGAGCACGGAAGGTCCACCCATGGTCTCTACGCGCCATTTCTGCTGCTCAACGGTCTTCTGGAACTGCTCATAGGGCAGGAAGACGTTGACATAGGCCATCTCGGTCTTGCCGGAGGTCTTGGAGCCGGCGCACATGGTGGTCATGTTGGCGGTGTTGTTCTTGTAGGCATACACACTACCGGCACAGACCGCGGAGTTCGGGGTGTGGAAGAACTGAAGGTTGGCCCTCTTGTTGCCGCCCATATAGTCGTTGAAGATGTGGTAGGCCTGGTAGGGCACGACCATCATGAAGACCAAGTCGGGTTGCAGGTCGGTTTCGTCGAATTTGGCCAGGGGAGCAATGTAGATGCCCTTCACCAGGCCAACTTCAAAACGGGCTTTTTCCTGGGGAGCCTGCCAGGCCAGCTCTTCGTCACACAGGTATTTCATGTGACGCTTGGTGTCGCCTTCTTTATCCAACTCGCGGAAGCCGAAGACAGGCTGGGCGTTGCCGCAGACACACTTCTCAGGTTCCATGAACAGAGCGTGACCGCCCTGACGGGCAGCGGCGAGGAACTGGCAGTAAGTGATGCGTGCCTTGGCGCGATGGGTCACAGGCAGTTTTTCCCTGTCGGCATCATCTTTGACAAACCGAATACCCACCGGGTCAAAATCCAGGCGAAGATTCCAGATAAGTTGATCCGCAGCTTCCTTGTTGGTCATTTGTTACTCCTTAAGTGCTGAAAACACCCACCCAAGTGGCGACCGTTACCCAGGTGAGCAAGCCGTAAACAAAACGGCTTTGGTGGTAATAAACAAAGGCGTCTTTTCCTATTATTGGGCGGCTTGCAATAAAAACTTACGAGGTTTTCTTGCCCATTGCCGGTGCCCTTCAGAGGAATTAGCGCTTCTGTCCCGCTTGGGCCTTGTGAGACAAGAAAACCTGATGAAAGGCTTCACAAGCTCTACAAGCCCCATAAAAAGGCACTATCAATCTTGTACCACAATGCACAAACCTGGAAACTTGTGTGTGGTTTATCTCATTTCAGGTGGCTTTCTTGGTGTACCTATTCAACATAGTGTTTGTCAAATCAATTTCCTCATTTTTTCAGGAATTAAAAAACACGAGCGTTATAGTAGGTTTGTATGTGAAAAGATTCGTGCGTATTATTAACTAGTTGTGAAAAAATAAACTTGAAAGTTTTTTTTAATTGAAACTTAAACGATGTATTTACTTAGATATGGCGATTTTCAGGACGGCAACCGATCGAAATCATCTTTTATACTTGGATCTCGCAAACTAATTATTATAAACCAGGTTGGCTGAATGGTTCCATTCGAGAGTTTTTTATGAAGAACCGCTTGATCCGGCCGGAGGCCGGGTCAAGCTTTTAACAAACCTTTCAGCTTAAAAAATCCTGTTCTCTTGAAGACCACCCGGAAACCGGTTAGGATGTGCACAAAGGGTCCTGTCTTGGCCCATTCCCCTGGTTTAAGGGCCTTTTCAAGGGGCCTGTTTTTTACCTCAGCTTAGAAAATGGAGCGTTCATTTGCGCCGTTTTGCCTTAATCGCAATGATTTTGAGCCTGTTGGCGGGGGGGGTGGCAACCTGGCCCCTGACGCCTGATTTTTTTTCAGCCATCCCCTATGCCAAGACACCGATCCCGGATTATGAACGGGTTCCCTTGATGCCCGGCGATCATCTTCAGACCTATTATTGGTTCTGGCTTTTTTCAGACAACCTGACGGGAGACTCTGCGCTTCTCACTAATCCTTATGAATTCAATGCCTTTGACGGGCCCATGAGCGCTGGCTACGCCAATTTCCCCTTCTCCATATTATATTGGGTTCTTTTGTTTCTCGGGCAGGCCGGAGCTTATAACGGCCTGGTTATGCTGTCATACATACTGGGCGGACTGGCCGCCTTTTTACTGGCCAAGGCCTGGACCAAGGACAACCTGACCGCATTGATCGCAGGGCTTGTCTTTGCCATGGCTCCTTTCAGGTCGGCTCATGTTGTTTCAGGCCATTTGTTCGCCTTTGTGATATTTCTTCTGCCCCTGTGCCTTTTCTTTTTGGAGCGCTCCCTGCAAAAGTCCTCCTGGTGGCGTGGGTTGGCCGGTGGGGCCTGCCTGGCCGCGGTTTCGCTAATGGAGGGACATGTGGCCTACCTCATGACTCTGACTGTGGGGGCCTTTTTAGCGGGCAGGATACTTTTGTGCGAAAATGCTCCGGAAAATAAACCGGCCCGGGATCAGGAACCTGATTTGCCCCTCGCCCCGGCCCTGGCAGGGGTGATCGCAGGCGGCTTGAGCCTTGGCCTGTTTTTCTGGATGGCAGTGAGCCGAAAAGCTGGGTGGAGTTTTTTTCAGTTTCGCATGCTGGAGCCCCTCACAGCCTGGGTATTGGCCGCGTTTTTCTTTTGGATGATTCTCTCCTGCCTTATAGCCCGATTTTCCAGGCTGGATTTCGCCCGGGCCAGGAACCTTATCGGCCGCCAGTTTTTTTGCCTCTCGCCTTTGGTTATTTATGCCTTGCAATACGGCATGGATGTTCCCTATCTGGGGCCTGTTCTCCTGGGAGTGACGGGTGTTGGATTCACCGCTTCTTTGGTCCGGATTGTCCTGGCCCACCGCGCCCGGCCCACCGGATTTGATTTAAAGGCTGTTCTACCGGCGCTTATCGGCTTTGGCGCCGGGCTTGCTGTGGCTGCCTCTTATCTTATGCATGTGCGGGCCTCCATATTCGTGCCCTCCATTGCAGGCAAGGGACGCTCTTTGCACGAGGTGCTTCTTTATGCACCCAATTCCTGGGATTTGTTTCAGCGTTTAAACCCGGACAACGAGCGCCTGGTCTATCTTGGTTTTGTGCTTATTGTGCTGGCCCTGGCCGGATTGGCTCCCCTTTTGAGTAATAAGCCCAAAAAGCCGGGTAAACTGGTCCTGGCAGGCAGTTTGGCCTTTTTAGGCTCTGTGTTGTGCCTGGGCCCCAATTTGACTGGCTTCCCCCTGTATAAGCTTTTGTATAATTATTTCCCCTTTTTCAAGTATCCCAGGGTGCCGGGGCGCTATGTTATGGTCGCCTTTGTGTTTCTGGGCCTGTTGGCCGCCGGTTCCCTGAGTGGGCTGCGGGCCTGGCTTGATCACAAGGGCCGTTCCAAGGTGGCCCTGATGTTGCCGATACTGGTTTTGGCCCTGATCGGGCTGGAGTATTATTCGCCCAAGCCGGTGGGACTGGCCCTTTTTAATGCCGATAACAAGGTCTACGCCCGTATCTCCCAGGAACTCCCCGAAAATAAGGTGGTTCTGGAACTCCCCGTTTGGCCCGGAGATTCCCACCAGTCTTCCGCCTATGAATATACGGTCACCCGAACCCAAAAACCCATGGTCAACGGCTATTCGCCGGTTGTGGCCAAGGAATATGTGGAAAAGGTGTTCTGGCCCTTGTTTGGTGCGGACTTGGGCGAAATTACGCAGCAACGGGCGGAGTTGCTTAAAAGGCTCAAGGTCGGGCTGGTCACTTTTCACGATGACGCCCTTATATATTCAGGCAAGATCTCCGCTTTTCCCCCTCGTCTGGCTGAAAAGCGCCTGGCTGCGTCCCCCTGGCTGGAGCCCTTGGAAAAAGACGGGGTGATAAGTTTGTTCAGGGTCAGAGAAGATCCTCTGCCCGGAAAAGATCCCGATTCCATTACCTCCCCTGTAAACACGGTTTGGTATGCCAGGAATCTGCCCTTGAACACGGGCCGGAGAGTGCTGGACCCCGATGCCTCGGGTTACAACCTTTTGATGCGGGAAGGGCCGTTGTTCAAAGAAGGCAAGCTGATTCCCAAACCGGGGGCCGGCGGTAATATAACCAGCGCCAGGCCGGGCAGGGACAAACCGGATTTCATGGCTTTTGGTCCTTTCAGAGCCTTTCCCGGAGGCGAATATGCGGCCCGTTTCAGATTAAAGGCAGGCCCCGCTTCTCCGGGGGTGGAGATAGCCCGCCTGGAGGTGGTTACGGACAAGGGGCAGACCATAATCGCCCAGAGGCCTTTGGTGGCCGGCGAATTGCCGGCCGATACCTGGGGGGACGTGATCTTGCCTTTTGAGTTGAAGTCTGTGACAGACCTTGAGTTCAGGGTCTTTTACACGGGGCGGGCAGCCCTGGATTTCAACCTGGTTAATGTGGGGTTTGCCGATCAGAAACAGGGGCCCCGCCAGGTTGAGGCAGAGGACCTTTTGCGCCAGACCGCTTGGGTGGTGAGTGATCCCAAGGCCTCCAAGGGAGAGGCCGTATTGGCTAAAAATAATTTTCACCCGCCTCTTTATGTTTCCCATGGTCCCTATTTTATTTTTGAAGAAGGGAAATTTAAGGCTGATTTTTATCTGCGCCTAGCGGAAAAAACCCAAACCGATGCTGAGGTTCTTCTTTTGCAGGTTGCCACGGATATGGGGAAAAGGGTGCTGGCCCAAAAGAAGATAAAGGCCTCCGACCTGGCCGAGGATAAATATCTGCCCTTTACCCTGGAATTTGAGACGCCTTTTTTGTGTGAGGTTGATTTCAGGGTGAAATACCAGGGCAATGCCAGTGTTCTGGTGGATAAGGTTGTGGCTGCTGAGGGTTGACAGCCTGCCAAAGGGGCTTTTAAAGAGAACTTTCGGCCTACCGGCAAAATCCAGGAGGATTTTGCCGGTAGGCCGTTTTTAACAAGTGGCCATCTAAGGCTTGCAGGCATTTCAGACCACAGGGCAGACGGCAGTGGCTGCCTGAACTGAATCCTACTGTACGATGACCTTGTAGCTCTTCTTGGCTCCGGCTTTGATCCTGCCGGTTTTTTGGGCGCCGCCGCTCTGGAATTTCACACCCTTTCCCAGCGTTACGGAAAAAGAGACAATGTCGTCTATTCGGCATTTGCAGCGCTTACCGCCTGAGTTTACGGCTATTATGGCTATCTGGTGTTGTCCCCTCGATAACCCCGAAACCTTGAAATGAGGCTTGTGCCCGGCCGGGGTGTTGCCCAGGTTGCGGCCATTCACAATAAGTCCAATGATGTCATCGGGGCATTGGTTGTCGTCCACCAGGTCCATGATCTGACCGCACCTGGCGGCCATCCTGCGGATAGTGCCGTTGATTGTCTCGTTCACTGAATGGGAGATAACAATATCGGCTATGCCCGCTCCTTGAGAAAGGTTACATAAGGGCCGCGGTTGAATTTTACAAAGGCGTGCAGGCTTGTGGTTGCCAAGCATGGGGTAGGGGATAATGCCCGGCCTGAGCCCCTGCATCAGATGCACCACCACCTTGTGCGGATTGGCATGGGTGTGTTGGTAAACCACCTTGTCGCTGTAAAGGGCTGCATAGGGTTTGCTGCTGGTTAAGGTGGCGGCCCACTAATAGAGCCTGGCCTGTAACCGGCCCAACCTGGCGATGCCTCTGCCGTGGTCACGGCTGGGCCGGTTAATAATGAATTTATAACTGTAACAGGCAGCGTCCGGTTTGATGATTTCCCGGGTGATCAACACTTCTTCTATGCTGAGCGGGCGGTCGTAAAGCGCCGAGGGTTCAGCGTATTTGACAGTGCGTCACGGTTTCGCAGCCTGAGCCCAACAGGCAGCCGTCAAAAGCAGGATCGCCGGGCCCCGCAAAAAAAGCCTTCTTATTTTGCGCTCGCTTTTATTGCAAGGATAGGAATGGTTAGCAAATAATTGTTCGGGGTTCCGGCGGTTCGCAAACCCTGCCGATACTCATCATGAATCAGTCAATGCGCCTGCTTGGGCGCAGAAAAGTCTAGTATTACGAGGTTTTCTTGTAATATGTGCTACTTAATCGATTTAATAACTGGCTATAGATAAGTCCTGTAAAAACGGTATGAGCAGAGGGGTTGCACCATGCATGTTGCTGCTTTATAAACGGTGCGGTTTTGTTAATCTTTTAAAATCGGGTGCTTAAGTTTTAGGAAGTTGGGTGGATAACAACCAACCCGCTTGAGCGGACAAAGGGAGCCCTTGAATCCGTTATGAGGTTTTTGTTGTTAAAAACCATATACCTGCCCCAGGTTAATGGGTTAAACTGGGGCTCAGCAATTAAGCGGCATTAGGGAGGGGTTGTTTGGCTGACCAGTGCTCAAAAGAAAAGACCTTCATGGACAAATTGGCCATAGGCCTGTTCAGTTTGAGGCACGTGGCTGTGATAGCGGTTTTCTGCTCCATGATCGGCGCTGTCTTTCTGCTGGGCCTGGGTGTTTTAAAAACCTGGCTGATTGTGAATAGCTTTTTTGTCGATTTCAGCGTGTCCTTGGCGGCTGTGGAATTGATCAAAGTGGCGGACACCTTTTTAATCGGCCTGGCCTTGATGATCTTTGCCTTTGGCGTTTTTGATCTTTTCGTGTACAAGGTATCCGCCGTTGTCTGCCCGGCAAAACCGGACTGGCTCACCTTCAGAACCATAGACGACCTCAAGCAGGTGTTGGCCAAGATCATACTGGTGATTCTTTTGATCGCTTTTTTTGAGTTCGTACTGAAAACCTCTTCCAGCCTGGATGAAGCCTGGGAGCTATTGGCTATCCCAGTGGGCATGGTGCTCTTTGCCTGGGCCTTTAAATTGCTGAAGTGAAAGATGCGTCCGTAAATAAGCCTTAAAAAACGCCCCGGCAAAATTTTTGCCGGGGCGTTTTTGCAGTTCATGTAACCTGGAACAAACAGGAATTTGATTATCGGCTCTCAGCTAATGCCGCCTGGTTGTCTAATTTTCTGACTCGCCGCCTCCACTTAGCAGGGCTTTGCATTCGTCCGAGAGAGGCTCGCCCCTGTCCTGGGCCTGACGGCATTTTTTCAGGAGCTCCAGTTTGATTTTCCACTGTTCTTCCTGAAACTGTTCTTTGCTGGTTTCCGCGGAAAGCTTGGCCTTTTGGGCTTTAACCCCCTGCTTGGCTGAATACAGCCCAACCCCCAGGTCGGTTGTGGTCTGAAGCAGCTTGACCATTTCTTCGGCAGAGGCGTTTTCTCCGTATTTGAATTGAGTGACGGTTCCGTCCCGGGCAAATTGAACCGCTATGTTGTTGTCCAAAAAAGGCGTGTTTTCAAGGGGCAGGTAGGCAACCTGGCCAAATTGGGAAATGCCGGTGGCTTCTTCATGTATTATCTCATTGAAAAGAGCCGCCAGTTCTCCATCGTTATTCAGGCATTTGGTCCTGTTGCAAACCAGCAAAACACCCTTTACGGGAGTTCGGTAGGCCAGCCCGGTCGGGCTGCCGGTGTCTGTTTGGTTTATGGCACTTTCTACTTGGATTGGAGGTGTTGAGCTGGCAGGGTCTTTTTGCGGTTTTTTTGACTTGGGAGGCAGCAACACGGCTGTATCAGTGTCAAATATGCCCTTAAGGCTTTTTGCAATTTTAGAATTCTCTAGCGTATCTTTGTTTAACCATTTGTCCCGCGCATCCTGGCCTGAGAGAGATTTTGAGCGTTTTTCAACGTCAAACCCGGGAGAAAACTGATACACCTTGGCATGAGTCAACAAGGGGGTGATTTTGGCCAATATCTTTTGTTGGGTTCCCAGCTCTTCCGAGGCTTTTTTGATCTGTCCTTTTAGTAAGTCTATTTTAGCTTGATCAGGTTTTTCTTTGGCTTTTTCTTTTAAAAGTTCTTCCTTAAGCCCCTCAATGGCTTTGTTCAGGTCTTTTATTGTTTGGGTAGTCTTTTTGTAAGCTTTTAAGGCATTCAGCGTTTGCCAATTGCATAATTGGATAGCATCCTTCGTGGAAAGCCTTTTTCCCTTTTGTATGCTGGGAATCTGCACCCCCATGAACGCCCCTGCTATCTTGGCCACGCTTTCGGCTATGCCGGTGGCGATTTCCTGGGTTTTGTCGTCCACTTGGGCATTGATGCTCTTCAAGGTCCCGTTGTCGTAAAGCTCAACCGAGATGCTGCTGGTTTTGCTTTCCGCCCCGAGTTTTGTGTAGTCAATTACATAGGCATTTTCCAAGTCTTGAAAATAGAGAGTTTTTACCGCTGCTGTTGTTTTATAGCCAATGTCGGGAACATACTTTTCATCGATTCGAACATACTGTCCGTCGTTTTTCAGACAGTCACATTTCTCAAGTTCATGGGTGATGACGATTTCATAATTGGTGTAAGGTAAATAATAGACTAATCCGGTAGCGTTTTTATGGTTCGGGGGAGTGATTGGGTCTACCTGTAAGTTGGTTGTGCAACCGAATAGGAGAAGTGAACCCAGGATAAGGCAAGCAATTGACCGGAAAATTCTTTTTTGCCCGCGGACTGGAATATAAAAATCCATATTCTCGCTCCTGAATTGGCAGGGCAGGGATTATTGTTTATTCTGGGAAACCGGTTTTTGGGATAAAAGTTATTATTAGTCAAAATCTGATCTGGATGAGTGGGCTTTGCTTTGTCTATAAATTGTATACTAATTTATTACCAAGATATTAAATAAAATTATAAGTTATCTGTAAATAAGGAAAGATTGTCCATATCAATTATTGTTTAAAATCTTGAATTATTGTGACATTGCCATGGAACTGAAGAGTCTTTTCGTATAGTTTCTGTGGCCTATATAAATGAGCCGGGGCATGATGCGAATCATGCCCCGGCTCATCTAAAATTTCAGTTTAAACTTTCCTTTGTTCTTAAGCCGCCTTTTCCAGCCTCACCTTGATGTATTTCAAAAGCGTGGTGCCGCCCATGTCGTCGGCTGTGTTGGGCTTTCCTATGGCCGGGCCGTTGACTCCCTTGAAATCTGGGAACTTGGGATCTCCTTCCAGTCCCCTATTGTGGCCAAAGCCTCCGGCTGCGCCGACCATGCCGTTCATGATGTCCCAGGTGGGGAATACCTCCATCTCCACACTCCCCCAGGGAGACTTGACTGTCACCACCTGGCCTTCTGTAATACCCAGGTCATGGGCATCCATGTGGTTCACCCATAAGGGGTTTTTCGACACCGCCTTCATCAGGCGGTAGTTGTTGAAGGTTGATGAGTGTTCATGCTGAAAAGCACGGAAATTTACATAGATGAACGGGTAAACCGCATCCGGGGCCAGATCCGTGGGGGCGGGGTGATAATCCGGCAGGGGGTCCACTCCCTTTTCCTGGGCCACGGGATTCAGGAAGTTGTATTTACCGGTTTTGGTCTCCCCGGAAGAGCCGTAACCCTTGGGCGGATTCAGGCTGCCCCATTTGCGGTATTTGTAATACTCTGCGTCGTCTGTGATCACAAAGCCGTTTTTCTTTAATTGCTCCAAGGTGAGCGGCATCCCCTTGAGCTGGTTGGCAAAGGCCTCCTCAATGTTTTTCCAGGGGAAATGCTTGCCCAGGCCCAGCCGTTTGGCCAGCTCCAGGGTGATCTCATACATGGGTTTTGAGTTGTATTGCGGCTTGACCACCTCGGCGTAATAGCCCACAAAAGCATCGTACAGCCAGTCCGGCTTGACCTGACTCTGCTCAAGCCAGGTGGCGTCCGGTAGAACCACATCGCAGAGGCAGGCCGTGTTGCACATAAAGGCGTCTATGCAGACCTTGAACCGCATTTTTTCAATGGCCTTGATGGTGGCTTCCTCATTGCCCCAGGAGAGGACAGGATCGCCGTAATAGCAGACCATGCCTTTCAGCTTGCCCGATTCCACGTTTTGCAGCAAAAAGGCCGGAGCCCAACCTGCCCACATGCCGAAATTATTCAACTTCGGCGCTTTGCCCTTGGGCGGCTTTTCCTGGCCCTCGCCCCAGGCAGGGCTGAGTTTACGCTTAAAGGGCAGGGAAGGGCCGCCGGGCGCGTCAAAGGTGCCGCAGAGCCCGTTTAAGGCTTGCACCGCCGCCGTGGCATACATCCCGTTCGGCACCTGGGCCAGGCCGGTCCAGGAGATGGCTCCTTTGTGTTTGGCCTTGGCAAACTCAAGAGCTATGCGCTCTATGGTTTCCTTGGGCACTCCGCTCAGCTTTGCGGCCCAGGCAGGGTCGCGCACAACTCCGTCTTCCTCGCCCATTAGCCGTTTTTTGAACTCCTCAAAGCCGTGGGTCCATTCAGAGACAAAGTCATGGTCATAGAGATCGTTTTTGATTATCACCTGGCACATGGCCAGGGCCACGGCCGCATCGGTGGAGGGCTTGATCTGGACCCATTCCCTGGCCGCGGCGGCTGTTTCACAGCGTCTGGGATCAAAGACCACCAGCTTGGCCCCCCTTTGCAGGGCGGCCTTGAGCTCGGCTGTCTTGCGCTGACCATAGGAGGTGGCCAGTTCGTTCATGCCGAAATGAATAATATAGTCCGCTTCCTGGTAGTTAATCCAAGGGCGTTTGTCGTTTAGGTTGTGTTCATTGGACATGCGGTTGGCATTGTCGCACATGGGACGGTGGGTGGTCTTGGGGCAGCCCAGATGGTCGAAAAGCGCTTCGTGGACCCAGTTGCACCAGTCGTTGCCCCGGAAATAGCCCAGCTCAGACCATTCCATGGACTTCATTCCCTTAATCACCCTGTCCAGGGCCTCGTCCCAGGTCGCCTTGACAAAACGCCCGTTTTCCTTGACCAAAGGTTCCTTGAGGCGGTAAGCGGAGTAAACATGCGCCGGGTTGGCCGCTCCCTTGGGGCAAAGGCGTCCGGCCCCCTTGGGGTCTCCTTGCAGGCCCGTGGTGCTTAAAAGCACTCCGTCCTTAACCTTGGCCGTCATTCCACATAGGGCCCCGCAGGAATAGCAATGGGTTGGAACAGCGCGCATGGGTTCAGGATCCACCACCCCCGGTTTCAGTAAAAAGGATTCGGTTTTAAGGGGCAGAAGGTCCAGGGCCTGGGCAAGGGCCTTCATATCCAGATGCGGCACCTGAGGCGCTACGTCCTCGGCCGGGAACATGGCGAGGTGGGCCACATAGAGCCAGGCCAGATTAAGGTCTGCCAGGGCCTTGTAAAAGCCTGATTTATCCGCGCTGGCCAAGGCTGCGCAGAACTCGGTGCGCCAGGCCACCCGGCTGCGACCGAAATCATACCTGTCCTGGCTGGCGTCCTTGTCACCGGCTGCGCTGCGTCGGTTAAGTTCAGCCAACAGGTCGAACTGCACTGCAATGTGGTCTTCAGGCTGGGGATAGGCAGGGTCTTTATGCAGTCCCGTTTTTCTAAGCATTTCCCTGGTTTCGAAAAGCGGCTCCTGGTGGGTCATGGGCTCGCGGTCCGCCCATACGGATTCATAAGGCGCAATGGGGTTGGGGCCTGCATTTAAAAAGATATCCGCATACTCGGCCCTCAGGATAAAGTGGGTTTCGGCGTCGGCCCGGTTTAAAAAATCGTAAAAACCCTTAAGCCCTCTGGCCATTGGCCGGTTTCGCACTTTTTCCGCGGCTTCTTTGAGGCTTTTTAAAAACTCTTTGCCCGTCAGAGCCTCATACATTTCCCGGCTTATCTCGTCGGCATACATGGTGGCGAAAAAACGGGCAATTACAAAACGGTCCTGATCTGTTTGATGTTGTGTCATGATCGTCCTTCCTTGCCCTTATAAGTTCAAGGCTACTTTGGTGGTGGTTTTGCCCTTTAAAAGGGCCCTTTTCAGGCAACTGTCCATTTCCTTCATGATTATGGGCTTAAACAGAAAGGAACAGACCCTGTGCCTGATGCCCTGTTTGACCTGTTCCAGGTCTGGATCGGAAGATAAAAGAACCACCTTGTAGTTGCTGGAGATTTCTCTCAGGTGCTTGATCAGGTCAACCCCTTCCGGAGCTGCCAGAATTGAGATGTCAACCTTGGTTTCTCTCGCAAAGTCAAGGGCCTCCCCCTGATCTGTGAAGCTGAAAACCTCATGACCCAACTCTTCCACCGTTTTCCAGCTGGCTTCCGGGTCGGGATCAAATGCAAGTATTTTGGCCATGGTTTTTCTCCATTTTGGGTCTGAAAAAGATGAGAATTCATTGGCAGGCGGCGAAAAGGCCTTTCCCGAGTGCTTTTCGCTGAATCCGGCTGAAAATGTCCTGTTGACCTGTCAATAATGACATATATAAACAGATAAACTGTTAAGTTATATAGATTGAAAAAACTCAAGCCTCTTTGTTTGGGTTAAGCATTTAATCCCTTAAAAATATTGTAATAATAAAAGGTTACGTAGTTTTGAAAACGCGGAAAGAACAATCAAGGGAGAATATGGAGAAGACAACGTGAGGTGGTGCGGGAACGGCCTTTTTACCTACCAATAATTATATTTTAACAATAATAACCCAAAAAATGGTGGGAGGGTTACATTTTAAAAATATTTTTTATTTTTTTTGGTCGGTTTTTTTCTTGGGTTCTTCACCAGGGGAAGCCTGGCCAAGGTCAAGGATCTGGGTGTCGCCCAGATATTGCCGGGTTTTGAAGGAGGTTATGTTTTGTAACTTTTGAGTTATTTGGCTCATGCGCTTTGCTTCCTGGTTCAAAATACTGATTCTTTTGACCTGGTTTTTCAGGGACCCGGTTTCCATGAGCATGAGTTCCGTGTGCCCGAGCACGGTCTGTAGGGGTTGGTTGAGCTCATGACATATGGCTCCCGCCGTCTCAATGGCCGCTTTCAGCTTTTCTTTTTCCAGGCGAAGATCTTCGGCCTTTTTGCGGGAAGTTATATCCCGCAAGATGGCGAGTACGGCAGGTTTCCCCTTATATGGTATGGCCAACGGCGCCACCTCGATCTCCAGTATCTCGCCTTTTTTGGTTTTTATCTTCATGGGGTATAGACGGTGCTTATTCCTCCCCCTTAGCGTGGCGCGATAGTTTCGCAAAAGCGGTTTTTTATGTTCTTCCACAGCCAGGTGGTCCAAGGAAAATGTTTGCAGTTCCTCGATTTCATAGCCGGTCATTAGGGAACCCGCCCGGTTTACAAAGATAAATTTTCCTTCTTGAATGATTACCAGGGCGTCCGAGGCGTTTTCCACCACAGTGGCGTATTGGGCCTCCGACTCCCGCAAGGCGTCTTCTATAATTTTGCGTTCGGTTATGTCCCTGGCAATTCCCTGGGAGACGCTTTTGGATGACTGCTCGGGTTCATCTGTCGCTTCCAGGTTTCGATTATAAACTTCCAATGGAACATATGTGCCTTCTTTGGTCCGAAAGCGGGCCTCCATGGCCACCAGAGCCTTTCCAAAGGCCTCTCTGTCATTTTCCGCCTGTATGCACAGCGCCTGGTCGTCGGGATGTACATAATCCAGGAAAAATTGGCCCAAAAGCTCCTCCGGGGTATATCCGTAACGCTTCACCGCCTGGCTCACATAGGTGAAGGTCCTGTGTTTGCTCATACGGAAGATTACGTCAGGCACAGTGTGTATAATGGAATCCAATTTGTCCCTGGCCGTCTTCAGTTCCGCTGTGCGGGCGGCCACCATGGCCTCCATTTGGTCGTAAGCCTTTTGTAAGGAAAGTTCGTTTTTCTTTCTTTCTGTCAGGTCACGGCTGTTTATTACCAGGCATACTTCGCCGTTTTGATCTGTCATGCTTTTCCCCCGGCTTTCAAAGTAAACCCAACTTCCGTCCCGATGCCGGCTTTTGAAGTCCACCTTTTTAACCCGCCCCGGCTCGGTCAAGGCTTGCTCCATTGCTTTGAGAACATTTGGCATGTCATCTTTAGATATAAATTCCAGCATATTATGTTTGTGTACATCCTTTGGGTCATAGCCTAATATCCGAGTGATGGCCGGGCTGGAATAGCGTATCTCTCCGCTTGGGTCAAGTACGGTAATGATGTCGGTTGTGTTCTCAAGCAAGGATCTGAAATAGGTTTCATTTTTCTGTAAAAGTTTTTTTGCCTTTCTACGTTGGGCTATCTCGTTGTTTAAGGCTTTGATGGTTTTTTCTTGGGTTTTGTTTCTATGAGCCAGTGAGGTGCGCATAACATCAAGGTGCCGTCCTAAACTTTCCACTTCCAGGTAGCCTGATGCCCGTATTTCGTGCTCCAAGTCTCCTTTAGCCAGTTTATTGGCGGAAAGAGTTAACTCGGTTAAAGGGCGGCTCAATAGTTTGGCAAGGGCCGTGGCCAGCCCCAGCCCCAAAAAGACCAGGGCAAGGCTGAGGCCAATAGAGCCATATAAATATGGAGAGACTATGGATTCAAAGGTTTCAGGCAAGACGATTGCAGCCCAAAAAAGGTTTTTATTGTTTGGGCTGGTCACAGGGGCCAGGGCAAGGCGTGCAGTCCGCTTTTCCCTGGGAATATAGAGCAATTTGCCCTGCGGACAATGCCGATTGTTTGTAAATATTTTTTTATTTGATTTTAGCCAGTTGAAGTGGTTTTGGTTTTTCGGAGTCCGTCTCGGCCATTTGACTGCGAAATCATCCTTGGCTATGCGCAGAATAAAAACCAGGTCCACCTGGTTTGCACCCTTGATGCCGGAGATTAAACCCTTGGGACCCACAGGGGGCTCTTCAAGAGGGGCGTTTTGCTGAGGCAAGTTTTTAGTTAAAAGATATTGGGTTGTTTTTAAGAGGTTTTTATCGATTTCTGTTTCCAAATTAGTTTTCAGGTGTTGATAATACAGCACTCCCACGCTCAGTGACATGAGCAAAGATAAAGGCAAAACCAAAATAAAAATTAAAGACCGCATACCCACTGGAATTTTGCCTCTGCTTAATCGATTTTTGTAACTATTAGCGATCATCTTTTATCTCATACCGATAAAAGATGTGATTTGTTGAGGAAAAAGGATTAATTTGCTAAAAAAAACTACTAAAATCCTAATAAAATTTTCGCAAATAACCCAGATAAAAACAAGGGATTAAGGGGCGAGGTCAATCCTTTTTGTCGGTAAAAGGTAAAATTATAATTATATAGAGTAAAATTTAAAAAACCTTTCAAAATAATAGGTTATAAGATTAAACCCGCCCGCGGCAATGGAATTGGCCGGGAAAGCTTGGGAGGCGGCTCCTGATTGGGCGGGGATATCCCGGGTGAAAATCAAAAAGAAAAACGGATATAACTCCATGAAACGAATAGTCTATTTATGCACCGGCAACTCATGCCGCAGCCAAATGGCCGAGGCATGGACCAGGCATTTGCAAGCTGATGAATGGCAGGCCTTTTCCGCCGGATCCGCACCAAGCGCCATGGACCCTTTAGCCATGGAGGCCATGAAAATGGCAGGCGTGGATATCTCCAGGCAGAGGCCTAAACCAATGGGCGAGTTTCTGGAGCAGAACTTTGATTACATAGTGACCCTTTGCGATAATGCCCGGGCCGCCTGTCCCATGTTTCAGGGAGGAGGCAAAAAGGTGCACAGAGGCTTTGACGATCCCCCTGCTTTGGCCCGTTTTGCTAAAACCCATGCCGGGGCCATGGCCCATTACCTGAGAGTGACAGATGAGATTAAGGAAATGGTTCTAGGCCTTCCCCAAAGCCTTGAGGAATAGGGCGGGGTGCACTATAACTTTGTAAATAAAACCTTTCTGTTTGGCTGAATTGGATGATTTGCGGGAAAAGTATTCAGCCAATTGCAGGTGTGCTTTTCAAGCCTTTACAGGAGCAAGTTGAGAAATAACCTGGTCTGCGGCTTGGCTCAAAGAATCCATGAAGGCTTTATAATCCTTGTTTTGGTCAGTATTATTTACCTCTCCCAGATTCCAGAGCCACCAGCTTAAAGGCGTATTCTTCTGATCCCCCATGTGTCCTTCGCTAAAATAGTGATGCTCTTGTGGGGTTCCGGCTGTTGCAGGTTGGTCCATGCAATTGATAATTTCATGATTCAGGCCGGGGCAGAGGGGATAGATGAGGGCTCCGGGCAGGGGCGTATTTTTATCATTTTCATAAAATTGCTGATAAATGAACATTTGACTGACATCTTCTGGCGAAGGAAGGCCCTTTTGGTGGGTGATGTCCTTATACTTGGCGTCAATGATGGCCAGAGGTTTATTGTTTTTGTCCCGCAGAATGAAATCCGGAATTAACCCACGCCACCCCTTGCCCTTATGAAGGAGTAAGTATTTCATATGGCGGTTTTGACTCATGGGGTGTTCTATAATTAAATTGGATTTTTCGGCTGCCTTTTTTAATTGCACCAACAAAAACAATTCCCAGATTTCCGCCATGTCAAAGAAAATGGCTTTTCTATGCATTCCGCCTTGACCTTCACCAGCACGGGTTAAAAGCCCATAACCCAAATTCGTAACAGTTTGGTACAGGATGTTTCCGCGATGCCAGTTAATTTCCCTTGGATTGACCGGCCAAGAAGGGGATTTGACATTCATGGTGTTTAAAAGGTCTAAGATTTGGCTGAGAAAAGATGTCTGCTGCGCGAAATAAAATTGTCCTTCGGGCGAAAAAGGCCATATGCCATTCATTCGCATATGGTTGATAACCTGGGTAATACTTTGGTTAAGTCCAATATCATAGGTGAGGTCTTCAAAACAACAGGCTATCTTATGCTGGTCAATGATATTGTGGCCCAATTGCTCTTCAACCAAAAGTCTGCCCCTCAGGGTGTGATGCTTAAGTTCTCTGCGGCGCTGATATCCTTTAAGAAATCCGTGAAATGAAACGGCGCGTCGCAAGGCAAACATCCAAGACATGGCCAAGGGAATTTTGAATATGGATTCACTATCATTTTGCCATTCCGTAGAATTATCAAGATCCGCCAGTCTGAGGCACCCGGAAAGCAACCAATGCATGAGTTGCATGCCCACCCTGGGCTCAACCGTGATATTCTCCCCTTTTAGCCCCCAGTGTTCAAGGGATATGGATCCAACCCAACGGGTGCTCTTGATTGTAAGCCCATTTGTCTCTGCAGTGTCTTTTGTAAAGATTTGCTCAGCGTTTTTTCCTCTGTAAAGTAAATTTGCGGCTGTTATCAAAGGGCATTCAACTGTCAGATCAGTAATTGCTTTTTTTGCCTGTTCGTGGTCACCTTTGAAACTATAACTGCCACCCATTTTCTTGATTAAGGTGTTCATTATAATTCATTCAAGGATTTAGTGAACTTTTTTTGATTAGACTCCAGTATTTTTTGGATTCGAGAATTAGCGAAATCAAAGCCCAAATATTCTTCCAGTAATGGTTGTAAGTGATAAAGCCACAGAATGTTTAAATGGTTATAAGAGATTTTCAGTTTTGATTCTTTGTTAAATTTTCCCTTATTCGCGGTGGGGTTGGCCTCAGGGTTTCCACTTTCTGTTCCTTCATTGGTTGCTTCCTCGCCCCCCTTACGGTCACTAAGCATGATGTCTATGATTTCAGCAAAATATGTGTGCCCAATGGTTTTTTCCTTGGGTAATTTTAAATCATCTTTAATAGTCGTTTCATTAAAATATGTACAACGTTTAATATAATTTGTTAAATGGTTTGGTTCAATCTCCAATTGCATGCGATTGTCTTTATTATGCTCCGATAGTTTCTTTTCAATTATGTTGCGTAATGCTATGGGACTGAAATTTAGTTCATACCAACCGAATCGACGCCTAAGGGCTAGATCAAAAGCTGTTAGGCTTCGGTCCACAGTGTTCATGGTGCCAATAAAGTAAATGTTGTCTGGTATGTAAAATTCTTTCCCTTTTTTGAAACAATCTTCTATTTCTTCTGGTTCCTTATCGTTGTCAAACTTGAAAAAACTTGTTATGCTTTTTTTGTCATCAATAATTTGGGGAAGCGTAACCGGATGTTCCTTGCCTCTGTATTCCAGGCAATACATCAACTCACCAAATACCTTGGCCACATCAGCGCGGTTTATTTCATCAATGATCAAAAGATATTTGTTTTTTTGAGGATCACCCGCGGCCTGATTGCATGCCAGGTAAAGAGGACCGGGTAGGACAGGGTAAGTAACATTATTTCCCGAGCTTTTCGGTTTGATGCCAATCACGAAGTCCTGGTAGGAGTAATTGGGGTGCATCTGTATAACCTTGTACCTGCAAAGGCTTGGAGGCGCAGCCTTATTCTCAGCACTGTCAGAGTCTTCTTCAATATTTTGATTGGTTAATCTTTTTCCTATTTCCTCTGCTGTATGGGTTTTTCCTGTACCAGGCACTCCAAAAAGAACCATGGCTTTTTTCCGTATTAAAAGATCTATTGGGTTTTTTAAAAAATCAAGGTCTCCCAAGAATTTAGTGAGCGAATCCCAATGATATCTATTATCTTTTTTTAATGCATCCAGAGGTATTTTGTCTTTATGTTTTTCTAAATATTCCTTATAGCCAAAAAGTATAAATCTATAAGCTTGAGCGTAATAAAAATAATTCCTTTTTAAGTTTTCATTCTTCAGTTTTAGTTTATTAAAATAATTGAAGTTTTTTAAATTATCCAATACAGAGCTTAGAATTAACTTGATGCCCTTTATCTGAGAGTATCCATCTTTAGTTCCAGTATAAAAGATAGGATATATTTGCGGGTAGGACATGTGGAGAAAAACAGAAAGATCTTTGTTGTTGCAGTCGGCGGCTAATTCATTTTCAAGATTTCCGGTTTTTATATGATCTTTCAATTTTACTAAATGGTTGGTAAGCCTCTGGTTTATTTGTTTGATTTCATCTTTTGATTTAGCTTCGCTGTTACAGCCTAGTAATTTTTTTATGCCGTCCCCGCTTCTGGTTATAGCCCAGTTGTTTATTATTCCTGTATAAGCATTTTGCTTCGCTGAAAAAAAATATTTTATGTAGTCATATTCAGGCATTTTATCTTCATTAAATTTTAACAGAAGTTGGTCTTTTATTTCTAAAGGGGTGTTTATTTTATTTTGTTCAATATCTGAAAATATTAAAAAAGATTCTCCTTTATCCCATCTTTCTTTAATCCACCCGACATCGAAATCGCTTAAATCACCAAGGTAGGGTTCAAATATATCTACCACTTTTTCTTGATATTTTTCAAATAGGTCATGTTCCTGGCCCTGAACATTTTCAAATATATTGGGAATGTCATGATTTATTACCTGGCTTTTAATCATCTCAAATAAGCTTTTTTGTTCGGCCATGTATGCTCCCTGGGTTGTGATAAGCTCCATATCTAGCTGGTGTAAGTGTGAATAGTTGCATAAAAATGGTTAAAGATCCATGCTTTTTGTGACGGATGTTTGATTTTTGAATTTTATTTTTAAAAATATGGCACTTGGAAGTTTAAAGCGGATTTGGGCAGACGCTGGATGGGAAAAACTGCGTTGCTTCTTCTTGTAAAAAAATATTTTTCAATAGAATCGGCTTAGCAGGCGATAGTTGCCGCCTGAATCCTCTGACCCGAAAATAACTTAAAGCCCTTATTCGTTTTTTGATGAAAAGGCAATGCCACTTTGTTCTCTAATCAAAATGTCTAAGATCATAATTATTTTCAGTTCTTTGGCGGGGAGGGTTGAAGTGTGAGGGGAAATTCAACCCGACGCCCTCTTTCAGCCTGAGGCGTCGGGTTTTTGGGTGTGTTCTTACTTAAGCGGTCCCACCTTTTCTTCCACCTTGGCAACGATTTCGCCGCTCAATACCATTTCAGTGGCCTGTTCAATATCCGGAGCCAGGATGCGGTCCCGCTCCAGTCTGGAGATGCGGGCCCTCACTGCCTGGTAGGCGGCTTCAGTCCCTGGTCCGGGGCGGCCATTGGTGAGCAGGTCCAGGGCCTGGGCCCCACAGAGCAGCTCAATGGCCAGCACATGGGCAGCGTTTTGCAGAATGGAACGGGCCTTTCTGGCGCTGATGGTGCCCATGGAAACGTGATCTTCCTTGTTGGCAGAGGTGGGGATGGAGTCCACGCAGGCCGGGTGGGCCAAGGTTTTGTTCTCAGAGACCAGGGCCGCAGCTGTATACTGGGCGATCATGAATCCGGAGTTGAGCCCGCTGTCTTCCACTAAAAATGCAGGTAGACCGCTTAGTTGGGGGTTGACGAGGCGTTCGATTCTTCTCTCGGACACACTGGCGAACTCTGCCAGGGCAATACCCAGATAATCCGCGGCCAGGGCTACGGGCTGGCCATGGAAATTGCCGCCCAAAAGAAAATCCTCGGTCTCCGGAAAAACCAAGGGATTGGTGGTGGATGAGTTGATCTCTATATCAACCACCTTGGTGATGTGTTCCATGGCTCCCCGGCTGGCGCCGTGAATCTGGGGGGAGCAGCGCAGGGTGTAGGCGTCTTGAATCCTGCCGCAATCCTTGTGGCTGGATATGATCTCGCTTTTATCGGTTAAAAGGGCCATATTGGCGGCTGCCTCGGCCTGGCCCAAATGAGGCCGCACAGCCTGAATGCGCTGGTCAAATTCAGTGTTGCTGCCCATCAGCACTTCAAGGCTCATGGCGCAGGCAATGTCGGCGGTTTTGGCCAGTATTCGGGCGTCGTGCACAGCCAGAGCCGCAATGGCGGTCATGACCTGGGTTCCGTTGATCAAGGCCAATCCTTCGCCCGCCTCCAGGCACAGGGGCCTTAAGCCCGCCTCTGCCAGGGCCTGGGCGCCGGACATTTTTCGCCCCCTGAACCAGGCCTGGCCGTGACCGATCAGAACCAGGGCCAGATGCGCCATGGGGCAAAGGTCTCCGCTTGCCCCTACTGAGCCTTTTTCCGGCACAATCGGCACCACATCGCTGTTTAGCAGATCCAGGAGCGCAGTGAGGGTTTCAGGCCTGACCCCGGAATACCCCTGGCTTAAGTCCTGGAGCCTTATGGCCATCACCGCCCTTACCACTTCTTCAGGCAGGGGCTCGCCCACACCGGCGGCATGACTTTTGAGGATGTTTTCCTGCAGAAGTTTGGCTTCTTCAGAGGGAATGGTGCGGTCGCACAGGGCTCCGAAACCCGTAGTGACGCCGTATATGGCCTTGCCTTGTTTTATCCAGTCCTGTATCAGCTTGCGGGCCGCCTTTGCCTTTTCCAGGGCTTTGGCTGAAAGGGCGGCTTTTTTATGTTTTCTGGCCACCTGGACCAGGTCTTCTATGGTCAGGTTTTTTTCTCCTGCCAACATAGCAGCACATGCTCTCAATTAAGATTAATAATATCAATTATTTGTTTTCAACCAAGCATATCGTCGACCAGGTTTTCCAAACTGGCGATTGTCTGGTGCACCCGGTTTACTATCTGTTCGGTTTCGCTTTTGAATTCATCTGTGAACTCCTGATCTTTGATGGTTTTTAAGTTTATACGCACACTGTAGGAGGCCCCCATGGCCGCCGCCTGGGCCAGATGAAGGGCGGTGCCTGCATCAGAGGCGCAAACCGGGTTGCCCATTTCAGTGACCGCGACCAAAAGTTCCAAAAGACGGTTTACCGCGTTCAAGGTCTCCAAAGGAACCAAGGAAGCGCCTTTGGTGGCGTTCTGAACAGCCTGGCTGCGGGCCTTTTTTTCCTGGTCGGTGGATTTGGGAAGGCTAAATGCCTTTAACACCTGGTTGTAGGCCTGGGTATCCTGATCCACCAGTGATTTGAATTCCTGGGCCAATTCATCCGCTTGATCCCGAATTTGCTCCATGACTTCAAAAGTATTGGTAAATTGAGGCCTGCCCAGGGTAAAGCGGGCCACCATGGCGCAAAGGGCCGCAGCCTGGCTGCCGGCCAGGGCGGCGGCGCTGCCCCCGCCGGGCGTGGAAGAATCGGAGGCCAGCCGGTCCACAAATTCAGAGGCTGTGAGGTCCATTAAATTCATCACAAACTCCTTTGGGTTGAGGCCGCCAGACGGCCTTTTTTATATACCGCGGCCATGGGGTTGATCCCTGCCCGATAGGCGATTACTGCCGGTGATTCTCCTGCCAAAAGGCAGAAGTCAGCCTGCTTGCCCGGCTCCAAGGAACCCACCTTGTGCCCCAGGTTCAAGGCGTAGGCTGCGTTCAAAGTGGCGGCTGTAAGGGCCTCTTCCAAGCTTAGACCCATCTGCATCACCGCCAGGCCAAAGACAAAGGCCATGGAAAGCACATAACTGGAACCCGGGTTGCAGTCTGTGGCCAGGGCCACGGCCAGTCCGGCTTCCAGCATGGTCCGGGCCGGGGCATAGGGCTTTTTAAGGCTATAGGCCGTGGCCGGTAAAAGTATGGCCACCACCTGCGCTTTTGCCATTTCGGCTATGCTTTCCGGGCTAACCGCCAACAGATGGTCTGCGCTGATTGCCTTTAACTGCGCGGCCAGGCCGCCGCCGCCCAGGTCATGAACCTCGTCGGCATGCAGTTTGGGCAAAAGCCCGTGTTTTTTGCCCGCAAGAAGGATGCGTTTAGACTGTTCTTTTGTGAATACGCCTTTTTCACAAAAAACATCGGCAAATTTGGCTATGCCCTGTTCGGCCACCTTGGGGATCATTTCATCTATGAGTAAATCCACATATTCCTCCGGCCGGTCTTTCTTTTCCCTGGGGATGGCATGGGCCCCTAAAAAAGTGGCCACAATATCCTGAGAAGCCTTTTGACCCGCCAGCTCTATCACCGAGAGCATTTTGAGCTCATTTTCCGTATCCAGGCCATAGCCGCTTTTAATCTCAACTGTGGTGGAACCGTGGGCCAGGGCCAGATCCAGATGTTCGAGGGTTGTCTTGAGCAGGTCTTCCCGAGAGGCCTTTCGCACGGAGTCCACACTGTTCAAGATGCCCCCGCCGCGTTTTAAAATTTCCAGATAGGGCACACCTTGGATGCGTTCTGAAAACTCCTTTTCCCTGGTTTGGGCAAAACACATATGGGTGTGTGGATCAACCAGCCCGGGAATCATGGCCCGGCCTTGGCAGTCTATTATCTCGGCATCATCGCCTGCCCGGCTCAATACTTCTTCTTGGGGCCCCACTGCCTTGATAACACCCCGATGATGCCAAAGAGCGCCTCGGGCAAGGGTCATCACCCGGCCCTGCTCAGACCCGGCCAGGGCGCGGCCAGGGTCCAGGGGGGTGTGGATATTGGCGTTTATATGTACTGTGCCCGGCATTTTCTAGGCCTCGCCCCCTGAGCCCAACAGGGCCAGTTCCACCACCTGTTCGGGCTTGAAGTCATTGAGTTGCAGATAGTAGGCCGCGCTATCAAGCAAGGCCTGTGCGGGAATCATGCCGTAAACCTCGCATTCGGCAACGGAAACTCCCCAACGGGCCGCCTCCATGCGGATCATTTCCACCACCCGGTAGAGTGCGTTTTTTTGAAAATCCACCAGGTTCATGGAGACCTGAACCATGCCTTTTTCCTTTAGGACAAGGCCAATGCCCTTTACATGGCAAAAACCGCCTGAAGACGCCCTGACATATTGGGCGATCTTCTGGGCCACCTCAATATCGTCGGTCTTCAGGTTCACATTAAAGGCAATTAAAAATTTTCTGGCCCCGATCACCGTGGCCCCGGCTGTGGGATGCAGGGCGGCGGGCCCCAGGTCAGGCCGCCTGCTTTCTTCCTTGATCGCTGTTTTGAGCCCTTCGAACTGGCCTTTGCGGATTTTCTCCAGGTTTTTCCTTTGGGGGTTATTGGCGGCTTCTTCGTAGTAATAAACCGGCACCTTAAAGGCATCGTAAAAACGCATGCCGAATTCCCTGGCCAGGTCCACGCAGGCCTTCATGTCAATGCCCATTACCGGCACAAAGGGAATCACATCCACCGCACCTATACGAGGGTGGCCTCCCTGGTGCATGTTTAAGTCAATTTCCTTTACGGCAATCTCACAAGCCTCCAAAAGGGCCTTTGTCATGGGGCCCGGTTCACCGGCCAGGCTCACCACCAGGCGGTTGTGATCCGCATCAGCCCGGTAATCCAGCAGTCTAACCCCCTGCCTTCCCCTAAAGGGGGCAACTATGGCCTCTATAACCTCCGGCCGCCTGCCTTCGCTGAAATTGGGTACGCATTCTATAATTTTTCCGCTCATCTTGGGCTTTTCTCCTTGGCGGATTTGGGTGACGGCGCTTTTCAAGTCAGCCTCAGCCCAGATCCTGATCCGTGATCCCGGGAATAATGATCCCCCGCGCCCGGGCCGTTTCAACCGCCTTTTCATATCCCGCATCCGCATGGCGGATAATGCCGGTGGCCGGGTCGTTTCTGAGCACCGTGGTGACCCTTAGCTCCGCTTCCTTGCTGCCGTCGGCCACAGTCACCTGGCCCGCGTGCATGGCATAGCCAATGCCCACGCCGCCGCCGTCGTGAAAAGAGGTCCAGGCCGAACCGGAGGCCACGCTGGTCATGCAGTTTAAAAGCGCCCAGTCGGCCACCGCGTCCGAACCGTCTTTCATGGCCTCGGTCTCCCGATAAGGTGAAGCCACTGACCCGCAGTCCAGATGGTCCCTGCCAATAACCAAAGGCGCCTTGACCTTGCCCGAGGCCACCAGGTCGTTGAATATTTTGCCTGCTTTATCCCTTTCCCCGTAACCCAGCCAGCAGATCCTGGCGGGCAGGCCCATATGGGTTACCTTTTCCGCGGCCATTTCAAGCCAGCGGACCATGCGTGTTTTATAGGGAAAGGCCTCGATCAGGGCCTGGTCCGTGGCCTCGATATCGGCCGGGTCCCCGGAAAGGGCGGCCCAGCGGAAGGGTCCTTCTCCTTCGCAGAAAAGGGGGCGTATAAAGGCCGGGGTAAAGCCGGGATAGTCCATGGCGTTTGTCACGCCCCGGGTCAGGGCCTGGCCCCTTAAGTTGTTTCCGTAATCAAAGGCGACCGCCCCCCTGGCCTGCATCTTCAAGATGGCCCGGCAATGGGTGGCCATGGATTTAAGGGAAAGCTCCTTATATTTTTCCGGGTCCTGTTTGCGCATCAAAAGGGCTTTTTCATAGGGGATGCCCATGGGTACATAACCGTTCAGCTCATCGTGGGCGCTGGTCTGGTCGGTTATCACATCCGGGATAAAGTTTTTTTCAAGCATTGCCGGCAGCACTTCAGCCGCATTGCCCAAAAGCCCTATGGAGAGCGGTTTTTTGTCTGCCGCCGCCTGGCGGGCCATTTTCATGGCTGTGTCCAGATCCGGGGCTGTTGTATCCAGGTAGGCGGTCTCAAGCCGCCTTTGGATGCGCTTTTCATCCACCTCCACAATAATGGCCACACCGTTGTTCATGGTGACCGAAAGGGGCTGGGCCCCGCCCATGCCGCCCAGGCCTGCGGTGACAACTATTTTTCCCTTCAAGTCTCCCTGGTAATGCCGGTCCGCCAAAGAGGCAAAGGTCTCGTAAGTGCCCTGGAGTATGCCCTGGCTCCCGATGTATATCCAGGAGCCCGCGGTCATCTGGCCGTACATCATGAGCCCTTTTTTATCCAACTCGTAAAAATGCTCCCAATTGTCCCATTTGCCCACCAGATTTGAGTTTGCTATCAAGACCCTGGGGGCGTGCTCATGGGTGGTTAACACTCCCACCGGCTTGCCGGACTGGACCAGCATTGTTTGGTTATTTTCCAGGCCGAGAAGGGTGCGCACCAGGGCGTCAAAGCAGGGCCAGTTGCGGGCCGCCTTGCCGTAGCCGCCGTAAACAATCAGTTCATCTGGGTTTTCGCCGTTTTCCGGATCAAGGTTGTTCAGCAGCATGCGCAAGGCCGCTTCCTGAAGCCAGCCTTTGCAATGGAGTTCCGTGCCTGTGGGGGCTTTCACCGGCCTTTTGCGGCCACAACCTATTTGCAGCTGTTCCATGAGTTTTTTTGACGGGGATTGAGTCACTTTAGCGCCTCCATGCTGAAAAGATTCCCGAAACTTGGCGAGGCAGACTTAAAACGGCGGGAGGCAAAAAAGCCCGGTAACGGCTTTTGCCAAAGAATGAGAAGCCTTGCCGGTTATTGGGGCCTACTGGGAAACCAATGACAACACCCTGAAAGCATTTGTTTTTATTTTAACAAAGTGCGCCTTTTTTTTTGGGGCGAATAAATGATTTCCAAGTCAGAATAAGTTGTATATACAATCTACTACCAGGGATGGGGGGGAGTCAAGTAAATAGAATAAACGTCTTGATCATCAGGATATTGGCATGGTTAACTAATGGGCGCGTCCTTGGGGAAAAAGAAAAGGCCCCATGATTTGCACGCATGGACATTTGGCCGGTTATGAGGGATTATTATAAGATATTTCCAAATCAGGATCGACAGCCCGCTTTGAAAAGACCGGAAACCCGGATTATTTCGACTAACAGGTTTGAAGATCGATCAAATTAAAATATTTGATAAAAAACAATAGTTTGCCTAGTGCGGGTTTAAAATGGCCAGGACAGCCTTTTAAAACACCCTGTTAAAGGCCGGGTGCAGGCCAAAAAGGGTGAAACCTGTATTTTGTTTACCAGCCGACCATACAAGAGGCCTTACATGCATCCCGATTCCAAAGAAACCGCAAAAAAGGATTCCACACCCTTGCCTTTATATCAGCAGGTCAAGGAACATATCCTTTCAAATATCAAGGCCGGGCAGTGGCCGGCCGGAGCCAGGGTGCCTTCTGAGAATGAGCTGGTGGATTCCCTGGGCGTTTCCCGCATGACCGCCAACCGGGCCGTACGGGAGCTGACCGCGGAAGGCGTGCTGGTGCGCATGCAGGGGAAGGGCACCTTTGTCCGGGAGCGTAAACCTGTTGCCACGCTTTTGGAAATAAAACCCATAGCTGATGAAATCGCCCAGAAGGGCGGGGTTCATTCGTCTCGCCTGCATATTCTCGAGATGGTGCGCTCACAGGGAGAATTGGCGTTGGCCATGAACCTGACGCCGGGCGACAAGGTTTGTCATGTAGTTTTGGTTCATATGGATAATGGCAACCCGGTGCAGTTGGAGGATCGCTATGTGAATCCCCTGGTGGCCCCGGAGTTTATGGAGCAGGATTTTACAAAGACCACCCCCAGCCGCTATCTGCTTGATGTCGCTCCCCTCACCGAGGTGGAACATGTAGTCGAGGCCCTGTTGCCCGACAAAAACACCCAGGATCTCCTCTACCTTAACGGCCCTGAACCCTGCTTGGTGCTTTATCGGCGGACCTGGTCCCATGACAAGGTGGCCACCCGTTCCACCTTTGTGCATCCCGGCTCCAGGTTCAGGTTGGGCGGGCGCTTCAAACCCTCTTCCCAGGCAAGGCCGCTTGAGGCCTGATTCAGGATTATTTTTCCAAAATGAGATCTCCGGTTTGATTGGGATATGATCGAGGTCGGCCCCTTAAGCTATAATTATTAAGAGATGGATTTAGGTAATAAAGCTTAAAATTATACTTTAATAGTTGCCCCGGAATTCCAAATGGCATCTGCAAATACTTAAACGGGAGGGGATTGGTGCGGTTTTACGAATTAAAATAGGGTCTTAAAAAGTTATGGATAAAGTAATGAAGATCTTCTGAACTTTATTAATAATTATCTTTGTTTTCGCCTTTGGGCCAAGCCCGGCCCAACCTGATTCCCTTGTGGTTGTGGGCGATGCTAAGTACCCGCCTTTTGAATTCCTCTCCCTGGACGGTAAATCCCACAGCATATTTGTGGATGTCTGGAATTTTTGGTCCCAAAAAACAGGCACGCAGGTTGAATACCGCCTTATGGAATGGTCCAACGCCCTGTAGGCAGTGGAAAACGGCGAGGCCGATGTGGTGGGCGGTATTTTCTTCAGCCCGGAAAGAGTCCAAAAATTCAGTTTCTCTTCGCATTACTACCAGATTCCGGCAAACATTTTTTTTCATAGCAGCATTTACGGCTTGAGAAATCTGAAAGACTTAGACGGCTTCAGGGTGGGGGTGGTGGCCCAGGACTATTCGGTGACCTATCTGCTGAATAATCGACCGGCCTTAAATCTTGTGCTTTATTCCAATGCCGAGATGATGATCAAGGCTGCCCACAAAGGTGAGATAAGGGTCATGGTCGGTGATGCGCCGGTGATCCGGTTTTATTTGGCCAAATATGAATTGATTGATGAGTTCAAGCAACCGGCCAAAGCCCTTTACAGGGGAAAAGTTAATTCGGCGGTTAAAAAGGGCAACACCCAAACCCTGAACTTGGTAGCCGGGGGCTTTGCCAAGATTACAGATGAGGAGCTTTCCGCGATTACGGAAAAATGGGTGGGGATAAAGGTTTGGAAAAGACTGCCCTGGTTCTGGATATCAATTGGTCTGGCAGGCGGGGTGCTGGTGCTTTTGATCATGTTTTTATGGAACCGCCAGCTTTCCAGGCGCATCCAGACAGCCACTTCTGATATCAGGTCAAAGCAAAGGGCCCTGGAAAAATCCCGCCAGGAGCTCAAAGAACGCGAGGCGTTTTTCAGGCATTTCACCGAGCACACCGAAGACTGCATTATGCGCTTTGCTCGCGAATTCAGGCATCTGTATGTGAATAGAGTGGCGGAGCTTACCACCGGCATCAAGATGGCAGACTTCATAGGTAAAACTCATCAGGAGTTGGGCTTTCCCGAGGATTTGACCAAACAGTGGCATTCCGCGTTGGAAGAGGTTTTCAGTACTGGGGAACCCAAAAAAATAGAATTCCAGTTACCCAACGGCATCTGGATGGATTGGCTGGTTTTTCCGGAAAAAGGTCCTGAAGGCGAAGTTAAAAATGTAATGACTTCCGCCAGGGAAATAACGGACCGTAAGAGGGCAGAGCAAGAGATCAGGCGGCTCGGCCAGTTTCTGGAGGGAGTGATTGAAAACGCCAATGTCTGGTTGACTGTTTTGGACGCCGATTACAAGGTTTTAATCTGGAATCGGGCGGCCGAGCCGATCAGTGGCTATAACCGGGTGGTGGGCTCCAGGAAGATCTGGCGGAACTTGTTTTCTGATCAGGTCTCCAGAGCCTTTGCGTTCTCCAAAATTAAAGAAGTTTTTAATGATCTTTTATCCCTTGAGGATATTGAGACTCCCATCCGCACCCGCATGGGTGGAAAGAAGGTGATTGCCTGGAATTTAAGGCCTCTTATGGATGAGAAAGGCAAGTCTTCCGGCTTGATCGCCATGGGAAGGGAGGTAACCGAAAACGCCGACCTTGAGGAAAGATTGCGACAGTCCCAGAAAATGGAGGTTATAGGCACTCTTGCCAGCGGCGTGGCCCATGGTTTCAATAATCTTTTACAGGCAATGACAAGCTATGTGCAGCTTCTTTTGTTCAAATGTGAGGATAGAACGGATGAGCATAAATACCTCATGGAGATAGCCGGTTCAGTAGATCGAGCCGCTGACTTGGTTAACCGGCTTCTGGCCTTTGGGCGCAAGATGGCAAGCAGACCCAGGCTGCTTGAACGGACCATTCCCAAGATGGTGAGAATAGAAACAAGGGCGGCTCCTGATCTGAGGCTGGTGAATGCGGATTCCACTCAACTGGAGCAGGTTTTGGTGAACCTGGCCAACAATGCCAAGGACGCCATGTCCGAAGGCGGCAGGCTGACCACTGTCACGGAAAACGCTTGTTCTTCCGGCCGGGAAAAACATAGCTTGGAGGGGGGCAAAAGGGGATTATGTAAAACTTACGGTAAGTGACACCGGCTTCGGCATGGACAGGGAGACTATGAGTCATATGTTTGAGCCTTTTTTTACCACCAAGGAAGAGGGAAAGGGAACCGGCCTGGGGCTTGCCATGGCCTATGGCATTATAAAGGCCCATAAGGGGGTGCTTCTTTGTCAAAGTGAGCCTTCCCAAGGCTCGGTTTTTCCATTTACCTGCCCGCAGCCCCGAAAGACGCCGTTTTATTGGAAGAACCCAAACCTCTGACGGAAAATGCCACAGGCAACCGGGAAACCATTTTGCTGGTGGATGGTAAGGCTGCCATCCGAAAGGCGGCCAAGGAATTCCTGGAGTTGGGTAACTACAAAGTCTTAACCGCTGAGAACGGCGAGCAGGGAATAGCGATTTTCAGAGAAGATAAACAGGGGATCGAATTAGTAATATTGGATCTGGGTATGCCCGGCATGGGCGGGTCCAAGGCCATGAGCCGCATCCTTGCGGTGGACCCCGAGGCCCGAATTTTGATAGCAAGCGGTTATTCCCAACAAAAGCAGGTCAGGGAGTCTTTGAACCATGGTGCGGGCGGTTTTATAGCCAAACCTTATCGTTTGATGGATTTAATGAAAAAAATTGGCGAGATGATCAATTCCTGACAACCCATGATTCCATCTCTGTCCGAATTGTTCCCCCGGTCTGATCGGGCTGTCATTTCAGGCTGCAGGGAGTGGGCGGGTCCTTTTTATCTTTATCCTTGTAAAAAGGCCAAAACAGTTTCAACCACAGGTTTTTGAAACGCCTTTCAGTTTTTTGGGGTTTACTTTTGTTGCCAGGGGGTAATTGGGGTCCGGTCATGTTGCCTTTCCTTGCTTTAATGTTTTTTTCTGGTCGTAATGTGTCGTAAATGTTCTTCCACCACCTCAGGTGGGCTGGTGCGCAAAAGGTTAAGTAAAGACAAGACCAGGATCAGGGCGTCATCGGCAAAGCCGATGGCCAGGAAAAAGTCCGGGATCAAATCCGTTGGCAGGATCAGGTATGCCAGAGCCAGGCCAACCGGCAGCTTGGACCAAAGCCCCACTCTCCCATCCCTTAAAAGCCCCCAATAGAGCCTTAAATAGGTTGGTGTGAAATAGTTTAAGAAGAAAAGCCAGTTTCCTCGCATTTAGCATCCGGTAATTTGCTTGTTGCAGGCAATTTGCAATTTGGTTGTCCGGTCTGTTCACCTTTACTTTGAAAGACCCGCTCCAATATCTTAACCTCTGTACGGGGCCTTGGCCCATGATTTTGATTGAACGGAATTCAAGTAAATAGCTTATTTGTGTGATCTGTTTGATTAAGTTAGAATAGCCTCGATATTTTTATGCTTGACCGGGATGTTGTTTTCCGTACAGGAGTAGATTTACCCATGGTTCGGTTTATAATTATATTGCTTGTCCTGGCAGTGGGGGGAGTATATTTCTTTTTTGACGGAGACTGGGAAAAGGCGGGCGAGCAGGCCGGAAAAGTCGTCTCCGAGGCCACCCAAAAGGCCACGGAACTGAAAAAAGGATTCGATAAGGGAATTAAGGAAAAATAGCCTCAAACTCGGCGAATAGCCTTGAGGAGCCTTTCCTTGGCGGGCTCACGGGCCCGCCAAATTGCAATGGCTCGAAAAAATAAGTGATTTTCCAGACTTGGCTTCCAAAGGTCGAGACGACTTAAAAAACCTGTTGGAGCTGTTGCTATCTACAAACCGCGCAGAGCCAGGGCCGAAAAGGCCGGGCCCCATGGAGCATCAATCGGGCATATGAATCCCACAGCCAGTCCAATTGCCCCTCCCCTAAGCATAGATCATCTTTTGCTTAAGACAGAGCAAGGCAAGTTAAAGTGGAAAAGGGTCGGTCACAACCGCTACTTCCTCAATCTGGGAGATCTGGGTGTGACCTGTCAGGCGTTCCAGCATCGGCTGATCCTTGAAATGGTGCATTTTCTTGGTGACGAGTGTTATTACCAGGAGGAATTGACCGCCTTGGGCAAGGGTCCTGTGGCCGGTTTGGTGGAGGCCATAGAAAAGGACCTGACAGGCAGGCCTGTCAAGGCTGCCCCAAAAAAGTAATGATCACCTTCATGAAGGTGATTTCCGTAACTGGATTGATCCTGTTTTGAGCCCGGAAAGCGAGTGTTAAATGGCAGATCCCGCAGACCGCCCCACCGGCATGGAATACATGAAAAAACTAACTTCAGGCGAGATCTCCCATCCTCCGGCAGCCCTTTTAATGGGGTTCAGATGGGTTAACGTGGGCCCTGGTTGGGCGGTTGTGAAGTTAAAGGCCTCGGCTGAACATGAAAACCTCATGGGCAGCATGCACGGGGGCATTTTCGCCTCTTTGGCCGATGCCGCCATGGGCGGCGCCATGGGCTCCACCCTTGTGAATGATGAGGCTCACACCACCTTGGAGTTAAAGATAAATTTCCTTAAACCTGTCTGGGATTCAGATCTTACAGCCAAGGGCAGGATAATCAAAAGAGGCCGCACCATCAGCCTGGCCGAAGCGGAGATCTTCGATCAAAAAGAAAATTTGGTGGCCAAGAGCACCGGCACCTTTATGGTTCTAAACGGTAAAAAAGCCAAGGGAAGAGGGATGAAGGAACGTTGAAAAGCTGGGCGGAGGCGCCTTATGCACCGAGAGAAGCGGGATAATTGCCCTTCCATGCGGCTTTTATCCGTTACCCATGGTTTTGAGGCCTTTTATCCAGCACTTCCCTGATCAGGGTCAAAAGATGGGTGAAGCGATAGGGCTTTTTAATGTAACCCACCGCGCCCTTTTGCCTGGTATCTTGGGCGTGGTCCACAGCCGCATAGCCGCTGGCGATTATCACTTTTAGCTCAGGATCTTTTTGTATTAATTTTTCCAGGCACTTTTTCCCTCCCATCCCCGGCATCCCCAGGTCCAGCACCACCAGATCAATGGCGCCTTTTTCTTTTTCGTGGCAAACAAGCGCTTCTTCGCCGCTGGATGCGGTGATTACCTCATAGCCGGACTGGCTGAGTATTTGGCTGGCTACGTTGGTAATGTTTTTTTCATCATCCACCACCATTATTTTTTCATTGCCAGTGGATGTCTGAAGCTTGGCTTCCTGACGGGTGATGGTTGTTGCTTTACCCAACTCGACCGCCGGAAGATCAATATTAAAGGTTGTTCCCTTGCCTGGAATACTTTGGCAGGAAATATTGCCATTATGATTCTGGATGATTCCGTAAACCACCGAAAGCCCCAACCCGGTTCCCTTGCCAACGGACTTGGTGGTGAAAAAGGGGTTGAATATCTGCTCCCTGGTGGTCTTATCCATTCCACAGCCATTGTCCTGAACTGTTATCCGCAAAAGGTCGGACCCTTTTGTTTGGGAGGTTTCTTCCTCTTGGTCTGTGGATCGGACGGCACGGGTTTTTATTGTCAGGCAGCCGCCTTCCGGCATGGCATCGTTGGCATTGGAGCCCAGGTTGATAATCACCTGTTCCAGCTGAGTGGCGTCTCCCTGGGTCTGAGGCAGGTTTTCCGACAAATCCAACTTGATCCGCACCATCTTGGGGATGGTTCTTTCAAGAATTCTTACCGCGCTTTTGATCACCTGGTTCAGATTGACCATCTCCAAATCCGGCCTGTGTTTTCTGGAATAGGTCAAAAGACGTTTAACCAGTTCAGAGGCCCTTTGGGTGATGGATTCAATTTCAAGAAGGTTTTCCTTGATTGCCGGAGTTATGTTCGGATCCCTTACACTTAACTGGGCAAAACCGCTTACGCCCTGGATCAGGTTGTTAAAGTCATGGGCAATACCCCCGGCCAAGGTTCCAACCGCCTCCATTTTTTGAGAGTGACGGAGCTGGTTTTCCAGCCTGTCCTGCTCGGTCATATCTGTGCAGATGCCCACCATTCCGGTGATTTTTTTGTGTGAATCAAAATTAGGCGCGGATGAGACTAAGAAACGGCGGGTCTGGCCGTCTTTTGTAGTCAGGCTAAGGATTTTTTCGGCAACAGTCTGCCTTTGGTTTAGCACCAGATCAAATATCTCACGGCAGGTTTCGCGGGATTCTTCATCAATAAACGCCTCGAATTTTCTGCCCAATATTTCTATCGGCACAAATCCCAGCACATTGCGCCAAGCCGGATTAACATAGGTGAAAACCCCTCTGGGATCCAGGATATAGATCAGGTCGGGCACATTATCGCTTAAGGAGCGGAAACGCTCTTCAGCCAGCTGCAGGTGCCTGAAGAAAAGGAGATTGCTCAGGGCGGTTGAGATGCGCAATGAAATAGCCTTAAAAAGCTTCTGCTCTTCTGAGGACCATATCCGGTCATAGGAACATTGATCCATGCCAAGCAGCCAGGGCAGGCCCAGTTTGGGTTGAATGGCTATATTCATTTCGGATTTGGTCTGTATTCCGGTCAACATTTTAGGCAGCTTTCCATATGGGTGTCTTCCGTATAGAAGCGGGCCTTCACTGGAAAGGGCGTTTTTAAAGACACTTCTCACTTCAGAGGAAAGAGGTGTGTCATTTTTATGCTCAGGGCTTATGGGATAGGCCGGGTTGCAGTATTCTTCCTGAAGTCTCCAAAAACCATACCTGGGATCGCAGGGATGTAAGAGCCAGACCCGGTCTGCCTTGAACATTTCAAAAAGGGTTTTCAGGATCTGTCGCTGGGACTCTTCCAGGTCCATGGTGTCTCTTAATTTGTCATCAATCTTTTCCAGGGCGCTCAGGTAGTTAACCTGCTTGAGCCTGGCTTTTTCCGCCTCGGTTTTTTGGGCGATTTCCTTATGCAGGCGTTGATTGAATTTGTATAAGAAGATACTCACCAGTGCTATGAGGCAAAAACCCACAAAGGTTATCAAGGCCAGCCAGCGAAGCCAGGTGTCATCAAAAGCCATGCTTTTATTGTATATAAAGTCGCTTAAGTCCATGTCTTTCGGCACTAATTTGAACTTGGCAAAGGTGTCGGCTATATAACGCCAGCGGCCGGGATTCATGTGCCCCAATTCCACCAGTTCGGGCAAAATCAGCTCCTGCATGGCCTTGGCCTCATAGCTCAGGTGATCCCTGGTTTTTCGGCCCGGATATTTTTTCAGGATGTATTCGATCAGTTCACCCGGACGCTGCAGGGCGTATCGCCAGCCCTTCAAGCTTGCGTCCAGAAAATTTTGGACCAACTGCGGATCATCTTTGATCAGGCTTTTGGTGGTAAAGAGGCAGTCACCATAAAAATTAATGCCATAGCTGATGGGATTGATAACGTTGTACTCTATGCCCCGGCTTTCCAGCCAATAGAGTTCATTGGTCTGATAGGCGCTTACAGCGGCAATGGATTGGTCGAAATAGTGGCTCTTTTGGGTGGTCCCGTCCAGAATTTCTATTTGATCAAGACTTATGCCTTCATTCATAAAGATGGCGTGCAGCTCAACATCCCTGAAACTTCTGGTCATCTTGATTCTTTTACCCAGCAGGTCCTGTGGAGTTAAGAAGTTGTTTTCCTTTCGGGAGACCAATACCAGTGGTGAATGTTGAAAAATTGCTGCCAGCACCACCACTGGATTACCCTGGGCCTTTTGCATGATCAGTTCCGAACTGGCCACTCCGAACTGGGATTGACCACTTAAAACCGATTTAACAGCTTCCCTGTTCAAGCCTCCTTCCAGGATTTCAACTTCAATACCCGCATCCCTGTAATATCCTTGCGCCTTGGCGGCATAATATCCGGCAAACTGAAACTGATGCCGCCACTTCAAATGGAGGGTGACTTTTTTTAATTTTTTTTTGGGTGGTTTGGCCTGGGCGGTATGGTTCAAGGTCATGCACAAGAAAAAAATGCACAACATGCCCATACCCAAACGGACAAGGTGGCGGGTGTTCAAATATGGCAATGAATACTTTTTATTTAGGTGGTGGGGAGGTTCCATATGCGTGCCTGTTGCCATGCCATGAGGTTTAACGGTCTGTTAGAATTCTGTTCGCCGCCTGGCCTTAAAACTTAAATTCTAGCAAAGTGTAGCGGAGGCTTGGGAAATAGTTTGTTCCGCTTGCTGCGAAATAATGCTTATAAAAATCGATACGGGCCAAAAACGCCTGCGGGCATGGTTTGCCAGCGGGGTTGAGCGGTCTCGGCCAAGGCCCTTACCTTGCGGAAAGGGCCTTGGGATGTCAATGGTTTTTTTAACGGGAGGGCTTTCTGGGAGCCTTGAATAGAATGGCGTAAAGAACCGGCACTACGAACAAGGTCAAGATGGTGGCAAAGGCCAAGCCTGACATAATCGATACGGCCATGGAATTGAAAAATGCATCGAAAGCCAGGGGAATCATACCCAGAACCGTGGTGACGGCGGCCATGGTCACCGGCCTGACCCTGCTTACACTGGCGTCTGAAATGGCGCTGAACAGATCTTTACCCTGTTGGGCCTCCAGGTCTATCTGGTCGATAAGTACAATGGCATTTTTTATAAGCATGCCCGAAAGGCTCATCAGCCCCAAAAGCGCCATAAAGCCAAAGGGTAATTTGGTCAGCAAAAGACCGGCGGTTACGCCTATCACCGAAAGCGGCACGCACAGGAAGATGATGATCGGCTGTCTGACGGCATTAAAGAGCATGATCACCGAAAGGACCATAACTAAAAGCGGCATGGGTACATTGTTAAAAAGTGAATCCTGAGAATCCTTGGAATCCTCATATTCTCCACCCCATTCAAGTTCATAACCCGTCGGCAGTTTCAAATTTTCGATTTTAGGCTTCAGCTGGCTCAAAAGGGTGTCTGCCGTGCCTTTTCCCGGGTCGCATATAACCGTTAAGGTGCGTGTGCGGTTTCTGCGCCGCACAATGGGGTCTTCAAAGGTGGTTCGAACCCCGGATATAACCTGGCGCAGAGGAATCATTCGGCCGGCTACAGGGCTGAATATCTGGAGATTATTGATATTTTTTATATCCTTGCGTTCGGATAGCGGGCTTCGGGCGATAATCGGCAAAAGTTTGTCGCCTTCCCGGTAAACTCCGGCTATCTTGCCTTCAAAGGCGGCTTTCAAGGCGGTCGCCACCTGGGGGCGGTTTATGCCTGTGCGCTCGGCCTCCACCGGCGAGAACAAAGGACGTACGACCTTGGTCCTTTGCCGCCAGTCAGTGCGGATATCCTTGGCATTTTCGTTTTGGGCCATGATGGCTTCGGCTTTACCTGCCAGCTCACGTAAAACAGCCGGGTCCGGTCCGGAGAAACGGGCCCTGATTTTGCCCGGAGCGCCTGGCCCCAACAGGAATTTTCTTGTGAAAATTTGGGCCTGGGGGCAGTTGGCCAAGGCATAGTCGCGGACTTTTTTCTGGAGTTCGGGGACCTTGGTGTAGTCGTCCACCGAGACCATGAGCTGGGCAAAGCTGGGGTTTGGTTTCTCCGGTTGCAGGGTCAGGGCAAAGCGCATGCTGCCTTGCCCCACAAAAGAGGCCACGGAAGTGATGTCTTTTTGTTTTAAGAGAAAAGTCTCAAGCTTCTTAACCAGTTTGTCTGTTTCCTGGATGTGGTCGCCTTGATTCATCCAGCAGTCGACCACAAACTGAGGCCTGGTGGAATCGGGGAAAAAGCTCTTTTGCACATACTTGAAGGAATAGATGGAGGCGGCCAAAAGGGCTGCCATCAAAAGGACCGTGAGCCAGCGGAAACGAAGGGCTCCGCCAAGAACCTTGCGGTAAACCCGGTAGATCACCCCGCGATAAGGATCTGATCCTTCCGGCTTTTCGGATTTTTTGCTTGGTTTTAAAAGAGCCACGCAAAAAAGCGGCGTGGCTGTTACGGCCAGAATCCAGCTCAGCCCCAGGCTGATCAGCATAACCTGAAACAAAGACCGGCAGTATTCCCCGGTGGCATCGTCAGACAAACCGATAGAGGCAAAGGCCATGACCGCCACCACCGTGGCTCCCAAAAGGGGCAGGGCGGTTTGTTTCACTGTATCTACGGCAGCCTGTACGGGGTTTTTACCCTGGCTGGTTTTGATCAGTATGCCTTCGGTCACCACAATGGCGTTATCCACCAGCATGCCCAGGGCAAGGATAAGGGCTCCCAGGGAGGTGCGTTGAAGGTCTATGCCCCATAACCACATGGCCACAAAGGTGCCGCCAATGGTTAAAAGCAAGATGGAGCCGATCACCAGGCTGGAACGCCAGCCCATGAAGATGAGAAGCACCAGAAAGACAATGGCCAGGGCCTCCAGCAGGTTTATCAGGAAGCTGTCCACAGCCCTGGATACGCCGTCTGACTGATAAGAAACAATCCCCACTTCCATGCCCACAGGCGCGGTTCGGGTGATTTGTTGCAGCTTTTTCTTAACCGCCCGGCCCATGTCAACCACATTTCCGCCGGAGACAATGGAGATGCCAAGACCAACCGCGGGTTTGCCGTTTAAGCGCATGTTAAGGCGGCTGGGCTCCAGGTAGCCCCGTTTGATTTGGGCCACATCCCTGACCCGGATAACCTTTTCGGCAGTGCTGCCCCTGAGAACCTGGTTTTCCATTTGTTTGACCGAGGTGTACTGGCCCGTGGGGTCCAAGGGGAGGTATTCCGGCCCCACCCGCACCCGGCCCGCGTCCGCGGCCGAGTTCTGGCCCTGCAACGCCTCGAGCACCCGCATCGGAGGGATGCCGAGCTGAGACATGCGGTTGGTGCTCATCTCCACATAGACCACCTCATGCCTCTGGGCGAAAAGCTCCACCTTGGCCACGTCCTTGACCAAAAGCAGTTTTTTGCGCAGCTCTTTGGCATATTCTTCCAGTTCGGCCAGGGTGTAACCGTCTCCGGTTATGCCCAGAAAAATGCCGTATACATCGCCATAATCATCCTGCACTTCAGAGGGGCCCGCTCCGGGCGGCAGGTCCGGTTGCACGTCGTGGATCTTGCGCCTGAGCTCATCCCAGACCTGGGGCAGGGTTTCCTTGCCGTATTGATCTTTTATATGAACCGTTACAATGGAAAGCCCGCGTTCGCTCTTGGAGTCCACCCTGTCCAGTTGGGGAAGCTGCTGGACCGCAATCTCTATCTTGTCGGTCACTTCCTGCTCAACCTCAACAGAGGTGGCTCCGGGGTAGGGGGTTATTACCAGGGCCTCCTTGATGGTGAACTCGGGGTCTTCCAGACGGCCCAGATGAAGAAAGGTGTAGGCCCCGGCAAACAAAAGCACCAGGCACAATACAACCGTGATAGTGCGTTTTCTGATGGCCAGTTCCGCTATGTTCATGGCTAGTGGGTCCCTTTCATAGAGGAAAGAACAGAGACCTTCATGCCTTCCCGCAGGTGATGCACCCCTGCGGTGACTATGGTCTGGCCGCTTGCAAGCCCCTTGGTCACCTCAATGCTCGAGCCTCTCAGCCTTCTGATAGTGACAGGGGTTTTATGGACCTGCATTGTCTTCTGGTTCAATATCCAGCAAAAGCGCTTACCCTGGTTTTCCTCCAAAACAGACTCAACCGGAACCCAAAAGGATTTGCCCCGGCCCTGGTTCAGGTTTGAAAGCACTGCTTTAACCTGTGCGGTCATGCCGGGCAGAATATTCACATCATTGGGCGCGGGCAGGGTCACTGTGAGCTGATAGGTTTGGGTCACCGGGTCCGCCTCGGTGGAGATCTCTTTCAAACCGGCCGAAAAAATCCGGTTCGGCAGGGCCGGGAAGCTCACCACTATATTTCTTATATTGTCTTTGTGGGCATGCACCAGATCCCTTTGCGGAACCTGGATCACCACCTCTATGTTGGAGACATCCTGCAGGCTTATTATGGACTGCTTGGGCATTACGTCCTGGAAGTTGTCCACATACCGCTGGGCCACCAGCCCAGAGAAGGACGCCTCCAGGCGGGTGTCCGCGAGTGCGGCCCGGGCTGCGTTGTAGCGGGCCTTGGCCACCTGAAAACCGCTTTCAACCTGATCAAAGGTGGATTGAGGCACGGCGCCTCTTTTTAGCAGCTTTTTGTGCCTTTTGTGCTGCCTTTCAGCCTCTATGAAAGCCGCCTTGGCCTTGGACAGGTTTATACGGTAGTCCCTGGGGTCGATCTCTGCCAGCAGTTGCCCCTTCTGCACGTATTGGCCTGCTATGACCGGCAGCTTCACCAAAGGGCCCGAGACTCGAAAAGAGAGGTTAACCTTGCGGGCGGCTCTCACCTTGCCCGGGTATTCAAGCCTGCCCTCGGTAGTCGACTCGGGAGTGGTAAGGGTCAGGGTCTTTACCGGCCTTATTGGGGGCTCGGCCTGGGGATCTGAAGATGCGTTTTGATCCTGGCATCCCTGCAAGCTAAGCAGGCAAAGGCAAAAGACCACGGTAAAGGCTTTAATGGTCATATTCTTGGTGGACATTTTTTCTTTCTCTTTATTCCTGGTTAGCGGTGCGCAAACCCGCAGCCATCATGGAAACCGAATAATTTTCCAGTTGTTCTTCAGTTAATTCAACTCCAAAGTGGTCGGCTTCCAGCTCAAGGGTGGGCATGTTGGTGGACAGGCTCAGAAAAAGGGCGCTAAAAACCACCATTCTTTTTAAAACCGCCTTGTGCCGTTCCGGCGGAAAGAAGCTAAGAATTGTGTTGGCCATTTGCCAGTCAGCCTCTGTTTCGGCGATTCTCTGGTACATCTCCCGCATTTTGTCCTTGGGGCCGGTCATGATGTGTCCCATTATGCGGACGAAATCCGGAAAAGACCTGCGATAATGGCTGAGTGTGCCGATATAGACCCGCAGGACCTCCTCCAGGGTGGGTTTTGACGCCTTTTTAAGGAGCCTTTTCAGCTGGTTACCCCGGTTTTGATAGTAGTCGTTGAACCTGCGGTCTATCACTTCGTTGATCAGGGTTTCCTTGTTGCCGAAGTAATAGTGAATTGCGCCCAAATTGGCCTTGGCCTTTTGGGTTATGGCGCGCAAGGATGTCTGGCTCACGCCCGATTCGGCAAAAAGCCTTTCCGCCGCATCCAGGATATTTTCCTTGGTGTCACCCATCAATAAACTCCATTAAGTCATACGTGTGAATCTATACGTACGTATGACTTAGCACTTTATTCCATATTGTCAAGACAGAATTAATAATTATGCGGTTTTAAAAAATCTTTTTAGGCTCTTAAACCTGCCGGCAGATGGATGGAATCCCGATTCTCGGAAAGCGTCCGGCTTTTAATATAGATACGGTGTTGCGCGCCTTACGGGCAAGCGGCCTGAATCTCAGGTCATGGGGGGGTGAGGGAGTTCAGGATGAACTGTGGATTATCTGTTTAAGTCTTTCAAGTAGCCCAGGTTTTCCTTTTTGGCTTAAATCGGCCAGCAGGTCCCGGGCGGTCTGGGGCCCTTTGGGTTCTTCCAGGAGTTTTGTAAAAAGAAATTCCAGCTCTTTTTCAGCGCCGGGCAGATTCATATCCGCTAGTATCCAGCGTTTTATGACTACATGCCGCAGGTTTAAGGTCAGGTTTTGGGTGTAGGGATAGGAAGGCGTGTTTTTACGCCAGTGATCCTGCAGGTTCATGAATTTTTGAGCCGCTTCCCTTACCAACTCCCAATGCCCCATCTCAAGATGCGCCCAGGTAAGGGAAAAATAGGAATCAGGGTAATCCGGCAACGAATTCCGGCATTCATTTGCCCAGAGAACCACTTCGCCGTGACGTTCCAGCTGGGTGAGGCTTATCCAGATGGGATGGTAAATACGCACAAGCATGCGGGCCGGTGTTTTTCGGGCTTTGGCCAGTTCAAGGGCCTTTAGCCCGGCGGTGAGGGCCTGTTGAGCTGTTTCGGGCCATATCATCTGGGTTTGGGCCAGGTAGGTGAGGGCAGTGGGATTTTTCGGCTCCTTTTCGACCCAATTCCGGATCAGGGCCAGGTTGCGCAGGTTTTTTTGGCGCATCACCTGCGGCCCTTGGGCAAATCCGTGGTGAATCAGGCGCAAGGGGGAACGCAGGCATTTGCCTTTAAGTCCGATCAGAGTCTCATGGATATTGCCCTTGAATTGAAGGCCCGCGTTGTTTCTAAAAAACCTTGGAGTGGATTGCAGGGTGTGGCCGCCGTCCGAAGAAAGGTGCAAAATATCGACAAAATAAGCGTCGCACTCGGGAATTTGAGTCAGCCCGGCTAAAAAGGGAGCTGTTTTTTGATCGAGTTTTTCATCGGCATCCAAGATCAGAAGCCAGTCTCCCCGGGCATATTCAAGGGACTGGTTTCTGTGCAGGGCAAAGCTGTTTTGCCACCTGTGCTGAAAAATGCGCGCCCCGAACTCCCGGGCCAATTCCATGGTTCGGTCTTGGGAGCCTGTGTCAACCAGGATGATTTCATCCACCCATTGTCTTGCGCTGCCCAGAGACATCTTGAGCCATTTTTCCTCGTTTCTGGCTATCATGCAGAGGCTTATAACAAGTTTTCGGGACATGTGGGCTTAGCTCCCATATTAGAAAGACGCTTATGTTGCCTGGTTCAGTCCACCACCGGATTACTCATGTTTTTTCCCTACCCGGTTTTTTATTCTCAGTATCCGGATTTTTGGCTCGCGCCTGTTCGCAGAGCCGGTTCAGCTCTTGCGCTGCCCTGGTTGCTTTTTCCTCTTGCCCCCTGGGGATGGCCAGGCGGTATTCCCCTTGTTTTCTTTGGGGTTTGGTCAGGCCCAGGCCTCTGGCTCCCATATAAGAATAGGATATCAAAAACCAGGTTCGATCCTTACCTGTGGATACGCTCGCCTTTTCAAGGGCGTCTGTTATCAATTGCCTGGAAAAAACCCAATTGCGGGGCTCCCCGAATATTCTGACGCCATTCATATATAATTTCAAATAGTTGTCAGCCTTGAGCAGTTTTTTACGGCGCATGGGAACGGCTATCAGCTTGAAAATTCTTTGGGGCAGGTAAAACAGGGTCCCTAAAAGGCACAACAGGGCAAAACTGGTTATATTGGTTTCACCCTGATCCCATACAGCCAGGACGGTTCCCAAAACAAGGCAGGCCAAAGCCAGGTGGTCCAGGCTAAATCCACGTATTGTCGGTCCCTTGGAAGCTGTTTGTGGCTCCATGAGGTCTACGACTTCCTGTTTTTCGCGGTCCTCAAATTCAAATTCGGCGATCAGCTTTTCGGCAAGCGGCATATATTTATTCCTTGAACAGTGCAGGAAGCTTCTCGACCGGATTGTCAAACCCGGCTTGGCCCGAATCCTGGGGTAAAAATGGTTATTGGCCTTTATTATAAGGCCTACACGTCAAATTGCAGCCTTGCACAAGCAGGATAAGGTTTACAAAAAGGCCCCTGTTTGCCTGAAAACGTAATTTGATGCGTGGAATCCCCCTTTATTGAGACTGTTTGAGGGATTTTTACAGAAGTTTAAATCCAATCTGAAAACCGGTTGTTTTTTTATCTTAAACGGTTGCCATTCTTTGCCCGGAAGCATAGAATACACCGGTTAACGCGCAGGGCTTTCCCTGCGGAAATTTCTATCTCTTAGAATACTTGTATTATATTCGGTCAGATAGGCCGAAAGAGCGCCTTCAAAATGTTAATGCCTGAAAAAACCACACCAATCCAGCAAAAAAACAATATACCCCGGATCAACGAGAGCCCCGCTGTATTTATGGACAGCTCCATGATAAACGATTCCCGCCTTTTAGAAGTGGCTGCCAAGCTGGCGGCCCGGGAAAGGTTGGATGCCGCCGACGGCATGGCCCTTATGACCACCAAGGATCTCCTTGGCTTGGGGGCCATGGCAAATGCGGTGCGGCGTTCCTTAAGGGGGAAAAAGGCCTATTATGTGCTCAACCGCCATGTCAATTACTCCAATGTGTGTGTAAATCATTGTGTGTTTTGCGCATATTGGCGCGCTCCCCAACAAGAAGGCGCCTTTTGCCTTTCCCCGGATGAGGCGGCCCGGCAGGCTCTGGAGGAACCGGACCTGGATCTTTCCGAACTACACATAGTTGGGGGCTGTCATCCGGATTTGCCCTTTGACTATTATCTGGAATTGCTGAGGGCCCTGAAAAAGGCCCGGCCCAAGGCTACGCTCAAGGCCTTTACCTCGGTGGAGGTAGCCCATTTTGCGGAAATTTCCGGCAAATCGCCCGAACAGATTCTGGTTGAGCTGAAAGAGGCCGGACTCGGCAGCATGCCCGGAGGAGGGGCGGAGGTCTTTGCGCCCCGGGTAAGGCGGGAGCTGTGTCCCAGAAAGGCCGATGCCAAGACCTGGCTGGAAATAGCGGGCATGGCTCACAACCTGGGGATTCCCACCAACGCCACCATGCTTTACGGTCATATTGAAACCCCTGAAGAGCGGGTGGATCATATACTTAAACTCAGGGACCAGCAGGATATTTCAGGCGGTTTCACGGCTTTCATCCCCCTGGCCTTTCATCCCGGCAACACCGGGCTCAAGGCCAGGTTCTGCGGAACCACGGGGATGGACGATCTGAGGGTTATGGCGGCCAGCCGCCTTTTGTTGGACAATTTCCCCCATATCAAGGCCTATTGGGTGATGCTTGGCCCCAAATTGGCCCAGGTTGCCTTGAACTTCGGAGCCGACGACCTGGACGGAACCATAGTAGAGGAACGCATTACCCATATGGCGGGGGCTCAGACCGCACCCGGGCTTACGGAGAATGCCTTGCGCGGCATGATTGAAGCCGGCGGCTTTGAACCGGTGCGCAGGGACAGCTGTTATAATTCTCTTGAAGATGTTGAATGAGTGATATGACCTGCTCTGATAATCTTTCTTCCGCGTTCGAGGCCTGTGAAAAGGGCATGCGTCTCACCAGGGAACAGGGCCTGGCCCTTTTGGAGGAGGCCGATTTTCTGACCCTGGGACGACTGGCCAACCGGGCGCGGTTTGTCCATAACCCGGATCCGGTGGTGACTTACGTGGTGGACAGAAACATAAACACCACCAACATCTGCACCAGCGGCTGCAAGTTCTGCGCTTTTTTCACTCCGCCCCAAAAAGGCGGCGGCTATGTACTGACCCATAGCCAGGTTGCGGATAAAATAGAAGAAACCAAAGCCCTGGGCGGCACCCAGATCTTGATGCAGGGGGGGCTTCATCCCGAGATCGGAGCCCGAAAAACAGCCGAACTTTTTACCTTTATAAAACAAAACCACCCCATAAAAATCCACGGGCTTTCTCCGCCGGAGGTGGTCCACATGGCCCGGGTTGACGGGCTTTCCGTTAAAGACGCCCTGGATCTTTTGATAGAGGCCGGGCTGGACTCCATACCCGGGGGAGGGGCCGAGATCCTGGTGGATCGGGTGCGCTCCCTGGTGGCCCCGAATAAATGCAAAACCGACGAGTGGCTCGAGGTAATGGAGCTGGCTCACCAAAAAGGGCTTTTAACCACCGGCACCATGATGTTCGGGCATGTGGAGACACCGGCTGAACGTATTGAACACCTGGACCGTTTGCGAAAGGTGCAGGACAGGAGCCTGCCCCGTAAAAAAGGGCGCTTCACGGCTTTTATCCCCTGGACCTTCCAGCCGGCCAATACAGCCCTGGACCATGTGCGCAAGGCCACGGGAGTGGAATATCTTCGTGTGCTGGCCGTTTCCCGGCTTTATCTGGACAACTTCGACCATATCCAAGCCAGTTGGGTGACTCAGGGCGATAAAATCGCCCAGCTTGCCCTTTTGTTCGGGGCCGACGATCTGGGCTCCACCATGATCGAGGAGAATGTGGTTAAGGCGGCGGGAGCTTCCTTCCGTCTCAGTCAAGAGCAGATGATCCGTCTGGCCCGGGACCTTGGATTAGAGGCCTGTCAGAGAAATACGGATTACACCCTTGTCCAAGTATAATCCTGTTTTTTAAAGTAATCCCATTATTAAATAGTTACACGCTTCTGCTTCCGGCCTTTATATTCCAGAGCGAAAAAACGCTTGGGGATGCAATGGCTTCGGTTTTATCCCATGCAAGACGGTGGAAAGAGAAAAACCTGGTTAAAACTTGTGGTTAAAGTTATCTCCGTTGGCTTTTTTGGGGATGACATCCGGGATGCGCCTGGTTTTTACGTGTGAAAAAGGTAGCAACCTCTTGATTTTTAATACGTCTTTGGTAAGTCCCAAGGCAAGTTTTTCAGAAATGAAAAACGGGATAATTCCATAAATGATAGTAGGTTTTAGGACTTTGACGTTTTCAGGGAGGTTTTGAATCCAACTAATACCCATGCGCATGATGGAATTTTGGCCTTGCAAATCCTGACAATTGCAAGTATGACGAGGTGAAACTAGTAATATTCGATCTATGGAGGTTGCTTATGGCCAAGGTTACGTATCCGAGTTTTGGGTGGACAACTCTCCTGATTAAGGCAGAATATTACGGAAAGACTTGAATACTCTGGCTAACGGTGCTTGATTTTTCTAAAAGGTGGGCGTAAATTTTGTGAGCCATTGGAAGCGAAGCTCGGTGTTGGAAGGCAAAACCGAAAAAACTTCTTGCCGGTGACTCTTCCCCCCTTCACTTCGCTGGCCTGCTTTAGGCCCACCAAGGACTGTTTCGGCACTTTCAATCGTTGGACTGGAACAGCGTTAGCGACACCGTGGACGGGTTTTTGAAAATCCGCCCGCGGGAATAAAGCAAGCACTTTGCAGATAAATGGAGCTTGCGCCGCCAACCCATAACAAAAAGGTGAGACCGTGTTTTTAACCATTGGCGTGTATGCCTCTCTGGCCATTTTTTGTGCCGGGATTTTATATAAATTGTACGTATGGACCAGCCGCCGCGTGGGCGCCGGCTTTTCCGACCTGACTGTTTCCCAGAGGGTGTCCGCTCTTTTCAAGAGTATTTTCAGCTCTATCTTCAGTAAGGACATCCTGACCCTGGCCAATGCTTTCTTCTGGGACGTGCTCCTTCTGAGAAGGGTCTTTAAGGCTGACTTCAAACGCTGGTTCGCCCACATGTGCATTTTCGTGGGATTCATGGCGCTTTTAATCATGCACGCCCTGGATAAGGAAGTATTCGTACTGTTTGACCCTTATAACGAATCCACCTTGAACCCCTATATGTTCCTGCGGAACTTCTTTGGGGTCATGGTCATTGTCGGCGTCTGTGTGGCTGTCTGGCGCAGACTCACCAGCCCGCTCATGCGTAAAACCGGAAACACCATGGACGCCTACACCATAATCATCCTGGCGGTGATCATGGTTTCGGGCTTTGCCCTGGAGGCGGTGAAAATACCCAGTGAAGCCGTTTTTGACAGAATGGTGGACGAAAATATCGGCGGTTATGACAGCGAGGAAGAGGCCCTGCCCCTTAAGGCCGTCTGGGCAAAGGACTACGGTGTGGTCTTCAAAAATTTTGAAATGCCCGATGACCCGGATGTGCTTGCCGAGGGTTACGACGTTCACACAGACAGCTGTGTAGACTGTCACGCAAAGCCCCAGTCCGCCTTCCTTTCCTATGGCCTGGCCAAGATGATTGACCCCATAGCCGTGGGTTTAAACGACGTAAGGGCGGACGAGATCCTTCTTTATCTCCACTTGCTGGCCTGTTTCATCGGCCTGGCCTATCTGCCCTTCAGCAAGTTCTTCCACGTGCTTACCGCACCCTTGGGCATGCTTAGCGGAGCAGTGGTGAAGAAATCCCAGCCCGCTCCCGCGGTTCTGGCCAACCACCGGGCCATGGAGCTCGATGCCTGCACCCATTGCGCGGTTTGCAGCGAGCACTGTTCCGTGGCATCGGCGCTCACCAGGTTTGATAACAACACTATCCTGCCTTCCGAGAAGCTGGCCTCTGCCAAGGGCATGCTGAACGGATCCGGAATTACCGACAACACCCTTGCGCTTCTGCGCCAGGGTTCCGATATCTGCACCGGTTGCTATCGTTGCACCGAACTCTGTCCTTCGGGCATCAACCTGCAGGACCTGTGGGCCGCGTTTAAGGAGGAGCTGGCTGAGAAGGGCTACCCGGACACCTATATCCAGGCCACTCAGACCATGACCGAAAAAGACGCCGCCGATGAGGGCAAGGCTGCCATGGAAGTGGTCAGTCAAAAGGCCGGCAACCCGGCTTCGGGCTATAATCTGCCTGAGGCAAGATACTGCTTCGAGTGCCAGACCTGCACCAACTCCTGCCCTGTGGTCCGTATGTATGATGATCCCAAGGGCGTCTTGGGCATGTTGCCCCACCAGATCATCCACACCCTGAAACTTTCCAGCGCCCTGGGCCTGGAACTCCAGGAAATGGCGGTTTCCACCCGCATGGTCTGGGACTGCACAACCTGCTACAACTGCCAGGAGCATTGCCCCCAAGGTGTGCCGATCGCTGATATTCTCTATGAGATTCGCAATCAGGCTTTTGCTGAATTGAACAAGAAAACCGCTTAATTAATTCTTTGCGGAAACCGGCTAAGGAGCCTTCAAAAATGGAATATGCCTTTTTCAAAGGTTGCAAGATACCCTATTATCAACCACATTACGGCACAGCCACTGAAGCGGTGTTCAATCGCCTTGATGTAAAGTTGGTTGATCTTGAATTCGGCTGCTGCGGATACCCCATAAGGCAGCAGGATCAGGACGCCTGGCTCATCTCAGCGGCCAGAAACCTGGCTATGTCCGCCGATAAGGGCCTGGACATACTTACACCCTGTAAGTGTTGTTTCGGCTCGCTTAAAAAAGCGGCCTACACCCTGGCCCATGACGAAGAAACCCTGGAAAGGGTCAACACAGCTCTATTCTCAGAAGAACTAAAGTACGAGCCCGGCAAGATCAAGGTGAGGCATCTGTTGCAGGTGCTGGACATCGAGGTCGGCGTCCAGACTCTTAAAGAAAAGATTCAAAAGCCGTTCACCAATCTCAACGTGGCCACCCATTACGGGTGCCATGCCCTTCGCCCCAGCAAGGTAACCGAGTTTGACGACCCCGTTAACCCCACCATTTTCGATCGTCTGGTGGAGGTTACAGGCGCCAAGAGCCTGGATTGGGATCAGAAAACCCAGTGCTGCGGTAATCCGCAGAAAGACAAAAACAATCCCCTGGCTAAGGCTATGACAGCTAAAAAGCTTAATAGCGGGCTGGCTATCGGGGCGGATTTTGTCTGTGTTGCCTGCACCTATTGTCAAATCCAATTCGATACCGTGCAAAAGGAAATGCTCGATCAAGGCGAGTTGCCCCAGGCGTTGCCTTCTCTGCTCTATCCCCAGCTTTTGGGTATAAGCATGGGAATTGATCCCCAGAAATTGGGCTTGGAGAAGAACTCCATTAATGCCGAGGGGATAGCGACTTTCTGTTAATGGGGTATTTTTCCCCTTGACTTAGTGCGTGAACTGAAATTTAATAGCCTAAAACCATACGATATTTAGGTGCATAAAACCTACTAAAAATAGGTAAGTTCCGTGAGTTAATGAATTTGTTCACAAGCTAATCGGTATGTTACAGGCTGCCGTGTGAAAGACCTATTATACGGACCGGTTCATATAGCCAATGGAGTTGTAATAACTAGCATATTAACTAATTATTACAACTATACAGGGTTTAAAGACTGAATTGCGTAAAGCTTCAGATTTGTCTTTCACGGCAGGCGTCAAGTTGCTTGCGCCCCGAAAAGTGAGGCCAAGAGCTAAAAGACTCGAATGAGTTGGGTGGAACCCAGAAAGATGAGGATTTTAGATGGCGGGTACCAAAAGCGGAGCGGTTTTGGTTGTTGGCGGTGGTATAGCCGGTATGCAGGCTTCCTTGGATTTGGCAGATAGCGGGTACTATGTCTACTTGGTGGAGAGGTCTTCTTCAATTGGCGGCATCATGAGCCAGTTGGACAAGACCTTCCCCACCAACGACTGCGCGATGTGAATTATCTCTCCCCGCCTGGTCGAGGTGGGACGACATCGAAATATTGAACTATTGACACTCTCCGAGGTGGAGAGTGTCCATGGCGAAGCCGGTAACTTCACGGTGCAGGTGAAAAAACACCCGCGCTATGTGGATATGGACAAGTGTATCGCCTGCGGGGCCTGCACCGAAAAATGCCCCAAAAAGGTGGACGACGTCTTCCAGGGCGGACTTGGCAAGAGGAAAGCCATACACGTCAAGTTTGCCCAGGCGGTGCCGCTTAAATACGTGATCGATCCGGAGAACTGCATTTACCTTACCAAGGGCAAATGCGGGGTCTGTTCCAAGGTCTGCCCCACAGGGGCCATAAACTACGAAGACAAGGAAGAGACCATAACCCTGGATGTGGGCGCGGTGGTCATGACTTTGGGGTCTGAATGCTATGATCCCAACAAACTTGATATCTACGGCTATGGCAAAAATAAAAACGTCATAACCTCTCTCGAATTTGAGCGCATGCTGGCCGCGGCCGGTCCCTTTGCCGGGCACCTCACCAGGGTGAGCGACAAGTCCGATCCCAAGAAGATCGCTTTCCTGCAATGCGTGGGTTCCAGGAACACCCATGCAAACGCCAGCAGTCACTGTTCCAGCGTCTGCTGTTCCTTTGCGGTGAAAGAAGCCGTCATGGCCAAAGAGCATGGCGGGGAAGACCTGGACACGGCGATCTTCTACATTGACATGCGCACCCAGGGCAAGGATGTGGAGCGCTATTACGAGCGGGCCAAAGAGCTGGGGGTGAGGTTTGTCAAATCCCGCATACCCAGCCTGCCCAAGGGCTCCGAAGATCCTGAGCGCACGGTGATTGAATACACCGACCCCACGGGAAGGCACATAAGCGAGGAATTTGACCTGGTGGTCCTTTCGGTGGGTTACGCCATCAGCGAGGCGGTGCGTCTGCAGGCCGAAAAGCTCGGTATTGAGCTTAAACCCGGGGAATATCCGGATACGGACAGCTTCAATCCGGTGCGCACCATGCGTCCGGGCGTATTCATGGCGGGCAGCCTCCAGGCTCCCAAGGATATTCCCTTCTCGGTTATAGACGCCTCTGCCTGCGCGGGCGAGGCATCCGGGCTCTTGTCCGAGGTGAGGGGCGCCCTTTCCAAAGAGGTGATCCTGCCCGAGGAGATAGATGTCAAAGGCGACGCCCCGCGGATTGGCGTTTTCATTTGCAATTGCGGGACCAATATCGCAGGTGTGGTTGATTGTCCTCAGGTCTCCGAGTATGCGTCCGGTTTGCCCAATGTGGTCCATGTAGAGGAGAATCTTTTCTCCTGCTCCCAGGACACCCAGGATAAAATTGCGGCCACGATCAAGGAAAAGGACCTGAACCGGGTGGTGGTGGCGGCTTGCACGCCCAGGACCCACGAACCCCTTTTCCAGGAGACCCTGATCAACGCGGGGCTTAACAAATATCTATTTGAGATGGCCAATATCCGCAACCAGTGCTCCTGGTGCCATAGTAAGGAGCCGGAAAAGGCAACAGCCAAGGCCAAGGACTTGGTGCGCATGAGTGTGGCCAGGGCCGGTCTGTTAAAGCCCCTTGAAGAGAGCGAGCTTGCCCTTAACAACGCCGGTTTGGTTGTGGGCGGGGGATTGGCCGGAATGACCGCGGCCCTGTCCCTGGCCAACCAGGGGTTCAAGGTCTACCTGGTTGAAAGGGAAGAAACCCTGGGCGGAAACGCCAGCCGCCTCGGCAGGACTTGGCGGGGTGAGGACGTGCAGGAGAAATTGGCCGCCCTGGTCAAACAGGTTGAGGAGGATCCCCTGGTTGAAGTCTTCTTAAAGACCACCATCAGCCATGTGGATGGCTTTGTGGGCAATTTCAAGACTGCGCTGGCCACGCCCGAAGGCGCTAAAGAGGTGGAACACGGGGCCTGCATTATCGCAACCGGAGCCACCGAGCTGAATACAGAAGACTATCTGCATAATAAAGACCCCAGGGTTTTGACCGGCATGGAGCTGGAAGACAGACTGGCTGAAGGTGAACTGGGCCTGGAAGGACCCAATGGGGTGGCCTTTTTACAATGCGTGGGCTCCAGGACTCCGGAGCGGATTTATTGCTCCAAGGTGTGCTGCACCCAGTCCTTGGTAAATGCCCTCAGGATAAAGGAAATTGAGCCCGAGCGGCCGGTGTTTATCATCTATCGTGATATCAGGGCCTATGGCCTGCGGGAGGAAGTTTACCGCAAGGCCAGGGAAGCGGGGGTCTATTTCATTCGCTACGACCATGTCAAGGGTCTGGATGTGAGCCAGGAACCAGACAGTCTGAGGCTTAAGCTCACCGACCTGGATCTGGGCAGTGAACTGAAGATAAAGGCGGCCATGCTGGTCCTGGCCTCGGCCATGGCCACAGATCCGGTATCTGATCCTGAGCTGGCCCAGATGTTCAAGGTGGCTCAGAATCAGGACGGATTTTTCCAGGAGGCTCACGCCAAACTGAAACCGGTTGAGTTTGCCACGGACGGTGTGTTTGTATGCGGTCTGGCTCACTCTCCCCAACCCATGGAAGAGACCACGGCCCAAGGACAGGCCGCGGCCGCCAGGGCGGCGGTGCTCTTGAGCTCCACTGGTCTGGCTGTGGGCGGCTCTGTGGCAGAGATAGATGAGAACAAATGCGTGGGCTGCGGAGTTTGCGTTGATGTCTGCCCTTATCAGGCCATCAGCATGGATTTGGAGAAGATGAAAGCCCAGGTGAACGAGGCCACCTGCAAAGGGTGCGGCACCTGCGCCGCCTCCTGCCGTTCCGGAGCGCCTCAGCTTAAAGGCTTTACCCAAGAGGCGATCATGGCCCAGATCGCGGCCCTGTAGGCCTCGCCAGACAAACAGCAATCAGAAGTTGCGTTAAGGCCCCGGCAGATTTGAGTCTGCCGGGGCCTTTTGCCTTTAACCGAGGGAGGCTATGAGGGGGGGTAAAGTGCTCAGTGCTTGAGTTCCTGGGGCACTACGAGCTCCGATCCCTGGGACTTGGCCTTACGCCACAGGGCCCATACCAGGCTGGCCACAGAGAGGATGATCAGCACCAGGGCCACCGGGCTTTGCCAGAAAATGGCAGGTGTCCCATCTGACAGTAAAAGTGCGGTGCGGGTGTTTCGCTCCAAAATGGGACCAAGGATAAAGGCCAGAATAAAAGGCGGGATGCTGAATCCGGCCTTTCTCATCAAATATCCCGCTCCACCCAAAACGATGAACAGCTTGAGGTTGAAAACATTGAATTCCTCGGCATAGACGCCCACTACGCAACAGACCACCACTGCAGGGAAGAACAGCGAGTAATCCAGATTCTTGAATATGCTGCGAACTACCTGGATAAAGGGCAGGGCCACCACAAAAGCGCCTATAAAATCGATCATCAAAAGCAGCACGAAAAGGCCGTAGATCATTTCGGGATGCTCTTGCATGAGCATGGGGCCCGGGATCATGCCCTGAATCATAAAGGCCCCGTACATAACCGCAGCAGCCACACTGCCGGGTATGCCAAGGGTGACCAATGGGATCAGGGAAGAGGCTGCCACTGCGTTGTTGCCCGCCTCCGGAGCGGCGATGCCCCTGGCGTCTCCCTTGCCGAATTCAGATGTCTTTCCGGCGGATCGTCTGGCTTCGCCGTAACATACAAAGGCTGTGGTCGTAGCTCCGATGCCGGGCAAGGCACCCAAAAGGGAGCCCACAAAAGAAGACCTGATAAGGTCCTTGAGGCAGAATTTCAAATCGGCCAGGCGCTGGCTAAAGGAATAGGGTAGGAGCTTTATTTCTTTAGCCGTGCTGTTTTGGGAAGACAGCTGGGAGATGCGCCCGGCCTGCACCAGTATCTCGGAAAGGGCCAAAAGGGCGATAATGGTCAGGACAAACGGGATGCCGTTATCCAGGTCTTCCAAACCAAATACATAGCGTCTGGAGGCGCTCATGTTATCCAGCCCCACAATGGCCAGCATCAAACCCAGGACAATGGATATGAATCCTTTCCAGATTTCAATTCTGCTGTCACCCAAAAGGGTGATGACCGCGGTGAGTGAAAACAGAATCAGGGCTGCGATCTCGGCCGGGCCCAGCCTTAAAGCCACGGCAGACAGGGGCGGGGCTGTGAAGATCAAAAGCAGGTTGCTTATGGTGCCGCCGATCACGGAAGCCCATAGGGCTATCTCCAATGCCCTTTTCTGCTGCCCGCTTTGAGCCATGGGGTAACTGTCCAGGGCCGTGGCCGCGGCTTCCGGGGTGCCCGGGATATTGAAGAGAGTGGCAGTGATGGAGCCTGCGTAGGCCCCGCCTTTGTAACATCCCATCAAAAGGGCGATTGCAAACAAAGGGTCCAGGGTGAAAGTAAAGGGCAGAATAAGAACCATGGCTGTAACGGCCATGACGCCGGGGATGGCTCCGGCTACCACGCCAATGGCGTAACCGATTATTATTGCGACAATATTAGGCAGGGTAACGGAATAAACAGCCCCCTGCCACAAATGACCAAATATCTCAAACATGATCCGTCTCCATAACAGGCAAGGGCTTTGTCAGTGGATGATCGCCTGGATCATTTCCTCCAGCGGGCCTTCAGGCAAGGGTGCATTCAATGCCATGAATATTCCTGTGAGAAGGCTCGGAAGAACCACGCATACAATAAGGGTGTTTCTTCTGTTGGTGGCGCGGAAGATCTTGGCGCCCAGTAAAAGGAATACAAACGTAGAGGGCAAAAAGCCGATGTATTCCAGGGTGAAGATCCAGACACCGGTCAAGCCGAACATGGCCAGGGGACGCCAGTAGTCCTGCCAGAATCCGGTTTGTTTTTTGGCTTCTTCGGGCTGAGTCTTTGCCTGTTTACGGAAGATGAGAAATCCCTCCAGCAAATATGCCAGGGAGAAGAGAGCTAAAAGGGTGTTAATCAAAAGAGGATAAGTGCTTGATGATCCTTCCGCCACGACCTGGGTCGGTATCAGGTAGACGTAATTGAATACGCAAAATGCAAGCAGGCCGGTTGCGGTGAATACCTCTGAACGAGTTGTCATCAATCAATCTCCCTTTTGGAAGCCGGTTTTCCCGCGGGCAGATGCCTTGTTAAGGTCTGTTGCTGAGGATGCTTGGTTTTCGGCTTCCTAAGATAAAACAGGCCGGGGCACAATCCACCCCGGCCTGCATGAGATTTTTAGAATTTTTTCAAGCCCACGGTCTTTAGGATATCTCCCCAGACGGTCCAGTACTGGTCAGCCAGTTTCTGGTATTTGGCGCCGTCTAAGAAGTCAATGCTGACATAAAGCTCATCTTTAGCCTTTTTCTGCACGTCAGCCTGTTCCACGGCGTATTTTATGGCCTGTTCCATTTTTTTGCGAATATTCTCAGGGGTTCCCTTGGGGAAGACTGCACCCAGACAGGAGAACTGGAAGAAGTCATAACCCATCTCCTTCAAGGTCTTGGTGTCGGGAGTAAGGGGAATGCGTTTCTCGCTTAAAATGGCGAGCGGCTTGATTTTGCCTGCCTTAAAGGAGGAAACAGAGGCAGTGGTGGAGGTGTTGACTGCCTGGACATGGCCTCCTAAGAGACCGGCCACTGATTTGGGGTTCCCCTTAAAGGGAATGGGCCGCATCTGGACGTTTTCCTTGTTGGCCAGCCAAGCCACACCCAAGTGGTTGGTTGTGCCCAGCCCGGGGGTGCCGTAGGTGACTTTGCCGGGGTTCTTCCTGGCATATTCCAAAAGCTCCTGCAGGTTGCTCCAGGGAGCGTCTGCGCGCACATACAAGACATAGTCATAGTGCATGGGCGAGGCGATATACACCAGTTCTTTGGGGTTGTAGGTGAGCTTGCGCATCTGCGGAATAGTCGTCAGTGTCGGCAGGTTGGCCCAGCTCATGGTGTAGCCGTCCGGCTTTGCCTTGTTGAGGGTGCTCAAGGCCACAGCCCCGCCTGATCCGGGTTTGTTGATCAAAACCATATGCTGCCCCAGGTATTTTTCCATATAAGGGGCTATGGTGCGCACAAAAACGTCCGTGGTGCCGCCGGCGGGCAGGGGTATGAAAACTTTAATGGGTTTCGTAGGATACTCATCGGCAAAGGCCAGACCAGCCATCATGGTTAACGCAACGAGACAGCTTGCCAGCACGGCGATCGATTTCTTTTTCATCTCCGACTCCCTTTTAAAAGCTCGAATCACAATCTCCCAAGAAGTTGCTGTCAGCGCAGCAGATATGGAATATCCACCCACAAGGCGTCCTTGGGACACTCCACTTCACAAGGCAGGCAGAACCAGCAGGTCCTGAACTTGCCAAAAGGCTTTCCGCAGGAATAACAACGCCCGGCTTCCTCTCTGGCCTGTTCCTCACTCATGGTCAGTTCGATCTCCTTGAAATCGCCCTGGCCCGAGCAGGAATGCGCGCCGGGTTGAACCCTTTCGGCTTTTGATCCCCGCGATTTGTCTATTTCATATTCGGTTTCAAACGGACCCTGGTAAGCGCGTCCATAACTTAAATGCTCATCTTTAAACAGACGGTCTACACTCTCTGCCGCTTCCCTGCCAGAGGCCATGGCCTGGACCACAGTGCTTGGGCCCCGGGTGAGGTCTCCGGCCAGAAAAACCTTGGTTTCACCGGTTTGCAGGGTGAGGGGGTTGAACTGAGGAGTAGCGCCGTTAAACAGGGAAAGATCCCTTTTCTGACCAACGGCGATGATGACCTCGTCGGCCTGAATTTCCTTGGTCTGGCAATCCTCAAAGCAGGGGGCAAAGGCGCCCTTGGCGTCAAACACGGAAATGCATTTTTTCAGGGTCACACCGGAAACCTTACCCTGTTTAAGGGTTATGGCGCTTGGCCCCCAGCAGTTATCTATGAGAATGCCTTCAGAGCGGGCCAATGCCACGGCTTCGGGTTCGGCAGGCATCTCGGATTTGTCTTCCAGGCAAACCACGGTTGCCTTTTTTGCACCCAAACGCACCGCGGTCTGGGCGGTGTCCAGGGCGACCTCGCCGCCGCCGATCACCACCACCTGTTCGCCCACCTTCGGGGCCTGGCCGCTTCTTACCTGGCCCAGGAACTCCAAAGCGTGCCGGACTCCTTCGGCCTCCTCTCCGGGAAGTCCCAGGTTTATGGCCTGGGGGCAGCCTGTGGCCAGGATTACCGCGTCATATTTCTCCGTGATCTCCGCAAGCTCGATATCTTTGCCAATGGTCTGCCCGCCCTTGAATAAAAGGCCCAGATCCGTGAGCTTTTTGAACTCGCGGGAGACCAGGTCGCCGGAAAGCCTGAACTCCGGGATCGCCCAGCGCAGCATGCCGCCCGGCTCTTTGGCCGAGTCATACATGACTACTGCGTGGCCTTTCAGCAGAAGATCATAGGATGCCAACATACCGGCGGGTCCGGAGCCGATAATGGCGCAGGTCTTGCCGCTGGGGCTTTGCTTCTCCGGCAGGACTTGCCCGCTTGTTTCAAACTTGTCTGCCAAATAGCGCTTTAACTGCTTAATGGCCACGGGCTGGTCTCCGTCTTTGCCCCTGGAACAGCTTTTTTCGCATTGGGCTGAGCAGATTCTGCCCAGAATAGAGGCAAAGGGGAGCTTTTCTTGGATAACCTCATAGGCTTCCTGGTCTTCGCCCCTTAAGATCAGCTGCACATAACCCTGGCAGTTAAGCCCCAGGGGACAGGCCTGCCTGCACGGGGCCAGTTTAAGCCGCAGGTTGTCCAAGATGCAGGTGTCAACGCAGGTGCCGCAATAAATGCACTTGTCCTGGTCAATCTTGATGTTGTCGGACAAGGCCTCCAGGATGGTGTTGCGCTCCATTATTTTGCCCTCCTGATGATCTCTTTGTGCTGGATCTGGACCTCGCCGGGGGTGTCGCCTTTGGTCAGGACTATATGCTTGAGCCAGTTCTGGTCGTCTTTATCCGGGAAGTCGCTACGGTAATGCCAGGGCAGCCAACGGCTTTCGGTCCTCTCCAAGGAGGCTGTGGCTGAAAGCGTGGCGCATTGGATGATGTTTTCCACTTCAAGGGTCTTGAACAGGTCGTGCTTGTCGCGCACAAAAACCATGGTCTCAAGTTCCGTGCGGAAGCGGTCCATCCACCATAAAAGCCGGTTGAGCTTGTAGGCGTTTTTGGGCGGGCTTAAGTAGTCGCTGATAATACGTCTGACTTTGTATTCAAACTCTTCAATAGATACGGGGTTTTTGCTCCTGGCGGATCTGGCTTCCAGCTTTTCGATGAAATCTTCCACCTGCTCCTTGTCCACCGGCTCGTAATCTACTGTGGATGCGAATTCACCGGCGTTTTCCGCCGAAATTTCGCCGTAGACAAATGCGCCGGAAAGGTGGCCGCGTGCGCAGAGGGAGGTGTCGCCGGCAGCGTAAAGGCCCTTGACCGAACTTTCGCCGTTTTCATCGATGCGCACGCCTGTAATGCCGTGGCCTCCGCAGAGATAAACTTCAGTGGGCCAGAGCTCGATCTCGCCGGTTCGGAAATCATTGTCCCTGCCTGCGTGGAAACGCTCACAGGCCGGTCTTTCGGTGGTGAAAAGAATTTCTTCAATTTCTTTGATGTGCTTTTCGGAGAGGTGGTCCATGCGAATGCGCATGGGGCCGGTATGGTCAAAGAAGTCTTCGTTGCACATGGTTTTGATGGAGGGGTGGTCTTTATCCCGTCTTTGATCCATGGCGTTTAAGAGATGCGCGCCCCTGGTCAAGGTGATGTAAAGTAAAGGCGCGTTGATGTCTTTGGTGATGTAGTAGTAAAGGGTGTATTCAAATCCGCTCAGCTCTGCGCCGGCGTTGTAGGCCAGGCAGTAGCCGTCGCCCGTATTGCCGGGGAAGTCGTAAACGCCGTAAAGGTTTCCATTGGGGGGCAGGCCGAAACGGGCGGTGCCTCCGGCGCTTAAGATCGCGCTTTTGGCCTGAATAACCATGGGCTCGCCGGTGCGGACGTTCATGGCCACCGCGCCCGTGATGCGTCCGTCTTTTTTCAAAAGCTTGGCGCACATGGTCCGGTTGACCACCTTGACGCCCAAGTCGACCATGCGTTTGTGCAAAATGGTTTTGAGCTCCGGCTCCTTCATGGTTACGCAGAAACGGCCCTTGGGGTGGACCTGGAGGATCTCATATTCCCCTTTTTCATCCACAGGGAAACAGACACCCCAGTCCAACAGCCTTTTCATTACGTCATAGCTTCTCTCGGCCATGCGATAGTTAACCGGTTCATCCATAATGCCGTCGCAGGCCATGGAGTTGGACTCCACGTAAAGCTCTGGTGTGGCCACTCCGGGCAAGGCCACGATGTTCAAGGCGTCCATGCCGCGGGCGATACAGCCGGAGTACTTGGCATCGCCTTTTTCCAAGACAATGACATCCATGTCAGGATGAACCGTTTTGGCGCGGATGCCGGCCATGGCGCCGGCACTGCCGCCTCCGACAATCAGAATGTCGCATTTGAGAACCGGGTAATCATGAGTCATGTTAAGCTCCTGATTTTTATTGGCCTTGTCCGAAGGTAACGCCCCCTTCCGGAATAGTCAGGGCGTAGTTGTCGGGTTAGTGAAAAGAAACACATGCAAGGCCAAAAAATAATTGGGCATCAGTTAATCCGCATATGCAGTTCGCCCAGGCCTGGATCTATAAAAATTTTTTAGCTGCTGTTGCGGGTATCTCTCCTTGAACTGTGCCGGAAGTTTGCCGCTCAGACGGTCATTTGAAGCAGCACAGTCTTAAATTGATATAAACATATATAGCAATTTGGTCAACAACAAAATGACTCCCAATCAGCCTGGTAGAATAATTGTTTTTTAACAAGCTGATTTTATGTAGATATTTTTGAGAAATTTTTTTGAATAAATTACCTGGGAAAGAGCCTGTCATATGAAGATATATACTAATTTTCGGGAATGGTGCTCAAATGGAAGAGATCGATCCCTTTTGGCTGGTTTTTGTTAAAGGTCGCCGGAAGTGATCTGTTGAATTGCCGGCATAAACCGGGTTGCAGGCAAGAGGCGCATGTGCGGGTAAAAAATGAATCCTCAAAGCATCCGCCCAATTATACGGATTGATGACGGGCCGTCTACTTGCGGTTTCTTTAATGATAATTAGTTTAAGCCACTTGGCAAGGAACAAGCTTCTGCCAAGTGGCTCACGAGGTTCGGAAGGCCTCTCCAGGTGCTTTGACAGCTCAATAGTGAGCCGCGTTTTTACGGATTATGTTCTGGTCTTCGGTGTGCAGATAGCTTATGCGATATTCATAGGGCAGGTCGCGAATGGTGGTTGCCAGCATTTCAATACGTAAAAGGGGCGAACCATCGGCAACCTCAAGTATGGCCGCATTTTCTTCATGAGCAGCCACCGCGCTTATCGCCTCCATGGTTGATAAGGTCGGCATTTTATAGCGCTGCTCAATCAAAAGATACAAAGGCGTCTCTTCGTGTTCTCGCAGGCTGATTTGGTTGAAGTCAGGGAAAATATCTCTCGGCAGATAAGATATGACATAGACCATGGGCCTGTTTTCATGTTTAAAGACCCTGGGCAGATGAAAAAACATGGTATCCGGGGGGAGGTTCATTTTGGCCGCGGCCTTTGGTTCCTGCCCCAGGTTAACGGGCTCCAGGCACTTTATGTTCAAGCGCAGGCAATCACTGGCAAAATTTTCGGCAAAGCGGTAATAGCGCAGGGAATCGGTGTGTTCCGATGAATTGCGTACATAGGTGCCCCTGCCTTGCTGACGTGAAAGATACCCCTGTTCCACAAGCCCTTGCAGGGCATGACGTACAGTTCCTATGCTGGCCTGGAAAAAATCGGCCAAGCCCCTTTCAGTGGGTATGCGATCGCCCGGGGACCAGGTTCCATTGGCAATATTACCCAATATTGTGTCCTGAATAAGCCGATACTTTGGCCTTTCTCCCTGGGGTGCGAAAATACTGTTTCCGTTAACCGGGCGGTTCTTTGTCAAAATAATTTCCTCAGCCATAAATATGGGGTCTCTGGTTATGTCCGAATGACGACTTCTCTTTTTCGCAGGCGGCAAAATCCTTTTCCGCTGGTTTGCGGCAAGCTTGGCGGTCTTTGCCTGTAATGATCATCTGCTAATCGTTCGCTGGTGTTTGAACTCGGGTCATAACCTTGTTTTTTGCGATTCTCGGTTGATCTTAAGTTTAAGTGGGCAAACATATACATCATTTATGCATATAGTGCACCTATTATTGGGTAACTTGCAATTTTACCCGGACTGTTCAGGGATAGTGCCTGCTTTATAGTGAAATACCTGTAGTTAACTTAGCTCTCTTCTTGGTTGGCCCAGGCCTCTCAAAGTTGGCGCCTTAAACAGAACAAAGGCGCATTCTGAGAAAATGTTGCTTTCCGGCTTGGAGAAAGACCTGGGACCGCCATAGTTAAGCACCTCAAAAATCATGTGGGTTTAATCGGTCAATAGATCCATCCATAATTTTAAAAACGGAATTTGAAGGCGCTTTCCGGCACTACACTTCTAATCCTTATAAAAAGCACAAAAAAGCAGCTGATCTTTTTAGCCCGGTTGGTTTTTCCCCGTTGCTTTGTAATTAAATCGCGGGTTGGTGGCAACAAGGCCGTAAATTGTGCGGTTTATTTTTCCAGACGCACCTCACTGATTTTTCCCTGGGTGATTCTGGGCAGTTCACTGGAATTGAGCTTGAACACGGCGTTTGGCGTGCCGGCGGCCGCCCAGATGTAGTCATATTCCAGAAGATCCTGGTCGATAAAGGTGGTCACAGGCTCAAGATGCCCCACAGGCGGAATCCCCCCAATGGTAAACCCCGTTTTTTGTTTAACAAAATCAGCATCAGCCTTCCCCAGCTTTTCTCCAAGCAATGCGGATACCTTTTTCAGATCCACCATGTTGGCTCCGCTGGCAATGACCAGGACCGGCTGTTGGGATTGTTTTGCTTTAAATATTAAAGATTTTGCGATTTGTCCAACCTCACAATGAACAGCCTGGGCAGCATCCTGGCTGGTTCGGGTGGAGCTGGGCATAATCTGAATTTGAACTTCAAGTTCAAGGTTTTTAAGAGCTTGGCTTACTTTCTGAATGCTTGGATGATTTATATCTGACATACAGTTGTCCCGGTGTTAAGTGAAATGTTTAAGCAGCCTATATCAGCAGGATCAAGCTACATAAAAATTAACTTAAAAGCAATCTCAATCCTGGGAAGCGGGGCTTTGGATTTTTTATTATTAAAAGTGATAAAAATTAAACTTTCCCCAGCTAACTTGATTAAGGGAAAACAGGCCTTGCTGTTTAAGTGATCCTGTTTTGTTTTTCGCCGCTCTAAACGATCATTTTGACTTTTCAGGTCAGATTCCTGAAATTGTCCCGGTTTGGAAACTGGGCAGTTCGGTAAGCTTGGTAAAAAAAAGCTCCTGCCGGGTGCTGGGAAAAAGCCGGGCTTGGGGATTTATTTTGTAAATAAAATACTCTTGTTACCTGTTTATAGGATGGATTGATGCGGTTTCGGAGTATTAAGCCTTTAGGCTAAGCTGTGCATATGGCGGATTATAAACCGGGGATGCTATCCGGAGGTGGTTTTCAATAATAAACCGGGTCGGCTGAACCAGACCCGGCTTATTCCAAGCTAAGTGAAGCAAGGAAATTTATCCTTGCCCTAAGAATGCGGATTCATCACTTTCCTGATTGGGGCGGGTTTCTTGGGCAATCAAGGCCTGACTTGGCTGGTCGCCTTGCTGGCCGGTTAGAGAAATGCCATGCTTTTTTTCTTTTGACGCCCCTTTTTTCTTTCCTGCCAATCCTTCAAGCTCAATAACCAAACGGAGCATCCCCGCTGCCTGGGAATTAAGTTGCTCACTGGCAGAGGCGGATTCCTCGGCATTGGCCGCATTTTGCTGGGTTACCTGGTCCATTTCTCCCACAGCCCGATTGGTCTGGTCTATGCCCTGGGTCTGTTCTCTACTGGCTGATGCTATTTCATTTATAAGCTCAGAGAGTTTTTCACTGTTGCCAAGCACCTTGGTAAAGGCGTCCCTGGTTTTACCCACCGCACCCGCACCCTGGTCGGCTTTGTTAATGGTGTCCTCTATTATTTCAGAGGTCTTGCCCGAGGCTTCTGCTGCGCGCATGGCCAGGTTTCGCACTTCATCCGCAACCACGGCAAAACCCGCGCCCGCCTCACCGGCCCGGGCCGCCTCCACCGCTGCGTTCAAGGCCAGCAAGTTGGTCTGAAAGGCTATTTCATCTATGGTCTTGATGATGCCTGCGGTTTCCTTGCTGGCTTGGTTTATCTGCTCCATGGAGCTTATGAGTTCGTTCATGGATTCTTCGGCGGATTTGGCCGCCTGGTTGGTTTCCCCGGCCAAACTGTCGGCCTGTTGGGCGTTTTCCGAATTTGCCTTGGTCATGGAGGCCATCTCCTCCAGGGATGCAGAGGTTTCTTCCAGGCTGGCCGCCTGTTGAGAGGCTCCTCCGGCCAGGGTTTGGCTTGCGAATGAGACTTGTTCGGAAGCCTGGGTAACCTCTTGAGCCCCCTGGGTAAGCCCCTTGATCACCCGGTTCAGGGGCTTGGTTATGGAGCGGGTGAGGAAAACGGCCAGAAAAATGCCGAGCAAAACAGAGACCGCCGCAGCTATGGGTATTATTATCTCGGCTGTTTGAGCCTGTTCGGCAGCTTCCCTGGTTGCCTTTTGCCGAACTTCCAGGCACACCTGCTGAACTGCCTCGGCTGCCTTGACCATGGTTTTTTCAGCTTTTAGCTGTTCCAAAAGAGCTGCGTCAAGGCTTTGCGAGGCAGATTGATAGTTTTTTAAAGAAATAATAAACGCCGCTGCTTTTGCCTGGTTTTCTTTTTTCTTGAATGTGCCTTTTAACTTTAAGGCCATGGCCAGGCTGTCGGAAATCTTTTGGGCCGCCTTTAGGGCAGATTCGGAGTTTAATCCTTGAGTGTGGGCCTGGGCCTCCAACTCCCTGGCTTGCAACAGCCAATAAATCATCTGGTTGGCTTGTTCCGATTTATTGGTCTTTTCTTCAAGAAGCATCTCGGATTGATCCTGCAACATGACTCTTTTAGCCCTCTGGTTCAACTTAAGGGCCTTGATTGCGGTAGAGGCCTGGTCAAAGGCTTTTATATACGCGTCCTTATCCGTCAGCTCCCTGGTGCGCTGATAACGCAGGAACTTTTCTTCATAGACCCGGTATTGGGATTTGGCGGAGACGATCTGTTCCTTATCGGCAGTGTCCTTTATTTTTGCAGACATTTGTTTGATTTGTTTCAGGATGTTGTTGTTAACTTCCTTCCACTTGAATTTAAGCTCCATGCTGTTTTGGTTTTCCAGGGCGGATGCCAGGGCTTTGGCTTCCATCAACTCTAGCAAAAGGCCGGTGGCATCTTCATCCAGGGCAAAGCCGGCCTTGAGTTTCAGGCCGCTTATGGTTCTGGCCTTGGCCAGGGCCTGTTTTTGTCCGGCGACCATTTTTTGCCCCATGCCAATGGCTTGAAAAGCCTTTTGTTGCATTTTTTGGGATAAGGCGGTTCTTTTTTCCTGGAGCTTTACATAATCGGCAAAGGCTTTTTTATATAAGTTGATCTGCTCCATAACCTTGACCATATATTTTCTATCGGTCTGGTTTGTCAGGGAATTTTGAATGTTTCGGGCCTGGGCTCCGGCTTCTTGAACCTGTTTCCGCACCTGCTCCAGGTCTTTTTGTCCGCCTTTAAGTAAATAATTTTTTTCCAATTGTCTGGCATTCAGAATGGATTGTGCCAGATCATTAACCGCCTGGACCGAATCCATTCCCTGGATCACCCGGTTTAAACCAAAAAAACCGAAGCTGGAACCGATCAATAAAAACAAGATGATCAGACCATAGCCACTGGCGATTTTGCTCCCTAATTGCATTTTTTTGAACATGAAGGCTCACTTTCGCTTTCAGCCTGCCCAGGGGGATTTTTAAATAGCCGAGAGATGGAATTTGCAATATCCATGTCCTTAAAGGAACAGGTCTTTTTATAGGTATGGGGTGATCCTTGCCTGGAATCTGATGCGGAAAGGCTTTAACCAAGGCAAAGACAAGACGCCATATTTCCTGGGCAACAGCATGGCAATTAAAGAAATATGATTTTTCCGATGGTTCATTCGGGCATCAATAGCATGATTAGCTAAAAAACTTCAAGTAAATACACAAAAAGTGGTTTTTTTTTTGAAGCGTCTTAAATATATTAATTTAATAAGCCCGACTCCATAGTGAAAAATAATAAACAGTTATGGTTGACTGTAAATAATTTTCCATTTCAGTTGGGCAGAAGTAATTAGCTTATTAAATTATCTCAATTGTGTGATTGTCAGAACTGTCATAGGAGTAACTGATTGATTATTAATTAAATAATTGGAGTCGGCCTGAAAAATCAGGAAAGGCGGGGGCGCGGCGGACGGGTAATCCATGATTGTTTCCAAGTTTGGATACTGACATGAAAAAATTCCTAAGCTGGAATCATTTACTTGTTTTCCATTATGGCCAAGTTATCATCACCTTGACGATATGTCTTTGACTGAACTTTGGGAAACAAAAGACGAACACACCTGCCAAACATGCAGGTAAAAGCTACGGGCTCCATCTAAAAACCGGCCCGCGCGGCAAGTGAGAGCTTATCCGTTCCCGCAGCGAATATGGGGAATTTTGTACGGTCTGAGCATGTGCTATTAAAATACCTTTTCATGATCATTGTAAACAAAGCGCTGACAGCATGAAGATAAAAAGCCCGCCCCAGGTGTGTTCGTAAAGCGGGACATGGGGTCAAGGGAGAGAAACTGAACAGCCGTGAGCAGAAGCCTGGATGAGCGTATGATTCAGGGCATGATCCGGCGGCCTCAATTTTCTGCTGGTTGCGCAAAACACCGATTCCAAGCAGAATCACAGGGTGCTTTATTTTCCGGTTAACGGTGGCCAATAACCTGATTTTCTGGGCAAATCCCGGCAAACAAGGCAAAATTGTGGCCTTGATGTATCAAATAGGTACACTTCATAAACTGAGCGGTCTGTTTAGATTCCGGCAAAAGAATACGGTTATCACCCCTGGCTTTTAAAATTAAGGATAGGAAAGATATGAGCAATTCTCCTATTGGAGCAGGCAAAAGCAGCTTTGACTTGATAGATGAGGGGTTGGTTCTAGGAGCCATTGCCAAGATCAAACCCGGCGCGCTTCTGGATCTGGGCTGCGGTGCGGGTAATTACACCATGGCCCTGGCCAGGTTCCTGGGTTCCGGGTGCATGGTCTACGGCGTGGACCTCTGGGCGGAAGGCATAGCCCAGCTGAAGGACCGGGCAGATCAGGCAGGGTTGTCCAATCTGCAAGCCATGACCGGCGATGCGGGGCAAACCATCCCCCTGGCCGATGACACAGTGGACGTGGTCTTCATGGGCACGGTTTTTCACGACCTGGTGGCCACAGGAGTGGACCAAAAGGCATTGGAGCAGATAAAACGCGTGCTGAAGCCGGGCGGCGCACTGGCAATCGTTGAGTTTTTGCCCAAGGATGACGACTCTTCCGGCCCTCCCAACCGGGTGCGTCTGTCTCCAGAGCAGCTGCGGGACATGTTGGCAGAGCATGGTTTCAAAGAAAGCGGCACTGAGGCAATGGGCGAGCGCACCTACTTGAGCCTGTTTGACTGAACCAGGTTTTCGTCAGTAAGCCATGGTCTTGAAGGGGCGTTTGAAAGCTTTTCAAGGCCATGGCAAGGCCTATTCTGGGAAGTTACGAGGTTTTTATCGGGAGTCTCAGCTATTTCGTGTAGTGGACTGTATGATCCGAAGATATCCTTTGAACGGGCAATACACGCTGATTTTCGCTTTTTATCTTAAGCGGCAGTCACCGGCGCCTGTCAAAAAAGAAAATCCTACATTGTCGATAACTATTCAAGAACGTCACTCTACCGCTATCTGATCCCCAACCAACGATTTTGACATAGTCAGCTTTAAAACTTGCCTCTGTGGGGTGAAAAACTGCATTATCCAGGTTGGTTGTAGTAAAAGTCGGAGACTGCATCAAGAGGGGGCGGATGTGAGGCCGAATTTATTAAAGATAGTTTGTGCACAAGTATTGATTCTGGTTTGTCTATTTGCCTCATCGTGTGCCGTGACCGGTGAGAGAACCCAAAACGATCCACTGGTTATCAAGGAACAGGGAAGTTTTGCAGCCGGTGGAACGGTCATTGCCAGCCCTGGTGAGTTTGACCCGAAAAACCTTTTTAAAACAGGAGGGCAAACCCTCCATGGAGATCACCTTTATACTTTTTACCAGGTCCCTGAAAACGCTCGCAAACTGCCTCTGGTGTTCTGGCATGGCTATGGGCAGTTCTCCAAGACATGGGAAACAACCCCAGATGGACGCGAGGGGTTTCAGAACATTTTTCTACGCCGCAATTTTGGGGTCTACCTGATTGATCAGCCCCGTCGCGGCAACGCCGGTCGCAGCACTAAACCAGGAAGCATTAATGCCGTGCCGGATGAGCAGAAGTGGTTCACCATTTTCCGCCTCGGCATCTGGCCGGAATTCTTCCCCGGTGTGCAATTTTCTAAAAATCCGGAGAGCCTCAATCAATTTTTCCGTCAGCTGACTCCGGATACCGCGCCAATTGATATCAATGTCAATGCTGATGCTGTTGCCGCGCTGTTTGACAGGATCGGCCCCGGCCTGCTTGTCACCCATTCACATAGCGGCGGCATGGGGTGGGTGGCGGTTCTAAAAAGCAACAAGATAAAAGGCGTCGTTTCTTATGAACCGGGATCGGGCTTTATATTTCCGGAAGGCGAAGTCCCTGCCCCAATGCCGAGTTCCGGTGGAAATCTTAAGGCAATCGGTGTGCCTTTAGCAAATTTTTTAAAGCTCACTAAAATCCCCATTGTCATCTATTACGGTGACAATATCCCGTCTGAACCATCAGACAGCCCCAGTCAGGATCAGTGGCGAATTCATCTTGCCATGGCAAAGTTGTGGGTGGATGCCGTAAACCGCCATGGAGGTGATGCTGCTTTGGTGCACCTTCCTGAAATTGGAATTTACGGCAATACTCACTTTCCGTTTTCGGATCTGAATAACCGGGAAATCGCAGACTTGATGTACGATTTCCTGGCAGAGAAAAATTTGAACTGAGGGCCTTCCCAAATTAGGTCCAGCTCTCAGTTGGGGATTCGGCTTTCTGCGCACGATTAGACAAAAAATACCCCTGGACTCCCGCCTTTTGGCCGGTCAAACTAAACACCGATTGAAAACAACCTGTGAGCGGAATTATAGGGGAGCGACGATGGTTTCAAGGGATGTCGGTAAAAAATTGGCTTACCTGATAACGGTTTTGTGCGCCTTTTGCCTGGGCTGCGCCTCGCCCGGCGCAAAGCCTGCCGAGATTTCCTTGCCGGTGCAGGATGCAACTCTGTATCTGAAAACGCCGTGGCAAGTTGAACCCGCCGTGCAAAAGGCCCTTTACCGGCAATTTATGGATGAATACTTCAGCTGCTGGAATGAACCCGAGCCCCGGGTGGGCCTGGAAGCCATGTTGGAGGCTTTTGACAAGGCCAAACTTTCGCCGGGCCTGGCCGAGAATCTGTTGCCCCGCTCTTCCAAATGGTATCAAGATCTGGCCGATCTGGCGGATTTTGGAGATTACCCCAACCGGGCCTGGCGGGGGCTGACCCTGGGCTGGGTGGAGATGCGGGTCTTTCCCACTGCCAAACCGGCCCTTTACAACGCCGACCGGCCGGGCTCCATGATGTTTGACAGCCTTCAACAATCGTTGTTGCACCCGGGCATGCCGGTTTTTGTGCATCACATCAGCAAGGACGGAGCCTGGCTCATGGTCCAGACCCCCATCGCATGGGGTTGGCTGCCGGTTAACAGGGTGGCCCGCTTGAACCGGACCCAGGCCTCACGTTGGCAAAGCGGTCCGTTCACCGCCTTTACCAACGACAATGTGACGCTTAAAGACAAGGCCGGACGGTTTGTCTTCAAGGCGGGAATCGGATGCTTGCTTCCCGTTGCCGATGGGCCCGACCGGGTTCTGGCCGTGCGGGCGGATAGCGAACTTCGGGCCGTGTTGGTGGAGGCGGTCTTTGACCGGGACTTTACGGCCAACCATCCCATGGGCCTGTCCTCTAAAAATCTGGCCGTGATCGTCAACCGCCTTTTGGGCTCACCCTATGGCTGGGGAGGACGCTACGGCAATCGCGACTGTTCGGCCACCTTGCAGGACCTGTTCAGGACATTTGGCCTGTGGCTGCCGCGAAATTCCACTGACCAGGCTGCAACCGGCCGGGTCTTCAGCTTGGACGGCATGCCGGACAACAAGAAAGAAGCCCTGCTCTTGGAGCAAGGGCTGCCGGGTCTGACCCTGGTGCACCTGCCCGGTCACATAATGCTCTTTCTAGGCCGGGACGGTAATGAACCGATGGTCTTTCACAATACATGGGGCCTTAGGGTGGTGAATCTGCTGGGGCATGAGGGCCGGGCCATGCTGGGCCGCGCGGTAATCACCAACTTGCGGCCGGGCCGGGAACTTTTATTGATGCCTCAGCCCGAGGGCTTTTTGGTCAACCGGGCGGATTCTTTCAATCTGTTGGTGGACCGTGGCGATCTGATCGCTAATTAGGCACCGGCAAGATTTAAAACACCTCTTTCAATTCCTAAATACCGGGATTTTTTTAAAATGGCATTAAAAAGCCCCCGGGGAATATTTTCACCCGGGGGCTTTTACAAGGCAGGCCTTTACCACAAAAGTGAAAAAGGCTGTTTTTTAAAGTCAGTTCAAGGAAATACGTAGGATATCCTCAAACGCATTCACCTTTTCGATATTTATGGTCAGCTCCTGGCCGGGGTTGAGCTGGATGTTGCCTGTGTTCGGCACAGAGGTCAAAAGCATTATCCGGGTCAGGAGAATCTGCCAGCGTCTGCCCTGGTTTTCAATGGCCATAGCCTCGATGGGCTGATCGCGCCTCTGCTCCAGCCAACGCAAAAGCCAGTAGCGCTGCCTGGCTGTGCGGATTTTATTGCCCAGTCTGACTGCGGGCATGACCTGCATAACCAGGTTTTCCAATTCATCAGTGGAATAGGCAGGCCCCTGGCCTTGCAGTCCGGAGGTGATCTGCCTCTGCATTACCAGGTCCAGGTAGCGCCTTATGGGAGAAGTGGAGTGGGTGTAAGGCTCCACCCCCAGGCTGGAATGCATGCCCGGTTCTGTGGAGATCTCCATACGGTTCAAAAGACGCCTTTGCCTGAAATGCAAAAACAGGTCTTCAACCGGCCCCTCTTCCAGGGGGTCCTTGGGCGGGGCTTGGGTGCGGAAAAGCGCCGGCAGTTTGTTCTCCAAAAGATAACGGGCCCCCAGTTGGTTGGCCAAAATAGCGGTCTCGGCCACCATTTCCCGGCTGGGTCCGTCCCGGTCCAAACGCTGGACCTCGACCAGGCCGTCCTCGTCCACGTTGATCACCAACTCGGGCAATGGCAGAAAATAGGCGCCGTCCCAGGCCCTTTGCTGCCTCAAGGCATCACAGGTGCGGGCCATGGCCTTTAGCCTGGGGTCTGTTTCCAGCAAGAGGTCCGCCTCGTTATAGGTCAGGCGCTTGTCCACCTGGATAAAACTTTGGCAAATGCGGTAGCTCAAAACCCGCCCCTGGGCATCCAAGTCTGCAAAGGTGCTTACACAGGGCCTGAGTTCACCTTGGCGCAGGGAAAGCAGGTCTTCGCTTAAGCTTGGCGGCATCATGGGAATGCGGGTCTCGGGCAGATATATGGTGCTGCCCCTCTCCTTGGCTTCCTGGTCTAAAAGAGAACCGGGTTTGATCAGTGCCTGGGCATCTGTAATATGCACACCCAAGGTGCCTCCGGACCCGTCCTGATTCGGCTCAAAGGAAAGCGCATCGTCAAAGTCGGTGGTGAAAGCCCCGTCTATGGTGAAGGTGAAGAGTCCGGTTAGGTCTTCCCTATGGTTGTCGGGTGCGGCAAGGGGTTTTAAATCCCGGCCATTGTCCAGAACATCTTCCGAGAATTCAACCGGCAATCCTTCTTTTAAGATTAAGAGGTCTTCATCCTTTTTGAAAACGCCCAGCCGGACCAAAAGGTTAAAGAGCTTGCGCCTGCCGCCTATCTCGGCCAGGGCTATAATCTCCTTGGCCTTTTTAGCCTGACCCGCCTCTTCTTCAAAAACAATGAAGTCGCGCAGCAGTTCCAGGATTCCGTTGGGAGCAGGCGTCCAGCCTTCCGCGGACCCGGTTTTAGGCAGGGATTTCAGGTAATCCACCGCATCGTCCACCTCGGCCTTGTGCAGGGCCTCTTTTTCCATCTGGTCCAGTTTGAGCTCAAGCTGTTTGGCGCTCAAGGGCACAAAATCCCCTCCGGAAAGACGGAAATGGACCCTTTGCTCAAACAAGGCCCGCAAGGTGGCTGAAAGTTGGTCTGAAGTGGGGGAGGGGCCAAAGCTGAGCTCTGCCAGATCCTTTAAAGGTAAAGGATTGTCTTCTTCGTACACCAACTCCCAGAGTTCTTCCACATCAACTTTTTCAGCGAGTTGGTTTCTGCTTTCCAGGGTTTCCCTGAGGTTGCGCACCAGGGCGTCCCTGGCCTGGTTCACCCCGAACTCGGGCTGTGTCATCAAAAGCACCCGGTTCTGCGGTAAAACAACCTGACGGTCCGTGGTTATCAAAAGCGCCAGACGGTTTTTTTTAATATCCTGAACCAGTCCCAGGATCATACGGCTTTTATCTATATATTCTACTAGTTGACCAATGGGGCCAGACATGAGCACCGCCAAGAATTCGTAATTTGTCTTGTATGAAAAAATAGACGCCCAACTCAAATACACGGCAAGAGCTGCCTTTGCGTTTCTTTTTGCCGATTATCCGGCATTAAACGCCCGGCCTCCCTTACCGTGTAGAGGACTGCCTGATATGAGGATTTTAGTCTACAGTCGCCCCAGACCCATGTCAACTTGCCCCTGGCCGTCAAAATGGTATTATGGGAGAACCTGAAGGAGGGGTAATTTATGATTAGAAAAATCACCCTTGTGGCCCTGGCGGCCTTGTTTTTCGTTGCCGCCTGGACAGTTCCGTCACAGGCAGGTCAAGTTCTGGACTTTGATTTGCCGACAGTTGACGGTGGCAGGCTCAGGCTTTCCGACTTCAGGGGCAGGGTGGTTATCCTGGATTTTTTTGCCTCCTGGTGCAGGCCCTGCAAGGCGGGCATGAAAAAACTCAATAAACTGGCCAAGGCCCAAGGCCAAAACGGGGTCAGTGTCATCGGTTTTGCCCTGGACAAGGCGGGGATCAAAAAGGTGAGGCCCTTTGTGGCCAAGCTTGGCATTGATTTCCCGGTTGTCCTGGGAAACATGGAAGAAGCCCGCCGTCTTACCAGGGAACTCGGCGGACTTGACGTGGTGCCCACCAGCCTGGTGATTGACCCTCAAGGCAGGGCGGTGAAGCGTCTGGTCGGGCTGGTCAGCCGTGAGACCCTGATGGCTTCGGTTCGACCGCATCTGAAATCCCAGGCCCCGCCGGAACCCACCTCGGCCCAGGTGGACAGACGTCATGAAGGGGAGCGCCGTTTTCAGCGCATTTGGCTCACCGATCAGCAATATGTCGGTGGTCAAAGCGGTTTCTTTGTGCATATCATAGCCGAACTGGCCGATCTGGCCGCTGAGCAGGGGCTTTGGTTCGGCCTGCACATCAGGCCGGAAGCCAGGTCGGGCAGTGGCCTGGCCCCTCTTGATAAGCCCAAAAAATTATTTTTACGGGTGGATGATGCCTCGCGCAGGCATTTTATTCTGTTTGTCTCCTGTGACCAGCTTCCCGCAACCGCCAGCCAGGGAGTCTATCGTTCCTGGGTTACCATCTTGGGCCCCAACCAAAAGACCTTGGAGCGCAGCGGTGATATTATCTTTGAAAAGCCAAACTGTATCACTGCCAGGGCCCGGTAATGAGATAACCGCCGGGTATATCGGGTCCTGGTCAAGTCAAAAATCGCTGTTTTACAAAACAGGCCTTGCCTTGTTAAGGGGCCGGGCTCGGGGGATCTCTTTTGTCTGTTTCTGAGAGGCCCACCTTAAGGCTCATTTTGAGCTTGGGCAGATCTCGGGCCAGACAGTTGTCCCTGGGCCTGCTCGCCCTTGTCATTGTAGATATTTTTCAGCTTTATGTACCCCGGGTTATAAAATTCGGGGTGGATGAACTCACCCTTGGACAGGCCACCTTTGCCTCCCTGTTTAATATGGGGCTGATAATTATGGGGTTGGCGCTCGGCATGGCGCTTTTGCGCCTGGTCTGGCGCCCCATTTTGTTCGGCTTTGCCAGGCAAGTGGAAAAGGACCTGCGCAGCGCGCTTTTTGAACGGGTTCAATCCCTGGATCTCGCCTATTTTCAAAAGAATACGGCAGGTGAACTCATGGCCAGGGCGACCAACGACCTCACAGCCCTGCGCTTGGCCGTGGGTCTTGGCATGGTGGCCGCCATGGACAGCCTGGTTTTGGGCCTGGCCACCATTGGCTTTATGGTCTACTTAAATCCCACCCTCACCTTTTGGGCTTTTTTACCCATGCCCTTGATGGCCGTGGCGGGCCGCCTGGTGAGCAAGCGCATGCACCGTCAGTTCGTGCGAGGGCAAGAGGCCTTTGCCGACTTGACCGAACTGGTGCGCGAGACCTTAAGCGGCATCATGTGCGTAAAGACTTACGGGCTTTCAAAAAGGGAGACGTCTAATCTCCACGCCTCGGGCAGGCGCTTGGTTGAGGTCAATATGTCCTTGGCCAGGGTTATGGGATTTTTTTTCCCCTTGATGACCCTTTACACCAACCTGAGCCTGGCCCTGGTCCTGGCTGTGGGCGGCCCCCTGGCCATTTTGGGGGATATGACCCCCGGCGACTTTGTGGCCTTTGCCGCTTATCTCAATCTGCTCTCCTGGCCCATGATGGCCCTGGGTTGGGTGGTGAGCATGATACAAAGGGCGCTTGGCGCGGGCAGGAGAATAGACGAGGTCTTAAAGGCGAGATCCACTATAAAAGAGCCGTTGGAACCGCAAAAAACGGGCCCGGAACCCCCCGGTTTCAGCCTCAGCAAGGTTACTTTTTACTATCCCGAGGCCGGAGAACCCGCCTTGAAACAGGTGAGCCTTGCGATTGAACCCGGAAAGGTAACCGGTTTGGTTGGACCGGTTGGCTGCGGGAAATCCACTCTTCTATTGCTGCTGGCCAGGCTTTATGAACCTCAGGAGGGGGAGATCCTGGTGCAGGGAAAAAGAATAGACCGCCTAAGCCTGGATTCCCTGCGGGGGATCATGGCCCAGTCCCCCCAGGGAGCTTTTTTGTTCACAGATACGGTGCGGGCCAATTTGAGCCTGGGAAAACCGGACGCCACGGATGATGAATTGTGGTCTGCCCTGGAAAACGCGGAGCTGGCTTCAGAGGTGGAAGAATTGCCCCAGGGGTTGGACACCCGCCTGGGAGAAAGGGCCCAAACCTTGAGCGGAGGTCAGCGCCAACGTTTGAGCCTGGCCAGGGCGCTTTTAACCGATGCGCCTTTCTTGGTCCTGGATGATCCCCTTTCCGCTGTGGATACTGATACCGAGCGGCGCATTCTGAAAAATTTGAGTTCCTTTCGCAAGGGGCGCACCACCTTGGTGGTGAGTCATCGCCTGGCCAGCGTGGCCTTTGCCGATCAGATTGTGGTTTTGGAAAAAGGCGCGGTTGTGGAAAAGGGTGACCACAACCGGCTTATGGCTAAAAAGGGGCTTTATCATAAGCTCTTTGCCGAGCAGGCCGAATTGGCCGGATTGGAGAGCTGATCTTGGCCTGGGGTGATTTTGGCTACATGGAAGACGGTCGCCTGGGCAAGCCTTATGACCTGGGTTTGCTCACCCGTCTCGCGGCCCAGGCCAAGGGAAAACTCAAATTAATCGGCCTGGCCGGTTTTCTGATTTTGCTCAGCACAGGCCTGGATCTTCTGTTGCCCTATCTGACCAAGACAGCCATAGACGATTATATTGTGCGCCAGGCCCTGCTGGTGGACTTGGCCAAGGCCGGGGCGGCTCAGGTCAAGGCCTTGAAACAGGGGCTTGATCGAAAAATCATCTCCACCAATGATCCGGGTAAGGTGTTTGTGCCGGAAAAGGCCTTTAAGGACCTTGACCCAAGGGTCCTGGCCAGGCTCAGGGCGGATGGGGCCATAGCCAAGGAACCTTGGCATATTGTGAGTTCTGGTCCGGGGGTGAGCGAGGTGATGGAAGCCCGTCCCGGTCTTTTCAAGGAATACGGGGATCGGGTTTTAATAAAGTCATCGGACTTGAAAAAGCTCTCCCCGGATAATCTGTATAAGCTTAGGAATAGCGATATAACCGGCCTGATATGGTTGGCGGTTATTTTTCTGGGGGCCTGTGTCCTGGCCGCGGGATTGGGTTTTTTTCAACAGGTGATTCTGGAAAGGGCCGGGCAGGAGATGATGTTCGAGCTGCGCCAGAAGCTCTATGCTCATATCCTTTCCAGGGCGCCTTCGTTTTTTACGGAAAACGCGGTGGGCAATCTCACCACCCGACTCACCAATGATGTGCAAAATTTAAACGAGATGTACAGAAACTCCATCATTGCCTTGTGCAAGGATGTGGTTTTGCTCACCGGGATTGTGGTGGTGCTTTTGCTGCTGGATGTGACCTTGACCCTGGTCTGTCTGGTCCTGGTGCCGGTGATAGCAGTGGCGGCCTGGTTTTTCGCCCGTTTGGCCAGAGAGGCCTTTCGCGCCCTGCAAGGGCATTTGGGGCGCATAAACGCCAGGTTTCAGGAGACCATCAGCGGCATCAGCGTGCTTAAGCTTTTCAGGGCGGAGGATTATTCGGCCAACGCTTTTTCCAGGTTGAACAATGCCTATTTCCAGGCGGGCATGCGCCAAATAAAGGTTTTCGCGGTTTTCATGCCCCTGGCCGGATTTTTCTCCAATCTGGCCGTGGCCCTGATCATATGGTACGGCGGGGGCCAGGTTATCCAGGATCGCTTGAGCTTGGGCGCCCTGGCTGCGTTTTTGTTTTATATGCAGATGTTTTTCAGGCCGGTGAGAGATGTGGCGGAAAAATACAATGTGCTTCAGGCCGCCATGGCCAGTGCGGAGCGCATATTCAATATCATGGACAATCAAACAGCCCTGTCTGTTGTTGCCAAGCCCAGCCCTTTTCCCGACAAAGAGCACCTTACAGTCTGTTTTGAAAAGGTAACCTTTGGCTACCTGCCTTCCGAGACGGTTTTGCAGGACATCTCTTTTGCCATACCGGCCGGAGAAACCTGGGCTGTGGTGGGACCCACCGGTGCGGGCAAGACCTCTGTGGTCAATCTGGTTCTCAGGCTCTACGACCCTTGGCAGGGCAGGGTGTTTTTGGACGGGGTTGATCTGCGCCGGGCGGATCCTTTGGACCTGGCCGCAAAAGTGGCCCTGGTGCCCCAGGAAGTCTTTATTAAGTCCGGCACCATAAAGCATAATATCACCCTGGGGCGGGAGCGGGTGACAGAGGAAAATCTTGATATGGCCCTTTCGGTAACCGGGGCGGGTGAGTTTGTCAACAGGCTGGAAAAAGGCCTGCACACAAAAGTGGGCTCAGGGGGGCAGGGCTTGAGCGCAGGTCAGCGTCAGCTCATTGCCCTGGCGCGGGCCTTGGCCGGTGATCCAGGACTTTTGGTATTGGACGAGGCCACCAGCGCAGTTGATCCGGTGAGTGAAAAACAGATTCAAAGGGCTCTGCCCAAGGTTATGCAGGGGCGCACCAGCCTGGTGGTGGCCCATCGGCTCTCTACAGTGCGCCGGGCGGACAATATTCTGGTTATGAAAAAAGGGCGCATCTGTGAGCAGGGCACCCATGCGGAACTTTTGAAAAAAAATGGCGTTTATGCGGGCCTGGTGAGGCATGAGCGCCTGAGGGGGTGAGATATAAGGGAGAGTTTTAATTTAGATAAAATAAGGTTTTTCTCCTGTAAAACGGGCTAACATGCCGATTGGGGGGATGATGCATTCCTATCACCTGAAGGATCTGATATTTATCCTGGAAAAGCAGGGGCCTTTAAAATACCTTAGAAAACCCGCCCTGGAACCCATGGGTAAATACTCCCTGATCCGAACTCCGTTTTACGAGTTTTATTTCAACCTCAAGGCAGAGATCAAATTCATCCGCGGCATAACCTCCACTTGGCCGCACCCGGCGGCATTTTTAAAAAGAACAGATGGTAATGACTGGGTTTTTTATTCAGTGGGAATAGGCGGCGCACCGGTGCGCTCCTGGTTGGGAGAATATTATCTGCCCTGCCTGGGCTACCCCAGCAACCCGGTCTGGGATTGTGATCCTTACCAGGATCCCAGGGTTATGAATGCCCTGGGAGCTTGGGCCCAGCTTTTTGCCAATCTAAGTGGATTGAACCCGGCGGACCTGCCTCCTTATCTTCAAAAATTTTTGGAAAACGTTTTGCAGAACCATGAAGGCGCTTTGTTGGAAAAAACCCGGAAATTCCACCAATTGATCAAGGGAAGATTGTCTGTGCTGCCCCCGGATGCAAGGCATGTGGATTATCAGGTGATTCCCCTTAACCTCACCAAGGGGTGCCTTTACCATTGTAAATTTTGCGCGGTTAAGTCGGATAATTTTTTAGCCAGGCTGCCGAGAGCGGAGATCAACGAACAAGCGCTTAGGTTAAAGGATTTTTTGGGGCCTGATCTTGGCGCTTATCAAGGCATTTTCCTGGGCGACCACGATGGACTGGCTGCTGATGGGGAAGTGATTCTTCAAGCGGCAGAACTGGCCCTTGAAACCTTTGAGACTGCGCATCCGGTTTTTTTCATGTTTGGCAGCGTGGATTCGTTTTTGACCCGAAAAAGTTCTTTCTGGCAGAGCCTGGATCAACTTCCCGCCAAAACCTATATAAACCTGGGCCTGGAATCAGTGGACCTGGATACCTTGAAATTATTGGGAAAACCTCTTTCTCCAGGTCAGGTGAGAGAAGGATTTTCAAAGATGCTGGCAATAAACGGGCAATACGAAAATATTACGGTTACGGCTAATTTTTTATTGGGGGAGAATTTGGGAGAAAATCATTTACCCTGCCTTTCCGCTTTTTTGTCCGCAGATAAAAACAAAGCAGACAAAAAAACAACGATCTATTTTTCTCCCTTAACCACCAGCCAGAACAGACCTCTTTTACTTGAACAGTTTTTTGAACTGAAAAAGATCAGCAATTATCAGTCATACATATATTTAATCCAAAGGCTCTGACTTAGCCGATTGTCCGGCGAATGGTTTTGTGCTCATAATCAATAAGACGCGCCCAACACCCTCAGAGGACAAAAAACATGCGCATGTTGCTAAGGGAATTCCTCCGGCTTGCCTGCTGTCTTGCCATAAGCTGCCTGGGAATTTGGCTTTATATTGGTTGGGGTTTTATCAGAGGAAAGGGGCCTTATCAGGATTGGCCCAATTTTTTCGGCGCAGGCCAGGGGATTTTGGCGGCCATCTTTTTTATGACCTCTGATTGGTCCCTGATTTGGGGGCCGGCGCTTTTCTTGTACAGCCTTGGCCTGTTGAAAAGGGTTTGGAGCCGGTCCAGAGCCGGAAAGCGGGATTTTTAGGCAAAGAGGCCGCTAAATTAGAGGCTTTATTCACAGCTTCTCTTCCCGTGCCATGGGCGCATATGGAAAAACCAAAGGGTGATCTTCGTAACAAAAAGCCGCGTCCTTTTTAAAAAGGACGCGGCTTTATTTAACTTCCGGTCAGGCCTTTACTTACTTGGCAGCATAGGCTTTTTTCGGATCTACCGAGTAGGTCCAGGGCATGCCTTCATTTTTCCAGCCGCCCAGCATGCGCTGGCCTTTATAGGCGCTGAATTTGCATTTAATCTTGTCGCCCTCAAACCCACCCATCATGTTGAAGATCTTTTTGGGATCAAAACCGGCGTCCGTGGCCACTTTGGAGGCCAAGCAGGAACGCTTGCCGCTGCGGCACATGAAGATCAAGGTGTCGGTTTTGGGGTTGTAACGGGCCAAAAGTTCTTTTTTGAAGTTCGGGTTTGTCACCAGGTTGTACTTGGCTTTGCCTTTGGATTTCTTCAGCTCACCGGTCCACAAAAAATAAGGTACATGGTCGGCCATGGTGGGGTGCCCCACAAAGCAGTACTCGGGAGCGGTGCGCACATCCACGATATGCACATTCTTTTTGTCTTTCTGCCACATATCCATAGCCTGGGTGGGGGTCACGTTTCCACCTTTGTGCTCGACTTTCACTTTGTAGGCTTCATAGGCAGGGGCATAGGCGGCAAAGCACAGCACCATTGCGAACGCCAGAACAATAGCAGACAGTCTTTTCATCTCGTTTTCCTCCATAGGTTGATCAGAAAGGCATTAAGGGCCCAATACTCCTTAATGCACTGGTAAAATCCTGATTGGAAATTTTTACCACGAAGCTTTGATTAAAGACAACAAAAACAAAACCATGGTTTTTAAAAAATGAAGATCTGTCGACAAATCCTTAAAAAAAAGAAACTTAAGCTTCTTAATTATTCGGATTGTAAATAGATAAGCAAAAATGATTCAGATTGGTTTTTTAGGGCTACTTTGCTTAATAGAATAATTTTATTAAGTTTTTGATTGGTTACCAAAGGGATTGGGCTGTGGGCCTTTAGCTTTGCGCGCCATATCGAAGAGGCAACGGTTCTCGGAAAAAAGAGAATCCGGATAGTGATAATAAGTTATTAAGCGATTATCTGGATAGGGTATAAGTTCTCAACTGCGTCCCATACCTTGAGGACAAGACAAAGTATTCAATAAAGGACGAATTAGGATTAAGGCCTGGAAAAAGTTTGTTTTTTATCCAATAAAGGGGACTTCTCGGCATCTTTTTCAATTTTCTGTCGGCTTTAGACCTAAAGTTTTCCAAATGTCTATATCAAGATACTTTCCCTCCTTCTTTGGCGCTCCATTGGTTTAACAGATAATCCTTGTTCTGTTCAAAGATCAGGGCCTGTTCTTCCACCAGTTCTTCGGCCTGTGCGGAACTCATTTCAAGAGTTTGCCGAACAAAGGACGCCACCCTGGCATGATATAGAGGGGTTACCACATCCAGCAGTTGCATGCGGTTTTGCTTCCAGCTATGAAAAGTGGCTGCCAGTTCGTAAAGGATCTGCACCCAGGCCTCGGTCGGCAGATGAAAGCTCTTCTGCCCTTTTTTGACATTTTTTTGAATCTCTGTAAGGCAGTTAGCGGAAAAAATTTCTTTCCAAAGTGGGCTGAATTGCCGGTAGCCTATTTTGAACTGCCGGATCAGCTCCGCAAGGTTGACCTTTACCTCTTCGGGCTCCGTTTTGATCTGGTGCTCAAAAGTGGGTACGGAAACGCTTCCTTTAACCGTTTTCCAGTATGCCTGTTTTTGTTCCATCATATAGAACAAGGTCCATATCACCTGACGGAACATGGGGCCGAGATGAGCCCCCGGATCCTTGGCGTCATGGATCTTCACCCCCAGGTTGGACTGGCACACCTTGAATCCTTCGGTCAGGGCAGTGGTGGTCATCCAAATATCTATTCCGTACCTGGCTATCTCTGTATTCCAGACATCTTGTTCCGTATAGAACTTGGCAAGCTTTTGGGATATGGCAAAGTCGCCGCCAATGGGTTGGCGTATGCGTTGACCATAAAGCGTCCTGGTTAGATTGTATACGATATTGTTGGTAATGGTGCCGTCATACTTGTGTCTTAGATAAACCGGGGCTACAAAGTCAAAACCCTGTTCAAGGACGGGGTCCAGCAGGTATTTGACCCAATCCGAGGTTATGGACCTGAGGTCTGAGTCCACCATGGCGACCGAGGATGCCTTTAGTTTTTCAGCCGCCTCGAAAATAGAGCGCAGGGCGCTGCCCTTTCCGGCCGGTCCCCGGTAGATGGAGATAATTTTTTCCTGCCAGGGTTTGATTTCAAAATCCCGGGCAACCTCTCTGGTATCGTCTGTTGAACCACCGTCTGCAACCAGAATCACGCACCTTTTACCTTTGTAGTGCTTGTTCAGCCCGTGGGTCAGCATTTGAATGACATGTTCTATGGTGGATTGATTATTAAAACAGGGCACGCCCAGCAAAATATCGGCTTTTTCGATTTCTTCCAATCTTTTTTGGGTATAGCCTCTCAGCGCCGATTTGAAGGACATGGACACCCCCTTTATTTGCTTGAGTCAACCGTGGCTCGAAATGGGTTTTTCCCCGGAACCTCAGCTCTCAGGTTGGGTTTACCGTTTCATTTTGATGCCTTATACTTGATTATCATAGGGCATGGGCTCACCCGGGGTCAAAAGGTCTTTAAATAAATATTATGTAACGATTACTGATAGCCGATTCATTGCTTGGATGCTTTCCTCTTCTTGAGCTATCGTTTTACTAGTGGATCAGGTGAAAAACCGGCCAGAGAATAAGTTTCTTATTGCTCTGAATTAATAGCAAAAAGGTGAGTTCATGGATGTTTTTGTCGCCAGGCAACCGATCTTTGACCGGGAAAACAGGGTCTTTGCCTATGAGCTTCTTTTTCGGGACGGATTTGAGAACAGTTGTTCTTTCCCTGATTCTGAAAAAGCCACTGCCCAGGTTATCACCAACACCTGTACGGCCCTTGGCCTGGAAGGACTTACCTCCGGCAAACCAGTCTTTATCAACTTTACCAAGGATTCACTTGTCAATGGGCTGGTTGAGCTGATTCCACCGGAAAACCTGGTGGTTGAAATCCTTGAAGAGGTAGCTCCGGACAGGGAGGTTCTTACTGCTCTTAGACGGATAAAGGCAAAGGGATATACCATTGCAATTGATGATCAGTTTACTTATGACCCGGAGATGGACCCCCTTTATTCCCTGGCAGATCTAGTTAAGATTGATCTTTTGGAGCGTGAGGGAAGGCTTGACCGCGAGCTTTTGAATCACTGCCGGGAACTGAAGCTCAAGGTGCTGGCCGAGAAAGTTGAGTATTTATCCCAACACCGGGAATGCATGGATTTGGGATTTGATTTTTTCCAGGGCTTTTACTATCAAAAACCGGAGATAAAATCCGGCCTGGCGGTCCCTTCCGTTCAACTGGCCCGTTTGCGAATCTTCAAGGAACTTCTGAAACCTGAACTGAATCTTCATGAGTTGCAACAAATCATTCAGGTGGATGTTTCCCTGACCTACAGGCTGCTGCGCTACCTTAATTCTTCTTTTTTTTCCTGGCAGTCAGAGGTGGATTCTGTGGCCAGGGCTTTTTCCCTGCTGGGAGAAAACAATATCCGTAGATGGCTCTCCCTGGCGGTTATTGCGGATCTCACAGACAAGAAAAGTTCTTTGCTGGCCGTGTCCAGCCTGGAAAGGGCCTTTTTCTGTGAGGCCATGGCAGTCCATTGCCGTGTTGAAATCAACCCCGATCATGCCTACATGGCCGGGCTTTTGTCTTTGCTCGATACGATCCTGGGAATATCTTTTGCAGAAATTCTAAAGGAATTGCCTCTTCCTGAGCCGATTGCCCTGGCCCTTAACGGGGAGACGAGCGACCTGCGCGCTCTTTTAGAACTTTTTGATCTTTGCCAAAGGGGAGCCTGGGATGACACCTTCCCCTTGTCGGAGAAATTGGGCGTTTCAACCGATAAGGTGGCTGAGTTTCGTTTGGACACCATTTGCAAGGCCGGTGAGCTGATCTCCGAAGGATAGCGCCAGCTGTCGCTATTGGGTCAGTTTGAGCACGGTTTCCGCGCCAAAGGCAAAGAGCCCGGCAATGCATCCGGTCATGCAGGTGGTGAGAGTGGCAGCCCACAGGGCCTTGAATCCCAGCCTGGAGAGCTCTCCCATCCTGCCCGGAGCCAGGGCTCCAAAACCGCCTACATAAATTGCCACACTGCCCACATGGGTGAATCCACATAAGGCATAGGAGGCCACCAGGATGCTTCTGTCAAAGCTTATGCCGCCGTTTTGGGCCAATTGGGCCAGTTGGGTGTATGCGGGGATTTCCGTAACCAGAATCCTTTGTCCCAGAAGCTGGCCGACCTGGGCTGCGTCCGGGGCGGGCACGCCCATAATCAGGGCCAGGGGCCATCCCAGGTAACCCAATATAGTCTCAAGGTTAAGGCCTGCCAGGCCGCCCAGCCCGCCGAACCAGGACACGACATGGTTAACCAGGGACACCAGGCCCAAAAAGCTCAGTAAAAGCGCCATCACCCCGATAACCAGTTTTACGCCATCGTTGGAACCTTGGACAACGGCTTCCATAAAGGAAGAATATTTGCCTGTCTCGGGATCAACTGTCTTGCCCATGGTCAGGGGTTCGCCTGTTTCCGGCTCCATTATTTTGGCCACACAGATGGCTGCGGGAGCCGAGATAATTGACGCGCTCATCAGATGACCGGCTATGTTGGGCATAATGTGGGAAAGCGTCATTACATAGACACCCATGGTGGAACTGGCCACTGTGGCCATAGCCGCAGTGAGGATGCAGAAAAATTCGCTTCTGGTGAAATCAGGCAGAAAAGGGCGCACCATCCCGGCGGATTCCACCCCCACAAAAATATTACTGGCCACACTTAAGGATTCAGCCCCGCTGACTCCCATGGTGCGCACAAACAGGCGGCTGAAGAGCTTGACCACCCTTTGCATGATGCCCAATTGATAAAGGCCCGCAGTCAAGGCCATGAAAAATATAATGGTGGGAAGGGCCTGGATAGCCAATATGAACCCGACAGAACTCTTATGCCCCGGCCCGATAGACAAAGGACCGAAAAGGAATTCAACTCCGGCCCGGGCGGAATCAAGGATAACCAGAAATACCTTATTGGCCCCCAAAAGGGCCTCCCGGCCGGCCGGGACTACAAACACAAAACAGCCCATAACCAGCTGCAAGCCAACTGCCCAGGCCGCGGTGGACCAGCGTATTTTCTTTTTGGCGTGGCTGGATAAAAAGGCCAGGCCGCAGATGATCAGGATCCCCCCCAGGCTGATCAGATTATAAAGCAAAGAAGCTGATTGCATTGTTTTCCCCACTATTGGCAGTATGCCGGATCATCACTATTTGGGCCCCCCGAAAAAGCACGGCTTTTTCGGGGGGGGGTTATCCGGGGTCCGAAGAATTATTTTTTGAAAAATTCACTCAAGGCCGCTTCCGGGTCCTTGCTTTGCCAATCTATTTCAGGCTAAATCTCAAGCAACTATGGCGTATCAGAACATTTTTTCAAGCACGGGTCCGCAGTCGTAAATATTTATTTCCCTTTTCTGCTCCTGGTTGTCAATAACAAGACGGTAAGTGCAACCAGGTCCTTTGATATGCTCCAGTTTGTCTGCAATTTGTTTTTCCACCAAGTAATAAACTATCTTGAGTCCCAGGGTTTCGGCTTTTTCAGGCTTAAGGCCGGCGGGGAGCCCCTTGCCGTTGTCTGAAAAAACGATTTCTTTTTTTGATCCTCCAGTTTTCGGGCCTCAAAAGTCAACATACCGCTTTCCTGTTCAGAAAAGGCATATTTTAAGGAGTTGGAAATAAATTCATTCAGGATAAGTCCGCAGGCAATGGCCAGGTCCATTACCAAATAAACCTCTGGAGCATTGATTGTCATATGTATCCCGGCAGGGTCCGCGCCATAGGCCTTAAAGAGCTGACTGGCCAGGTCTTCCGCATAGTCTGCCAGGGGTATTCTTGAGAGGTCTCCGGTTTGATAGAGTTGCCTGTGCACCATGCACATGGCCCTCACCCGGTCGCGGCAGTCCTGAAAAGCCTGCAATGTCTTTTCATCTGAACAGTGCATGGATTCAAGATCCAGGAGATTGGCTATGTTTTGCAGGTTATTTTTAACCCCGTGGTGGGTTTCCTTTCTAAAGAATTCCTTTTCCCGCAAAGTGGATTTAAGCCGGATCTCGTCTTTTCGGCGGTTTTCCATCTCCTGTTTGAGATCCTGATTAGTGCGGACCAGATTGGCGGTTTTTAATCCCACCAGTTTCTCAAGGCGTTTTTTATGGTCCACAAGTTCTGTCTGAATACGTATTTGTTCTGTTACGTCCCGTACAATGCCATTCAGAAAATAGGCCTTGCCATGCTGGTCCGGAGTGACGTTGCTGAGGTAGTTGAACCAGCGCCACTCTTTTTTGGTTTGGTGGAACTGTCTTACCACTGCTTCAAATTCCATATTTTCAAAGGCCTTTTGTTGCGCTTTTAATGCTGTTTGGTGATCATCCGGGTGCAGGGAGCCAAACCACTGGTCATGGTTGTGGAAAATTTCAAATCCGGTGATTTCCTTGAGAGAGGAACTCAAAAATATAGGCTCGTAAGCGGGCTCATCATCAGGGAACCCTTTTACGCAATAGGTTGCAAAATTGCGGACGTTGTTGGTGGATCGGGGTAACTTGCTAAATTGGTGTATGAATTCTTCAAGTTGGCTTTTCAGCTAGCTACTTTCCGTTTTTAGATGGGAAAGATGCTCGTCTGCGGATGGCTCCTGGGCGTGTTCTTTTTCAGTTGGTCCTTTATTTTCAGGATGTGGATGAAGCTCTGGCAGTTCCGGTTGGGCTGGATGCTTTGGCTTCATGGCAAAGGTTCAGCGATTAGGGGGGCATTTAAATGCCCTTTGGAGACAGTTTGGATAAGGGGTATGCGTATTGGAATGTTATTTGTATTAGTAGGGTTATGTGGGTAACTAACCGGCATTATCACTCCATTTAAAATAAAACTATAAGTGCTCCAAATATAAAAAAACCTTATTACTTAGTTCGCTTGTAGCAAGCTTGGATATGATGGCGTTTGATTTACTGGACGGTCAAGCGCGGCAAGGCTCTTGCCGGTGGGCATTTTTGCTATAACTTGGCAAGATGTATTAAACTCAAATAAATGATTGTCTTTGGTGATGATTGGTAAAACTTAAGTATTGCAGAAAATAGGCGTTGAAAACTTAATTACGGACTTAGTTAGCCAGCAAAATTTGTTTTTCCCGACTGTTTAATGCATCTATTCACCTCTTGCCCGCAGAACCTTACTTTGGGCTCATGATCTAAGGGCCAAAATTTCAAGCCTTTGGTCTGAGGTGCCGTGATCGGATAATAAAAAGGGTTTATTCCCCACCTCTTTCATTTCGACATCAGCCTGGTCAAGATACTACTCGATGACCCTTTGCCAGAGGCCCAAGCCCTATATCTTCCCGGCAACTTTTTGGCTCCGTGCCTTAAGAATGGCGGGTTTTTTATTAAGGATCAGAAAATTGCCTCCCAGGGTGAGACATAACCCGCTTAGGGCTTGGGGAGTCCACTTGTAATCTTCAAAGATAGTGGAGAGCCCCAAGGCTACCAATGGAAAGAGTAAGGTGGCATAGGCCGCCCGATCGGCTCCCATGCGCCCCACCAGGGTAAGGTAGCAGCCAAAGGCCACAATACTGCCAAAAACGGCCAGATACAGCAATGAGCCCACATATGCCGCACTCCAGACAAAGGTGAACTCCTTTCCCGCAAAAACGGCCCAGATTGTCATTAACACCGTTCCGTAAGCCATGCCAAAGGCATTGGTCTGCAAGACCGGGAGTCCGTGTTTCTGATTGCGGGCGCTGGTTATATTTCCCAAAGAGGCCAAAAAGGTGGCGGCCACGGCAAAAAGCAACCCCAAAAAGCCGTTGTCATTCAGGTCAAAGGCCATTATCTCCGGCCAAAAAACCAGGGAAATGCCCAAGAGGCCCAGGCCGCCTCCCAAGGCCACTTTCAGGCTGAAGGGGGTCTTTAAGATCAAGATTCCGTTTAAGATATTCATCACCAATATGGTGGAGAAAACAACCGCTGCCAATCCACTGGTTATATAGAGTTCGGCCACATAGATCAGCCAGTAATTAATGGAAAAAAGTAAAACCCCCATCAGGGCCATGAAGGCATGCTCAGACCGGCTGAATTTCAACCTCTTTTTTCCCGCATAGCAATAGGCCAGCAAAAGCAGGCTGGAAAGCCCAAACCGGTAGACAACCGAAACCATGGGATCAACCACACCGAGTTGATACTTGATGCCCAGCCAGGTGCTTCCCCAGATGAATACAGTACTGACGTATAGTATTAGATTATTCATAAAGACTTTGATTCTCCGGAGCTTAATTAGCTACAGGTGACCGGTTTTTTCAAAACGGGAGACATTGCGAAACTTTTTTACCATTTTTTAATAAGCAAAAACAGATACAGATGGCTTGAAAAAACAGGGGTGCAGGAAAGGGTGCATAAATTTATGCCGATAGTCGGTAAAAATATCGAAAAAAATAAAAGCAAAAACCGAGCCCTAAGTCCTTTTGCAGCGTTTTTTTTATGCAAAGGAAAATTGTGATTGGGACTTTATTTTATATTTAGTTGAAATTTTTGGATTTTATTTTAGATAATACCAAACGGTCAGCTTGCCCCGGTTATATTTTCAGGTGTTTTCCAATGATGTATTTAATTGGCTGGTCCATTAAGCTTGCGCCCCGGAGTCAGGCACAGTAAGAAGAAAATTCACTTCAAGAGCTTATAAAAACCACAAAACCGGCGATACTGCGTGTTCTCGGCCAAGCATATGAAATTACAAGGTTTGCACTATGAAACTATTTCTTAAGATCCTGCTCCCCTTTTTGGTCCTGGCCCTGGGCGTGAGCGCCGCCTGGTGGCTGATCCATACGACGCCCATGCCCCAAAGACGCCCCAAACCTGTGAAACCGCCGGTGGTGAGGGTGGTAAAGGCAAAACAATCTGATTATCGCTATTGGGTCACAGCTCAGGGGACTGTAAGGCCAAGAACCGAAACAGCACTGGTGCCCCAGGTTTCAGGCCAGGTGGTTAAGGTTTCCCCGTCCCTTGCCGCGGGAGGTTTTTTTGAAAAAGGCGATCTTCTTCTGGAGATAGATCCCACAGACTACCGTCTGGCCCTGACCAAATCTGAAGCCACTGTGGCGACGGCTGCTTCCCAGTTGAGCAAAATAGAGGCAGAGGCCAATGTGGCCCAAAAAGAGTGGAAAAGCCTGGGCAACGGAACCAAGCCCAGCGCCTTGGTCCTGAAAAAGCCCCAGCTGGCGGATGCCCAGGCAACCCTGGCTTCGGCCAAGGCCAGCTTGGAACAGGCCAGGCTGGACCTTTCGCGCACCCAAATAAGGGCCCCTTTTGCCGGCCGGGTGCGTTCGGAAAGTGTTGACGTGGGGCAGTATGTAAATAAAGGTTCGCAACTGGCTTCTATTTACGCGGTTGATTACGCGGAAGTGCGGCTGCCCTTGTCCGATGAAGAATTGGCCTTTGTTGATCTGCCCTTGAGCTACAGGGGAGGCCTGGAAAAGGGTTCTCATCCCCTGGTGATATTGACCGCCGATTTTGCGGGTAAAACCTTTACCTGGCAGGGCACTGTGGTGCGCACCGAAGGCGAGATAGACTTAAAAACCCGCATGGTGGTCCTGGTGGCCCAGGTAAAGGACCCCTATGGCGATGCCGACGGCCCGGATGCTCCGCCCTTGGCTTCGGGCATGTTTGTAAGGGCGCGCATCCAGGGGCGGCTGGCCAAGGATGTTTTTGTTCTGCCCAGAAGTGTATTGATGCCACCGGATAAGGTGGTTCTGGTAAGCCAAGAAAACCGCCTCAAACGCCGCAAGGTGCAAGTCCTTCGGGTGGAGGAGAATGACATTGTGATCGGCTCCGGGCTTGCCAACGGAGACGTTGTCTGCACCACCATGCCCAAGGTGGTGGTTGAGGATATGTTGGTCAGCGTGGTTGGCAGAGAAAAAAAGGCGACGCCTTTGGGCAAGGCTCCTCATAAAGGCAAAAAAGGCAGGAAAGCCGCCAAAGGGGAGGGCCAAGCCAGATGAAAAGTGCCATAGCCTGGTTTGCCGGAAACCGTGTGGCTGCCAACCTTATGATGCTGGTGATCGTGGTGAGTGGCGTGCTCACCATTCCCCGGCTGGTGATGGAGGTCTTCCCGGAGATAGAGGCCAACATAATTAACATAACCGTTTCTTATCCCGGCTCCACCCCCGCTGAAGTCGAAGAGCAGATCTGTGTGCGCATAGAGGAGGCCATCCATGATGTAAACGGAGTGGATCGCATAACCAGTCAGGCCTCGGAAAACTACGGCACAGTGACTGTGGAGGTGGAACAGGGTAAGGATATGCGCGATGTCCTGGATGACATCAAATCCAAGGTCGATGCCATAACCACCCTGCCCGAGGAGGCGGAAAAACCGGATGTGGCCAAGGCCCTGCGCAAAAGGGATGTGCTCACCCTGACCCTTTCCGGAGAAACCGGCCCCAAGACGCTTAAGTTTTTGGGCGAACGGGTGAGGGATGAGATCGCGGCCCTGCCGGGGATCTCCGTAGTTGAGCTGACCGGTGTGCGGCCCTTTGAGATCAGCATAGAGGTATCCGAGGAATCCTTGCGAAGGCATCAGCTTACTTTCAATGATGTGGTCAAGGCTGTGGCCGGGTCGTCTTTGGACTTAAGCGGCGGCTCTATCGAGACCAGGGCCGGTGATATTCTGATCCGCACCAAGGGGCAGGCCTATGATGCAATCGACTATGGCCGCCTCCCGGTGGTGAGCCTTCCGGACGGCAGCACTTTGCGCTTAAAGGATCTGGCCAAGATCAAAGACGGTTTTCAGGAAAGTGATATGTTCATTCGTTTTGACGGCCAGCCCACGGTAATGATCGAGGTCTTCCGGGTGGGGCAGCAAAACGTCCTGGATGTGGCTGAAAAGGTTTACAACTATACCGATGACCTTAAAAAAGAGCTTCCTCCGGGAATAACCGCCGAGATCTGGCACGACCGGTCCCTTTATTTCAAAAGCCGTCTTAACCTGCTTAGTAAAAACGGGGCCACCGGCCTGGTTCTGGTGGTGATTCTTTTGGCCCTTTTCCTGCAACTTCGGGTGGCTTTTTGGGTCTCTCTGGGAATCCCCATCTCCTTTTTGGGGGCCATTTGGCTTATGCCCGGTTTTGGGGTTTCTCTTAACATGATAACCATGTTCGCCTTTATTCTGGTTTTGGGTATTGTGGTGGATGACGCCATTGTAATCGGCGAAAACGTCTATACCGTACAGCAGAAAACCGGTAAGGGCCTTTTGGGGGCAATCAAGGGAACCCAGGAGATGGCCACGCCGGTGATCTTTGCCGTTTTAACCACTGTGGCCGCCTTTGTGCCTCTCTTGCTCATACCGGGCACCTTTGGTCAAGTCTGGGTTATGATTCCACTGGTGGTTATCCCCTGCCTTGTCTTTTCCCTGGTGGAGAGCCTTTGGATCCTGCCCGCCCACCTTTCCCACTACCGGGAAAATAACCACGGGCCCAGGGGGTTGGCCAGGCTTTGGGAGCCTGTTAACCGCACCGTAAACAGTGGACTCTGGTGGTTTATCAAAAGGGTGTACCGACCCTTGCTTTCCCTGTGCCTGGCCTGGCGTTACTTGACGGTTGCAGTTTTTATCGGGCTTTTGGTCTTTTCCCTGGCTTTTCTTCTGGGCGGCAGGCTCAAGTTTGTTTTTTTCCCGCCGATTGAATCCGATTTTGCCCACTGTGCAGTGGAGCTTTTGCCCGGAACCCCTGAAGAGGTGATGGCCCGGGCGATCGGGCGCATTGAAAAGGCGGCCCAGGATCTTAATTCGGTTTATGCGGATAAGCTCAAACCAGGCCAAAGGCTGGTCACTCATGCCTTGGCCTATGGCCATGAAAACAAGGGCCGGGTCTGGCTGGACCTTCTTCCCAGTGAAGACCGGGTTGGGACAGGCGTTTCTGCCAGCACGGTCTCTGATAAATGGCTGGAGCTCATTGGCGAGATTCCGGAAGCGGTTTCCTTGACGATCCGTTCTTCCCTGGGCCGGGGCAACCGCCCCATAAGCCTGCAACTGGCCGGGCAGAATATGGATTACCTGGTTAAGGCCTCCCAGGAATTAAAGGAAAGAATCAGCACCTATCCCGGGGTGCGGGAAGTGGAGGATTCCTTTCGCAAGGGCAAACAGGAGATCCAGCTTACCTTGAAACCAGCTGCGGCCAACCTGGGTATAAACGTTTATGAACTGGCCCGCCAGGTGCGCCAGGGCTTTTACGGGGCCGAGGTGCAGCGTATTGTCCGGGGCAGGGACGAGGTCAAGGTGATGGTCCGCTACCCCAGGGAGCGTCGCCGCTCCCTAGCCACCTTGGAGCATATGCGGATTCGCACCCCCGAGGGAGAGGAAGTCCCTTTAAAGGCCGTGGCAAAAATCGAGATGGGCCGGGGGCTTTCCACCATAGAAAGAGCGGACCGCAGAAGGGTGGTTACCGTATCGGCCAAGGTCATTCCGGGCAAGGGAAACGCCAACGAAATAGTGGCCGACCTGAAAAGGGATTTCATGCCTCAGCTTCTGGCCAAGTATGTGGGCCTCACCTCCTCTGTGGAAGGCGACTTAAAGCAGCAGGACGAGACCATGGAATCTTTGTATTCCTATTTCGCAGTGGCCCTGTTTGTGATTTTTGCGTTGATGGCCATACCTTTTAAATCCTATGTGCAACCCTTGATAGTCATGACCGCCATTCCCTTCAGCTTTATCGGAGTGATTTGGGGACATGTCAGCATGGGGCTCACCTTGAGCATACTTTCCGCCTTGGGTACGGTTGCCCTGGCCGGGGTGGTGGTCAACGACAGCCTGGTGCTGGTGGATTACATCAACCGCAATCTGGAGCATGGCGAGGATTTGTCCGAGACTGTACGCAAGGCAGGCGAAGCCAGGTTCAGGCCTATCCTTTTGACCACCCTCACCACCTTTGCCGGATTGACCCCTTTGATTCTGGAAAAAAGCATGCAAGCCCAGTTCTTGGTTCCCATGGCCATCAGCCTTGGTTTTGGTGTGCTTTTCGCCACCTTGGTGACCCTTGTCCTGGTGCCTTGCTGCTATCTGATTCTGGAAGATGCCAAAACTGCCTTTAGATGGTGGTTAAGACTTTAATTTTTTCAAAAAGAGTTTTAAAGCCGTCCTGCCGCCCGAGAGCAAGACGGCTTTTTTGTTACTTGGTGGAATGAATGGTAATTATGGTTTATGTTCCGGGTAATTTGCCTTGAACCTCCGGAATAAAAAACGGTTTTGACCACTGTAACCTGATTTGGAACTTGTCCTTGCCCTGTGCGTTCCGCTAAAAAAAATGTATGAATATAAATAGAGTCTTTATTATGGAATTGGTTTAGCTGATGGGTCTTTAGGCAACAGGAGTCGCATCAGGGGCCGTTATTGCTGTTTTCCGGCTTAACTTACGGATGTGACAATATTTTTCAAATTCTGACTCCTCGGCCTTTTTATAATTCTTTTTTATCCGCCAGGGAGAGACATGCCGCGCGCCACCGTGTTAAAGGCCTTTGGAATCAAGGCAACAGCTATTTGTTTCTGCGCCTTGTTGCTCAGCCTGTGGGCAGGGCGCGACACCCAGGCCAGGCTGGTGACTGAAAAGGCTTCGCGCCAGGTGGTCATATTGGTGGCCGCCAGCCCGGGAGGGCAAAAGGAATTAAACCCCCTGGCTCAATCCTTGGGCGTCTCCGGGATCAAGGCTATCACCCTGGCCCCGGACACAGGCCCCACCAGCCTTGCAAAACTCGCCAAATCATTGGGCAAGGCGGTTAAAGACCTGGCCCGTCCCCCAGAGGTTGAATCCCTCACCCTGGTGGCCCATGGGGCAGGGGGCCTGGCCCTGGCTGAATACCTGCGCCATAAAAAAGAACCCAAGGTGAACAAGGCCCTTTTTCTAGCCTTGCCCACAGACGGCCTTGAATTACCGCCCTCGGGCGACCCTTGCCGTCTGGCCTGGCATAAGAAAATTGAAAATTTTTATGGAAAGGACCTTCTCAAACAGGCTTCTCCTGACGCACCCCTGGTAAAGGACTTGAGAGAAAAAGGGCTTCCCCATGATCTTTTGGTAGGGGTGGTCCAAGGCAGCCTGGATGAAAAAGCGGTTCAATCCATGCTCACCAGGGCGGGTTGCATAAAGGAGCTTAAGTCTCTCGGCGGCGACGGTGTGATTGAGCCCGGCCATCCGGAGGAGCTGCCCGGCTGGAGCCGGGACGACCGGGTGTATCAGGCCCCGGGCAATCATCTGAGCCTGCCTTCCACCAGGGAGGTGGGAGATTTGCTCAGGCGTTTTATCGGCTTGAAGCCCGGCACAGGCTCTATTTCCTGTGTTTTGGTGATCGACGGCTCGGGCTCGGTGAGGTCCACGGACAAGGAGAATATGCGGGGGCAGGCAGTGGAGCTTTTGATCTCCAGGCTTATGCCCGGAGACCAGGTGGGGGTGGTGAGTTTCAACCTGGCTCCCAAGACCATCCTGCCCCTCACCAATATCACCTCGCGCAAACAGGCCCGTAATTTGGCTGCCGGAATCAAGAAATTGCCCGCCACGGGTGACACCAATATAGCGGTGGGATTGGCCAGGGCTGATGAGATGTTTAAAAAGGCTGATCCCAAAAAGGCCAGGGTGGTGGTTTTGATGAGTGACGGGAAAAATGACCCGGAGACCCATAACAAAGCCACCTTGGAGCAGGTGAAAAAATTGGCCGCTCAAAAAGCCGTGCTTTACACGGTTGGTTTGACCGATAATGTGGATCAGAAGTTTCTTTTTAATCTGGCTCGGTTAAGTAAGGGTGTATACCTTTACGCCCCTTCCGCGGAAGGGCTTACCGCTGCCTTTGACCGGGTTCAGGCCGCCATGGACCAGGCAAGCCTGCTTTTACTGGCCCAGGATAAAGCACCAAATAACTATAAGTTATTGCTGGATTCCACTGTACAGAGGCTGGACTTGAGCCTTTTGGGGCCGGGGGATCTCTTGGAGCTTAAGATAAGCGACCCGCAAGGCAGGCCTCTGCACCCGGCCAAGGCCAAGGGCAGGGAGTTCAGCACCGTGACCCTTAAAATGCCGGTTCCCGGTGAATACACCCTTGCCATTTCAGGCCCAAAAGATACGCCCTTCAGACTGCAAGCCACTGCCCGCACTTCCTTAAAGGCCAAACTGGAGGACAAAGGCAAAGAGCCGGTGGCTAAGGCTCCCTGGTTTTTCAGCCTGGACGTGACTGAAGACGACCTCCCCCTGGACAAGGTGAAGGCCGAGGTTTTAATCAAAGACAGCCGGGGCAAGGAGCATATTCTGGACCTCAAGCCCGCGGCAACGGGCGGTTTCAGTGCCAGCGCCAGCAGCGCCGGTGCTCTTTCCGCCAGATTCAGAGGTTTTAACCAGGGCGGCGGCGCGGAATTCAGGGCCCGCATATTCGGGTTGAACCGTAAAAAAGAGCCTTTTCAGCGTTTGATAGTGCAGAATTTGCAGATAACCGAAAAGGCGGCAAGTGGAGGCTTTGGCGCTCCGGCAAAGGGCAGGGTCTTCAAAGAGGAGGTAAGGCCTTGACTCAATGGTGGGGTGGAACCAGACAGGGTTTACACCGGAATGAGAATCAGGACAGTTTTGGCCAGAACCCCGAGCAGGGTCTCTTTGTTTTAAGTGACGGCATGGGCGGCCACGCCGGAGGCGGCTTTGCTTCCCAAAAAGTGGTTCAGAGCATGTTGGCCCCCGACCCCCCGGACCAGACCAGGGGACTGCGTAAATGGCTTGATCTCTCCCGCCGCATGCAAAGGGCCCATTCCGAGGTGCGGGACCTGGCGGTGGAAATGGGGCAAGACGGAAACATGGGGGCCACGGCTGTCTGTGTCTGGTTAAATCACGGGACCTATCTCCTCGGTTCCGTGGGCGACAGTCGGGGGTATTTATTACGCCAAGGCAGGTTGGTGCAGTTGACCGAAGATCACACCCTGATGCGTAAATACCAGAGCCAGGGGGTGGTCACTGCCGAAGAGGCAGAGGTGCATCCCATGCGCCATGTGCTTTTGCAGGCCATGGGTGTGGATACCGTCAAGCCCGATGTTTTTGAAGGTGAGTTGGAAAAGGGAGATCGTTTTCTACTTACCAGCGACGGAGTGCACGGGGTGCTCTCGGCACAGCAGATAAAAACGATATTGGGTGAAGCGGATGATCCTGAAAAGGCAGGCCGGGCCCTTATAGCGCAAGTGGATCTGCAAGAAGGCCAGGACGACGCTACTGTTATGGTGGTCTTTTTTGAGGGGGAGGTTTGACCTTGCTTGATTTGACAGGCCGCAAATTGGGGAAATACCGGCTTCTAAGGCTGTTGGGCAAAGGCGGCATGGCAGAGGTCTACCTGGCCGAGCATGAACTTTTGGAGAGCAAGACCGCGGTGAAGGTGCTTCCCGAAGAGTTTGCCCGTGATCAGGAGATGGTGGGGCGTTTTTTAAGGGAGGCCAGAAGCGCGGCCGGCCTGCGTCATCCGAATATCGTTAGGATTCATGACGTGGGCCAGGAAGAGGGCGTCAACTATTTTGCCATGGATTATGTGGACGGAAGGTCTTTGACCGAGATGATCGCCTCCAGCGGAGGGCTGGAGGAAAAAGAGATCATAAGGCTCAGCGGCCAGGTGCTCTCCGCTCTGGGTGAGGCCCATAAGAAGGGGATAATTCACCGGGATATAAAGCCCGACAATGTCATGGTCGACAGCCGGGGTGATGCCGTGGTCATGGATTTCGGTATTGCCAAGGCCGCACTGCAACCCAGCTACACCATGGCCGGTTCTTTTGTGGGCACAGTGCACTACGCAAGCCCGGAACAGGCCAGGGGCAAGCCGGTGGACGCCAGGAGCGATCTGTATTCCTGGGGAGTGGTGATGTATGAAATGGCCGTGGGCAAGGCCCCGTTCTCCGGCCAGGACACCACCAGCGTGTTATATCAGCATGTTCATGAATCGCCCAGGCCCGCCCATGAAGAGACCACCCGAATCTCGGCGGCTCTTTCCGGGATTATTGATAAGGCCTTGTCCAAGGACCCGGACCGCAGGTTTTCTTCCGCCGCGGATTTCATGGAGACCTTGAACAGGCTTAAGGCCTCTTCAACAAGGCATACCAGCGGCCGGGGCACCCGCATACCCGGGGCCTTTAAAAAAACCAAAGCCCCCAGCAAGGGCTCCCAGGCCCAGGCCCTGACCAATGAGTCCCAGGCCCAGATGGACAAAGGCCAATGGGCCGCCGCCCAGGTGCTGGCTGAAAAGGCCTTGAGCCTGAATTCCGGCTTGAAAGAGGCCGAGGATATACTGGCGAGGGCCAAAAAGGAACTGCTTCTAGACGACCGTATAGAAGAACTCACGGTTGAGGCGGAGGCCTGCCTGGCTGACGGGCTCTATGAGCAGGCCGGTGAGGTGATCAGCGAGCTGGTGGGTATAAGCCGGGATAAGAAAAAGACCCTGGACTGGCTGGAAGAGGTGCAGGAATGGGGCCGCCAGGTTGCCGCTCTGGAGGCCGCTTTGCAAAGAGGGCAGGCCTTGGAAGCGGCCGAGGAATGGCAGGCGGCCAAAGAGCTTTACCTGGAGCAGAACGAAAAATTTCCGGATCAGGAACAGGTGGAAAAGGCCCTGGCCAGGGTGGAAAACAGGGTCGCCGCCCTGGAAATCTGGGAAAAAGGCAAATCCGCCCAAGAGGAAGATGATCTGGAAACAGCCATCTCCTTATTTGAAGAGGCCTTGCAAAAAGATCCTGCCCTGAGAAAAGCCCGGAAAAGCCTGGACAGGTTAAAGCAGCAGGTTGAGAAAAAACGGAAGATGGAAAACCTGTTGACTCAAGCCAAGGAGGCCCTTGAACAGGAAAAAGGCGCTTTGGCGATGAGCCTTTTAAACCAGGTTTTTCAGTTCGAGTCTGATCATCCGGAAGCAAAGGAACTTTTGCCCCGGGCCGAAGAACTTTTGGCCCGGCAAAAAGAGTCCTCGCCCGGCACGGTTGTGATGCCCGCCATGGGAAGCGAGGCCGATTCCCAGGAAAAACCCGCCTCGCCCGGCACGGTTGTAATGCCCGCCATGGGAAGCGAGGTTGATTCTCCGGAAAAACCCGTTTCGCCCGGCACGGTTGTAATGCCTGCCATGGGAAGCGAGACCGATTCCCAGGAAAAACCCGTTTCACCCGGCACTATGGTCATACCGCCTGAGTCTGTTCCAAAAGAAGAGGAAAAAGCCCCTGTTGACCGGATAAGTGATAAAAAACCTGCCCCCCAGGGTACGGTTGTGATGTCGGCTTATAAGGAAGAACCAAAACCGGAACCTCCATCGCCCCCGGCCGGTACGGTGGTTATGCCGCTTGAAGAAGCCTCTTCTTCCAAGATGGAAGGTGAGCAAAAGGATTCAGGGGATGCTCCTCCCCCGCCGCCTCCGCCTTTGGGCTCACCCCCTTCACAGGGCGCCATGGTGGCGCCTCCGGCTCCAGGGGAACCAGCGCCGGAAGATCGGGCCGCGGAAAAAGAGCAGCCGCCGGTCCGGGCAGAGGAAGAGAAAAGCCCGGAGGCCTATGTCCCGCCAGGCCCCAAAAGCATGGGAGATGAGTATCAGCCGGGAGGTTCGGAGAAACCCGGCAAATCCAAGGCGATTATTGGAATCGGCCTGGCTGCGGTGATTGTAATTGCAGTTGTGGGGGTGTTTTTATTCACCGGTGAGGAGGAAAAGCCTCCTATAAAGCCGCCCGCTCCACCTGTGCAGAAAGTAGAAAAAAAGCAAAAAACTGAAATTAAAGCCAAGGATACAGTCAAGGAAAAGGCGGCCGGACTGGCGGACCAAGGTCAGAAGAGCCTTGGAGCCGGACAGTTGGACGCCGCTGAAAAGGCTTTTTCCGCTGCCCTGGAGCTGAACCCGGAAAATGAAATCGCCCAAAAAGGCCTGATATCCGTGGGTGCCGAGCGCCGGGCGATTTTTGAGGCCAAACAACGTAAAGAAGCCGAGGCCAAGGCCAAGGCGGCAGAAGAGGAACGCCTGCGGGATGCCAAGGCCAAGGCGACCGAGGAAGAACGCCTGCGCCAGGAAGCCGAGCTAAAGGCCAAGGCGGCTGAAGAGGAGCGTCTGCGTAAGGAATTCGAGCTGAAGGACAAGGCGGCCGAGGAAGAACGCCTGCGCCAGGAAGCCGAACTGAAGGCCAAGGCGGTCGAGGAAGAACGCCTGCGCCAAGAAGCCGAGCTAAAGGCCAAGGTGGCTGAAGAGGAGCGTCTGCGTAAGGAATCCGAGCTGAAGGCCAAGGCTGCCGAGGAAGAACGCCTGCGCCAGGAAGCCGAGCTGAAGGCCAAGGTGGCTGAAGAGGAGCGCCTGCGTAAGGAGGCTGAGGCCAAGGCCGAAGAAGAGAAGCGCAAACAACAGGCGGCAGCCAAATACGGCCGCATGGTGGTTGGCTGCAAACCCTCTGCCAAGGTTTTTGTGGACGGCAAACCCATGGGGCAGACCCCTTTGATAATGGATCAGGTCCTGGTTGGTGAAAGACAGGTTCAGGTCAAGGCCTATGGCGCGGTGAGCGCTAAAAAGGTTAACATAGAGGAAAACAAGTCGGCTAAGGTCCGTTTTGAGTTGCGGGGAGGAGCGATTGCAGTAAATGCGGCGCCCTGGGCTGATCTTCTGCTGGATGGGGTGCCGGTGGGAGCAACTCCCGTGCAATTAAAAGACCTGCCTTTAGGTCCCCACCGCCTCTCTGTGCGCCGCAAGGGTTATAAAGAGCAACATAAGGATGTAGTGCTGAAAAAGGGTGTAACTGTCAGGATTAAATTCAGGCTGCAACCTGAATGATAAATAGAAGGGACTTGCCATGAAAAAATGCTTACTCGGTTCCGTGATCCTTTTGTTTATCCTGGCAGCGTTTCCGGCCTGGGCGGTCAGTGGGCCGGAGCTTTTGCTGAAAGGTATAGAGCATTATGAATTCGCCGAGTTTGATCAGGCCCAAAAAGCCTTGTCCAAAGCACTGGCCAAAGGCGATCTTTCCGGCGCCCTGAAGGCAAAGGCCCATGTCTATCAGGGCCTGGTTTATTTGGCCAAAGGTGATCAGAAAAAGGCGCTTGATGCCTTTGGTCAGGCCAAGACCGCCGATCCCTCCTATAAACTGGACCCGAATCGCTATAAGCCTCAGGCCGTGGAACTGTTCAAAAAGGCCAAGGCAAAGGGTAAAAAGCCCAATGGAAAGGTTAAGACCACCCATTCTTCCAAAAGGGGCTATGTGCTCGAGATAACCAAATCCGGCGAGCTTACTTTGGATTTGGGGACCGGTCAGGGGGTGAAGGTCGGCGACCGTTTTGAGGTGGTTGACGAAAGGGTGCTTAAACACCCGGTTACCGGTAAAAGCATCACCCGCAGAAGGACTGTGGGCAAGGTTCAGGTTTACGAAGTTGATAAAGACCTGAGTTTTGGCAAGTTGATAGCAGGCGGCAAACGGGTCAAGGTCGGCAACAAGCTCGTTAAAATCGCCGGTGCGGGAAAAGCGACACCACCTGCCAAGGCCGTGCCCATAGGCAGGCTGAGGGTGGCTGTGATGGAGCCCCTGGTAAGTGACATGGGGGGTAGTGATAACTTTTTTAAAGGTGATTACAAGGCCACTGCCCTGGCCCGGGGACTTCAGGCCAGGGGATTGTTTGAAACCATGGTGCCGAGCCAGTCCCAGATGAACCAAGTCATGCAGGCCACAGGCTACAGGCCCGGTTCATACCGCCTGGGCAAACGTTTGGGCCTGCCATCGCTCACTATGAACAATATTAAGAAAATGAAGATCCTGGAGGTGCTGACGCCCAAGCAGGTCGAGGTCATGGCCAAGGCCATGGACATGCTCAAGGTGAATGCCATCCTGGTCTGGGATGTAACCTTGGAAGATGACAGTGATCAGGTAAATTTGAGCGTTAACCTGCACCTCAGGGGGCAGAACGACCCCAAGGTGCGTGATTCAGACTATGCCATGGATTTTGAAGCGCCCAAGGAATATGTGGAAGTCATCACCGATCTGGTGGAAGAGGGGCTCAAGGGCGACTAACGGCCGCTTAATTGAGGTGCTTAGTAAAAAGCTAAAAAAGGCAAAGGCCTTGGGAAAGGCCTTTGCCTTTTAATTTATTGCCTACTTGTTTTTCAGGGCGTCTACTGTCTTTTCCAGCCCGTCGCTGAAATTTATCTCCACTTCATAACCCAGAAGCCCCAGGGCCCGGCCAATATCAGCCAGGGTGTGCCTGATCTCGCCAGGTCTTTTGGCGCTGAATATGGGGCGGATATCCTTGCCGAGAATCTGGTTTATGCGCTGGGCCACTTCCAGAACCGTGTGGTTGGCTCCGGTGGCCACATTGATCACCCTGCCCACAGCCCTTTCACTGGTAATGGACTTTAGGTTGGCCTGGACCACATTGACCACAAAAGTGAAATCCCGGGACTGGCCGCCGTCACCAAAGATGGTCGGCGCTTCTCCATTCAGGATCGAGGCGATGAACTTGGGTATCACCGCGGCGTAAGCGCCGTTGGGGTCTTGCCTGGGGCCAAAGACATTGAAATAGCGCAAGGCCACGGTCGGTAGCCCGTAGATGGTGTGAAACACCCGCACATAGTGCTCGGCAGCGACTTTGCTCACCCCGTAGGGAGACATGGGAAAGGTGGGGGCGGTCTCGCTCAAAAGGCCTTCGGGAGTGAGCTGCTCGCCATAAACAGAGGATGAAGATGAATGCACAAACCGCTTCACCTTGGCGTTTCGGGCTGCGTTTAAAAGGTTCAAGGTGCCGGTGGCGTTCACCGCGTGGGTGCGCAAAGGATTGTCCACAGAGCGGGGAATGGAGCCGAGCGCGGCCAGATGGAAAACAAAATCCGCCTGATCCAGGGCTTTTGCGCAGTCTTCTTCATTGCGCAGGTCGCCTTCGAGCACTTCCAGTTCACCCGCATCCAGCTTGGCAAGGTATTGGCAATTCTGCCCGCCCCTGGCGCTCATATTGTCGAACACGCGAACCTTGTGCCCCTGATTGAGAAGGTTTTCAGCAATATGGGAGCCGATAAAACCGTCTCCGCCAGTGACCAGGTACAATGGTTTTTTAGTCATTTATAATCCTTGAATGTCCGATCAGGTCGATTGATTTTGCCTTGAGAAATAAAGCCTACACCATAATTATTATATGGTGGGTTGATTTCAAGTTACAACGTGAGGGCGGGGGAGGCAAAGAAAAAGTGGACCGGGTTTATCGGGGGAGTATGTCAGTTTTTTATTATAAGCCCCTGCCCCGTGGGCAGAACCAGGATCTCCACCCCCCTTTGGGCGGCGAATTCGTAAAATGCCTGGGCCTGGGTTTGGTGGCCGGGAAAGGCGAAGTCGTCAAGAAGTATTGATCCGCCTTTGACCAAAGAAGGCCAAAGGCGTTCGGCTCCGGCTAGTTCAACCGCGGCACAAGCCATATTGATGGAAATATAAGCCAGGGGCCGGGAATCAATCAGGCGTAGAATTTCCGGCACTTGGCCGCGGTGAATCTTAAAGAAGGGAAGTTTGAAGTTTCTTTTTACTTCATTAAAGCAGTCTTCGTAATTATAGTCAGGTGGTTTGATACCCGAATTGATCTCGGCTTCGCATAATAGACCGGCTTCATAGTCGCTCCATGAATCCACCAGATGATAGAACCGGTTTTTAAAGGCCTTGGGGCCTAGATATGAGAAAACCAAAGCGGCAAGCCCGCCGTGAAACACCCCCAGGTCAACAAAGTCGCCTTGCAGCTTGGCTGCGTTATGCGCGGCCCAACAAGCTACATGAGCCCGCCATTTGATGTCTACTCCCTCCCCTTGGCCTGTTGCCTTGCCTGCACTGTAGGCTGTGGCAAAGGAGGGATAGTGCAAAAAATAAGGGTTGTTCACTGTAGCTAAGTTGTCTTGTTTGTAATTGAAGGTGTGGGGCGGGAAAAAATCCCAACCGGTCTGAGCAGCTTTTTTCAAAACATCGATCACTGCCTGGCTGATGTTTCCCAGTAAATGGTCTACGGTTGTGGGCGGGATGGGTTTGCTTGACATGGCACCGGAATCATTGTTAGTTTTTAAATCTAATCTTTTTGCTGATTTTTTTATATATATCTAAGCAAACAAAAAATAAACATTTAATAGTTAATTTTTTAAAAATAATACTTTCTCTGTATATTGCTTATACTTTAGTTTTAGTTATAAAAAATGAGACTTTCAGTTAAAGATTAATGTTTAAAATATAGTATTTCAAGAAAAGTTTTGTCTGAGTTTATTCTTATAACTCGCTGATTTTATAGTATTATATTCCGCTTGAGAGTTTAAGGGAAGAGATAAGTATTACAATAAACTTAATTAATTCTAGATGTAAATGATTAGGCTTTTGGGAGGCATTGATGAGAGTTTTTGGGTATTGCCGGTTATTATTGTAGAATTAACGCGTTCGCCGCGTCTGGTTTTATGAGATTCAGTTATAAGTAGATAACCGTTTACTCCAGGAAAAGAAGGTGCGTTGAACAGTTTCGCCAAGATACGATTTTTTTCGGTCAATGATTTTCGGCCACGGCTTGGCCGTGGCCGAAAATCAGATTACTGACTCGATGACTTGGTCAGATGCCACCTGGCAAAAACGTGATTCCGCCAAGCGGCTGGAATTAGTCCCCTTAGGAAAGGCCCGCACTATGGCGGGCCGTCATTCGGGGGTGCTTACTCGGGGTCCCCGAAAATCTCCGATTTTTGGGGTGTTTTGTGTCCCTGGCTCAGGCCTTTTTCTGATACCTGTCCGAATCGGCAAACACATCTATGACACAGGCAAAGTCTTTTGTTATGGCGCTGTGCTCCTCGCCGTCGCCAATGGTGTAGGTGTCCCCTTTTCCATAAGTTTTGGTTTCTCCGCCTATGGTGAGTTCAAGCTCTCCTGAGACCACGATTCCCCACTGGGCGCCGTGGCTGTGGGGCGGGACCTCGGAGCCGCCGGGGATTTCAAAGAAGACCGCCTGACCATTGCCGCCGCTTAAAAGGTGGGCGGTGAATCCCTGCATGGGGATGTCGGCCTTGGGCCAGTTTTGGATAAAGGACGCAAAAGGGGATTGGTTTTGGTTACTCATGGCGTTACTCCAATGGATGTAGTTCAGGCTTTACAAAAGGCGAAATCATTTTAACATATTTAAATGCGTTTAAAATCAAAAGGCGCAAAGGCGTTGGCTCGGCAGAAAGGTCCAATCCTTGACGGAGGTTTCAGGGCAATGTATAACCCCCTTGCCTTGACTTGCATTCAAGGCTCTGCCACAATGAGCGATCGTGTGGATATTGCATACCTTTTTTTTGCCTCAAGGGGGCTGCTTTGCGGATATTAGTCACTGGTGGCTGCGGTTTTATCGGTTCGAACTTCATTCGCCACACCCTGGCCACCTATCCTGCGGACCAGGTTATAAACCTGGACCTGCTCACCTATGCCGGCAATCCGGAAAATCTCAAGGATATAGAGGGAGATTTTCGCGAACGTTACCAATTCGTAGAGGGTGACGTCTGCGATGCCAAGGTGGTTGCCGATCTGGTTGAACAGGCCGACTTTGTGGCTCACTTTGCCGCGGAAAGCCATGTGGACCGCTCCATTGAAGATGCGGGCGCTTTTGTGCGCACAAACGTGCTCGGCACCCAGACCCTTTTGGGAGCCTGCCTGAAATCCTTTGGCACCGATCAGAACCGCCGGTTTTTATATGTCTCCACCGATGAGGTCTACGGCGCTCTCAAACTGGACGACGGCCGCCGCTTTAAAGAGGATTGGCCCCTGGACCCCAAGAGCCCTTACAGCGCCAGCAAGGCCGGAGGCGACATGCTCACCCAGAGCTATCACCACACCTTTGGCCTGCCTGTGGTTATAACCAGATGCTCCAACAACTACGGGCCTTATCAGTTTCCCGAAAAACTTATCCCGCTTATGCTTCTAAACGCCCTGGAAGGCAAGGAATTGCCGATCTATGGCGATGGAAAATACGTGAGGGACTGGATTCACGTAAGTGATAATTGCCGGGCGACCGACCTTATTTTAAGGAAAGGAACCCCGGGTGAGGCCTATAATATCGGCGGAGGCAACGAGGTCAAAAATATTGACCTGGTCACCTTGCTGGTGAAGCTGGTCTGCCGGAAGACAGGCTTGGACCCGGAAAATAGATTGGCGAAGATGCGTTCTGTAAAGGACCGGCCCGGTCATGACAGGCGCTATGCCATAGACGCGGACAAGCTGAAAGACCAGTTGGGCTTTTTGCCTGCCATGGATTTTGAACAGGGTTTAAGCAGCACGGTGGATTGGTACCTTGACAACTCGGACTGGACCCAAAGGGTCCGTTCCGGGGAATACAAAGATTACTACCGCAGAATGTATGACGGACGCTGACTCCATCCTGGTTTTGGGTCATGGAGGGCTTTTGGGCAGGGCTGTGGTGCAGGCCTGCCAGGGCAGGTGCTGGGTGGTCGAAGGCGGAAGAAAGGCCTATGACCTGAGTCAGCCCGCTTCCAAAGGCTTCTGTCACCGGTTCGCCTTGAGCGGTCGGCCTTTAGAAAATACGGAATCAGCCGACAAAAGGCTTTTATCCCTCACCCGCGAGATTGCCGAAGATGAAAAGGCCCTGGAAACAGTTCACCAGGGCCTGGACCTTTTACGGCTTTTTATATGCCGGGAAAAACCGGCGGTTGTGATCAACTGCGCCGGTTATACGGATGTGGATAAAGCTGAGACTGAACCGGAGCTGGCCATGGCGGTCAATGCCCGGGGGGCGGCCACACTGGCCGAGGCGTGCCGGGAGGCGGGTTCGCATCTGGTTCATATTTCAACGGATTATGTCTTTGACGGCAAAAATAAAAATCCCTATCGTGAAGGCGATGAGACTTTTCCCAAAGGCGCTTACGGAAAAAGCAAGCTTAAGGGAGAAAAGCTCGTAGCCAAGATAATGCCCGCTGCCCTGATAGTCAGAAGCGCCTGGATATTCGGGCCGGGCAGGCCGGGATTTGTGGACAACGTGCTCACGCGTGCGCTTAAGGGCGAACCGGTGAGGGTGGTGACCGATGAGGTCGGCAGCCCCACCTTTAGTCGTGATCTGGCCGAAACCCTTGTCTGGTTGGCGATGAAAAGGGTTCAGGGCCTGTTGCACGTGGTGAATCAGGGCCAGGCCTCGCGCTATGAACTGGCCAGACAGGCCTTGCGCCTTTACGGCCTTGACCCGGATTTGGTCAGGCGCGCTCAAAAGAAAGATTTAAACACCCCGGCCGAAAGGCCCGGGTATTCGGTTTTGGATACCAGGCGTCTGCAAAGAATAACCGGCCGGACCATGCCTTCCTGGCTGGATGCACTGGGGCGTTACATTGCCTTATTAAAGGAGGATGCAGCTTGAAAAGGGTTTTGGTCACCGGAGGCGGAGGCTTTATAGGCTCTCATCTGATTGAAGCGCTTTTAGCCAAGAATTACGAAGTCCTGTGCCTTGACAATTTTTTCACCGGCCGTAAAGGGAACATTGTTCATCTGCTTGGCGATCCCCGCTTTGAGATGATCAGGCACGATGTGGTGGAGCCAATTTTCCTGGAGGTGGATCAGGTTTACAACCTGGCCTGCCCGGCCAGCCCGGTTCATTACCAGTTCAACCCGGTCAAGACGGTCAAGACCAACGTAATGGGCGCCATCAATATGCTGGGCCTGGCCAAGAGGGTGAAGGCCCGCATTCTGCAGGCATCGACCAGCGAGGTCTATGGAGACCCCAAGGTGCATCCCCAAAAGGAAGACTATTGGGGACATGTGAACCCCGTGGGCATGCGCTCCTGCTATGACGAGGGCAAGAGGGTGGCCGAGACCTTGATGATGGACTACCACAGAAGCAATAAAGTGGATATTCGCATAGTCCGCATCTTCAACACCTATGGCCCGCGCATGGCCTTTAACGACGGCAGGGTGGTGAGCAATTTTGTGGTCCAGGCTTTGAAGGGCCAGCCGCTCACCATCTACGGCAAGGGCAACCAGAGCCGTTCATTCTGTTATGTAAGCGACATGGTGGCCGGACTGACGGCCATGATGGAGCAAGATGAGTTTATAGGTCCGGTGAACCTGGGAAACCCCGGTGAGTTCACCATTTTGGAGCTGGCGGAGATAATCCGGGAGCTTACCGGCTCAAAAAGCGAGATTGTCTTTAACCCGCTTCCTCCCGATGATCCGGTGCAGAGAAGGCCTGACATAGGCCTGGCCAGGGAGAAGCTCCAGTGGCAGCCAACTGTTGAGCTCAAGGAGGGATTGCAAAAGACCATAGAAGATTTTGAACGCCGCTTAAGGGAAGAAGACCGACCTTGAAGCGGCGGTTTCCAGAATCGCCGATCGTGGGCGTTGGGGCGGTAGTCTTAGCCGGTGACGAGATCCTTCTGGTTAAAAGAGGGAATCCTCCGGCCAAGGGAATCTGGTCCCTGCCGGGCGGCGTGGTGGAACTGGGAGAGAGGCTTTCCGAGGCCGTGGCCCGGGAAGTCATGGAGGAAACCGGCATAAAAGTTAAAACCGGACCCTTTATCAAGGCAGTTGAGCGCATAGATCGAAGTGAAGATAATAGAGTGGAATATCACTATGTTATTCTTGATTTCCTCTGCTGGGGCCAATATGAGGAGCCTCGGCCGTATGATGACGCCGCCGATTGCCGCTGGAGTCCGGTGAAAGACCTGACCTGGGCGCGGCTTGATCCCCTCACCCTCGAGGTGCTGGAAAAAGCGCTCGCCTTGTCTGAAAGAGCCGATTGAAAAGGTGGTTTATAAGAAGATACCGCCGTTTGAGCTTCAAATCTGGTTGACACTGTCAGGGATTTGTTGCTATGGTTCCTCCTGCATATTGTGAGGGTAATCACATACACTAAGTAGGGCATGGGTCTAATGACGATGCAAGAAAAATCAAAGAAGGAAAGGTCCCACGCCGATTGGGCAATGTTTGCTGTGGGTTTCTTCCTGTTTCTGGGAATAGGTTTTTGGGTGACCCCCAAAATTCTGTATGCTGAGAAACCGCAGCCTTTCCAATTTTCCCACGCGCTTCACATGAAGCAGGTGGCGGAAGGCTGTAACAGCTGTCACTGGCTGAGGGAAGACGGGTCCTTCTCCGGCATTCCCGGTGTAGATGTCTGTGCCGAATGTCACGAGGGAGAGCCCATGGGTCAGACACCTGAGGAAAAGGTGTTCACAACACAGTACATGGCCTCTTTCAAGCCGATTCCTTGGCAGAAATACTCCAAACAGCCCGATTGCGTCTTTTTCTCGCACGCCCCGCACCTTAAGAAAGGCAAGCTCGAGTGCGCCAAATGCCATGGAGCACACGGCGAGAGCGAAGAGCTGCGTAAGTACGAATACAACCGTATCAGCACTTACAGCCGCGATATCTGGGGGTGGAGCATACTTGGCCTGGGCAGCCCGCCCGAACGGATGAAGATGGACGACTGCGCGGCCTGCCACCGTGAACACGGCGTGCGCGACGCCTGCTTCGTCTGCCACAAGTAGGCGGATCAGAGCTAGGAGAGGTTTGAATGGAATGGGATAGACGAACCTTCGTTAAATTCGCGGTGGGAGCGGCACTGGGGCTGGGCGCCAGCCCATTGGCCCCCAAACTGACCGATGATGTCGCTATCTGGACTCAGAATTGGAGCTGGGTGCCCGAACCCGCGGACGGTGAAGTTGCCTTTGCAAACAGCGTGAACCCGGCCACAGGGACCGGGGTCAAGGTGCGTATGGTAGCCAACCGCACCAAAGGTCAGCGTTTTATCAGGGTTGAAGGCAACCCCGATCACCCCTTGAGCAGGGGCGGGGTTACTCCGGCAGACGCAACCGCGCTGCAACTTCACTATAGTGACGCCTACAGAGTCAGGGCCCCGCAATGGAGAGAGCCCGCCACCGGCGCACCCCGCCGGGTGAGCTGGGACAAGGCCTTGAACTATGTGGCCGGTGAACTGAAAAAACTGAAAGATCAAGGCAAGGAACACACTGTGGTCATGCTGGGAGACGATCCCAAGACCGCAGAGTCGGAGCTTATGATGCGCTTTATGGCTTCATACGGCTCCCCCAACCTGGCCTTTACGCCGAGCGCCGCCCAGACCTGGGACTTGGCCTGTGTGCTGATGTCGGGCAACTATGACATCGGCTTTGATTTGGAAGGCGCAGAATATGTGGTGAGCTTCGGCACGCCTTTATTCGAGGGCTTCGGAGCGCCTGTGGCAACCAGAAAGGCCTTGAGCGCCTGGAGAGACAACGATGTGAAGTTTGTCCAGGTGGAGCCCAGGGCCTCGGTAACCGCGGGCAGGGCCAACACCTGGCTGGCCTGCAAACCCGGCACCGAAGGGGCCGTAGCCTTGGGAATCGCCTCGGCTTTGGTCAAGGAAGGCGCCTACGACAAGGACCTGGCCTCCCAGGCCCTTGGCTTTGAAGACGGCGGCGACGGCCCCGGCTTTAAAGCGCTTTTGCTGAATGATTATACTCCCGAAAAGGTCGCCGCCATTACCGGCGTGCCCAAGGATAAACTGCTCAAGGTGGCCAAGGCCTTTGCCAAGGCTCCCAAGGCCCTGGCGGTCTGCGGACCGGACAACTCGGGCGACCCCGGACGCCTCTATGATTTCATGGCCGTGTTGGCCCTGAACATGCTCAAGGGAAACCTGGGTAAAGAGGGCGGCCTGTTGGTCAGGCAGCCGCTTCCGGTTAATCCCTTGGGCGAGCAGCTCAAGGTTTCGGCCAAGCCCCGCTTGGACGGTGGGCATGAAAAACCGCTGGCCGTCACCAACCTGGCCGCCTTGGCCGAAGGCGCGGTGAAGGGCGATCCCTACAAGCCCGGTGCTGTGATTATCGTGGGTTCAAACCCGTTATTCACAGGACCCCAGGCCAACCTGATCCGCGAGATGCTGGATAAGGCGCCTTTGGTGGTTGCCGTCACACCCTTTATGGATGAGACGGCCCAGCTTGCAGACGTGGTTCTGCCTGCCAAGACCTTCCTCGAGTCCTGGGGCGATTCCGGCACGGCCTACGGCAGCCCGGTTTCGGCCTACGGCATTCACAAGCCCTTGATCGCCGAGCCCGGTGAAGCCAAGGCCACGGGCGACTGCCTCCTGGCCCTGGCCAAGGTAATGGGCGGCGAGGTGGCCAAGGCGCTTGATTTTGACAACATGGAAAAAGTCCTCAAGACCAAATGCGCCGACATGGGCGATTTCCGCAAACTGGCGGAAAAGGGCTACTGGGTGCAGGAAAAACCGCTTATCGGTAAATTTTGTTTCAGCACTTCCAGCGGCAGGCCCGAGTTCAAGAGCTCCGGCCTGGAAATAGTCCTTATGCGCATGGCTGAAAAGGCGGGAAATAAAGATTTCCTGGCAGGTCTTGGCATTGATCCCAAAAAAGCGGACCTGGCCGCCATGCCTCATTATCAGAAGCCTCAGGCCCTGGCCAAGGTGGATAAAAAATATCCCCTTCTCATGGCAGGCATTCCTTCCTTGAGAACCGCCCAGGCGAGCCTTCCGGCCAGCCCCTATATGATGAAGGTCTTGAGCGACGAGACCCTGGCCTATAAAAACAACCTGGTGGTGGAAATCAACCCCGCCACAGCGGCTGAACTTGGCCTTGCCGAAGACGACGGAATCGCAATCGAGTCCGCCTCTGGTGAGATCAAGGCGATTGTCCATCTCTTTGAGGGAGCCGCGCCGGGGATGGTCTTTGTGCCCATGGGCCTGGGACACACGGCTTTTGGCGAGTATCTGAAGGACAAGGGTGATAATTTCCAAAAGGCGGTTATGGTAACCACCGATGCCATGAGCGGTCTGCCGCAATGGGGACTTTCGCCCGTCAGGGTGAAGAAGGCGAAGGGTGCTGCCCATGTCTAGCAGTAAAGGTAAACATAAATACGGAATGGTCATTGACCTGGACAAGTGCACCGGCTGCGGAGCGTGCAGCGTGGCTTGCATGTCCGAAAACAATATCGGGGTGTTGCCCGATGAGACGGATAAAATCCGTTCCATCACCTGGCTCAGGGTCTATCAGATAGACAACGGAAAGGCCTACCCCGAAACAGAGGTGGCATTCATACCAAGGCCCTGCCAGCATTGCGAGGGTTCTCACGGTCATCACACACCTTGCGTTTCGGTATGTCCGGCCACGGCCACTGATTACGATGAAGAAACAGGCATAGTCAGCCAGGTTCCCACCCGTTGCATCGGCTGCCGGTACTGTGTGGCTGCTTGTCCGTATCACGCACGGTATTTCAACTGGTACGACGTGCCTTGGAATAATGGCCTGGATAAGCCCTTGAGCCCCTTTGTTTCTCCCCGCATGCGCGGAACCGTGGAAAAATGCACTTTTTGCTTCCACCGTTACCAGCAGGCCAAGAACAAGGCCATTGTGGAAGAGACCGAGATAGGCGAGATGGACTATCAGACCGCCTGCACCGAGGCGTGCCCTTCGGGCGCGATCACCTTTGGGGATTTACTCAACCCCGAGCACAAGGTGCATGAACTGGCCCAGGAAGACAACGCCTTCAGACTTTTGGAGCGTTTGGGCACCAACCCCAAGGTCTATTACCGGACCGACAGGGAATGGGTGCGGCGTCAGTTGGACAATTACCTTCCGGGCGAACAGCCGGACAGGGTTAAGGTAGGCGGTTAACATCGGATGCAAAGCGCTGGCTTTGACCGGAACAATGATTAGTGAGGTCACCAATGGATGATTCCAAATTCTGGCCCGAGGGATGCACAAGGTGTAAGCCTCAAACATTCGGGGTCTGGATGCTGTTTTGCTTCGGGTTGTTGGCCTGGGCCGCAGTTTCGGCCTTTTTGTGCCTGTATAAGGGCCTTAACCAGACCAATATGAACGACTACTACGCCTTTGGCGTGTGGATCGTAGTGGACCTGGCCATTATCGCCCTGGGCGCCGGAGCATTTTTCACCGGCTTCCTTACCTACTTGTTGCGTAAGGAAGAACTTAAAAATATTATCAATGCCGCTGTTATCATCGGCTTTATCTGTTACTCCGGCGCAATCGGCATGCTCGGTATAGATATTGGCCAGCCGATCAGGGGTTGGTTCGGTTTTTGGCATGCCAATGTGCATTCCATGCTCACCGAGGTGATGTTCTGCATCACAACCTATCTGATCGTTTTGATCATTGAATTCTTGCCGATTATCCTGGAGAACCGGCAGATCGAAAAGGTGCCCGAGCTGGGTGGATTTGCCCATCACCTGCACCGGATCATGATTGTTTTTGCGGCCACCGGCACCTTCCTGAGCTTCTTTCACCAAGGATCTTTGGGAGGCATGTACGGTGTGCTCTACGGCAGGCCTTTTGCCTTCCGCACCGGCTTTGCCATCTGGCCCTGGACTTTCTTCCTGTTCATCTTGAGCGCCATTGCCTGTGGTCCTTCCTTCACCACTTTGATTGTGATGATTACGGAAAAGGCCACCGGCAAAAAGCTTGTCTCTCATGATGTGAAGATGCTCATGGGCAAAATTTCAGGCGGCCTGTTGGCTGTGTACGTGGTTTTAAAAGGAGCGGACACCCTTTATTGGGCCTTTGTCCAGACACCGGGGACCGGAACCCAATTAAGCCATTTCTACCAACAGTCTTACGGCTATTGGTTGTTGTTCGCTGAGTTGGGCCTGGGCGCCGTGATACCGGCCCTGATGCTCCTGACTCCGGCGGTGCGGAAAAGCTACGGGCTTCTGGCCCTGGCCATGGCCCTGAACTGCTTTGGCGCGGTTATGAACCGCTTTGTCCAGACCATTCAGACCCTGGCCATACCGGTGCTGCCTTTTGAGAGTTTCATCACTTACATGCCTACCTGGCAGGAGTGGGGCATTACAGCCGGTGTGATCGCCTACGGCATGGTTATTTTTTCTTTGACTTACCGCTATCTGCCGGTTTTCCCGCAGGAGCGTAAGTTAAACCAGGCTCAGTAAGGGAGGTGTCAAATGCTGCCCTTTGCGTTTGAATGGCACTGGGATATCGGGCACATCATTTTCTTTGGCCTCTTTTATTCGGCCCTGGGGGTGATAACCTGTGGTTTGGTATACGCCTTTGTCTCCAATTTAAAGGAGCTTTACAAAGGTGGGGGGCATGGTCATGATGATCATGATAAAGCCGAAGAAAAGCCGGACCAAAATGGGGACACTCAACCGGCGGAGGCTTAATCTGGCTAATATTTGATGATTTGCCGGTAAGTTAATAAATCCACGCGGGGCCCCATAAGGGACCCCGCGTTTTTTTGAGGTGAATAATGCTGTTGACTCCCGAACCGGACCTTTCCCTGATTAAAGGGGTGGTCTTTGACCTGGACGGAACCTTATTCGATTCCAGGGAATCCAATATAGCCTTTTATAATTATCTTTTGGGTTTTGTCGGTCTTCCCCGCACTGCCGAGCAGGCGGTTGAAGTCATACACAGAGAATCCATGGAAGGTTCTTTGCGCTTTCTCATGGGCGAAGGGGCGGAGTTCAAGGCTGCCATGGAACATTGGAAGACCATGGACACGGGGCAGTTCATTGATCAGTTAAGGTTGTTTCCCCATGTAAGGGAGACACTTAACCAACTCAAACTCCATTTCGAGCTTGCGGTTTGCACCAACCGCACCAAGACAACCATGAGAAGCCTGAAACGCTTTGACCTGGAAGGTTATTTTTCCCAGGTGGTTACTCCTTTGGATGCGGGCGCTTCCAAGCCCGCCCCGCTTCTGATGGAGTTGGTTTTAAAGGGGCTGGGACTTTCAGCTAATGAGGTAATATTTGTGGGAGACTCCCAACTGGATCAGGCCCTTTGCCAGACCTGCCGGGTTAATTTTGTAGCCTATGATAACCTTGAGTTGGAGGCCTGGGCCCATTTTAATGATTACAAAAAGTTGCCCGCGTTATTAGGGCTGGGAGAGAAATGAACGAAGGATTCAATGTTTGGCTGACCGGCCAGTCCAAAGTTGGAAAAGAAGCCTTGGCTAAAGCCTTGCGTGATCTGCTTGAGCCAAGGGGGTTTGCGGTTGAGATTGTGCGGGAAAAAGACCTGCAAAATGAAAAGGTGCCAGGCCTGGATACTGACGGGCTGGAAGCGGACCCGCTTATCGCTGCATGCAGGCTTTTGAACAAACACGGGGTGACCTGCCTGGTCCTCACGGATCGTCCATATGTGCCCCAACACGGGGAGATGCGTTGTAAACGACCTGATTTTATAGAAATATTTATTCCGGCTGCTAAAGGTTCAAAAGCTGAACCCGGCTTTAACCCTCCCAAATATCCGGATATGGTTCTGGATATGTCTTCCACCCCGGTTGAAGAGGCTGCCAGACAGGCTCTGGGCCTTTTGGACAACCTGGGATATCTGCGTGAATCTGGAGGGGTTTATACGGCCGAGGAAGAGGAGAAGGTGCGCAAGCGCCTGGAGGATCTGGGCTATATTTAAAATTCTTTTGGTCTGCCTGGTCAGACGGCCAGGTTTCGGAATGTTATGGCCTGTCGCCCCTCATGTTGGTTTTTTGGGGGGCCTGGCTTTGTTTTATATAGCTTAAGCAATTTTACCTGAATAAGTGTTAAAACGGTTGACAAGGTTGGAAACAACAAAACCTCAAGGTCAAGCTAAGGTTGGAGTTCAGAAATTGAGCCAAAAATTCACAGGATCGTGCCTTTGTGGTGAAGTAAGGTTTGAAATAAAAGGGGACTTTGAAAACTTTTACCTTTGCCATTGCAGCCGCTGCCGTAAGGATACGGGATCTGCGCATGCGGCAAATCTCTTTTCAAGCACAGCCAAACTGAAATGGCTAGCCGGAGAAGATAAAGTCACGGTTTTCACCTTGCCCTCAACTCAACATACCAAAGCCTTCTGTTCAATTTGCGGGTCGGCACTGCCTAATCTTCAAATGGATGGTGACCTTTTGGTCGTTCCCGCAGGCAGCCTTGACAGTGATGTGCCGATCAGTCCAAATGCTCATATTTTTGTTTCCAGCAAGGCGAATTGGGATCATGACCTCGAAAAGTTGCCCATGCTACCCGAATTGCCCGCTTAACCAAAAAAGGGATTGGTTGATCCTGTGAAAGTTTTTCGGGCTGCCGACCGGATTAAAAAAGGATAGGGGTGGAAAACTCCCGGACTTAACAATTGAGCCCCTTGACCATACCTTGCAGAGCTTTCAACAGCACCGGCAGAGTGGCGGCGTCCAGGGCGCTGATAACGGCGGCTTCGGGATATTGATTGGAAAGCCTTTCCAAAACATCCGGCGGCGTGAGGTCTTTTTTGTTTAAAACCAAAAGGGCAGGAGTCTCGTTCAGGTCCAGGTCGTTTAGGATTCCCGTAACCGCTTTGATCTGTTGATCAACCTGGGGGTGGCTGGCATCTGCCAGGTGTAAAAGCAGGTCAGCCTGGTGAAGTTCTTCCAAAGTGGCGGCAAAGGCCTTTTTCAGGTCTTTGGGCAGGTCCCGGATAAAACCAACTGTATCGGTTATTATCACCTCCTGCTCTTCGGGAAAACGCAACCTTCTGGTGGTCGGGTCCAGGGTGGCAAACAGCCTGTCCTGGGAAAGCACCTTGCTGCCGGTAAGGGCGTTTAACAAGGTGGATTTGCCCGCATTGGTGTACCCCACAATGGAAATTATCGGCAGCCCCATTTTTTTGCGGCGGGACCTGCGGTTTTTTCTTTGTTTGGCCACCTTTTGCAACTCGTTTTCCAGGCGGTTCAACCTGGTGCGCACCCGCCTGCGGTCGATCTCCAGTTTTGTTTCTCCCGGCCCTCTGCCGCCGATGCCGCCGGTTAGCCTGGAAAGCCCATCATCCCTGGAACCCAGCCTGGGGCCCAGATAACGCAGTTGGGCCATCTCCACCTGGAGTTTGCCCTCACGGGTCAGCGCCCTTTGGGCAAAAATATCCAATATCAACTGGGTGCGATCCAGGAACTTGATCTCCGAGTTGGTGAGCCTGGCCAGGGAATGGGCCTGGCTGGGGTTGAGCTCCTGGTCGAAAATGATCACATCAGCGCCCTGGCGCAGGCAAAAGATAAGCACTTCATCCAGCTTGCCGGGGCCGATTATGGTTCTGGGATTAAGTTTTGGCCGGGTCTGGATGATCTTACCCTTAACCAAAAGACCGGCCGATCCGGCCAACTCTTCCAGTTCGTCCAGACTTTCCCGGGCTATCCGTCTGGGTTTGGTGGTGACACTGACCAGGACAGCGCTGCCGCTTTTTTCCACGTCCATGGTCTCGGACAGGCGGTTCAACTCCTGTTCCAGAGACCAGACCAGGCGTGAGATATCCTCAGGCGGATAACCCGCCCTAAAAGGGTCCAGGAGCCTATAATCAGAGTCTCCCTGAGGTTCGGGCAGGATGTGGGCCAGGAATATGTCGCCGGCCAGGCCTTCGGAGTTGACTTCCAAAGAGGCCACAAAGTCCAGCCTGCGGTTGGCCAGCAGGTTGACATCACCTCTGTTCAGGCCCTTGGCATTTAGCCTGGTATGTAAAAGATGATAACCGGCCAGGCGGGTGCGCCCCCTGCGCAGGCGGCTCATAAAGGGAAGGGGCAGGAGTTCCGGTTCGCCGACCACCACCTGCATGACTTCGCCTTTTCTGCTTATCAAAAGACCTATCTGGCGCCCTATTTCAAAGGAAAGCCTGCTTAAATCGCGGGCCTGCTCGGCCAAAATCAGTTCAGCGGGCGACATGCGGCGGCGGTAGAAGTTATTAAGCCTTTTAAGATGACTGGCTTTAATCCCGGTTGTATTGCCCAGTACTTTTGCTGCCAAGAAGTGTTTCGCCTTTTCGGTTGGGCCCCGACCATAGGTAAGGTAAACCAACTAGTTTAAAAAAAACAAAAAACAAAGAATCACGCCGGGTGTTTTATTCGTCCATGGGGGCCAGGGCGTCTTCCTCTTCGGTGGAGAGGTCCTCAAACTTGGTAAGATCACCCAAAAAGGCCAGTTTCACGGTCCCCGTGGGGCCGTTACGCTGCTTTCCGATGATGATTTCGGCTACGTTGTCATCCGGTTCTTCAGGGTCTTCTTTTTTCTTGTAGACCTTTTTGCGGTAGATAAAGGCGATAACATCCGCGTCCTGCTCAATGGCGCCGGATTCACGCAAGTCGCTCAGCATAGGGCGCTTGTCCCCCGGCCTGTCCTCCACTTTTCGGTTAAGCTGGCTTAGGGCCACCACCGGCACGTCCAACTCCTTGGCCAGGGCCTTTAACGAGCGGGAAATATCACTGATCTCCTGTTCGCGGCTGTCAAAGCTTTGCCTGCGGCCGCGCATGAGCTGTAGATAGTCAACCAGAATAAAGCCCAGGTTTTTCTCGGATTTGAGCCTGCGGCATTTGGCCCGCATGTCCAGAACCGATAAAGCCGGTGTATCGTCAATAAAAATCGGTGCGTTAAAGAGCCGGTCCGCAGCCATGGTGAGCTGGGGCCAGTCCCTTTGGGGGCTAAGATAACCACTTCTGATGGAACCGCCGGAAACCCTGGCCTCAGAGGCCAAAAGACGCATGCCGAGCTGTTCCTTGCTCATCTCCAGGGAGAAGATGGCCGTGGGCACTCCGCCGCGCAGGGCCGCATTGGCGGCAACGTTTAAGGCAAAAGCGGTCTTACCCATGGAGGGGCGTCCGGCGATAATGATCAGGTCTCCCGCCTGCAAGCCGGTGGTATAGGAATCCAGGCGCTTGAAGCCGGTCGACACCCCCAGAACCATGCCCTTTTGCTGGAAGCGCTTTTCAATCACCTCCATGGAGGACTTGACCACCTCGGCCATGCTGGAGTAGCCCTGTTTCGACTTGTTGGAGGTGGCCGCGAAGATGGCGGCTTCGGCGTTTTCCAGGGCGGTTTCAGGGTCGGCCTGGCTTTCATAGGCCTGGTCAATGGCCTCATGGGCCGCGGTGATGAAGTTGCGGAGCATGGCCTTTTCCTTGATCAGGCTTGCGTAATGCTCCACATGGGTCTGGCTGATTATGGTGTCGGCCAGTTGGGCCAAAAAGGCGGGGCCGCCCACTATATCCAGTTTCTGCTGATCACTCAAACGGGAGGTTACAGTGATCTCGTCAACCGGTTGGGCCTTGTTGTAGAGTTCCACGGCTGCGCCAAAGATAAGCCCATGGCGGCGGTCGTAGAAATCTTCCGGCTGCACGGCTGCCGCAATTCCGGCCAGCACGTCTTCGCCGTGCACTAAAATGCCGCCCAGCACACCTTGCTCAGCCGCCAGGTCGTGCGGGGGCAGTCTGTCCGAATGGACCGGTAACTCAGGCGTTGCCAAGAAAATACTCCTGATTCAAAAGAAGACTCTCTTTTGAGCGTCTTAAGAATCTTATAATGCCACATTCAGGGAAACAAGGACATAGCCCTGTTCAAAGTCTTTAACGGCTTTGAACAGGGCTATGTTGTCGGCTTTTGCAACCTTGCCGTCCCAAGCCCCAAAGGGCGGGCGGTTTGGTAAAGCCCAAAGAACCGGCAAAGAGAGCTTAGTCCTCTTTGACTTCCTCGGCGGCTTCAGGCGCTTCAGCCTCTTCGGCTGCCTCGACAGCTTCTTCAGCCGGAGCTTCCTTGGCGGGCTTTACCTCCTCAGGGGGATTCTCGGATTCCACTGTAACGCTGATCGCTTCGATCACCTGGGGATGAAGCTTGACCTGCACAGTGAACTCGCCAACCTCTTTGATGGGGGCGGTCAACAGAATCCTGCGGCGGTCGACCTCAAAACCCTGTGCGGCCATTTCCTTGGCCAGGTCCATATTGGTGACCGAGCCATAGAGTTTGCCGGCTTCACCGGTTTTGGCCTTGATGTTGATTTTAAGTCCGGCCAGTTTTTTGGCCTCTCCGCGGACCAGCTCGGCCTCGCGGGCCAGCCTGGCCTCAATGCGGGCTTTTTCAGCCTCCACCAAGGCCACGTTCTTTTTGTTGGCCTCCAGGGCAAAACCCTGGGGGACTAGGTAGTTGCGGCCGTACCCGTTTTTCACGGTCACCACCTGGCCAGGATCGCCCAGGCCCAACACTTCTTTGGTGAGGATGACCTTCATTTGCTTTTCCTTTCCGCATTCAGGTAGATTTTTTAGGTCTCCTGAAGTCGAGCCACATATCAAAAAGACCTGCAGCAGCCACCAACAAGCCCAGGCGGTACTCCAACACCAAAAGGCTGAAGAACACAATCCCGAGAAAATGGGGCGCGTTTATTTTCTGTAACCAATAGGCTGCCACCGCAACACCTTGGAAAAAGTAAATCAATCCAAGGATGACAAGGAGGTTCAGCCACGCCCAGTACCAAAAACCGTCTGAGATCAAGACCAGGATTGCAGAGGCAATTAAAACCCAAACCAGGCTTTCCGGTGCTTTCCAGGTGTTTAACCTGGGAATCTCTTCAAGCGGTACTTTTTGGGTTCGTCTTAAAAGTGCCTTGGCCAAAACCAGGTTGCCCCAGACCATGAAGAGCATGCTTCCGATAACAACGCATGGGGAAAGCCTGAAGAACAAACGGCCTATTTGCCTGAATCCCTCTGTAATTTTAGCCCTGGTCGCAGCGTCTTCACCGGAAGCGCTGACGACCTCCAAGAATGTCTTGGTGATCCCATCCCAGTATTCGGACCAGGCTTCTTCAAGTCCCGAGCCACCGTTAGGTGCGGTTATCACTATAACAACAATAACCGCAAGCACACTTAGCAACGTGGCAAGGCCAATGGCCTTGTCTTCCGGAATCCGCCAGTAAGGGGCCTCTCCCAGGATCACTCCCAAGAGTAGGTGGATCGCAAAGCTGATCGCCAACATCGGCGAAACCAGCATGGAAAGGACCAATACTGCTCCGGCTATGGCCATAAGCGCTGTGGTTCTGCCGGCGCCGGGGCCGTGAATGCGATAGATCAAGATGATGGGAACCTGTGAAAACATGGTCACCATCAGACCCATGACCGGCAAAAACCAGGACGCCAGAAACAGGGCCAGGGAGGCGCTGGCAGCCAAAGCCGGGGCTGTTCCTGGGCTCTTGGTTAAGCGGCTCATATTCGCCGCATCCTCCGCTGGTTTACTGGTTGCTGGCTGCGAAAGGCAACAACGCGATATGACGGGCCTTTTTGATGGCATCCGTCAGCTGGCGCTGATGACGGGCGCAGCAACCGCTGGTGCGGCGGGGAATGATCTTGCCTTTCTCTGTGGTAAAGAGACGCAAGGTGCGCGGGTCTTTGTAATCAATGGTCATGGAAGAATCGGCGCAGAAGCGGCAGACTTTGCGTCTTCCAAAACGTTTCCTCTTGTAGATCGACATGAGGACCTCCTACTCTTCAACAGGCTTTTCAGCGGGTTTTTCTTCTTCGGCAGGCTCTTCTTTGGCTTCGGCCTCGTCCTCGGCAGCTTCAGGAGCGGCTTCTTCGGCCGGGGCGGCCTCGGGCTCCTGGGCTTCCTCTTCTTTGGCCTCTTCCTGCTCTTTCACCACGCTCTCAGGATCAAAGACGTCTTCTTTTTTCACTGTCAGGAAACGAATGACATCCTCGTCGATCTTGAAAAGCCGTTCCATCTCCATGACCGCGCTGGGCTCTGCGCCGTACTCAAACAGCACATAGTAACCTTTGTGGAACTTTTTGACGGTATAGGCCAGGCGTTTCCTGCCCCAGTGCTCCACTTTGGCCATGATTGAACCATGGTCGGTCAAAAGGGCGGAGTACTTCTCCGCTATGGTTTGGGTCTCTTCCTCAGCGAGGTCGGGACTGATGATAAAAAGGGTCTCGTAGTGTCTCATTGACTCTCCTTACGGTCTAGTCGTCTCCACGCGCTCCCGAGATGAAGCCGCAGAGAAAGGAGTTATAGGTTGAAGCGGAATAAATACCACTCTGAAGGGTATTTGTCAAGAATCCGCCTTGGGGGCGCACCAGGCTTTTCCTGGAAAAATCAATATTTGCCCTTGGATTGGTTTATATACCAGATTTCCCTGGGCCGGGCAGGGAGGTTTTGCATGCCCTGGTGTATTTAAAGCTCCTTTTGGTTAATTAGCTATGATCAGGAAGTATTTTCTTTGACTTCAGCCCCGGAAATGAGTTAGGCAAGGCAGGAGCAGGGCGATGCGCCGGGGCTTTATCAAGATCCGTCCCGCTTTTTTGCCCAAATTGGCTTGCATGATGATTTGAATTTAATCCTGAACAAAATGCATAAGGTGCTTCATGCCGTTATCTGTGAAAGCCTCTTTTACTATCCTGGTCATTGGAATGTTTTTACTTTGCCCTTTTGGGGGAACTCCGTTTTTACAGGCCGCGGAAAAAAGCGGGGAGTTTGATGCCCACGCATCGAGTTACCGCTATTTTTTCCAAGACGAGGATATGGATTTTCACTTTGGCAATCTGGTCTTGGGAGCTTCGGTAAACCGGGGGTGCAGTGTGGGGGAGGCCTTTTACGCAGCCTCCAAAATAAAAGACGGTGACGCCAAGACCTGGCATAAGGCCTGGTTCGACCTGGCCGAACTTGTCCAGGCCCGGGGAGAAAGGGCGCTTGCCAAGGGACACGATATAAGCGCCCGTTCGCAATTTTTGCGGGCAGCCTATTATTACCGCATATCCTCCCTGGCCATGAACCCTATGGATTCCAGGTTTTTGGAAAGGGGGCAAAAATGCCGCCGCTTGATGAAAAAACTGGGACCGCTTTTCGATCCCCCCCTGGAGTATATTGAAATACCTTTTGAAGACACGGTGATCCCCGGTTATTTCCGCGCAGCAAATCATGACGGATCTTCAGCTAAAACCCTGATCATGATCGGCGGCGGGGAAACCTATATTGAGGATCTTTATTTTTACCTGGCCCGGCAGGCCTATGAACGGGGGTGCAACTTTTTGACCGTGGACCTTCCCGGCCAGGGGCTTATGCCGGTTGAGGGTAAGGTTTTTCGTACAGACACCTATATCCCAATGAAATCCGTGGTGGATTATGCCTTAAGCCGCCCAGAGACGGACCCGGACGGGATCGCTGCCTATGGCATAAGCGGCGGGGGATTGTTTGTGCCCCAGGCGGCCATGCATGACAAGCGCATCAAGGCCATAGCCATGAATTCGGCTGTGACAGACGCCTATACCCTTTTTAAGACCATGCCCGCTGTAACTGCCGATGAAAAGGAGATGAATTCCTGGACTTCTTTTCATAGGGGAATCGTAGAGGCCATTTGCCTGCGTTATGGCGTGGAAAAGCCCGCAGACCTGGCCAAGGCCAACCAGGGCAACACCTTTGACCCTGAAAAGATAGACGCACCCGCCCTGATCATAGTGGGACAGGGGGAATACCAGAGCAAGGCAGTCCAGGAACAGCAAAAATACGCTTTGGATAATTTCCCCAACCCCAAAAAGAAAATGGTTGTCACCCCCACTGCCGAAGGGGCCACAAACCATTGCGTAATGGAAAACCGTGACCTGGTGGGACAGGTGCTCTTTGATTGGCTGGATGAAGTCTTGGAATAGGGCATGCGCCGGGTGGTCCGGAAGATTTTGAGCCCGGGATCGTGCAAGTGAAAATCTCTTCCGGACATACCTTTCACCGCAGCGGCAGCGGGGCCAGGGCCTTGAGCATCTTCCTGTCTGCCGGGCAAAGGTTAAGGGCTTTTATTTCATCCGGACCGAACCAGGCGATCTGCAAGTGCTCCCTGGCCCGGGGAGGAATATGCCCCGGCAGGCAGTGGAAACAATGCAGGTTAATGGTGCGGTTTTTTTGGGCGTGGCTTATCCGCCCCAGGTAGGCCTTTATCCGGGCCTTTAAACCCAGCTCCTCGTTCAGTTCCCGCAAAAGGCAGTCACTCAGCTCCTCATCGGGCTCCAGTTTGCCGCCGGGCATCTCCCACAGGCGGTTTTCCGGCCTTTGAGCCAGGAGAATCCGGCCCTTTTGCGTGATCCAGGCGCAGGTCACCTCAAGTTCAATATGGGAATCTGTTTTGTCGGGCAAGGTGGTTTACCTGGTCTTCTTATGGTTTTTTTGGGCCATGAGCCTGGTCTTGATCTGCAGATACCGTTCCTGGGCTCCCTGGTAATCAGGGTCCTTGTCCAAGATGTGGCCCAGCACATCAAGGGCCTCTGAGTCCTGGTCTTGAGCTTCATACAGGTTGGCCAGGTCCCAGGCCAGGTCCAACTCCTTGGGCAGGGCCTTGAACGCCTTGGCGAGCACCTTTATGGCAGTCTTGGAATCTTTGAGATCCAGGGCCAGGGAGGCGCGCAGCTTGTAGAGGTTTTTGGTCTTGGGGCTGGCCTTCAGGGCCAGGTCCAGGATATTCGCCAGCTTTTCCGGACGGTGCTCCAGAAGAGGATCATGCACCTGGTTGACCAGCTTTATGGGGTCCACCTTTTGTTTGAGCATCTGGTCGGCCAGCTTGGACGCCCGGTCCCAGCGCTTGAGCTGTAAAAGGGTCTCCAAAAGCAAAAAGCCTATTTCCCCGTCCTTGGGTTTTAAGCGGCTGGCTGCCTCCAGGCTGACCAATGCCTGCTGATAGTCGCCCATCTCCATGGTCAAAACGGCTAGGTTGTAGTGTAGATCCGGATCGTCTTTTTTTACCTGTGTAAGTCTTTCATAAACCGAAGCCAAGGCTTCCCTGTCTTCCTGCTCCTGATAAAGTCCGGCCAGGCGAAGCATAATCCCCACATCTTGGGGAGTCAGCTCCAAGGCCTTTTCCAGGGCCAGGGCGGCCTGGGTTTTGTCCCCTTTTTGCAACAGGGCTTCAGCCAGTTCCAGGTGCAGGGATTTGTCCTTGGGGTTCAGGTCCGAGGCCTTTTTAAGGGCGTCCAAAAGGCCTGCTTTATCACCTTCCTTGGCTTTCATCCTGGCCAGGCGACGCCAAAGGTCAGGATCGTCCGGGTTCAGTTTGGCTGCCTCCTGCCAGGCGGAAAGGGCTTCTTTTTCCCTGCCCGCCCTTTGCAGGGCCTCGGCCAGCCTGCGGTAGGACTTTGCCCTTTCCCTGCCTTTTTTATCTTTTAGAAGCTGCGGCATCAGGGCCGCAGCCTCTTGCCAGCGCCCCAGTTTTTCATAAAGGGTTGTCAGCCTGTCGATGATCTCCGGAGAACCCTGGCCCGCATTCATGAGCCTGGTAAGGGTGTCGGCTTCTTTCACGTCCCGGCCCATGTCATGGTAGAGACCGGCCAGGCGCAGCAACAGTTCGCGATCGTCATTGGCCCTGGTCAGGGGTTCCAGGATCTCGGCGGCTTCTTTGAATTGTTTGGCCTCCAGCAAAAGATCCAGCAGGCGCATCATCAAAAGCCGGTTATCCGGGGTGAGCCCGGCGGCCTTTTTGGTATAGCGGATTTTGTCGGCCAGGCTGGTGGTGTTTTCCGCCCTGCGCAGCCAGTCAATCGGCAAAAGCCTGGGAACCAGTCTCACCTGGCCCAGGGATTGACCGTCCTTGAAAACTTTTAAAGTGATGGATTCAAGATCAAAGATCTTGTCCCCATAGATTTCAGCCAGAGTGTGGTATTGGTTCAGGTCAATCATGGGCCGGTCGGCCAAGTGGTAGGAAAGCCCCAAATTCAGCCAGGAATCACTCGCCGCTTTAATCACCATAAAGGGCGCGTCCGGGTGCAGGGCCAGAACTCCGCCCGCCTTGATGCTGACGGGTCTGCCGCCGATTGACAGCTCCACCCATTTCAGTCTGGGGGCGTCTTGGGCCGCCAGCATGAGCGATGCATCCCGGCCTTGGGCCGCGCCGCAAAGGCCGGTCAGAGCCAGGCAAAAGATCACTGCGCACAACAAAAACAGGCGGTGCCTCAACTTGCTATGATCTCCGCTAAAGGGGTTGAATACCAAAGACCATGCGGCGCCTGAGTGCATAATAACGGCTCAGGTGAAAAACAGCGGCCATGGTCCGGCTTTATCATGCTTGGCCCAGGTCGGGGGAAAGCATCCTTTTGAAAACCTTACCCCAAACAATATGACAATACCCAAGCAAGGGCCCGAAGTCAAAGCCGTACCCGGCAAATAAACCGGGTCCGGCCGGAATTTATCGGAATGACATGATTACAGGCAAATAAAAGGCCGTTGGGAAAGTATCTTGCCGCCGAGCATATACTGGCCCTGATGCTCCAGCAGGGTTTGGGTTTTTATTTTCACCAAATCTCCGGGCCGGGCCGGTTCATCGAGCTTCACCAGGCAATAGTTGTCTGTGCGGGCCTTGTTGTCCGCTTCAACCACAGCCTCAAATTCTCTGTTTTCCTGAGTTTGTAAAAAGGACTTGAACTTTTCTTTACCCAGTTCGCGTAAAATAGCGGCCCGTTGCTTGACTTCCGGTCCCCGGGTCCTGTTTTTCATGGCGCTTGCCCTGGTGCCCTGCCTGGGAGAATAGGGGAACACGTGGAAATATGATAAAGGCAGACCGGCCAAAAGGTCATGGGTGCGTTTGAATGATTCCTCGTCCTCATGGGGGAGCCCCACCAACACATCCGCCCCCAGGCAGATGTCAGGGCTTTTTTCATGCAACTCAAGAACCGTACGGGCAAATTCAGCGGTTTTATAGGGCCTGCCCATTTTTTTGAGGACCAGGTCACAGCCTGATTGCAGGGGGATGTGCAGATGCCTGCATAACTTGGCGTGGCTGGTGGTCAAATCAACCAGGCGATCCGATATCTCGTTCACCTCCAGGGAGGAGATGCGCAGCCTGGTATAGGCATTTTGCCCCAAAAGGGCCTCCACCAGTTCGGTGAGGCTGGATTTGGGTTCAAGGTCCAGGCCATAGCGCCCCAGGTGCACGCCGGTCAGGACAACTTCTGCGGTGCGAGCCTGGTCAAGCTTTCTGAAAGCGGCTAGAGCCTGGTCCAGGGGAAGGCTCCTTGGCCTGCCTCTGGTGTAGGGCACAATGCAATAGGCGCAAAAGGCATTGCATCCGTCCTGAACCTTTAACAAAGCGCGGCTGCGGCCGTTGCCGGGCTCTCTCACCCCGGGGCAAAACAGCCCCTGGTCCGGGGCATCCGGGGCCTGGGACTGGTCGGGCCAGGGTTTTTCCCCGGCAGCCATCAAGGGCAGCTCCACCAGACGGCTTCGCCCCAGGATTATCGCATTTTCTTTGGTATAGGCCCGGGGTTCGGCCTGCACATCACAGCCCGTGGCCAGAATAACCGCCTTGGGGCAGGCCTTGGCCAGACGCCTGGTCATTTGCCTGGATTGCCTGGCCGCCCCTGCGGTCACCGAGCAGGTCATCAGGATGGCCAGGTCGGCCTGGGCCGGGTCCTCTGCCCTGGCCCATCCCTTTTTCTCCAGTTCGGAGGCGAGATATGCCAGCTCAGCCTGGTTTACTTTGCAGCCCAGGCTGGCGAGGTGAAAGAGCCTCCCGGCCCGGGCCTGATCAAAGGATTTAGAATCGTTCACGGACTTTTTTGAATGCATTTAAAGATCGCTCAATCACAGCGTCTTCGCAGCAGAAGGCAATGCGGAAATGCCCGGGTCCCATGAATCCGGAACCAGGCACCAGTAAGAGGCATTCTTCCACTGCGGCTTTTACAAAGGCCACATCATCTGGGATGGGGCATTTGGGGAAGATGTAAAAAGCTCCCTTGGGTTTGACATATTCATAGCCCGCCTGGTCCAGCACATCGCAGAACAGGTCTCTTTTGCGGGCGTATTCGTTCATATCAGCCGAGTCATCCAAAAGTTCGGCCACCACTTTCTGCATAAGCGCGGGGGCATTCACAAAGCCCAGGATCCGGTTGGCCAGGTTCATGGCCGCGATCATCTGGGTTTTGTCCTCGATCTTGGGATTAAGGGCGATATATCCTATGCGCTCGCCTGCCAGGCTCAAGTCCTTGGAAAAGGAGGTGAGCACAATGCTGTTCGCATAGGATTTGAATATACTGGGCACTTCGCAACCATCAAAGATGATTTTTTTGTAGGGCTCGTCACTGATCAGATATATGGGCCTGCCGAGCCTTTTTCCGGCCTGGGTGAGGATATCGGCCAGAGCTGCCAGCTCTTCGGCGGAGTAAACCTGGCCCGTGGGGTTGTTGGGGGTGTTGATCATCACAGCCGCGGTCTTTTCGGTGATCGCCTCGGCCATGGCCTCCAGGTTCAGGCTGAAATCGTCGTTGGTGGCGACCCTTTTGATGCTTGCCCCATGGTTGTCCGCGTAGAAATCATATTCCACAAAATAAGGGGTGGGCACCACCACCTCTTCACCGGGGTTCGCCAGGGCCTTGAAGACCACATTGGCCGCTCCGGCCGCGCCCACGGTCATCAAGATATCGTCCGGTGTAAAACCAAGCCCATCCCTTTGGTTGAGATAGTCGGCAACCTTTTGGCGCACCTGGGGATAGCCCGAGTTCGGCATATAGCCATGGGTGCCCGGTCCCCGCTGGGCCGTGGTCTGGGCAAGCACTTGATAAAAAGATTCCGGCGGCTCCAACATGGGGTTGCCCAGGGAAAAGTCATAGACGTTTTCCGCGCCTTTTTCCGCCTTTAGCTTGGCCCCGGTCTCGAACATGGCCCTGATCCAACTGGAACGCTCGATGAACTCCGCCATTTTGTTTGCGATAGGCATGAGTCGTTTCTCCTTTGGCTTTTTTGGTGCCTATTTAAAACCCATACAAAAAGAAGCCGCGAACTGCTGGGCTGTCCGCGGCTTTTGAAGCTTGTCTGAATTTTTCAGAGAAGTTCAGGGGGTGCGGGCAGACCCTTGGGGCAAATACCAATAATAATAGCTGGTAAATCGCCTTGCACCCATGTTCGCAGACCTCCTCTTGAATAACGCACCATACCACCAGGCAGAGTAGGGGTCAAGGCCGGGCTTTGGCCACGGCCGGGCTGCCTCTAAGAAAATAATGCGCGCTGTTTATGCCATAAAAACCGGCAGGGTGCAAAAAAAGCCGCCCGTCCGGTAAAGCCTTTTACCGGACGGGCAAGCCTGGTGGGTTTAATTCATTCGTGACGAATAGCGGGGCCCATCTCGGAAAAGGAAAAGTTATAAAAAACATTGTGCCCGTTATAGTCCAGCACGCGCAGGTCTTCCTCTTGTTTTACATCGTTCATGATGATTTTGTATTGCTGGCCATAGCGCTTGGCAACCATGTCTACTTCAAGTTCATGGGCCACGAATTTCATGATTCCTTTGCGGGCCAGTTTTTCAACGAATTTGGGGTCGTCAAAGGAGTCGTAAGAAGTCAGCACCAAAATAGGCCCGGTTCCCGTAAAAATGATGCCTGCCTTCATTGCCTCACCTCCTTTTTTTGAGGAAAAGACGCGTCACTTCAGGCAAAAGGCTTAAATGACGCCATTACTGCCTGGGGAAATGCCAGGCCTTTTTTGCTCCCCCCTTATTTCCAGAATGAGGCTTTAACAAGGACCGTGTCAATGGCAAGCAAGGGCGGGAGTTTCATTTAAGGCTTTGTGGGCGGGCAAATTTAAAAAAGCATGCCGCCCTTTGAGAGGGCGACATGCTGCGAGCGTCTGCTATTTGTTCAGCTTGCGGATTTTGTCCAGGTCAATGGATTCCGCCAATTGTTTGGCAAAATCAGCGGCTCCCTCATATCTGTTGACCTTGACTTCAAGCAGAACCTTGTTGTCGATCATGGCCTGCAGCTCGGCTCTTTTGTCACTGCGGGATTTTAAAAGCGCTTTTTGGCCCTGCACCTTGATCAACTTGCCTTTACCGCTTCCCTGTAAGAACATGGGATTGTTGAACAACATGGAGAGCGATTGAATCATGGGCGAGTCTGTCATGATCTGGATTTCAGCCCGGCCCTTGCCGTTTTTCTGGGTGTAGGCCCTGGTGGCGGAGATGCCGCCGCCGAGCATGGCCCGGCTGGCTGCCTCTGACTGGGGCTTTTCCGCCTTCCAACCGTCAGGCGCGTCTGGAAACACATCACCCAAGGCATCGGCCTTTTTTTGGCGCATCTGGGCCAGGGCAAATTCAAGCTCATTAATGGCTTCCGTCACCTTGCCCTGTTCATAAAGCTCCATGCCGGCCTTGATCTGGTCGGTTATGTCGTCTGCAAATGCAGGAGTGGCGGCCAGCAGGCCAAACAACGCAAATACGAGGATCACTTGCCCAAAACATCTTTTCATTAATACCTTCTCCTTGATGGGTTTGATTGTGATTCCAGCGACTCCCGACCGTGTCTTGGTCAATGAAACAAGCCTGTGCGGACACAGGCTTGTTTCGGAAATGAATTTTTAGCTGTTGGGGCTGAATCCGGGCTCCAGTTTGTTGGGATGGCGACAATAGGGGCAATAGGCAATTCCCAAAAGACTGGACATAAAAGTGCGTTTACACTTTTGGCAGGTGATCTCGCGTTGGCGAGGCTGTTTAAGTTTCGTCATTTTTCTACCTTAAAAAGCGGAGTTAGCTTATCCGCCCTGGGGTCGTGACAGGCCCACTCAAAATTGTAGTTAAGAGATGATCTTATTGTCAAGGTAGTTGACCTCAAAAGGCCTTGCCTGGGGAGATATGCAAACTCCCGGCCTTTGCAAGGGGCCTCTGCCTGATCCTTTGCCCAAGCAGTATTGCTTACGGGTTAAAAAAAGTATAGATTCGTAGCAAGTGAGTGTCAATCTGGAGATGAGTGGAAATCTTATCTGTTAAAATCGTTGTGGGGGATTATGTTTACCTCAGACGGGGGCATAACCGATGCCCGGGATATGGTTTTTACGCTGCTTGAGGCCCTTTACCTGGCCTATGGGGAGCAGGCCGCGGAAAGGACGGATTTGGCTTGTGCCCCAGGGTGTTTTGTGTGCTGCACAGATCAGGTGGCCCTGACAACTTTGGAGGCGCGCTATATGTTGGAAGGCGCGCTTTCGGTTCCTTTGCCTGGGCGTGCGGACCCGGCGGCCAGACCGGCAAACACAGTAAACGCACTGGCCAGGATGTGTCTGACGAAAAATGAGCCGCCGCCCGAGCCTGATCCTCCCAAACCCCGGGGAGTTTGCCCTTGGCTTGAAAACGGCCTTTGCTCGGTTTACCACTATCGTCCAATGGCATGTCGCACCATGGCCTCCAAAAGTAAGTGCCAAAAAGGCGGCCAGGCACTGGATGACCCCTGGTGGGTCACGGTTAATACAACCTTTTTTCAGTTGGTCGAACACCTTGATTTTAGAGGCAAGTTCGGGCTTATGGCCGATGTTTTCGGATTTGTGACCAAAGGCTCGCCAAGCTTTTTGCTTGATTGTGAAGATTTGCCCGGCATACCTGCCATGCCCGGGCATGAACAAAGGCTGCAAAATCTTTTGACCAGGGTCTTGGGTAGGCAGGTTTCCGGCAGGCCCCTGGGCTGGTGGATGAAAGAGAACCGCACAACACTTTGATTGGATCAGGGTGGCGTGTTTAAAGTTTATTAAAATGGTATGATTAATAATATGCAACAGATTAAACAACAAAGCGACATGCACGAAGAGGGCAGGGTTTTAGCCGTACAAGGCGGCCTGGCCCAGGTGGAGACCGTGCAGACCGAGGCCTGCTCCCATTGCGTGGCCAAGACCTCTTGCCAGACCATGGGCGGCGTGAAAAAACGCATGATATGGGCCATTAATGAAGCCAAGGCCAAGGAAGGGGACAGGGTGCTTCTGGCCTTGCCCAGACGCGGGGTGCTTGGCGCTGGCTTTCTGGTCTACATGGTGCCGGTTTTAGCCCTGATATTGGGCTCCAGCCTGGGGAAAATCTATGGCCCCCAGTGGGGATGGGATGAGCAGAACGCAGCGGTTTTACTTGGATTTGCCTCCCTGACCATTACCTGGCTGATACTCCGCAAGGTCTCAAAGGCGCTGGGCAGGAAAAAAGAGTTCAAGGTCAGGCTGGTGCAGGTGCTTCGCCCCAAGGACGTAGCCGCCTCTTGTCCGGCAGGCGCAGATGCTTCGGATGCTTAAAAGCTTGTAACGTCTTTTGCCAAATGATCCGGCCCGGGCCAGGTTTAAGGCCCGGGCCGTTTTCTGATCAGGCAGTCTCTTGAAAAAGGCCGCTTTTTTTATGCTGTTTTCAGTTGCCGACCTGCATCAGTTCGATCTCAATTCCGTCGGGGCCTTCCATAAACACCGCCCGCACTCCGGGGGCCGCGTCAAAGGGCTCGTTTTTGAATTTGCCGCCCTTGGCCTTTAGTTCAGCCATGGCCTGTTCCAGGTCTGCCACGGTAAAGCCGATCTGATAGGCTCCCCAGCGGGGTTCATCGGCCGGGACAGTTATGCTCAAATTTTTTGTTATGGGGGAAAAGGCGATGTTGGTGCCGCCCACCACCACCCTGACAATGGGCATGCCATTGACCTCAAACCGTTTTACAACCTCGCCGCCAAGCATTTTTACGTAAAAGTCAACCGCGCCTTCCAGATCCTGACAGCGCAGGTGAAGGTGGTCAAAACCGTATTCCATGATCAAGTCTCCTTTTTTGCCTGTCCCTTTCCGGCGGGCAGGTGCAGGTTAAAAAAAGCCTCCGTCCCTAAGGGACTGAGGCTTTGAATTAACTTTTGGTTGAGTTATGGTCGGATTTTCTTTTCATTTAAGAATTCTTCCAAACGATCCATGGCCTTGGCAAGCTTTTCCCGCTTCAGGGTGCAGGCCAGGCGCAGGCAACCCGCACCCGAGGGGCCAAAGGCATCTCCCGGCACCACGGCCAATTGTTTTTTGTCCAGTAATTCCAAGGCAAAATCAAGACCTTCTTGGGGAAGTCCCTTTATCCTGGGGAAGATGTAAAAAGAACCCTGGGGCTTGTGCACATCCACACCAGGCATGCCTTTTAATCTCTCATACACATATTCGCAGCGTTTGCCAAATTCAGAGGCCATTTTTTCCACCACGGCGTCGCCGCTCTTAAGCGCGGCCAAAGCGCCTCGCTGGGATATGGTGGAGGCGCTGGCGGTGTTAAAGGTCACCACCTTGAGCACACCCTTGATAAGGTCTTCCGACCCAAAGAGCCAGCCCAGGCGCCAGCCGGTCATGGCGTAGGCCTTGGAAAAAGAACCCAGAACCGAAGTCCACTCTGCCATGCCTTTTCTGGTGTAGATGCTGTCGTGGCTGGCTTCGCCGAAAATAATGCGGTCATATACTTCATCTGAGATAACGATCAGGATCGTAAGCTCACAACACAGCATGAGCAGTGGATTATTGGCTTCCGCAAGTTCCACCCAGGAGGCGGAAGGATTCAAAGCGGGCTCATATGGCGTCATGGACTGAAATTGTCTCTGGCAACTATCCGTCCTAAGACGTAATCAGGCGCCTTTGCTGATCCGACCGCGACGAAAATATCATTTCGAACCCTATGAGCGTCCTATCCCGGCGATAGGGTGCAAGATGGATACATGAAGTTGAAACCAGGCCTGTATCAATACACCGCGCTTGATGGGTGTTCGCTCTTTCTGGTTGCTGCTCTATATCCCAGACGCACAGCAGCCAATAATCTGCATTTTTAAGAAAAAGTCATGAAATAAATGTCATTCCCGGTGCGGCGGATCCAAACCGATCGAGGGGGAGAGTTTTTCGCCCAAACGGTAAAGTGGAGCGAGTTCAACAGACTGTAATCCAAGAATTTTACGCTTTGTACGATTTGGATGACCCATAATTACAGGACCGCCTTGATGAATGGGTATTTCACTACAATTGGCTCCGTGGTCACGGGAGTTCGAGGGGGAAGGCTCCTATAGACCGAATAACCGAACGAAGTTCCAAAACTCCTTTCACCGAAGAGGTCCAAGCTATGTACGATCCGGCAAAGGAACGCCTTAGGGAAGCAAACTACTTCCTTGATCTTCAATTGTCAAAACTGAAACGATCTCTGTGAATCGCACAGTAAAAATCTTCGCATCTTTCTTTTAACGCTTATCTGGCCGGCGGGTGGATCTGTCCCAGATGGATCACCCCGGCTTTTTTTGCTGTCCAAATTTAACTTGCTGATGATCTTCGGTTTGTAACCATGTGGAAATAAAAGAGTTTGAAACTTTGTGTCTTATAGTGATACAAGGTAACCCCCTAGTAAATCAGATGAAAATAATATCCCTATCAATATAGGTATTGACCAAAGTCAAATTGGTTTTGTAGGCTGGGGCAGTTCAACGCCTGGCAGGCTGCTTCTAAACAACCTGCTGATGCCTAATAAAGATGGGATTTAGAGGCATCAGGCTTTGGTTTCTATTTCCTTTTCGTCAAGGAGGTCCAGCAATGCACAAAAAAGCCGGGAAATGGTTGACTTTGGTCGCACTTTTGGTCACTGTCTTCGCCTTGGCCCTTCCGGGCCCGGCCCTTGCTCAATTTCCCGAGAGATCAATCACCCTGATCGTGCCCTGGTCTCCCGGCGGCTCCGGTGACATGACCTGCCGCATCCTGGCTGCGCATATGAAGAAAACCCTGGGCAAGCCTGTGGTGGTGAAGAATATGCCCGGCGCAGGCTCCATGGTCGGCGCCAAGGCCCTGGCCGATGCCAAACCGGACGGCTACACCCTGGGTTTCCTGGGCATATCCGCGGTTATCGCCCAGTACACAAGCGTCTCGCCTGTGATGATGGATCAATATCAGGCTGTGAGCGGGGTTATCAATCCGCCTCTGGTCTGCCTGGTGAACACCAAATCCAAGTTCAAGACCTTCAAAGACTTTGTGGCCTTTGGCAAGAAAAATCCGGGCAAGATTAAAAACGCCAATGCCGGTGCAGGGGTTATCGATCACCTTTATTCCAGCGAGTTCGGCAAGGTGGCCGGGATCAAATTCACCCAGGTGCCTTATAAGGGCTGGGGCCCTTCTCTGGCCGCCCTGGCCGGAGGACATGTGGACTCCATGTTTGTGGCCATGGGCCCGGCCAAGGCCCTGATCAAGGCCGGTAAGATAAAGGCTTTGGCCATTGCGGCCGAAAAGCGCTATCCCGCCTACCCGGATCTGCCCACCATGAAGGAAATGGGGGTGGATATCACCATGCCGTTCTGGGAATCCATCGTGGTTCCCAAGGGCACTCCTGCCAAGGTGGTGGCTGCCCTGGATAAGGCCCTCAAGGCAGCCTTTGACGATCCGTCCACCAAAAAGAAGATTAAAAATTCCGGGTTGGACGTAAGCTACATGGCCACCGCTGAGATCGTCAAGTTCCGCCAGGCCTCGGATAAAAAAGTTGAAGAAATGGTAACCGCCCTGGGGCTTAACAAAAGATAGCCGCTATAAACCGGCAGGGCTTTTTTCAGGCCATGCCGGTTTATTTGTTAAGCAGGCAAGAAAACAGGGCAGGGCGTTTGGGATCCATTTTTTGCCCGGTTTCTCTGTAAGCCCTGGTCTGCGTGCGCGTATTCGTAAGGGCTTTTGCCTTTCATCACCTGGTGGGACAATTATCATGACCATGTTTTCCCGTGATTCCATAGTCACCTGTGGCTTTTGCCTGGCAATTGGAGGGGTTATATTGCAGCAATGCCACGGATTCCCCGAGACTTCGGGGCAGGGGTTCGGATCGGGCCCGGCCTTTTATCCGGAGGTGCTGGCCTGGTTGCTCATGGGCCTCGGCCTTTTAAGCCTGAGGGCAAAGCCCGGCCAGGCAGATGATTGCGCCCCGGCTCAAAAAAAACCGGCCAGGCCCAGATACGGTCTGGTGGCCTTGATACTCGGCCTGAGTGTGGCCTATATCTTTATCCAGGATTTGCTGGGGTTTTTCCCCGCCGCCGCAATTCTGGTACTGGCCATGGCCTGGGCCGTCACTCCGCCCAAAAGCCCGGCAAGAATTTTGGCTTACCTGGTCTACACAGCCGGGCTTTTATTGGTTGTGTATCTGGTCTTCGAGTTGTTTGTGGGAATTCAGCTTCCCTGTTCCTCAGTTTGGGCGTGAAAGGACGCTTTAATGGGTGTCTTTGAATTGTTAACTGCCGGTCTCGGGTCTTTCAGCGAACCATTCACCCTTTTTCTGGTGGTGGCCGGTTCTGTTTTGGGAATCTTTTTTGGGGCCATACCCGGCCTTACCGCCACTATGGGTATGGCCATATTCATGCCCATGACCTTTGCCATGAGCGATGTGCACGGCATGGTGTTTTTGGTTGGTATTTACGTAGGCGCCTGTTATTCAGGCTCCTTGTCTTCAATTCTGGTTAATATCCCCGGCACTCCTTCTGCAATTGCCACTGGTTTTGACGGCCACACCATGGCCAAAAAAGGCAAGGCCGGCCAGGCAATTGGCTATGCCACCCTGGCAAGCGCCCTGGGCGGGTTGTTCGGGGTTTTGATTCTGGTTTTTGCCGCACCGGTCTTGGCAAGCCTGGCGCTTGAGTTCAGCGCCCAGGAATATACCGGCATAGCCCTTTTGGGGATCAGCATTGTTTCTTATATTTCCTTTGGCTCCACCATAAAGGGGCTTATCGGAGGGCTGATAGGTCTTCTCTTGGCCACAGTGGGCCAGGATGTTATCTCCGCCTATCCCAGGTTTGTCTTTGGCTCCAAAGATCTCCAGGCGGGGCTTCAGATGATACCGGTGATGGTGGGGTTCTTTGGGGTGACCGAGGTGCTGGTGAAGCTGGAGTCCGAGACGCGGGTGCAACAGGTCACCGCCAAGATCAGCAAGGTGCTGCCGAAGTTCTCCGAGCTCTTCAGGTTTGGCCCCAAGATGGCCTTTTCTTCAATAATAGGCACCTTTATCGGCGCTATTCCGGCTGCCGGAGGGGCCATCGCATCCATGGCCGCCTATGGCCTGCAAAAGCGCTTTTCCAAAGACAGTGAAAAATACGGCACCGGTATTCCCGAGGGTGTGGTTGCTGCCGAGGCTGCCAATAACGCCGCGGTGGGCGGCGCATTTGTGCCGATGCTTTCCTTGGGAATTCCCGGTGATCCCCAGACTGCAATCCTTATCGGCGCGCTTATGATAAACGGGTTGGCCCCGGGGCCGCTTTTGTTTGCCACCAGGCCGGATATTATTTCCACCATATATCTGGGAAATGTGTTCAGTGTTGTCACCTTTGCCCTGGTGGGTCTTTTCGGGGCCAGGTATTTCGCCCGCCTGATAAAAGTGCCCAGCCACTTTCTTTTGCCCGCCATATTGCTGGCCTGCATAGTGGGGGCCTATGCCATCAGAAACACCATGTTTGACGTGTGGGTGCTTTTGGGGTGCGGCCTTTTGGGGTATCTGCTGCAGAAGATAAGCATAATGCCCGCGCCGATCATCCTGGGTTTTGTGCTCGGCCCCATTTTAGAGGATAATTTCCGGCGCTCTTTGATCATGAGCAACGGAGACTGGTCCACCTTTGTCACCAGGCCCATCAGCCTTTTCCTTATTTTGGTAAACCTGGCCATACTGCTGGGGCCTTCTTTGTGGTCCCGTTTCAGATGCAAACCTGATTAATAAGTTTATCCAACCCAAAGGCAAGGCTCTTGGTCGCTTGCCTTTGGGTTGGATTCCTCTTAACTTCTCATTTCTGAGTGAAACAATCCTGTAAATCGAAAAAACACAGTAATTCAATATTTTTGGGTTGAAGGTCAGTGTTTTTTCAATATACTTGACAAGTCAATGATTGATAAGTCAAGGAGTTTGAGGCTGATGAAGTCAGATCATATAGATAAGTTTGAGCAAAGATCTCCGGGCAGGAGGCTGGGCATGCTACACCGTTTAAGCATGTCCTGCATGGCGGGCCCGCTCAAGGAGTTGGGGATATCTCGGGGAAAAGTCGGTTTTCTGATGGTTCTCTTGAGGTTTGACGGAATTGTTCAGGAAGAGTTGAGCAATCACCTGTGCATTGATCGGGCAGCCACGGCCAGGGCCCTGTTGGACATGGAGCAGGACGGGCTGGTCACCAGGAAGCCGGACCCGGAAGACCGCCGCAAAAAAAGAGTGTACTTAACCGCCAAATCACGCGCATTGCATCCCAGGTTGCTGGAAATTTTGGCCTGGCATAATGAGGTGTTGTTTACCGGTCTTTCCCCTGCGGAGGAAGACCAGTTCTTAAATATGCTGGACCGGTTGGTTGAGAATCTCAAGAAGGCCGCCCTGGGAGATAAGGCATGAAGGCATCGTTTGCCCGCAAGTGGAGCGTGCTTTTCGCTGTGGCTTCCAGTCAATTCGCCGCCCCCTTTATGCTCTCCTCTGTCGGGGTTGTTTTGCCCTCCATAGGTTTGGAGTTCCAGGCGGACGGGGTTGCCTTGAGCCTGGTGGAATCGGTTTTCCTAGGGGTCAACGCCATGTGCCTGCTTTCTTTTGGCCGGGCTTCGGACCTGATGGGGCGCAATTGGATCTTCACCCTTGGGCTCGGCATCTTCACCTTGGCCACCATTGCCCTGGGGCTTGCCCAGGACATCCAAACCCTGATCGCCATCAGGGCCATACAGGCCTTTGGAGGGGCCATGCAGGTCTCCACCGGCCTGGCTATTCTGTTGGAAGCCTTTTCATCCAATGAGCGGGGCAAGGTGCTGGGCATCGCCATGGCCTTTATCTACATGGGGGTTTCGGCCGGTCCTTTTCTGGGGGGCTATATTGCAGAGGTCCTTGGTTGGCGCGGATTGTTTTTCATAGGCGGGATTCCCTGTTTACTGGCGCTTGCCTTGGCCTTAAGGGCCTTGAAATGGGATTACTTCAGGCCCGATGTCGCCTTTGATTATGCGGGCGCGTTTATCAGCATGGTCAGCATTGGCCTTTTGCTTTTCGGAGGCGCCAATGCGGACACCACAGGCGGGCTTATCGCCTTGTTTGGATTTCTGGCAACCATGGCCTTGTTTATATGGCATGAATCACGCTGTTCAAACCCCATGCTCGAGCTTGATATGTTTGCCGGGAATGCAAAATTCAGTATCGGCAACCTGCTGCAGTTCATCAATTTTGCCACAACCTTTGGGGTCGGCTTTCTTATGAGCCTTTACCTGCAATTGGGCCGCGGCATGTCCCCGGCTGAGGCTGGAACCGTTTTGCTTGTCCAGCCCCTCACCCAGACTATTCTGTCACCGGTCTGCGGCCGCCTGGCAGACCGCATTGACTCGGAGATGCTGGTTGCCGCGGGGATGCTTTTCTGTGTGGCCGGAGTGGGCTGGGCTTCGACCTTTGACGGCTCCACTTCGCTGGTTTCCATTGTGGGAATGTTGAGCGTGCTTGGGGTTGGGGTTGCCTCTTTTGCCTCCCCGAACATGAAAACCATCATGCAAGCAATATCTCCCAAGCAATACGGCGTGGCCACGGCAGTGACCGGCCAAGTGCGCACCGTGGGCATGACCGCCAGCATGGTGGCCATCTCCATGGCCATATCCTTTATCGTCGGCGATCAAGTGCTGGATGCGGACTCCTTCACCTCTTTTAATCAGGCAATGAAGCTGGTCTTGCAGGGAAGCTGCCTGGTTGGCGCACTCGGCATGATTGTTTCCCTTATCGTGCAAAGATGTTGCCCGGCTTCCTGAAAACGGGGCTGACTGACCAGACCTGATCACCGGCGCCGGCATTGGCTTTCGACCTGTTAAGCCTGAGGCCGTCTGCGGGATTTGGCAGCTTTTTTGGGCGGCCTGTTTTTTTTGAACAAGCGCACCAAAAAAATGCCCGCCCGGGGATCTGCCGCAATGATCCCCGGGCGGGCTGTACGGTCACTTTGGTTTTTTCAGCAAGGCGGCCTGGACCGCGGGAGCCGCCTAATATTCGTGTCAGCCTTTGGCTGCCTTAAAGCCAAGGTCAAAAGCCAAAAGGTTTGAATCTACAAAACGTTCCTTGGTGTTTTGTTTGATCATTTTTTTGATGGAAGGAACCCCGATCGGAAGCGTGGCCTTGCCGAACAAGGCGCCCAACATCACCATGTTCAGGGCCAGGGGGTTCTTGGCTTCTTCAGCCAGGGCCTGACCGTCAAAGGCCATCAGGTTCTTCACCTTTTTGGCAAGCGCCGCCACCGACACCTCGGGGTCCGGGTATTCGGCCTGGCCAATGGCCACGGTGAATGGAGGCATGGGCCTGGTGTTGGTGATAACCAAAGTGTTTTTGTTGGCCTTGTTCAAGGTGCGTAAAGCCTCGATTGGCTCAAATGAAACCAGAATATCGGCCTCCGCCTGGCTCACAATGGGGCTCTCCGCGCCGCCCAGAATAACGGCGCTCTCAACCACGCCGCCGCGTTGGGCCATGCCGTGGATCTCACTGACCACCACCGGCACCTTGGAGTCCAGGGCCGCCATTCCCAAGAGGTTGCTTGCCAGGAGGTTGCCCTGGCCACCCACACCTACATTAACTATGCGCAGGATATCCATAGCTTAGGCCTCCTTCACCGGCAGTATGGCATTTTCGGGACAGATCTGGGCGCAAAGAGCGCAGCCCACACATTGTCCGGCATTGATTTTGGCTTGGCCTTTTTCCACATACATGGCCGGACAGGCGATTTTGTTGATACAGTCCATATGGCCCTTGCATTTATCAACCTTGACTTCAAAGGGCTTTCTGGTCCTGGGGACAACCCGCTTGGCAAACAAGGGGCAAAGCTCCTTGCTGATTACGACGCTCACGCCCTCGTGGTTCACCGCTTCTTCAATCGCCTTGATCGCGGCTTTGGTCTTCAGAGGTTTTATGGTGGTGACATGCTCCACCCCCAGACCCCTGACCACCTGTTCTATATCAATATGGGTGGTGGCATCGCCTATGGCCTCGGTGTCCACGCCCGGGTGGGGCTGGTGTCCGGTCATGGCGGTGGTGCCGTTGTCCAAAATCACCAGGGTGAAGTTCAGGTTGTTATGCACTGCGTTGACCAGGCCTGTCATGCCGGAATGGAAAAAGGTGGAGTCGCCGATAAAGCTAACCACCTTTTTGTCGGTTGCCCTGGCAAAGCCTCCCGCGCTGGAGACCGAAGAGCCCATGCAGACCAGGAAATCGGCCATCTGGATGGGAGGCAGAAGTCCCAGGGTGTAACAGCCGATATCCGTTGGGTGGATTCCGTCCTTGCCCACAACTTCCTTAACCGCATAATAGGTGGCCCGGTGGGGGCAGCCTGCGCAGAGGTTCGGGGGACGGCCGGGCAGGACAGGCAGGTCGTCCAATTTAAGGGGAGTTGTGAATTTGGCTTTAAGGCCAAAGGTCTTGCCTACGACCTGGCGCACCAGGCGGGGATTGTATTCAAAGGCGCGGCTGAAGAATTTGGGCGGGGCCACATCCACGGTGACCTCCGGGAATTTGGCCGATTTGCCTGCGATCTCGGTGGCGATGCCTTTTTTCTGGCAAATGGAGCGGACCGCGTCTTCCAGAAGCGGCTCAAGCTCTTCCACCACCAGGACCTTTTCCACGGATTTGAGGAAACGGGCCATTTTCTTTTCGGGCAAGGGCCAGGTAAAGCCCAGGTTCAACACCTTGATCTGGTTCAATGCTCCCAAATCCTTCAGCGCGTCCCGGACATAATTTTTACAGACCGCGGTGGTGATGATGCCGTAGGAGCCCCGGCCGGTTACCTTGTTGTATTCGGAGGCCTCACTGATGGCTTGGGATTTGTCGTAAATCTCCAAGAGGCGCAAGTGCTTTTTGCGGCTCACCGCCGGTACGGTCACGAAATCCATGGGGCTTTTTTTGAAGACCGAGGTTTGCTTGACCTTCGGCAGTTTAGCATAGGTCACGCCTTCCCTGGCATGGTTGACCCTGGTGGTGGTGCGCAAAAGGACGGGGGATTTCAATTCTTCGCTCAAGTCAAAGGCGTACTTGGTCATTTCCTTCAACTCGGCAGGCCCCTTGGCCTCGAGCATGGGCAGGCCGCTCAACCGGGCGTAGTAGCGGTTGTCCTGTTCGTTCTGGCTGGAGAACATGGAGGGGTCGTCCGCGGTCAGAACCACCAGTCCCGCGTTGACGCCGGTGTAGGCCAGGGTCATAAGCGGGTCTGCGGCCACGTTCAACCCCACGTGCTTCATGGTGCAAAGGGTGCGCAGACCGGCAACGGCCGCACCGGCGGCGCATTCCAAAGCCACCTTCTCATTGGTCGAGTATTCAAAGTAATACTTGACCTGATCAGGGTTTTGCTTTCTGAGGCGGTACAAGGTGTCCGGCACCTCCGATGACGGCGTGCCCGGGTAACAGGTGGCAAAGGCCATCCCAGCTTCCAGCGCGCCTCGCACGATTGCCTCGTTGCCCAGAAGCAGATGAGTTGCGCCGCCTGATTGGGTCAACAGCTTATCCATATGGAATTCCTCCACCTGAAAAAGATGACGAATTGCGGTCTGCCGGGGCGGTCAGGGCCGATATTCCGGCTGCCGTTTGTCTGTGCGCTGCCAAAAGGCATCAAGCCTTGGGGTGAAAGGCCCGTATCTAAAATTAGATGCGGGCTTTAGATTTCAGGGTTAAGCGGCTGCCCTCAGACAGCCTGCCCAGCAGGCGGAAGGCGGCTTTCCTCCTCCCCCTGTTGGACGAACCGGGGCTTTTCCCCGATCATTTCCAGACTGCATCCAACCGGGGCGAGATATGCTTTCCGGGTAAGGCAAGGCCGTGTCGCGGCTGCCTTTTTGCCTTGTGGATTGCAGTTACATGTTAGCTATAAAGTAACTATGGTGACTGTATATTCATCGCGGCCTCAGTGTCAAGCAAAATCCCATTTATCCCATGGGGTGGGCTCCATTCTTTCGTGTAGACTTTTTTAATAGATTTTAAAACCCAAAAAGATACAGTGTTTAATAAGAATAATGGGTTCAAATAATCTACGAAAAATAAAATATGAAAAGAATTTTATATGTAATTGAAAATTGTTTTAGACGGCTTTTTTTTGGCAAGCGTGTGGATGGATTTTAAAAGGCCTTCGATTTTACTAGGAGATATACGTTCACTTATTCACAAAAACAGACTATTAGCGGCTCTATAATAAGCCTGGGAAATATATGTTGTTGGTATGTATTAAAAAAAACTTGTAAAGTCCGTTGTTTGAGATAAACAGTAAAATGCATATCCCTATAGTGGACAAACGCGGTTTTTAAACTCGATAGGGATAAAAGGGGCCGCTCTTTGCCGCGAAACAGGAACATCAAGTTGACAAGAGGGCTCTTGCGGTTTTATATATTGGAAACCGTAAATCCGGGTTCCCTGACGGCGGCATGGTTAGCCAAGTTTTGCCGAAAGGGAGGGCGCGGAGGGTGTTTTTCATTTTTGCAACGTGATTTCAGCCGATTATCCTTAACTGTAAGGGTGTTGGTCCGTTTGACGTATTAAGGTGCCCCGAACTTGACCCGGGAATACAGACCAAGAACTAATGATTGTTTAGCAAAGGGCAGGAAGCAGACTGTTTGCAATTTGAGAATCCAGCCGGATTTTTTTTAGAAGACGTTTGTGTAAGTATTCACAGCGTCAGGCAGACAGGTTCGCCAAAAGCCCCAGATCTGGGAGTGTTAGCGCATGAAGATCGAACATTTGTTCAAGGGCGTCCGCCGCCGCCCTCCCAACGTCTCACCTCCCGCTGAAATAGAATCGGTGCAGCGGGTGTTTCTGCCGCTTCAGCCGGGCGTAAAGGCCTTGGTGGAAGCCGGGCAGGAAGTAGCCATCGGTCAGTTGGTGGGGGCTTCTGAAGACTCGCCGGCTCAGAATGTGCACGCCTCGGTGAGCGGGACAGTGGCAGGTGTGGAGATGGTGACCGGTGTCGCCGGTCAGCCGGTGAATGCGGTGGCCATTATAAATGATGGCAAAAACACCATGGCGCCGGCTGAGGATGCGGCGTTGGCCATCAGGGAGCCTGAGACCCTGGTCTCCCACAAACCCCTTGAACTGGCCGGGAGGTTGGATCAGGCCGGGTTTGATATTTCCGCCACAGTGGGGCCCAAGCCTTATATCTCCATGAACGGCGTGAAGCAGATACGCAAGATCGATTATCTGATCATATCTGCGGTTGACTACGATCCGCCGGTAGCCCCCAACCAGGCCTCTTTGGCTGATATCGCGCAGGAAGAACTGGTCTTGGGCATAAGTGCCTTGGTCCATGTCTCCGGAGCTAAAAAAGTTAAACTGGCCATTCCCAAGGGCGGCGTCTCCAAAGATCTGGAGAAGCTGGCTTATGACCTGAACTGGGAAATGGCTTCTGTGGCGGCCGGTCAGTATCCCTTTGCCTGGGACAACCTGCTTATCAATCAGCTCACCGGCCGGGAGGTTTTCTTCCCGGAAGGAGATTCCAGGGATTGGGGCGCGGTTGTGGTGCCGCTGCCCAAGGTGCTTGAGCTGGCCCGCTGCCTCATGACCGGAAAACCCGCCACCACCTGCACCCTGGCCGTGAGCGGAGACGTGAACCAGCCCAAGGTGCTGAAGGCGCCTTGCGGAACCCCGGTCAAGGATCTGCTCGAGGCTTGCGGTGGAGTGAGCGGAGATCAGGGCAAGGTTATTCTGGGCGGTCCCATGAAGGGCCAGGCCCTTTTCGACCTGGATATGCCGGTCACCAAGGATATGGACGGATTGTTCGTCCAATCCGCCGAAAAAATGGCCAAGTTCAGCGATCATCCCTGTATTCACTGTGGCCGTTGCGTGCAGGTCTGCCCCGTGAACCTGATTCCGGGTGAATTGGGCAAGCTGTGTGAGTACAACCAGTTTGAAGAGGCTGCCGATAAGGACCTGTTCCAGTGTATCGAGTGCGGAGCCTGCGCCTATGTCTGCCCCGCCAGAAGGCCCCTGGTGCAGCTCTTCCAGTACGGTAAGGCGGAAATCCAGGCCGAGAGGATGGAACAATGAACAACCAGCTCTTGACAGTATCCAGTTCGCCCCATGTGCTGGGCGGGGCTTCGGTCCGCTCCTTCAACCTGGAGTTCCTCATCGCCCTGGCCCCGGCCCTTTTGGTGGGCTTCTATTACTTTGGCGCACCGGCCGTCATGGTGGTCTGTCTGGCAGCCGCCAGCTGCGTGGCCACGGAGGCCCTTTGTAATGTAATCGCCAAAAAAACTCAAAACCTAGGCGATCTGCACGCCCTTTTGACCGGTGTTGTCCTGGGCATGCTTCTGCCTGCGGGCGTGCCTTTCTGGCTCCCCATTGTGGGCGGCTTTGTGGCCATTGTACTCGGCAAAATGCTTTTCGGCGGCCTGGGCGCTTACCCCATGAACCCGGCCCTTATCGCCTGGGCGGCTTTGGCCCTTTCCTGGCCCGAACACATGAAGGCCTTTTACACTCCTTTGGCCGAGGGTGATCCTGAAATAAGCATGACCCTCCTGATGGAGTTCAAAGACGATGTGGCAGTCCTTGAGATGTATGGGATGGGGGAGATATGGAAGGGGCTTTTGCCCGGAGCCATTGGAACCACCTGCACCTGGGCCCTTTTGGCCGGAGGCGTCTACCTGGTGGTCAGAAAGATAATCCGCTGGCACATCCCGGTTGCGGTCCTGGTCGGCACCCTTTTGATGTCTCTTCTGGCTTCTTACACCGATCCCAGGATCATTGAGTTGGGTTGGGAGGGCTTTGGCGCGCATCTGAACCTGGCCTGGTTCCATATGGGGGCGGGAGGGCTTATGATGGCGGCTGTTTTCCTGGCCACAGAGCCGGTCTCCAGCCCGGTCACACCCAAGGGCATGCTCTGGTACGGCCTTTTGATCGGTGTTATGACCGTTATCGTAAGGCATTGGGGCAGCGCCGGTTCAGGCGCCTATTATGGTGTTCTGGTCATGAGCGCGGCCACCCCGCTCTTCGACCGCTTAAGGCCGAAGGTGCTGGGCAAACCCAGACCTCTGTACTAAATCTCCGGGCCCCGGCAGCCCTTGCCGGGGAGCCGTCCGGCCTTTAAAGGCCGGGGAGGGATGTTGAAGGTGCGTGAAATACTGAAACTGGTCGTGGTGCTGGGCTTGATCTGCGCTGCCAGTGGGCTGGCCCTGTCATTTGTATATGACGTGACCAAAGAACCGATTTATATGACCAAGCTGCAGAAGGTTAAGGCCCCGGCAGTCATGAAGGTGCTGCAGGGCTTTGATAACGACCCCATGAAGGACCTGATCAAGATTCCCGTGGGCAAGGACAAAAAAGGAAAGCCGCTTGATCTGTTGGTTTTCCCGGCCAAAAAGGCAGGCAAGACCTTTGCCGTGGCCTATGAGACCTCGGCCACAGGCTATCATGGCGAAATCGCGGTCATGGTGGGCGTGGATCTGGCTAAAAAAGATATTACCGGCATCCAGATTGTGGAGCAGTCCGAGACCCCGGGTCTGGGCGCTCGCATATTAAACCCTGAATTTACCGATTCCTTTAAGGGCAAGCCGGTTGATAAGGAACTCACTAAAGGTGACATCAACGCCTTGAGTGGAGCCACGCTTTCCACCAACGGCGTCGTGGCCGCCGTGAACAAGGCCCGTGTTTTATATGAAAAATACGGCGCCGAGATGGCCAAATAGGGGAGGTGGTTCAGATGGCATCGATTGCTAAGGAATTTACCAAAGGATTATGGGATGTTCTGCCGCCTTTCCGGCTGGTTCTGGGGCTCTGCCCGGTTCTGGCCGTGACCACAGCGGCTGAAAACGGAGTCGGTATGGGCCTGGCCACCACCTTTGTGCTGGTCTGTTCCAACCTGTTGGTCTCGCTTTTAAGGAATGTTATCCCCAAAAAGGTGCGTATCGCCGCCTTTATTGTTATCATCGCCAGCTTTGTGGTCATCGTCGAGCTTATGATGCAGGCCTACGCCTATGGCCTTTACCAGGTTCTGGGCATCTTCATCCCCTTGATCGTGGTTAACTGCATCATCCTGGGCAGGGCCGAGGCTTTTGCCAGCAAGAACGGACCCATCGCAAGCATTGCAGACGGTCTGGGTATCGGCCTGGGCTTTACCATGAGCCTGGGAGCCCTGGGAGCGGTGCGCGAGATCATCGGCTCGGGCGCTATATGGGGGCAACCGTTTCTCAAAAGTATTGGATACCAACCCTTTGAGTTCATGGTCAAGCCCGCCGGAGCCTTTGTCACCCTGGGTGTGATGTTGGCCCTTATCAACCTGATCAGCATGCGCTTGGATGCGCGTAAACGGAGGAGCTAGCCATGGGTTTTGGTGACTACATGCTCTTCATTGTGGGAGCAATCCTGGTCAACAACATCCTGTTGGCCAAGTTCTTGGGTAACTGCCCCTTCCTGGGTGTCAGCAAAAAAATGGATACCGCCACCGGTATGTCCATGGCGGTCATCTTTGTTATGACCATGGCAGGCGCCATCACCTGGATGGTGCAGTACTACCTTCTGGTGCCTTTAGAGCTGGAATACCTGCAGACCATTTCCTTTATCCTGGTTATCGCCTCCTTGGTGCAGTTGGTCGAGATTGTCATGCAAAAGACCCTGCCCGCCCTTTACCGGGCCCTGGGTATCTTTTTGCCCCTGATCACCACCAACTGCGCCGTGCTTGGTGTTGCCATCATCAACATCAATGAAGGCTACGACTTTTTCGACACCCTGGTCTTCTCCTTTGCCTCTGCCCTGGGTTATTCCCTGGCCCTGGTCCTCTTTGCGGGCATCAGGGAGCGCATGGCCCTGGCCAATGTGCCTAAGATTTTTGAAGGCACGGCTATTGCCCTGGTCACTGCCGGTTTCCTGGCTCTGGCCTTCAGCGGTTTCGCCGGGTTGGTGTAAAATAGTCGGTTGCAAAAAAAAGAGGTTTTAAAAACCGGTTAATGGTGTTGATTGCAAGAAAAGACTGAAAAACGCGGCCTAATGCGTGTTTTTAGGGAGACTGTAACAAATGTTGGTTGAAGCCCTAGCGATCGGGGGATTGGGCGTAGTCGCCGCCGCCGGCCTGGGAGTCGCCGCCCGCATATTCGCGGTTGAGGTGGACCCCATGGTCGAGGCGGTGGAAGAGGCCCTGCCCGGCGCGAACTGCGGTGGCTGTGGATTTGCGGGATGCGCTTCCTGCGCCGTGGCCATTGCCGGCGGCAAGGCGGACCCCGGGGTCTGCGTTGCCGGAGGCCCTGAGATCGGCGCGATTATCGCCGAAATTATGGGTGTGGAACTGGTTTACCGCGAGCCTGACCTGGCCAAGGTGGACTGCACCTACGGCACTGACAAGGCTGACCTTAAATTTAAATATGTTGGTGTGAACGACTGCCGGGCGGCCATGACCCTGTATGAAGGGTCCAAGGAATGCGAGATCGGCTGCCTGGGCCTGGGCAGCTGCGCTGCAGCCTGCCCCTTTGACGCCATAACCATGGGCGAGGATCACCTGCCCAAGGTTGATCCTGATAAATGCACCGGATGCGGCACCTGCGTGCGGGTGTGCCCCAAGCACATCATGCACTTAACCAGCGTTACCCGCCGCATCTTGGGTTTCAATGCCTCGGACAACTGCCTGGCCCCCTGCCAGGCCACTTGCCCGGCCCAGATCGATATTCCCGGTTATATCAAGGCCATTGGCGAAGGACGCTATGAGGATGCGGTAAGCATCATCAAGGAGCACAACCCTCTGCCCCTGGTCTGCGGCAGGGTCTGCCCTCATGTCTGCGAGTCCGCCTGCAGAAGGGGCTTGAACGAAGAGCCGGTGAACATCAACCACTTGAAGCGTTTTGCCGCGGATTACGAGTATCATTCAGGCAAACGCATCGATCCCTTCTGCCTGCCTAAAAACGGGCGCAAGGTGGCTGTGGTCGGCGGTGGCCCGGCTGGCCTCACGGTGAGCTACTATTTGGCCCGCATGGGCTATGCGCCCACAATTTTCGAGGCCCAGCCATTCCTCGGCGGTATGTTGCGCTTTGGCATCCCCGAGTATCGCCTGCCCAAAAAGACCCTGGATTGGGAGATTCAGGGTATCCTGGACCTGGGGGTCGAGACCCGCATGGAACAGCGCTTGGGTAAGGATTTCACCCTGGCAGAGCTTAAGGAAGAGGGCTTCGAGGCCATCTTCGTGGGTGTCGGAGCCTGGGGAAGCCGCAATATGAGGCTTGAGGGCGAGGACCTGGAAGGCGTGCTTCCCGGCACCAGCATGTTGATCGAGCGGGGGCTTTTGCACGAGACTCCGGTCGGCGACAAGGTGGTGATCGTGGGCGGCGGCAACACAGCCATTGACTGCGCCCGCACCAGCTGGAGGCTCGGAGCCAAGGAAGTCACCGTACTCTACCGCCGCTCCAGGGCTGAAATGCCTGCCAACGATATTGAGGTGGAAGAGGCCGAACACGAGGGCATCAAATTTAAATTCTTGGCCGCGCCGACCAAACTGATCGGTGAAAACGGCAAGTTGACGGCCCTGGAATATATAACCATGGAATTGGGCGAACCGGATGCTTCCGGCCGTCGCCGTCCGGAAGCCATCGAGGGCTCTGAGACGACCATGGAAGTGGACAACGTCATCGCCGCCATCGGCCAGTTCCCCGACCTTAATTTCCGCGAGTCCGACGCCACCGCGGCCGAGCTGGAACTTACCAGGTGGAACAGCATCGACACTGACGACCAGGTCATGAACACCAATGTGGAGGGCGTATTTGCCGCGGGTGACGCGGTATTGGGCGCAGCCACGGTGGTGGAGGCCATAGGCACGGGCCGCAGGGCCGCCAGGGCCATTCACATGTATCTAACCGAAGAAGATGTGAACGCCCCTGAAAACTGGATCAAGGATGTCAAGGAAGTCCGCACCAGGGCAGAGATTCCCGGTGCAGTCCAAGGCGGCGACAGGGCCAAGATGAAAGAGCTGGATGTGCCTGAGCGTGCCATGAGCTTTACCGAGGTGGAGCTTGGCCTTACCGAGGAGGCGGCGCGCAAGGAGACCCAACGTTGCTTAAGTTGCGGTTTGATCTGCTACCGTCACGAACCCGGCCAATGTAGCTCAGACTGCCAAGGCTGCTCGGCCAAAGTGAGGGAGAGTAACTAATGAAATTCAAAGACCGCTTTGACCGAAGGTCGTTTTTGAAACTGGCCGGTGCGGCCTCTGCCGGAGCCACCCTGCCTTTGGTCTCGCCTGCGCTTGGGCTGGCCAGCCTGAACAAGAGATTCAAGGTGGCCCAGGAGACTAAAATGATGATGGGAACCCTGGTCTCCGTGACCGTGGTCGATCCTTCATCTTCCCTGGCCCAAAAGGGCGTGGCCCGTTGTTTTGAGGATATGCAGGCCCTGGCCGCGGTGTTTGACCGGCACCAGGCAAACGGCCTCCTGGCCCAGTTGAATAAACAGGGAAACCTGTCTGAGATACCGCCCGTGATGAATAAAGTGCTCATGCTCTCCGGCGCAGTGCACCAGTTGAGCAACGGAGCCTTTGACATCACAGTGGCCCCTGTGCTGGACGCCTATACAAGGGCCTATAAAAAAGGCGGCCTGCCCACAACCAAGGAGATCAATGAGGCGCTTGCCTCCATGGGCTCCCTGCGCCGTCAGGGCAAGGGGCTTTCCCTTACCGCAGAGGGCGCGGCCCTGACCTTGGACGGTGTGGCCAAGGGCTTTATTGCCGACCAGGGTATTGAAACCCTGAACAAGGTCGGGATCAAGCACGCCCTGATCAATGCCGGCGGCGACGTGGCTGTGATGGGCGAGAGATCTCCGGGGCAGCCCTGGAGAGTGGCCATCAGTGATCCCGATCAGCCTCAAAAAGCCAAGATGGTTGTGAATATGACCAAGGGCGCCATTGCCACCAGCGGCAACTACGAGGTCTTCTTTGACCAGGAGCGTCTGTACCACCATATCATCAACCCGGACACCGGCCGCTCACCCAGAACCGACGTAAGCACCAGTGTCAAGGCCGGCTCCGCTGCGGTGGCAGACGCCTTTTCCACTGCCTGCTTTGTTCTTACCCCTAAACAGGCCATGGCCCTTATCAAGAGCCGCCCCGGCCTGGAGGCCATGATCCTCACCAGGCATCGGCAAAAGCTGATCACCCCCGGGTTCAAGGCCTGATAAGATCTTAAAAATAAATTAAAAAAGCCCGATCCGCCTAACAAGCGGACCGGGCTTTTTTAATTGCAGAACAGGCTCTCAAACAACCTTATTGATGTTGCTCCCAAGCATGCTTGAAGAAGCGCTCAGGCCAACGCCCCGGCCGGGACCGGTAACCACGGCTGCCTGGCCAATGGCCATAAGGTCGTTTTTAAAGGCATCACCTTTCATTCTGTTTTCAGTGCCGGAGCTCAACAGAGTTCCGATCATGCCTTTCTGATCATCCTTGCCGCCCATAAGGTCGGTAATAGCCAGGGCATTGGCGCTTTGCTGCCCCAATCCCATGGACGAGGCCTGGGCATTGCCAATCGCCATGGACGACTGTGCACTAATCTTGGCCATGTTGCCGAACGTGACCGCCATAAAGCTCCTCCTTGTCGGAGCCCTCCTTGGACTGTGACTTGCCTTCCATGGGAATGATAAAGTTGGTAACTAGTATGATATCAAAAAGAATTATAAATGACAAGCAAGGTTTAAGAGCCGGTTTCCAAAAGACGTACGCCTTTTGAAAACCGGCTCTAATCGACTTAGAAGAGCTTGGGATTAAAGTAACCGTGCTTTAAATTGGGGAATTGCCGTTTCAGCTTTTCGATCAGGGCGTGGATTCCCAACCGTTCTTTCGGAGGCTTGATATCAAGCATCTTGAGATAAACCTCCGGGTCTATATTCAGATTGCGCCACTGAATAAGATCCAGGTTTACTTCTTCCACCAGTTTGAAAAGGGCGTCCGCCTCTTCAGGGCTGTCGGTCAATCCGGGCATGGTGAGCAGGTTGATGGAGGCATGGCCGTTTGCCCTCTTGACTTCCTTGAGAGAGAGCACCGCTTCGTCCAGGCTCCAACCCTTGGGGCGGTAATAGGCCTGGTGGCGTTCTTTTATCAAACTGTTGAGCGAAACCCTGATAGAGCTGAGTCCGGCCCTCATGAGCCTGGTCACCACCTCAGGGCGGGAGCCGTTGGTGTTTAAGTTAACCGTGGCTGTGGGATGTTCGGCCCTGATCAAATGAATGGATTCGGTTAAAAGGTCCGCCTGCATCAGGGGTTCACCCTCGCAGCCCTGACCAAAGCTGACCAGGGGATCCCGGCCCTTGGCCAGGTGATGGTTGGCCACTTCGGCCACCTCCTGGGCGCTGGGGGTGAAGGTTATCCTGTCCTGGGTGCAGGGAAAAAGGCCGTCGGGTTGATAGGAAATACAGCCGATACAGTTGGCGTTGCAGACCGGGCTGGTTGGCAAGGGAGCTTCCCAGCGGCCCAAAACCAGGTTGAGGGCGGCGGGGCAGCCGTAGTTCAATGCACAGATGCCAAGTTGCTGCCAAAGCCGGTTTTTACCGTAGGTGCGCAGAAGTCTGCGGGCGGCGGCTTCAATGCGCTGCCTGGGCGGAAAACGCGAAGGGTCCTGTCGCGGAGACTGGTCTGTACGCAGGCCGGACACCACAAACTGGCCCCTGGAAAAGCCCACGGCCGTGTAGGCGAACAAGGGCAGGTTTTCCGCGCCGGGCAGGGTTTTGTAACAGGCGGAGTGGTTGGCGGTGTAGGCCGGGGCCATGAAAGCGGCCACGGCCGAAACCGGGTCCCCGGGCTTCAAGGGATCTTCAGTCAATACCTCGAATTTGTTCTCTGCATTTACACCCACCGGCAGGCGATTGGGTAAAAGAAAGAGTTCACTGCCCTCTGGAAGGGGAATGCAGTCTCTTTCGTCCAGGGCCTCCCAGCTTCCTGCGGCCGAACCGGCTATTTTAAGTTCAGGATGATCCAGGATGTTGCCCTGGGAATCGGCGTATACCATACGTGGTGCGCTCATGATTTTTCACGCTCATTTGCCATTGGGTTCAAAATTATTTGGCCAATCGGTTTGCACCAATATAAGCCCGGGCTGGTTGCCTTTGGTCTGTTAGTCCGGTTTATTTCAAGGCCCTCATCCAGATCTCTATCTCCAGGGCGGGCAGCAGCATGGCAAGGTGCTGCTCGTATAGGTCCGGATGTCGGTTGGCCCAGGCCTCAATGCCCAGGCGAGCCTTGCGGCCGAAAAGGATGCGTCTTTTAAGCATTTCAAAACGATACTGCACCGGCAGAAAATCTTCATCCGTCAACCCGCAAAAGTAGTCAAAGCTTTTCAGGGCCAGGTGGTGAATATGGGTGGGGTCGCGATAAGACCCTGCCGCTGAATAATGAGGGGTCAGGATATATATCCGGCCCCCGGGTTTCAGCACCCGGTGCACCTCCGCCATAAAACCGCAGATATCCGGCAGGTGTTCCACTACATGGGAGGCGCGAACCAGATCAAAGGTGCTTGGCTTAAAGGGCAAAGGATTCTTAAGGTCTGCAACCACATCAACCCCTTTTTTAGGGTGGAGGTCCAGCCCTATGGCGGATTCCCTTTTGTTTCCACCACAACCCAAGTCCAATACGAAGTCTTTCATGATCTGTTATTTACCATGGTCTTGGCCGGGGGAACATGGTTTTTTACAGGCTTCTTAAAACGGCTTTCAAAAACACGGCATGGCTTGACAGTGGTTTGGGAAAACATATCCTTAGACAGGGAGTATAAACCTATGATGCGGCTTTTAATGCTGATCTTTAACATACTGATCAGGGAGAACTAAATGGAGACCTTCAAGTCTTTTCCCGAATGTACGGACTGTATAACCAATCTGGCCAGAACAGCCTCGGAACTGAGCGCCAAGGGAGACTCGGGCCTGATGGAAAAATATCACACCAAGGCCCTGGCCGCCTTGGATGAGTCCCAGGGCAGGGGATACACCTCCCCTGAATTGGCCAACCGGGTGATGCGGGCCATAAGGCAGACCTCGGGAATAGAAGACCCCTACCTTGAGTTCAAGGAAAATGAGATGAAAAATGCCCAGTCCATGGCAAGTGACGCCATGGATTGGGTAAACCAGGATCTGCATTCTTTGGTTTCCTTTTCCGCCCTGGGCAACAGCCTGGATTTCTTCCAGGATGCAAGTCAGGTGCTGGGTGATGTCAAGGAGCGTATGCAGCAAGGGATTTCCTTTTACCAGGATCAGGTGGATAAGCTGGAAGCGGCCCTGGCCAGGAAACCCAAACAGCTGATTTTTTTGACTGATAATTCAGGAGAGATTTTCTTTGACCTGCCCTTGGTCCGCTATCTGAGCCAAAAGGCGGAGAATATGACCCTGGTGGTAAAGGGCGGCCCGGCCCTTAACGATCTCACCAGAAAGGAGCTCAAAAAAAGCGGCCTGGAAAAATACATACCCCATGTGGCCGATACCGGGGCAGACGGAGCCGGAGTGGACTGGGAGCATGTCTCGCCTGAATTTATGGAACTCCTTAACAGTTCGGATGTGGTGGTGGCCAAGGGCATGGCCAATTGGGAGACAATTTTTCCGCGCAGCCTGTCTGTGCCGGTCTTTTTCCTGTTCAAGGTCAAGTGCAAACCCCTGAGGGATTTTCTGAATGCACCGGCCGACAGTTACTGGGCCCTTTGGAAACCGGCCGATTAAGTCCGGGAATAAACCGGTAACCGGTTTTCAAGACGGCCCTGACCAGCGCTTGAAAAGCTGGTTGGCTATGCCCAGGCTGTCCAGGGCCTTGCCCACGCTTTGTTTGATAAGGTCTTCAATGGTGCGGGGATTGTGGTAAAAGGCGGGCATGGGCGGCAGAATAACGGCTCCCATTTGGGCCGCCCTGGCCATGAGTTCCAGATGACCCTGGTGCAAAGGTGTTTCCCGCACCATGAGCACCAGGGTTCTTTTTTCCTTGAGCGTGACATCGGCCGCCCTGGTCAGAAGGTTGTCTGTATAAGAATTGGCAATGGCCGAAAGGGTTTTAATGCTGCAAGGAGCAACCAGCATTCCCTTGGTTAAAAAGGAGCCGCTGGCCGGGGCAGCGGCCAGGTTTTCCGGGTCATGGCTTGTTCGGGCCAGGCTTTTCACCTGTTCGGCGTTGAAATCCGTTTCAATCTTCAGATTTTCGGCTCCGGCCCTGCTCAAGATCAGGTGGGTGGGGATGGACAGCTCTTTAAGGGCCTTGAGCGCCTCCACCCCGTATATCACCCCGCTGGCGCCTGTTATTCCCACTATTACCGGCAGCACAATAACACCCCTTAACCTGGTTTAAGAAGCCCTTGGCAGCATTAAACTGCCAAGGGCCGTGGTTTTGATCCGGTTGTTTTGCCAAGCTAAAGGGACCGCTTGGTCTTGCGGCGTTTAAACGGCTCCTGTCAGCCCGGCTTTGCCGCATCCATCGCCCATACTCTTAAGGGTAGACCATTTGCCAAAGCCTGCAAGGCTGTTTTAACGGCCTTCCTTAAATCGCACCAGGGCAATAAGGGGCAAGATGGGCATATTTATCAGTAGCCCAATTCCGCCAGAGTGCCCACCAGACCGCGGACTGCGTCGGCGCTATTGTCCAGGGCGGTTTTTTCCTCGTCAGTAAGGGAAATCTCCACTATTTCCTGTACACCACCGATTCCCAGTTTCACCGGTACGCCGATGTAGAGATCTTTGTAGCCGTACTCACCGTCCAGCATCACGGCGCAGGGCAGGATTTTTTTCTTGTTCTTCAAAATGGCCTCGGCCATTTCTACTGCTGCGGAAGCAGGGGCGTAATAGGCGCTGCCGGTCTTGAGCAGGCTTACTATCTCGGCGCCTCCGGTGGCGGTGCGTTTGCATAGTTCTTCGATCTTGTCCTTTTCCATCAGCTCGGTGATGGGAATGCCTGCCACTGTGGAGTAGCGGGGCAGGGGCACCATGGTGTCGCCATGGCCGCCGAGCACAAAGGCATGGGTGTTTTCGACCGAGACATCCAGGGCCTCTGCGATGAAATAACGGAACCTGGCGGAGTCCAGCACACCCGCCATGCCTATAACCCGCTCTTTGGGGAAACCGGAAGCCTTTAAGGCTACATGGCACATGGCATCCAAGGGGTTGGATACGATAATAATGACCGCATTGGGGGAGAGCTTGGCCGCTTCGCCCACCACAGACTGTACAATACCGGCGTTGGTTTTAATCAGGTCGTCGCGGCTCATTCCCGGCTTTCTGGCAATACCGGCTGTGACGATGATGATGTCGGAATCGGCTGTCTGGGCGTAATCATTTGATCCGGTGACCCGGCTGTCGTGCTTTTCAACGGGTGAGGCTTCACACAAATCCAGGGACTTGCCCTGAGGCATGCCTTCAACCACATCCACCAGCACCACGTCAGCCAATTCTTTTTCCGCAGCCCTCTGAGCGCAGGTTGCGCCCACATTACCGGCTCCGATCACCGTGATTTTGTTGACCATGAGTGTATCTCCTTATGGTTCTTGTGATATGCAGGCGAAAAAAAATTTTTACCTGCCGTACAAGGGGGTAAAAAAAGCCCCCTGTTATTTGTGTTGGCCCAAAAAGCCAAGTAGAATTATTACCTGAAATAAACCTTAAGCAATTACTTTTGCCGGAAGCGCCGTTAAGTTGCCTTCCGTTGCCCGCCGGGCGGGATTTGGGTGACCCGCCAACTTAAAGCGCAATTGATGCCTTTTAAGCAGCCGGAGAGCAGCCACGCACTTTTTACCGGTCGGGGGCCGTTGTCAGGACGTCTTTTGAGGCTGTTCCGGCCTTTTGGAGTCCAAACTTGGCATGCATTTCAACCTTGCCAGGTTATTTAAATTACATAACTTTTCAGGTCAGCTCAATTTGACGCAGCTTGCGGGGCCAAACCGGCCGACTGTTTTAAACAGTCTGGCAAATCCTTTTTAAGCAACCACCTGGTAAAGCAGGTGAAAAAAGATTACTATTCTACGTCAACCCATGTCAATCACAGGGTGCGCGTTTTTTAAAGGGAGAGAGGAATAAATGAGCACAGACGCGGTAATACAAACTGATATCAAAGAGATACCCCTTATCAGCCGGGGCAAGGTGCGCGATATCTACGATCTTGGCGACAGACTTTTGATCGTAGCCACCGACAGATTGAGCGCCTTTGACGTTATCTTGCCCGATCCCATCCCGGACAAGGGCAAGGTCCTGACCCAGATCTCCCTCTATTGGTACGACCAGATGGCCGACATTACCAAAAACCATCTGATTACCGCACAGGTGGAGGAGTTTGACGAGGTGCTTAAGCCGCATCGCGATTTGCTCGCCGGCCGTTCCATGCTGGTCAAAAAATGCAAACCTCTGCCCATTGAAGTCATCGTGAGAGGTTACCTCTCTGGAACAGGTTGGAATGATTACCAAAAGGACGGCAAGGTCTGCGGTCACGAATTGCCCGGGGGTATGATGGAGAGCAGCCGTCTTGAAGAACCCATTTTCACCCCAAGCACCAAGGCTGAAATCGGAGAGCATGACGAAAATATCGATCTGGCCAAGGCCGGTGAACTGATGGGGCGGGAGCTTACCGATGAGGTGGCCCGACGCGCCCTGGCCATTTATTCCCGAGCCAGGGAAATGGCCAAAGAGGTGGGGATCATTATTGCCGACACCAAATTTGAATTTGGCACCCTGGGGGATGAACTGTTTTTGATCGATGAGGTGCTGACTCCGGATTCCAGTCGTTTTTGGCCTGCCGACGAGTATGAGCCCGGCCGCGGGCAGCGTAGTTTTGACAAACAGTATGTGCGTGACTACCTGCTTGAGATAGGCTTTGATAAAAAGCCGCCCGCACCCAGACTGCCGGAAGAGGTGATTCTCGGCACTCGCAAGCGCTATGTGGAAGCCTTGCAGATGCTTTCCGGCAAGGGCCTGGATTAATTATTTGAAGGTAAAAATTTTTTTTCCCATGGGCAACCTTGATTGCCGCAGGCGGGATATTATCTTTAAAGAACGCAACCATTTGCTTAAGGAGAAAAAAGCATGAAAGAACAGGTTGAAGCGGCATTGGCTAAAATTCGTCCCGCTCTGCAGCGTGACGGCGGGGATGTAAGCCTGGTGGACGTAACCCCGGACGGTGTGGTCAAGGTTCAGTTGCAAGGAGCCTGCGGAGGCTGCCCCATGAGCCAGATGACTCTTAAGATGGGCATTGAAAAGGTGGTCAAGCAAGAGGTTCCGGGTATAAAAAGTGTGGAATCGGTCTAAATAATGACAATAAATTAATTTCATTAATCTGAAAGTAAACATTTTTCATGTGATTTCTACAGGCTTGATGAAATTTAGATATAGCGGGCTGCTTAAATGCAGCCCGTTTTTTTTGCCGGGCGGAAGGTGTAAAATACCTTGCTTTTTTAGTGGAAATAAATAATTATAATTCTACTATGTTGCGGGTGTTATAAGTGTTTCGTTCAATTCGAAATTGCATTTTATTATGAAATTGACTTGTCTTAACTTACATTGACCTTGAAATGGAGCCGAATGTCATAAAAAACGAAATATGGGTATATGCTGATTTTATTAGTGAAGTTAAATGAAAGATGATGCTGCTTCTTGGTGGTCGGTTTTTACACTTAACCTTTACAAATTTATTGTAAAGAATCCCCGAAGGGCTTACCTATTACTTGCTTTTTACTGATAAATAATGCTTATAACTTTAAAACTTTAGTAATCTGAAACTTAGCAAGCAGACAGACCGATAACGGCCGCGGGTAATGACCCGGGGTGGTATGTTGCAAATAGCCAAGGCGGGAAAATAACTTATTCATGTTGAGCTGTTTTTTGCGGCTATTCACTTTGGGCTTTTATTTGAACCATATGGATGAAGCCTGTTTCCCTTAAGTAATGGAGGCTTTGGTCCGTGGAAAAAGAAAATATAAACAGCCTGAAAAATACAAACGGCAATACAAGGCATAACTCAATTGGCGGGATCTGCCATAGAGTTAAAAACGATTTTCAAACCATTTCAAACCTTTTGGCTTTGGCAGCCTCGGAAAAAGTAGAATCTTCCCTTCTGGTGCGCGGTATGGAAAGCAGGATAAGCGCTCTTAGCACTCCCTACACCCTTTTGGCTGACCGTGGTGCTTTGCCCACAGTCAAGGGGCTGGTAAAGGAGGTGGTCAACCGAATAAGCTGGCGTTCAAGCAAACCGCTTTCACTGTCTTTGACTGCTCTTGATCTGGAGTTAAGCCTCAGGATCTGCTCTCCCTTAAGCCTTTGGCTGCATGAGGTTATATCAAACTGCTTCATTCATGCCGCACACGGTTCTTTTGAAATGCACCTGGCGGTCATGGCCCAATCAAGCGAGGAAAATTTCGTCTTAAGGGTTCAGGACAACGGCCCGGGCTTGCCCAAAGGGCTGGACCCGCAGAATCCGGTTGGACTGGGTATGCGGATTATAAAGGCCATCAGCATAAACGACCTTAGGGGCAGGGTGGAATATGAATCTTCAGCCAAAGGGTTGTCTGTGATCCTCTTGGTGCCTAGAGAAGAATTTTTATCCTTGAATAAGGAAGCCTGGTTATGAACTTTTCTGTCTGCCTCTTGGGGGGAAATTCCGTTCGGCTCAAAAAATACAGCGCTATTGTCAAGGACTCCGGTCATCAATGCCAAGAGGTAATGCTTCTTTCCGGTGCTTTTCAAAGAACCTGGCTGAACATAAAACCGCAAGTGATTTGTTTTTTAAGCGATGAAATAGGACATGGCGGTTTGAAAAGAGTGGCTCTGATGCAAAAAAAGATATTCCACCCCTTGATTGTACTGACCAGAAGAACGGATCAAGCCTTTTTATGTTTGGCCGATGAGGCTCGCGCCCTGGCTTGTCTTGTCTGCCCTGTGGATAAGAATGTGTTGGGCTTGACTATTTACCAGGCGATTAATACTGCGCAGAGACTGCAAAAACTGGAAAAGAAAATCAAGGGTAATTACAAATCTCTTGAAGAACGAAAGATAATCAGCAGAGCCCAAGGGGTCTTGATGGACCGGGAGAAGGTTGATGAAAAGACAGCCTTAAGTATTTTAATGCATCAGGTAATGCTCTCCGGCAAGGCCCTTGTAATGGTGGCCAGGGATTTTTTGGCCCAAACGGAACAAGGCCGGGATTTGCTTGCCGGATAGATTTTCAACCCGGTGGAGCGTTTCCCAAAAGCCCACTGTGCGCCTTTAGAAAATTTGGCTATATGAGCAAGTTACCATCGTTTTTTTTAAACCCCGGCTTCTTAGATAATTCCGCCTGATCATCGCCAATACCTTATGAATATTGCTTTTAGATGGGATGCGCCTATATCCCGCCAGTGGTTTTCACTTGCAAGGTTTTCCCTGAAAGCCCTAAAGTCATTTTTTTACTGTTAAGAATAGGGGTTTTCTTTGACAGTATTAATGTTTGCTTTTTACTTGACATGCCTCAAACACTGTTTTAAACACAGGCAACAAATACACACAGAAGTGTGAAGCTAAGGTGGAGAATTCAAGGCTGTTTAGAAGACGGCTCAAGGAGTGTGAGAGAAAAGGTTTTTTAACCTGATAACGGGGCGTTTTCATTTAGGGGGCCTCATTTTTTCTCTAAACTCCTATTTATGGAAGCTGATTATCTGAGCTGGATTTGAACGAATCGTCCGGTGGTGAACATTTTCACCGCGGTTTCCGGCAAGGCTCCAAGCAAAGAACCGGAATCTCAAGCGGTGATGGGCGTTACTGGTGCAAGAAGGCCAACTCCCTCGAAAGGGAGTCGGCCTTTTGTGTTTTACGCCTGAGTTAAGGGGAATTTTGTGAAAAGAAAGTGTGTGTTTGCAAAGAAGTGTCTTAGGTGGGTGCTTTGCCTGGGGTTTTTGTTGGGAGGTTTAAGCTCCCAGGCCTGGGCCTTGGCGGATGATTCCAAACAGGTAATGGATAAAATGACGGTTACGGCCACCAAAACAGAGGTGGACCCGAGCACCGTGCCTTTTACCATGCATACTGTGGACAGGGAGGATATTGATTCTCAACCCACGCCTTTTATGAACAACCTTGGTGAATTTATCAGGGATGTTCCCGGTGTGCATGTTGCCCAGTACTACCCCTGGGGACCTCCCTGGATCCACCTGCGCGGAACCGGTTACTTTATCGGCCGCACCATTTATCTGGTCGACGGCATGCCCCTGAATCCCTTTTTGTCTGTGGCGGTGAATCCCAATGACGTTGAAAAGGTGGATGTGCTTTTAGGTCCATCTTCAGCGCTTTACGGTCCCAATGCCTCCGGCGGCGCGGTGAACTACATCACCAGAAGAGGTGAAAAGGGCATGGGAGCCCTGGGCCGCATAGCCTATGGCTCAAACAACACCATAAGGCCCCACGCCAGGGTCGGAGACCAGGTCGGTAACTTCAACTACTATCTTTCCTATTCCGGTGATTACTCGGACGGCTACCAGATGAAGCCCCTGGACGGCATGATTGAGCTTTATCAGCGGGGTAAAAAGCAGTATTTACGGGAAGCCAGTTACGAGGACAATGAGTATCAGAACTCCTGGCTGGCCGGTAAATTCGGCTGGGAATCCGAAAGGGGAACCAGCCTTACACTTTCGCTCAACTTTAACCAGCGTTATCTTTATGGCGGTCAGAAGAACCTGATTCTTAATGACGACGGCCAGATTCTGGTTTCTTCTCTTAAGTTCGAAACCCCCTTGTCCTCGATTGGAAAGTTCAAGGCCACTTTCGGATATCAGCACGATGATCATCCCCAGCAATACACCAACGGCCTTTCCATGCAAAACGGTCGTGTGGTGCTGGACCCGACAGTGAATCGCCGTCGTGACTGGACCAGGGAACACACCCCCTTTGAGGTGCAGACAGACTTTTACCTGGGCAAGAACAATATCCTCACCACCGGTGTATTCTGGTCAAGAGAAAAGGAAAAGCGCACAGACCATTACGTCCTTTCCGGCACCAGCAGCACCTCTGAGTGGACCACCGACCAGACTGCGGTCTACCTGCAGGATCAGCATATGTTGCTGGACGACAGGCTGACCCTCATGGCCGGTGTGCGCTATGACCACTGGCGTTACCATGATGTCTTTATCCAGTCCTGTGATCCCCAGCGTCCGGACGAGGTGAAGAAACACACCACCACCTACCGGGGCGGCGTGAAATACAAGATCAACGACAACTACGCCCTGAGGGCATCCGTGGGCACGGCATTCTGGCCCGGCACCGCCCTTTGGTTCTTCCAGACCGTTAAAACCGGCACTGCCTGGCGCGAGGCCAATCCGGATCTGGAGCCTGAAAAGACCTGGATGAGCGACATGGGCCTGGATGTGAACTTCCCTGGCACCGGCACCTATCTGGGAGCCACGGTTTATTACGGGGAGATCAAGGATATGGTCTCCTACAGCTATGATGAGAACCCCTATGTGCCGGGCGGCTCCATTATCCGCACCAAAAACCTGGGCAAGGCCGAGATCTACGGCCTGGAGCTCAAGGCGGACCAGCGCATCACAGATGAGTTGAGCCTCTTTGCCGCTTTCACCCTGAACCATTCCCGCATAGCGGATGATCCCAAAAACGATGGCAACCAGCTCAGAAACGCCCCTGATTACTGGGGCAGTGTGGGACTGCGCTATCTTAACCCCGAACTCTTTAACGCAGAGGCTTTGGTCCGTTTCTCGGACAGTCGTTACTATGACGATGACAACACGGATCTGCCTTATTTCCACATGGATTCCTACGAAACCGTGGATGCCAAGATCTGGAGGGACTGGAAGTTGAGTGAAGATCTTATCCTCACCACCCAGTTCTCGGCAGTGAACATATTTGACAAGGAATATGCCACTGAGATCGTATATGTGAACCCCGGTCGTTTCCTGGAAGCCACCGTAGGATTCAAGTATTTGTTCTAATTTGATTAAGGGCCGTTGTCCTGCCGTTTATCGGGACAACGGCCCTTGTTCGGTGATTCTGAGGTTTTTGCCTTGCCCAAAAAATTATTATTGCACAAATGGTTTGCCTGCCTGTTTATTGCATTGGTCCTGGTTCCGGGTTCTTTTGTTCCGGCCAAGGCCCAAAAGGAAGCCCCCCTGCTTACCATTGGGGTGGGGCGGGATTTTTACGACGGACCTGACAGCAGGAGTTTTCTGCACGGCTCCACCAATACCTGGGAGGGATTGACTTATCTGGATGAGAATTTGAGGGCCGTGCCCTGGCTGGCTGAATCGTGGCAGGCCAGGGACAACCAAAAGACCTGGATCTTTAAGCTGCGGCCCAAGGTGTTTTTCCATGACAAAACCCCGCTCTCGGCCGCCGATGTCAAAAAAAGCCTTGAGCGGATCTGGAAAAATCCCAAATACGACCCCACGGGGAATTATCGTCAGGTTTCTGATATTTTAGCCCCGGACGACCACACTCTTATTGTGCGCACCAAAGAACCCTGCCCCAATTTGCCAAATCTCTTGGCTTATTACTCCAGCCCTATACTTAAAACCGGCACCTATGATTCGAAAGGCAGGATCAGCCGATTGATCGCCACAGGGCCCTTTAAAGTCGCAAACATAAAACCCGGCCAGCGGGTTGAGCTGGAGGCATTTGAAGACTATTGGGGTAAAAAACCGGTCTATCAAAGAGTTGTCTTCAAATCCGTAATTGACGCCCAGACCAGGCTTATGGCCCTGATGGCGGGCGAAGTGGACGCCGTAGCCGACGTGGGGGCGATTTTGCCGGAGCAGGCAGGGGAGCTTAAGGCCGCGCCTGGTATAAACCTAAAGCAAAAGCAGGTGGCCACCACCCATTATCTATTATTTAACTGCGGTAAAAAGCCTTTCAGTAAAGGGGAATGCCGTCACTGGCTGGCGGGATTGCTGAATAGAAAAGAATTGGTGGAGATTCTGGCCCAAGGCACAGGTTATGTGGCCCAAAGCCCTTTCACCCCCTTGGCCGCGGATTGGGTTTTCAAAAAGATCAATCCCCAGGAAGGCAAAAAGCTTAAGCCTGCTGTAAAAAGGCCCTTGGTAATCCTTTTGCACGGAGGAACCCTGCAAAGGTGGCCCTATCTTTCCATGGCCCAGGTCCTACAGCAACGGCTTAGCCAAGAGGGAGTTAAAAGCAAGATAAAGGTGCTGGAGGCAGGGGGATACTATCGCGCCCTGAACAAAGGCGGCTTTGACCTGGCCCTGCAACCCAATACCCTGATGACCGGTGATCCGGACTTTTTTTACACCTATTACTTTGCTTCCAATGGAGCCAGAAATACGGGCCTCAAGGATCCGTTGACCGACGGGCTCCTGGCCCGGGCCAGAATTGAGACGGATTTTAAAAAGAGGCAAAGCCTTTATGAACAGATAGAAGAAAGATTCAACAAGCTTTTGCCCCTGTTGCCCTTGTATCATGAGATCTCCCTTTACGGGCATGGCCCCAAGGTGGCTTTGTTTGAGATGGACCACAACTTCAGGCCCTGCCTTTCCATGGCCAGGCCAAGGCCTTAGAGAAATGAAACAAAACGGTGATTCGCCAATGATAGGTGATAAGTCTCCCGGTTCTGTGGATTTTTGGTGTGACGCCTGGCAACAGGTGCGGCAAAGCTCTCTGCTCAAAACCACCCAAAAGGCCAACCCTGAGAAATGGCTGGATTTTTATGATCGGGTGTCGGATATATGGCTTGAGATGTGGGGCAATCCCTGGGTTTTGGGCCGGGCTGTGGGCCATGCCCTCTGCCAAAAGGGAGACTTGGATCAAAACACCAGGGTCTTGGATGTGGGCTCGGGTCCCGGAGCCCTGGCTGTTCCCCTGGCAGGTCTGGCCAAACAGGTAACCGCTCTGGATAACTCCCGGGGAATGCTCAGGACAGCGCAGGTGAACGCAAAGAAACACGGTTTGTCAAACCTTGAAACCTGGTGGGGGGATTGGCGGGATTATAAACCTTTGGACCTGTATGGTCTGGTGATTGCGGGCTTTTTTCCTCCAGCCATGGGGCCTGACGGATTGGGCAGCTTGGAAAGTTTGAGCAAGGGCGCAGTGGCCCTGGTTATAGGCACAGGCAGCGAGACTGTTCCCTGGCGCAGGGAGCTTTGGTCTCGGATCATGGATAAGCCCCTTGAATTCTCCAATTTGCATTTGACCTGTGCTCTTAATTATCTCCTTACCAGCGGCCGCATGCCGGATTTAAGGCATTTTTCCCTGCCGGTTGAGCTTGATCTGGACAAGGATAGGGTTCTTAAGTATTTCTCCTCTTATTTTAAGATTTTTGGTAAGTCAGGCCTGGAGGTTGACCGGATTTTGCAGGATTGGGCGGCTCCGAAAACCACTGATGGCCGTATAAAGTCACGGGGCAGGGTGGAGGCCGCGCTATTAGTTTGGCAGAAGCCCGGCGCGTAAGGGAGACAGGCGCTTTGCAAAAAATCCGGTTCAAATCCTCATGGCTCAGGCATTTCTTACGGCTTTTGGCTGTCCTTTTGGGTGTCTCCCTTTTAACCTTCAGCCTGGCCGAGCTGGCTCCCGGAGATCCGGCTGAGATCATATTACAGGAGCGCAATCAAAGCCCGGATATTCAGCAGATAGAAAAGTTGCGCAAGAGCCTGGGGCTTGGCGACCCTTTGCCGGTGAGATACCTGCGCTGGCTGCAAAAACTTCTGACTCTGGATCTGGGTGATTCCTGGCTCACCGGTGAGCCGGTCCTTGAAAAGATCCTTTCCCGTTTGCCCGCCACCCTGGAGCTGGCCCTTTGCACCTTTATTTTTGTGGTTTTTCTTTCCACCGTAAGCGGGGTTTTTTCCGCCTGGCACAGCCGAAGCAACTGGGACCGGATCAGCCGGATCTGGGCGGTGTTAAGCGTTTCTCTGCCCAACTATTGGCTGGGGTTGCTTTTAATCTGGTTTATCTCCTTAAAGGCTGGGCTTTTACCTGTAATGGGAAGAGGCACGGCGGCTCATTTGGTTCTGCCGGTTATCACCCTGGGCCTGGGCCTGGCAGCCGGCCAGGGCAGGGTGTTGCGCGCTACTGTGCTGGAGGTTATGGGGCAGGATTACATTCGCTTTGCCTTTGCCACCGGCCTGCCCGGCAGGGTTGTTGTGTTTAAACACCTTTTGATCAATGCCATACCTGCGGTTCTGGGGCTGTGGGGAGTAACCCTGGGCAGCCTTTTGGGTGGAGCGGTTATCGTGGAAAACGTTTTTGCCTGGCCGGGCCTTGGCAAGCTGGCCATGGAGGCCATATTGTCCCGGGACCTGCCTGTGGTCCAGGGCGTGGTTCTGGTCATGGCCCTGGTTTACGTGTTGGCCAATCAGACAGTTGATTTGCTACACGGCTTATTGGATTCCAGGGTCAGGTTAAAGGCCGGGCATGACCATGCGGCCTAAAATGAACAGTCTCATCACGGCAGGGCTTTTGATCCTGGGTATGCTGGGCCTGGCTGCGGTGTTGGCGCCTTTTATCATGCCCCATGACCCCCTTGGCGCCAACCTGTTAAACCGCCTTAAGCCGCCCAGCTTTTCATATCCCTTGGGCACGGATCACCTGGGCAGGTGCGTGTTTTCCAGGCTTCTGCTGGGAGCCCGCTACACCCTTTGCGCAGGGCTGCTCGCTTCAATGGGGGCCTTGTTCCTGGGAGCCCTGGCCGGGCTAACCGCCGGCCTTGCCAAACCCGGCCTGAGAGGGGTAATGAATATTTTTATGGATGTGGTTCTGGCCTTTCCCGGCCTGGTTCTGGCCCTGGCCCTGACAGGGGTTATGGGGCCAAGCCTTTTCAGTCTGGCCCTGGCCCTGGCCGGAGCGGGCTGGGCCTGGTGGGGCCGCTTTGTGCGGGGCCTTGCCGTGACAGCCAGGGAAAAGCCTTATGTAAAAGGTGGAATTGTCTGCGGAGTCAGGGGAGGCAGGCTTCTCAGATATTACCTGTTGCCCCAGGTTCTTCCCTCGACACTGGTGGCTGCTTCCTTTAAAACCGGATGGATGATTCTGGGAATCTCGGGGCTCAGCTATCTGGGCTTGGGCGCTCAACCGCCGATTCCGGAATGGGGAGCCATGTTGCAGGAATCCCGGCTTTACCTCACCCGCGCCCCTTGGCTCATGCTGGCTCCGGGCACAATGGTGACATTGGCTGTTTTGGGTTTTAACTTTTTGGCCGAAGGTTTAAGGGATGCCCTGGAAGTGAGGCAGGCAGGTGAGTTGTAATGAACCCTTGCTAAAGGTTTGCGGGCTGTCGGTTGACTCGGACCGGCCGCCCCGCGGCAGGCGGCTGTTAAGGGGGATCGACCTTACCCTTGAAAACGGCGGCTCCCTGGGCCTGGTGGGGGCCAGCGGGGCCGGAAAAAGTATCTTATCCTGCGCCTTGAGCGGCTTATTGCCAAGGCCTGTCCAAATAAGCCGGGGAGAGGTCTTCTGGCGGGGCAGGGAAGTTCTGCTTGATAATCCCAAGGCCTGGCGCAGATTAAGGGGTAGAGAGATTTTTTTGGTTTTTCAGAGCCCCGGTTCCGCCTTAAACCCCAACCTCAGAATCGGCAGCCAGATAAGGGAGGTTTTGATCAAGGTGATTGGCCTGTCGGCTCAAAAGGCCGGGCTCATGGCTGTTGCGCTTCTGAAACAGGTCGATATACCTTTAGATTGCCTGAAGCATTACCCTTGGCAGCTCAGCGGGGGCATGCGCCAAAGGGTGCTTTTGGCCCTGGCCCTGGCCTTGAAACCCGGGCTTTTGATCGCCGATGAGCCTACATCCGGCCTGGATGCCGTTAATCGAGAAAAGGTGATAGGGCTTTTAAAGGAACTTAACCGCACTGTGGGCACCGCCCTGATTTTCATATCCCATGATTTGAGAGCTGTGAGTGAAATCGCAGATGAAATCGGGGTGATGGATCAGGGCGCTTTGTGTGAACTCAATAATACCAAAAGCCTTTTTGGAAATCCGCAACATGCCAAGACCAGGCGTTTGCTGGCCGGGCTGGACAGGCTGGATCAGATTTATGACAATGCCTCTTCTTGAATTTAAAGGGATATGTAAAGGTTTTGGATCGGCTGAAACCGGTAAACAGGTATTGGACCAAATAAGCCTGAAGATCTATGCGGGGTCTTCCTGGGGGTTGGTCGGAGGGTCCGGCGCGGGAAAAACCACCCTGGCGAATCTTATTTTAGGGCTGGAAAAACCCGATCAAGGCCAAATACTGTTTAGGGGCCAGGACGTCAATTTGTTTTCCAAAGTAGAAAGGCATCTTTTACACAAGGAGATTCAGGTTATCTGGCAAGACCCGATGATGTATCTGAATCCGTTCTTAAAGGTGAGCCAGCTTATGGAAGAGCCCCTTATCTGTTTTGGCGGGTGGCCTGAGCCTGAGCGCAGGCAAAAAGTGCTTCACTACCTGGACCTGGTGGAGCTGGATAAGGGCCTTTTGGAAAAACGCCCCCATGAATTAAGCGGCGGGCAGTGCCAAAGGGTGGCAATGGCCAGGGCCATCATCTGCGGGCCCACCCTGGTCATCCTGGATGAGGCGCTTTCCGGTCTGGACGCGGACCTGCAAGCGCGGATTTTGGATCTCTTGAAAAGGCTCAAGCAGGAAAAGGAATTTTCCTATCTCTTCATTTCCCATGATTTAAGGCAGGTGGCCTGGCTTTGTTCCGACCTTGCGGTTCTCAAGGAGGGAAGGATTAGGGAGATGGGCCCCACCGGCCAAGTTCTTGCCCATCCGACTGATTCCTATACCGAAAAGCTGCTTGCCTGCACCGGCCAAGGACCGGCTAAATCTTACGATGGCCTGTTGAAAAATATGTAATATCAGAAAGTTGCCTGGATTTATCCTTATTCCTCGATTAAACAAAAGAAAAAATTCACATAACCATTCGCTTAATTTTTCCACTTCACTTAATCCCTTGAAAAAATTCCCTCCTGTTTTTGCTCAGTAAGAGTTGATATATCAAGTATTTGACCCTAAACCAGCCTTTCTTTCTCTTTTTGTGTGTTCAAAATTTTTTTGATTTTTCAGTAGGTTGCCTTTTTTCTTTATCTGTGATGCCTTTTTTTTGTTACCCTGTAACATGTACGAAATATTTCTAAGGCTGGTCAGGCTTTTTCTCAATGAAATTTAGAATCGTTTTTAAAAACAAGAAAAGTCTATTTCAAAGGGTATTTAAGCTGCGAGACTCTATTCGGGAGCCATTTGTACATTTATGATCTTGGCTTTTTGCAGAAAAAGGGCTTGACATGCTTCTTCTCAGTTTGGCAAAGTCTTACCATGTATTAAAAAATATATTTTTTAATATTTTTGTAACACGACTCATCTTTGACAAGAAAAATTAAATAAATCAAGCGGTTAGATAGGCCTGGGTTCCAGGTTGGCGCTACAGGCCGCATATTGGCTACCAACCGAGACGATGTCTCACAAAATGTCAGGTAACGAATACACAAAAGGAGTAGACCCATGAAGTTCAAAAGCTTCAAGCCGCTCGTCGTAGTACTGGCTGCGATGATTGCTATCACCATGCTGGCCGGTGGGGCTCTCGCCGCTGACAAGATACGTTGGAAAGGTCAAAGCGTTTTTGGCATTTCCTCTCCCCTGGGCAAGTACACCATTGTCCTGTGGAAGAAGTACGTGGAAGAGATGAGCGGCGGCCGTATGGAGATCGTACTGCACGATGTCGGTGAAGTTGTGCCCGGAACCAAGATTTTTGATGCCGTGCGCGGCGGAATTCTGGACTTCGGAGCCAACACCCCTGCCTATCAAAAGGGTCAATACCCCGCCGGCGACCTTTTCTACACCCTGCCGGGCGGCGTATTGCAGTTTGACGACTTGATCCTGTGGCTCTATGCCGGCGGCGGCAAGGAGCTGGAGCAGGAAATGTACGGCGACAAGGTTATCGTCTTCCCCTGCGGTCTTACTCCTCCAGAAGAGATCTGGTCCAAAAAGCCCATTAAAACCCTGGCTGACTTCAAGGGCCTCAAGATCAGGGCCGCCGGCCTTTCCATGGACCTGTGGGAAAAACTCGGTGCTTCCGTGGTGCTTCTGCCCGGCGGCGAGGTGCTACCCTCCCTGCAGAGGGGGTTGATCGACGCCACCGAGATGTTGGAAGCTTCCTATGACTACACCCTGGGTCTGCACGAGGTCTGCAAATATCGCTTTGGTCCTCCGGTGCATATGTCCAACAATATCTTCCAGCTTCTTATCAAACCCAAGTCCTGGAAAGCCCTGCCCGACGACCTGAAAATTATCGTGGAAAAGGCCGCCATGGTCGCCACCTTCCAGGGTTACGCCGACTTCTGGCAGGACACCATCAAATTCAACAAGAAAATCGAAAAATACGGCATCATAACCACCAAGCTCTCCAAGGAAGACCAGGCCAAGACCAGGAAGCTCGCCTTTGAGATTCTGGAAGAAAAATCCGCCCAGGATCCTTTCTTCAAGAAAGTCTGGGAATCCCAGAAAAAATTCATCGCGGACTTCAAGCCCTATTACGACCTGACCAAGTTCGACTAAGGCTTATCAACTTGACCTAAAATTTAGGACCGGACCCTTTGTCTTGTGCAAGGGTCCGGTCTTGGAGACACTAAATGGGACTTGTGCGTATTATTGACAAAATCAGCGAATGGACCGGCGCTATCGCCGCCTGGCTGGTGATACCCCTCATGCTGGTTGTCATGCATGAGGTTTGGGCCCGTCATGTCATGAATAACCCCACCGGCTGGGGTTACGACACCTGCTGGATGATTTTTGCCGCCCAGTTTTTGATCGGAGGGGCCTACACCCTTTACCGCAATGGGCATATCAGGATCGACATTTTCTATCACACCTTAAGCGAGCGGGGCAAACTGATTTATGACACCATTATTTCGCTGGTGATCATACTGCCGCCGATGATCCTCTTCACCTATGGCGGAGTCATCTATGCGGCTGAAGCCTGGATCAGCGGTGAAAACCTTTCCACCACCAACTGGATGTTTCCGGCCGGACCTTCCAAGAGCCTGATTCCGATTGGTTTCTTCCTTTTGGGTTTGCAGTGCGTCGCTGACATTATCAGAAATATCCATACCTTGAAGAAAGGCAATCAGCAATGAGCCCCGATCAGCTGGCCGCCGTGGTCATGATGGGCATCCTCCTTGTCATGGTTATAGGAGGCGTTCACCTGGCCTTTGCCTTGTTATTCTTGTCCGTGGTCTTTGGCCTGATTTTCCAGGGGGATATGATCATCCCCATGGCCATGTTGAAGTTTAACGGAGTAATGGAAAGCGAGATACTAATCGCTGTTCCGCTCTTCGTATTCATGGGTACAATCCTGGAGAAAAGCGAGGTTGCCGAAGGTGTTTTCCAAAGCCTTTATGAGCTGTTCGGAAAAATCAGGGGCGGCCTGGCCATAGCCACAGTCGTAACCTGCACCATCTTTGCCTCCTGCACAGGCGTTATCGCCGCCACGGTCACCACCATGACCTTGTTGGCTGTTCCTCCCATGTTAAAGAGGAATTACAACAAGGGGCTGGCCACCGGTGTGGTCTGCGCCGGGGGAAGCCTGGGAATTCTGATTCCGCCCAGCGTGATGCTGGTTATGTATGGCCCCATGGCCAACCTTTCCGTGGCCCAGCTTTTTGCGGCGGCCCTTTTCCCTGGCCTTTTATTGGCGTTTTTGTACCTGGTTTACATTGCCGTCGGCTGCTGGCTGCGTCCTGAATTAGCGCCGGCAATTCCCGATGAAGAGGCGGTTGAAAGAGGCCCTGCGCTTTACAAAAAAGCGGCCAAGCAGATGCTTCCCGCCCTGTTTTTGATCATCGCCGTTTTGGGTTCCATTATCGGCGGTGTGGCTTCTCCCACAGAGGCCTCGGGCGTGGGCGCTTTTGGCGCTCTTTTGGTTGCCGCAGCTTACAAAAAGCTTACCTACGTCAAGGTGAGGGACGCTGCCTATACCACCCTGATCGTTACGGCCATGGTGTTTTTCATCATCATCGGCGCGGGTATTTTCAACTCCGTGTTTTTGTTCCTGGGCGGCGGCGCCTTGATCAAAAGCATATTGATGGCCATGCCTTTTGGTAAGTGGTTTGTACTGTCCGTGATGATGGGCATCTTGTTCATACTGGGCTTTTTCATTTCCTGGCAGGGCCTTTTGTATGTCATCGTGCCGATCTTCCTGCCGGTGGCCATATCCCTGGGATTCGATCCCCTGTGGTTCGGCCTCTTGGTCTGCTTGAACCTGCAGATGTCTTTCCTTACTCCTCCGTTTGCCTATGCCATCTTCTTTGTCAAGGGAGCGGCTCCGCCGGAGGTGAAGACCACGGATATTTACTGGGGAGTTATTCCCTTTGTGCTCCTGCAGGCTTTGGCAGTGCTTTTGTGCATCGTTTTTCCGGAGCTGGTGCTCTGGCTTCCCAGGGTTACCCTTGGCGCCTAAACGGACCAAGCTGGAATTTCGGGTGAAGAATTTAATCTTTACCTGAGAGTTTAAGTTGTCAAAAACTTGAGCCGGACCCGGATAAATTGTTTCGGGGCCGGCTCAAGCCGGATCTTTTAAAAAAAGGTTCTGGGCTTAGGGATCTTAGATTGTGCCGAAGTCGGAACCGTAGATAAAGGTGGAAAGGAAATCGTCCTGGTTGTTAAGTCTGGCCACAATAAATTTTTTGGCCAGAATCAGATGCTGCCTCATCAATGTGGAAACCTTTTCCGGATCTCTTTTGCGCAAGGCCTCCACAATCGTTGAGTGCTCGCGATGAGCGTCGGTGAGATGGTCGCTGGTGAGCAGATTTATGTTTTGCAGCATCCAGATGCGTTCCAAAAGGCGTTGGCCGGTTTCGGCCAGGAGTTGGTTGCCGCTGGCGTTCATGATCACGGCATGAAATTCCTGGCTAAGGCGAAGCACCTCGTTTTTTTCTCCTTGAGCCTGTTTTTGGGGAATTCGCCTTTGGATGGTCTCCAGTTTATCAAGGTCTTTTGACGTTATACGCCGGGCAGCCTGTTCTGCGGCCAGCACTTCCAGGGCGATGCGAAAGTCGTAAATATCTTCAATTTCCTGAATCGTGAGGGCCTTTACAGTGAAACCTTTTTTGGCGGGGCGCTCGACCAGTTGCTCCTGTTCCAGTTTGTTAAGCGCTTCCCGTATGGGAGTTTGGCTCATACCCAGCGCCTGGGCCAATTCATCCAGTTTCAACCTGGTCCCCGGCTTTAATTGGAAATGTATTATGCGTTTTTTTATCTCTTCGTATGCACGCTCAGTTAAGGATGGCTTTTTCAAGGCTCGCTCACTTCGTTCTCTGAGTATGGTTGATTTGGCGCACTTGACATTCATTGCTAGGCAGCCAAACGGGGACACTGGCACAAATCAAACTGATTTTCTCCCTGGTTTTTCTCGAATCCAAGAAGACTCTTTTTCTGGACCTCAAATCAGTGTGGTTGGATGTATTATATACGAAAAAATATATGAGTTGATATTTATATTTATAGATTCACAAAAACTTTTAATCAAGAAGATAGACAGATCTCGATATCTTTTATCGCTTATTGAGAAATGTCGGCTTTTTTATGGTGGGAAAAAAACTTTTCAGGCAAGTAAAGGATTTTTGTTGCCTGGTTTTTAAAAATAATATATTAAATAATATATTATTTACGCAGGAGGAAGAATTGTCAGCAAATACACAAAAAGAAGATCTGGCGGCCAAGGCCGGGATCATCACCGGTGCAGCCAGCGGCATAGGTCGTGCCACCGCGTTAAATCTTGCCGCGGCCGGAGCAGGTCTGTTGTTGGCGGATATGGCGCTTGAGCCTTTGCAGGAACTGGCCGCCGAGATAAAAGAGGCGGGCGGCAAAGAACCCGTGACCTTAAAAGTGGATGTCAGCGACCAAGGCCAGGTCCGGGACATGGTGCTCAAGGCAAAAGAATCCTTTGGTTCTGTGGATTTCATGGTGAACAGTGCGGGCATCTTAAGGAGAACCGGCTTCACCGAGATTCCGGCCGAGGAATGGGATCTTATGCTCGCCGTTAACCTGACAGGCGTTTTTTACTGCTGCCAGGAGGCCGCCAAGGTCATGGTTGAGCAGAAAAGCGGCTCTATTGTTAATGTTTCCTCCCTTGCCGGGCGCTCCACCTCTATTTTAGGCGGAGCCCATTACACAACCGTCAAACACGGCGTGGTGGGACTTTCCCGTCATGCGGCTCGCGAACTGGGTCCGAACGGCATCAGGGTCAACGCCTTTTGCCCCGGGGCCACCATCACCCCCATGACTGAAACCTCGGCCCAGAAAGAAGAAAGGGACCGCGCCAGCGCGGCTACTCCCTTGCGCCGCTGGGCCAAGCCCGAGGAACAGGCCAGTGTTATCGCCTTTTTGGTGAGCGACGCCTCTTCCTTTATGACTGGCGCCTGCCTTGATTCCAATGGCGGGGCCTTGATGGTTTAGCAATAAAAAAAGGCCGGTTGATCCGGCCTTTTTCTTTAGGAGGCAATAACGAGCCGGGCGGTAAGGGCCGCAAACGGCTCCTAATCAAGGAACAAAAAGGCTGACGGAGGCATTTATGCCTGAAGACAAAAAGACCTTGTTGGACCTCTACCGGACCATGGTGACTGTAAGGCAGTTTGAGACCCTGGCCGGAGAGCATTTCGCAGCCGGTGAAATTCCCGGATTCATCCATCTCTCTATCGGACAGGAAGGGTCATCCACAGGGGTGTGCTCCACCTTGAGGCCGGATGATTATCTTACTACAACCCACCGTGGCCATGGCCACATGATAGCCAAGGGAGCCGACTTAAACCGCATGGTGGCCGAGCTTTTCGGCAAGAAAGACGGTTATTGCAAGGGCAAAGGCGGCTCCATGCATATCGCGGATTTCTCCCTGGGCATCTTGGGAGCCAATGGCGTTGTGGCCGGTGGCCCGCCGATTATCTGCGGGGCCGGGCTTTCCATCAAGTACCGCAAAACCGACCAAGTGGCGGTTTGCTTCTTTGGTGACGGAGCCAGCAACAGGGGCCCGGTGCACGAGGCCATGAACATGGCTTCCATCTGGAAACTGCCGATTATTTTCTGCGTGGAGAGCAACTGCTGGGCCTCCACCACACCTTCCACCTATTCCTGCAGTGTGCCTGAGCTGGCCGTAAGGGCCAAAGGCTACGGCATGCCCGGCGTGACTGTGGATGGCAACGATGTTCTGGCCGTGCGCGAGGCCGCTGCCGAGGCGGTTGCCCGGGCCAGGGCAGGGGAAGGCCCCACTTTCCTGGAGAATAAGACCTATCGCATCAGGGGACACTTTGAGGGCGACCCCCAGAAATACCGCACCCAGGAAGAAGTGGAAAAGCGCTTTGGCGAAAACGATCCCATCGATCGTTTTGAGAAGCTTCTGACCAAGAAAAAGATTCTCACCAAGAAAATCTCCGGCGAGATATGGGACGAGGTTAAATCCAAGCTGGACGCGGCCTTGGAATTCGCCGAGCAAAGCCCCTATCCCAAGCCTGAAGAGGCCTTGGAAGACCTTTACGTAAATCCCTAGCTTCCTGGAGAGAATAACCATGTCCGAGAGGATCATGAGCAGCTCGGCCGCCTTGGCCGAGGCTTTGCACGAAGAGATGAGCCGTGATGAGACCATCTTCATCCTTGGTGAGGATTTGACAGCTCATGCCGGCATTTTTGGTCAATTCAAAGGTCTGCCCGAGGCTTTTCCGGGCAGGATTTTAGACACTCCCATCAGCGAGTCCTGCATTGCGGGTTGCGGTGTGGGCGCTGCCTTGACCGGCATGAGGCCCATTGTGGACTTCCATTTTTCCGACTTTGTGACCTGCGGTATGGACGAGCTGGTCAACCAGGCCGCCAAGATCCGCTATATGTTCGGCGGCCAGGTGAAATTACCCATGGTCTGCTGGTGCCCGGACGGTGCCGGACTCAGGGCCGCGGCCCAGCATTCCCAGTCCCTGGAATCCTGGTTTGTGCACACCCCGGGCCTCAAGGTGGTGGTGCCTTCAGAGGCCGGAGATGTAAAGGGCCTGATCAAGGCCGCCATCCGAGACGATGACCCGGTGATGTTTTTCCAGCACAAAAGGCTTTTTGCCAAGGAAGGTCATGTACCCGAGGACTCCGAATACATAATTCCCCTGGGCAAGGCCGGCGTAAAGCGCGAGGGCACCGACGTGACCCTGTTCTGCTATGGCAGCGGCTACTACCTTTGCAAACAGGCGGCCGACGAGCTGGCCAAGATGGATATCTCGGCCGAGGTGGTGGATCTGCGCACCTTGAAACCACTGGATATGGATACCGTGGCCAAGAGCGTGCAAAAGACCAACCGCGCGGTTATCGTGCATGAGGCCTGCGTGACCGGTGGCTTTGGCGCTGAGCTCACTGCCAGGATTCAAAGTGAATTGTTCGACTACCTGGACGCCCCTGTGGGACGAGTGGGGACCAAGGATGTTCCGCTTCCCTTCTCGCCTGTGCTGGAAGACTTTGTGCTGCCCAAGGTGGAAGACGTAATTGAAGCGGCCCGCGCCGTGACCTATCGGTAAGTGAGGAGGGCCCATGGCTATCGAACTGACTGTCCCTAAACTGGGGCTTACCATGGAAGAGGCCGTTTTGGTGAGCTGGAGCGTGGACGCCGGCGCCAAGGTGGCGGAAGAAGATATTGTTCTGGTGCTTGAGACCGACAAGGTCACCTATGAGATGCCTGCTCCGGGGGCAGGTCTTTTGCACCCCATAGTGGAGGCCGGCTCCAAGATTCTGGTGAGCCAGGTGGTTGGTTATCTGGCCGCAGACGAAGCCGAGCTGGAAAAACTTAAATCAGAGGCTCCGGCTGCGGCAGGCGCAGCGGCTGAAGCCGCTCCGGCGGAAGAGAAAAAAGAAGAAGCCAAGGCAGCCGCTCCGGCAGCTGCGGCAGCCGCAGCTCCGGCTGACGGACGCATCAAGGCTTCGCCCCTGGCCAAGGCCATGGCCAAGGAGCATGATCTGGATCTTTCCTTGATTCCCGGAACCGGTCCCGGGGGCAGAATCGTCAAGGCAGATATTCTGAACGCCCTGGAAAAAGGCGTCAGCGCCCCGGCTCCCGCCGCGGCCGCAGCCCTTCCGGACGACGAAATGGCCCTTACCTGCAAAGAGGAGATTCCCATCTCCGGCGTGCGCAAGGTTATCTTCAACAACATGCACGCAAGCTTGCAGGAACAGGCCCAGCTCACCTTGCATACCGAACTTTCGGCCACCGGCCTTATGGAACTGCGCAAGTTCTTTAACGATCGTTACGCCAAAGAAGGCATCAAGGTTTCCTACAATGCAATAATCATCAAGGCCGTTGCCCAGGCCTTGAAAGCCCATCCCATTGTGAATGCAAGTGTGGTGGGGGATGTTATCAAACAATGGGCTCAGGTGCATGTGGGCGTGGCCATGGATCTGGGTGACGGCCTGGTGGTTCCCAAGGTGCGGCGCGCCGACATCAAGGGTGTGAAGGCCATCAGCCTTGCCTTTGACGAGATGGTGGAAAAAGCCAAATCAGGCGGGCTTATGCCGGACGACCTGCAAGGCGGAACCTTTACCATCACCAACCTGGGGGCCTGGGACATCGATCATTTCACCCCCATTGTGAACCCCCCCGAGAGTGCAATCTTGGGTATAGGCAGGATCACCGAAAAACCGGTGGTCAAAGACGGTGAAGTGGTGGTCGAGCCCATGCTGGGCTTGAGCCTCACCATCGATCATAGGGTTATAGACGGCGCACCAGGGGCTGCTTTCTTGAAAACCCTCAAGGAATTCTTGCAAAACCCCCTGCTTATGCTGGAGTGAGCACCCTATGGCGGAGTATGATCTTATAGTAGTCGGTGCAGGACCCGGCGGTGTGGCCGCGGCTATCAGGGCCTCCCAGTTGGGGGGCAAGGTGGCTGTGGTGGAGCCGGACAAATGGGGCGGCTTGTGCCTTAACCGCGCCTGCATACCAACCAAGTACCTGAGCACTGCCCAGGAGCGCATGGCCGAGTTCAAGGCCGCGCCGAACCAGGGCTTTAAAGCAGACAGCCAGGGCAGTTTTGACCAGGCTTCACTCTGGACTCAGAAGTCCGAGCTCACCGAATATTTCTCCATGGGCACCCAGGGCCTTTTAGCCAGCAACGGCATCACGATGGTTGCTGGTGAAGGCCGCCTGGCCGGACCCGGCAGGGTCGCGGTCGGCAATGAAGTCCTGGAGGGCGACTCCATTCTTATATCATCCGGCAATAAATGGGTGAGACCGGATATCGAAGGTGGAGACCTGGACAAGGTCCTGAACACCACCGAATTTTTGGCCCAGGACAAGCTTCCCCAAAAGGTTCTCTTTTTGGGCGGCGGCCCCTGGCAGTTGGAACTGGCCCAGTTTTTCGTGGCCACAGGCGGCGAGGCGTTTGTTGTTGAAGAAGCCAGGAATGTACTTCCCGGCGAGGACAGCGATATCAGCCAGCGCCTGCGCTCCATAATCAATCAGGGTCCCTTGCAGATACTTAATCAGGCCAAGGTGGTTTCCCTGGCTGCCAAGGGAGCCGGTCTAGAGGCCAAACTTGAGGTAAAGGGCGAGACCCAGATCCTGGATTGCGATCAAGTGGTTTATCTGAGCCGGGAACCGGCCCTTGAGGGCCTGGGCCTGGATACTGTGGGCTTAAGCGATCTCACAGTGGATGAGTGCCAGAAAACCAAAGCCTCCGGCGTCTTTGCCGTGGGCGACGTGACCGGGGTGGACGGCTGGAGTCATCTTTCTTCAGCCCAGGGAATCGTGGCCGGGGAAAACGTCATGGGCGGTTCCATGAAGCTTAACCCCAATGCCATACCCAGGATGTGCTTCACCAGGCCCCAGGCTGCAAGTGTGGGACTTACCGAAGAACAGGCCGAAGATCTGGATTACGATGTGATAACGGGCGAGGCCCCCATGGGCGTCAGCCCCATGGCCATGATCCAGGGCCAGTCAAACGGTGTCTTCAAGGTGGTGGCCGAGGAAAAATACGGCGAGGTGCTGGGAGTTCATATTCTGGCCCCCATGGCTACTGAGATCATCGGCGCTGCGGTGCTTGCCATTCAGATGGAGGCAACCCTGGAAGATCTGGCCAGGGCGTGCTTTGCCCATCCCACCATAGCGGAATCACTGGCCGATGCGGCCAGGGATGCCCTGGGTTGGGCGATTTATCAACCTAAATAACAAGCTCAGCCTGGACCAGGCCTTGGTTTTGCCGGGCCTGGTCCGGGTCCTGTACCGGTAATTCAAGGGCAGACGTGCCCATCCCTTCCCGCCCGGCCTGAAGACCCGGCATTGGGCATTGTTTGCTCTCTATATTCTGCTCCAATCCATGCATAGGAGACCTGCCATGCAGCCTCTAATCATTACTTGTTGTGTTACCGGCGGGTGCAATGTACCCACCATGAGCCCTTATTTACCCCTCACTCCCGACGAAATTGCGGATTCCGCGGTGGAGGCGGCCGAAGCCGGAGCCGCTATCCTTCACCTGCACGCCCGTGATCCCAAGGACGGCCGTCCCAGTAACGATCCCGAGCATTTCGGTGCTGTATTGAAAAAGGTCGGTAAACGCACAGATGCGGTGGTCTCCATGACCATGCCCGGCATGCCCGAGGTGCCGGTGGCTGAGCGTTGCTCCAATGTGGAAAAATACAGCCCGGAAATGGCGGCGTTTGTGTCGGGCAGCAGCAACTACGCTTTTCATAATCGCCTGAAGCTGGCTGATGAGTGGAAATACGACTGGGAACCCAAGTTTCTTGCTGATTCCAAGAATTTCATCTATCAGAATACATTCGGAGATTGCGAGCATATCTGTAGAGTGTTAAATAGCCATGACATAAGGCCGGAAGTCGAGTTGTTTGGAGCCACTCACCTCTACAACCTGGCCCTCTTGGTCGAGCAGGGCAACATAGAACTTCCCCTGCACCTGGAGTTTGTCATGGGCCTGCTGGGAGGACTCAGGGCCGAAGCCGAAGACCTGGTCTTTTTGATCAGGAAAGCTGATAAACTCTTTGGCCCCAATAATTACACTTGGTCGTTAAGCGGCATGGTGGGATTCGGCTATTTTGGATTGTTCCCGATGGCTGTTGAACTTGGCGGTCATATTCGCATTGGCCTGGAAGACAATGTCCATATTTCCGACGGTGTTTTGGCAAAATCGAACAAGGAGCTGGTGGAGAGGATAAAAAGGCTCGCCCAGGACGCGGGAAGAGAGATCGCAACTCCCGATCAAGCCAGAAAAATACTGGGGCTTAAAGGGAAAAACAAGGTAGATTATTGACAGAAGCAACTATTTGTGGTGCATAAGGAGCTTGAGAAAGGTATCTTTCTTTCTGGCTCCTTTTTCATCTGGGCAAATTAAAAGGATCGATTTAAACCATGTCAAAACCTCAGTCAAACCAGGCCGCCCTAACCAATAATCAGAAATATCACACAAAAGTGATAAGCCGCGATCACATAGACTATGATCGGTCCTGGGCGCTTATGCGGCGGCTGGTCCCCAAAAAAAGGGGTAATGACTTAGACGACATCTTGATCCTTACTGAAAGCGAGCCTGTTTTCACCCTGGGCCGCAGGGCCGAAGAAACAGATATCCTGGTCCCCCAGACCCTTTTGCAGGCAAAAGGGATTCTCGTGCGTAAAGTGGAGCGGGGCGGGCTCATCACCTATCACGGCCCGGGCCAGCTTTTGGCCTATCCTGTGTTCAATGTAAACCGCATGGGACTTTCACCCAGCCGTCTGGTTCATGGCCTTGAATCGGCGATCATCTCGGTATTGTCAGATTTCGGTATAGATTCCGAGCGGATCAAGGGAAGGCCGGGCGTATGGATCGGCCAGGACCAAAAGATCGCCTCTATCGGAGTGGCCGTGCGCAGGGGGGTTTCCTTTCACGGCCTGGCCCTGAATGTCGAGCCCGACCTGACTCATTTCGACCTGATCAATCCTTGCGGCTTCACGGGTATTCGCATGACCTCCATGGCTCAGATCCTGGGCAAGTCTGTAAATGGACCCGAGGTAAGGGAGTGCATGCAGGGTCATCTGGAAAAATTGTTTGATCTTGAGACTGAACCCTGGACCCTTGAGCAGGCCGAGGACTGGGCGGGAACTGAGGAACTCTGAGCACTGGATATTGGTGTTAAACAGCCCGGTTCAGGGTGACGGTTTGAATTTTTGGGCTCAGGCCATAAAAACCGGGGCTGATATTGCATATAAAAAATAGCCGCAAGGTGCGGATGCTTGGCCTTAAAAGTTATACTTTCGAGATAGGGAAGAAAAAGGCGGAAAGCCTCCGGCCCGAGGTTAGTCAAAGGCATACTGGAACGAAAAAAGGCCGGGACAAAATGTCGTCCGGCCCGAGGAAAAGTAAAAATAGGGGGTGCCGGAGGCTTTATCAAGGCTTTAACAGCTTGAATTATAAGTCGAAAGTCTCTGGCCTTTGATTTTTCATTGACCTGGCAAACAACGGCAAATAAAGGGAAAAATCTTCTCACTGCCTTGTTTGTGCGTAGTTCCTACCGGGCGGGCCTGGTCCCTGGCCCGGATGAAAAGGGAGACTGGCCTTGCCAGCTAAGGTATTGAAACGCTGTTTTTTTGTCCTTTTGGCCCTCCTGTTTGCGGCTGGTCTGGCCCAGGCTGGAGAACGGTCCTGGTTCATTGATCCCGGCCTGTACCATTCCTCTATTCACAACTCCATGGGTTGTAGCGACTGTCACTCCGACATGGGGGAACACCCTGATCCCGCACGGGTGAACAAGGCCCACGATCCCAAGGTCTTGGCCCAGAAATGCGCCGAGTGTCACGACGAGGTCCTGGCTGAGATTGCCGAAGGTTCACATGCGGGTGAGCAGATCACCCCGGCTGAATATCAGGACTGCGCGGCCTGTCACGATCCTCATCACCAGCAGGTGGTGGCTGAAAGCCTGGGCGAGCGCCCGGACGCGGCCAAGGCAAGGGACTGTTCTTTGTGCCACGAGTCCAAAGATAAGCTGCCTGCTCTTCTGGAAGAGGACCAGGAGTGCTTGGCCTGTCACTCAACTCCCCAAAAAGGGGAAGAGCTGGCTGATGAGCGGTTCAGTAATATGTGCCAGGCATGTCATGCCAAGGAAAAGGCAGCCAAAGGCGTGAGCGTTATGGAGCCCGCCCTGTTTGGCGGCCATCCCCATGCGGACTTTGGCTGTATGACCTGTCACCCCAAGGCTGCTTCTTATCCCCATTCCGGCCAGGAAGTCACCGATTGTCTCGAGTGTCACACCCGGCATGAGCCCGGCTTGGCCAGGGACGCTCATGTGGGGGTTCCCTGTCAGGCCTGCCATTTAAAGGGGGCTGTGCCCGGCTTTGACAAAGAAAAAGCTGTGATTATCTGGGAAATAGCCCCCGGGCCTGATAAAGGGGCCGGCGCTCACCAGATGGTGAGCCGCGAGGGTACTGAATCCTGCCGCCGCTGCCATCAGTCGGGCAACCGGGTGGGAGCCTCGGCCGCCCTCTTGCCTGCCAAGAGCATCATGTGCATGCCTTGTCACGCCGCCACCTTGGGCGTGGGAGACGCCACCACCATAGTGGCCCTGATTATCTTCTGTGTGGGGCTTTTGGGTGCGGTTTCCTTCTGGCTCGGCGGTTCCCTGCCCGGTACATCGGCTCAAGGTGCGGGCGCCAAGTTGGCAGGCGGCATCAAAGCTGTTTTGGGCGGCTTGTTCAGCGCCAGGCTCGGAAGCATTCTCAAGGCATTTTTCTTAGACGGCCTTTGCCAACGCAGGCTTTGGAAGGTTTCACCTGCCCGTGGTTTGATTCATTGCCTGATATTCCTGCCTTTTGTGGTGCGCTTTATCTGGGGCCTTTTCGCCTTGTTCGGAACCACTCAGTTGCCCGAGGCTGAATTCAGCTGGGTTTTGATTCACAACGACCATCCCATTACCGCCTTTGTCTTTGATTTGACCGGGGTGATGGTGTTGACAGGCGTGGCAGCCGCCCTGATCAGGCGGTTTAAACAAAAAGACGCTCCTGGTCCTGAAAAGCTGCCCGCTCCGGACTGGTGGGCCATGGGGCTTCTCTTGGGGATTGTGGTTCTGGGCTTTGTGCTGGAGGGTGTGCGTTTGGCCATGACTCCGGCTTTGACCCAGGGCGCTCCCTATGCCTTTGTGGCTTATTTGTTGAGTAAACTCTTTGGCCAGGGGCAGTGGCTAAATGATTTTTATGGCTGGCTTTGGTATGGCCATGTGATTCTTACCGGTGCTTTTGTGGCATATTTGCCCTTTAGTCGCATGTTCCACATCATCTTGGCTCCAGTGATTCTGGCCATGGGAGCGGCTGACAAGGGACATCACGACCACCAGGAAAAGTAACGGTATTTAGATAGGGCAATGGGCCCGTCTTTTGGGGACGGGCCCGGCTAAAACAACAGCAAGAGGAAGCTGTGCCATATCCCGGGGATTAAATACATGCCAAGGAGCCGCTCCTGGCAGGATTAGCAAGATCCCCCATGGAAAGGATTTAAAAGATGGAGATTCAAGGATACAACGTCCCGGAAGACCTTTACTATGACGAAAACCATTTCTGGGTGAAGGTGGACGGCGATATGCTGACTATCGGTATGGATGATTTTGCCCAGAAGCTGGCCGGTGACATTGTTTACGTGCAGCTGCCTGATCCTGGCAAAAAGTTGAAAAAAGGCAAAAAACTGGCGAAAGTCGAGAGCGGCAAGTGGCTGGGGAAACTCATCAGCCCGGTCAACGGCGTGTTGGAAGACGTTAACGACGACCTGGAGATCAATCCCGGCCTGATTAACCAGGATTGCTATGGCGAAGGCTGGATGTACAAGGTCAAGGCCAACGATGTTGCCGAGCTGGAAGACCTGATCAAGGGCGCCGACGCCATTGAAAAATGGGTTCTGGCCGACGTGGAAAAATACAAAGAGTAGCGATGCCCGCCCGGCCTTTTTCATAGGGACCGGTTGCCCGGAGCTTTTGCCCTTGCTGCCAAGGCTCCGGGCCATGAGGCTGATTTAATAGAAAACCGCATCTTTAAAAAGGGTGTGCTAAGGCGGGCGAGCGGTGTGTAATCGCCGAGCGTCTGCAAAGGAAAGCCGTGAAGGTGGCTAACCAGGACTTCACAATCAGGCAGTTGATGGAACTGGACGCCTGTACAAGTTGCCGGGCCTGTGCAGATATTTGCCCGGCGGTTCAGGCTTCGCTGGACGGGGAATTGTCCGGTGTGCATCGCCTAAAATGGCTGCGCGGGGCGCTTAAATCAAGAGGCGGTTTTTTGAGCCGACTCTTGGGCCGCACTCCCAGCCAGGAGGAATGGGAAAAGTTTTCCGAGACAGTATATCGCTGCACTTTGTGCGGTAATTGTCAGGAGGTCTGTCCCTCAGGCATTCATTTGAAAGAACTTTGGCTCACACTGCGTTCTGAGCTTTACCATGCAGATCATTACCCTGCCAAGCTCGATGCCATCGCTGAAAATTTAGGTGATGAGCACAATGTTTTTGGCGAGGATAACGAAGAACGCACCGAATGGGTCGATGACTTGGATGATCCCCCGGATCATGAATACCAGAAAGAGAACGCCGAGACGGTTTATTTCACCGGCTGCGTAGCCTCTTTCTTTCCTTTGGCCCAGAAAGTGCCTCTTGCCCTTAGCCAGGTCTTGGACCGGGCCCAGGTGGATTTCACCCTTTTGGGGGAAGAAGAGTGGTGCTGTGGTTTTCCGCTTCTGGGCGGCGGCCTCTTTGAAAAGGCCAAAGAGATAATTGAGCACAACGTGGAGGCGGTAAAGGAAAAAGGGGCCAAGGAAGTGGTCTTCGCCTGCCCCTCCTGCTATGTGATGTGGCTGGAGCATTATCCCAAGGAATTCAGGCTTTATCATGCCAGCCAATATATGAATAAGCTCATCAATGAGAAACGCCTGCCCTTGGAAGAGCTTAAAATGAAGGTCACCTACCACGACCCCTGCGACCTGGGCCGCGGCGCTCGGGAGTTTGAGGCCCCCAGGCAGGTGATCAATGCCCTCCCCGGCGTGGACCTGGTGGAGATGGCCGATAACCGGGAAAACTGCCTGTGCTGCGGCGGCGGCGGTAACCTGGAGATGATAGACAAGGACCTCTCCGCAGGCATTGCCAAACGCAAGATAGACCAGGCCCTGGCCACCGGCGCCGAGGCCGTGGTCACCGGCTGTCAGCAGTGCGTGCGTTCCATGGCCACCTTTGTCAGGCGCAATAAAGTAGACTTAAAGGTCATGGACCTGACCCAGTTGGTCGAAATGGCGCTGGTTGAGGCCGACGAAGACGACGACTGATCAAGGGTGCATTGATGAAGGTTTATGATTTGGGGCGCCTGCCCTGGGCCCAGACTCAACTGGTTTACCATGCCATGGCCTATCTGGGCAGGGAGGCTCTGATCCTGGTTTCACCGGCGGAACCCTATGTCTGCCTTGGCTTTCACCAGGATATGAAAAAGGAGCTGGACCTGGACTTTTGCCGGTCCAGGTCCTTGCCTGTTTTTCGTCGCGAAGTTGGCGGGGGGGCGGTTTACCTCAATTCCGATCAGCTCTTCTGGCAAGTGGTTCTGAAAAGGAACCACCCCCTGGTCCCTCTGCGCAGGGATTTGTTTTACCAGCGTTTTTTGGAGCCCGTGGTTAAGGCTTATCAGGATCTGGGCATGCCTGCCCGGTTTAAACCGGTAAATGACATTATCGTAAATCAGCGCAAGGTTTCCGGCACCGGTGCGGGTGAGATAGGCGATTGTGTGGTTTTTGTGGGTAATCTGATCCGGGATTTTGACTGCTCAACCATGGCCAGGGTTCTGAAAATGCCCGATGACGCCTTTAGAGAACGCTTTTTGTTGAGCATGCGGAAAAATCTAGGCAGCATCTTAAGCGAGTTGGGGCTCGAGGCTTATGAAAAGTGGGATCACAAGGCCCTGGCCCCTGTTTTGACTAAGCGTTTCAGTGATCTTTTGGGCCCCCTTGAACCGGGGCGCCTGGACGATGAGCTGAAGGCGGCCATGGACGATCTGGCCGGAGAAATGCTCACTGACCAATGGGTGCATTTTGCCAGAAAGGTCAGGCCCGGACGTCTGGTCAAGGTCAGGGCGGGGGTTTATCTGCATTACAAGGTGGATGCCGCACCCGGCGGGTTGGAGGCTGTGTACCGGGAGGATGACGGCCTGCTCAAAGAGGTCAGTTTACGGGGATCTTCAGGCGGGCAGCCGGAAGGGGCCTTGTCCCTGGCTGAAAAAGCCCTGGAGGATCTTCCCCTGGATCAGATAGCCAATGCCATGACCAGGCTCTACGAGGAGCATAACTGGCAGGACTGGAGCATGCGCCCCCAAGACTGGCCCAAGTTTTTGGGGCTGGCCAAGGGAAAGCCCACCAGCCGCTGATTTTGCCTTGTCCAATCCTAAAACAGCCCATGGACGTGAAAACGCCCATGGGCTGTTGTTTTGGTTTTATCCTAAAAATAGGTCAGTTCCACTTTTTAACCACCACCCTGGCATCCACGGCCACGGAGCCTCCGGGGCCGGTTATTACCGGGTTCAGGTCAAGTTCCGCCACCTCCGGCAGCCTGGCTGCCAATTCCGAGACCCGGCAGACCACGTGAGCCAGGGCCGGTCTGTTTATAGCCGGTTTACCCCTGAACCCCTTTAGCAGGACAGAGCCCTTGAGTGAGTCCATCATATATCCGGCCTGACCGGGGCTCACCGGAGCCAGCCCCAGGCTTACGTCTTTCAGTGCTTCGGCGGTAACGCCGCCCAGGCCCAGGAGGGCTATGGGGCCAAAAGAGGGGTCGTTTTTACAACCCACTATAACCTCGGTGTCACCGGGAATCTGGCTCATGACCACCATGCGCTTCAGCCCGAGGTTGTCGAACATAAGGCTTGCCGCTTCAACTACCTCTTCCTGAGTTCTCAGGTTCAGGGCCACTCCCTTATGCTCGGTTTTATGGCTTATGCCCACCGCCTTGATCACCACCGGGAAACCCAGCTCCCTGGCAATAAAACCGGCCTCATCCGGGTTAAGGGCCACCATAAAGGGGGCCACCGGGATGCCCGCCGAGGCAGCCAGGATCAAGGATTCCGGCAACTCCAGATTGCCGTCCGGCTGGGCGGCCCCCAGGGTCCTTCTTATCCGGCCCCAGTCAGGTGTTTCAGCCTGGGGCGGCAGCTCAAGTTGGGGCAGGGGATCAGGCAGCCTGCAACGGGCCAGGGCGTTGACTGCTTCTTCCGCCGCAGCAAACAAGGGCAGGGTGGTGATCTCCTTGACCTTGGCCAGTTCCTCAGGCTCCACCAAAAGGCAAAGCCCCACCGGTTTGTTGTATTTTTGGCAAAGTTCTCCGGCTTTTTTTATAAAATTTCTGCTGTCCTCGGCTTCCGCCTTGCCCCGATAGCCATGTATCACAACCACTGCATCGGTTGTCTTCAGGGCCAAGGCCTCTTCCAATATGGTGATGTTTACCTTGAAATCAAAAAGATCTCCCAAATCCAAGGGATTTTGCAGCCTGATTACCGAGGCGCGTACATGTTTTTTGACTTTATCCAAGAATTCCCTGGGCAGGGGAGGCAGCTCCAGGCCTCTTCTGGAGACCGCGTCTGCCGCCACCACTGCGTGGCCGCCGGAACGGCTTATCACCACCAGGCGTTTACCTTTAGCCCTGGGCAAGGTGAGTCCTCTTAAAATATCCAGACATTCAGTGACCGTATGGGCTCTGATAGCTCCGGCCTGTTTCAGGGCCGCTTCGACCACGGAGTCATCGTTGGCCAGTGCGGCGGTGTGGCTCTGGGCAATGGCGTTGCTCTGGGGGCTTATATTTGATTTGTGCACCACAACCGGTTTGGGTGAAGAGGCTATGAGATCCGCTATCTCACGACCGGCCACAACGGATTCCAGGTAGAGCAGAATGACCTTGGTTTCCGGGTCTTCTATGAGGTAAGCCAGGAGATCCTGCTCATTGATATTCAATTTGTTGCCCACACTGGCGAATTTGGAGATGCCGATCCCCGCCTGGGCGCAATTGTGCAGATAGGTGAGCCCAACTCCGCCGCTTTGGGCCACAATGGAGACCCCGCCCGGCGGGGCGGGCCTGGCCAGCACGGGAAAGGGGGCCGCCACCCCGGACTGGGTGCAGATTACGCCAATGCAGTTGGGGCCGATGAACCGTATGCCGTAGCGTTGGGCGGCCTCGAGGATTTGTTTCTCCAGATCGGCCTTGGAGCGATCCAGTTCGGTAAACCCGCCCGATTCAATAACCAGGTTTTTAATGCCTTTTTCACCACAGGCCGTGACCAGTCCGGGCACAGTGGCCGCAGGGGTCAGGACAACGGCCAATTCAGGGGTCTCGGGCAGCTCCTCTATGCTGGTGTAGATGTGGTTTCCTTTATATTCTCCACCCTTGGGCGAAACCAGGTATAAAGGACCCCGGTAGCCGAAGGTCATCATGTTATGGTAGATGTTGCGACCGAGGTTGCCGGGCGAGGCTGAGACTCCCACAATGGTCAGAGATTTGGGGTGAAAGAACTTACGCATTAAACCCTCGCTGTTGGCGGGAATAGACGGGTGACTTTTGAAAGAAATTCGAGCGCGCACAGAATCTAAGGCGGTCCTCCTGGCGGGATATCCTCCCACAGAGTCCCGCGCCTGCCGGGCCTTTTCCAAATGACCTAAACGGCAAAAAGTTCAATCTTTGATCTCAATCCCCTCCCCTCAAAGCGTATTGAGATCAAAACCGCCGTTTCAAAGGCCGGATAAGGCCAGGGCGCAGGTTCCTGCCTTCCGTGTGTGGCTTCCCTCGTGCGTGCGTCCGGGACTACTGTCATGGGCCTGATTCCGCACGCGCTCGAATGCCTACTATTTCATTATTACCATGCCCCTGTCAAGCTGAATGGTGATTCATGTTTCAGGTAATGGATCCGTCTCCTTTGTCAGCGCAGGAAAAGCTCCGGCAAAAACAGCGATATTTGGGGAATAAAGGTAACCAGGAGCACACAGGCCACCAAGAGCAGTAAAAACGGGGTGACCGCTTTGGCAATATCCGTAAGCGGGTCTTTGGTGAGCCCCATGGTTACAAACAGGTTCAAGCCAAAGGGTGGAGTCAGGAACCCGAACTCAATTACCAGGACCATAACAATGCCGTAGTGCACCAGGTCAATGCCGAACCTATCCAGGGTGTCCACAAACAGAGGCGAAAGGATGATCATGGCCGAGACGTCATCCATAACCGTTCCCATAAGCAGGAACAGAACCGCCACCAAAAGCATGAACATCCACCAACTGTCCACCATGCCGATCACAAAATCGGCCACCTGAATCGGCAGCTCCTCGGCTGTCAGGAGCCAGACAAAGGTCATGGCGCAGGACAGGATAAACAAAAGGCAGGCGCTCAATACGGCCGAATCCTTGGTGACCTTGTACAGGCCTTTCAGGGTCATGTCCTTGTAGATTAAAAATTCCACAAAGATCGCATAAACCACGCTTACCGCCGCGGCTTCGGTGGGGGTGAAAGCGCCCGTGTATATCCCACCCAAAACAATAACGGGCAGCATCAGCCCCCAAAGGCCGTCTTTGATTATGCGCCCGGCGTCTTTCATGCTGTAGCTCTGCACTGTGCGCCAGTTGTGCTTGCGGGCCAGTACATAGGTGTAGCCCAGAAACACGCTGCCGATCAGTATGCCCGGCAGGATTCCGGCCATGAAAAGTTCGGCCACACTCACGTTCATCACCAGACAGTAAAGGATCATGGGAATGGAAGGCGGTATGACGATTCCCAGAGAACCGGCTGAGGTGATGAGGCCTGTAGTGAATTTTTTGCCATAGCCCGCCTTGATCAAGGCAGGCATCATTATGGAGCCAATCGCCACCACTGTGGCGGGCGAAGAGCCAGAAAGAGCGGCGAAAAATACGCAGGCAACCACGGATGCCATGGCCGCGCCGCCCCGGAAACGCCCCACCAGAAGGTTCATGATGTCGATCAGCCTTTTGGCTATGGCGCCCTCGGTCATTATGCCCCCGGCCAGAATAAAAAAGGGAATGGCCAAAAGCACCGAGTTGTCAAGGGCGTTAAAGAGCTGTTGCACCAAAATGGTGAGCGGCGTGGAGGTGTGCAAAAGAAGAGTGACCGCCGTGGTCACAGCCAGGAGCATGCTGATAGGCATGCCCAAAAGTAAAAGCAGGACAAAGCAGATTACCAGTGTGGGGATCATGAGCCTGCCTCCTCTCCCTGATCTTCAATCTTCTCAGAGGGAAACAGGGCTTCTTGACTTTTAATGGCCTTGAAATGCCGCCAGGCTTCTCCAACCAGCCTTACGCTCATGGTGAAGCCGAAAAGCGTAATCGGCGCATAGGCCAGATACATGGGCAGTTTCATGGCCGCCGAGGTTACACCATAGCGGAACATCTTCGAACAATGCCTAAACGCCAGATAGGATACATAAAAAAACAGCGCTGCTGCCAACAGGCTGCCCACAATGCGCATGATTCTTCCCACGGTGGGGCCCACCCTTGTGACCACGTAATCCATGGAAAAATGCATGCCGTACTTGACGCCCAGGCTGGCCCCTAAAAAAGTGAGAAATACACCGAAGTAACGAGCGAATTCTTCAAACCAGGTGAAGCTGTGATTGAACAGGTAGCGGCTTATAACCTCAATAAATGACATGAAGGCAAGACCCAAAAGGCCAACGACGAGGGTCCCTTCTTCCAGTCTGTTCAGGACTGAAAGTATTTTTTTCATAAAAAGCGCCCAGTTGTTGCGTGACTGATAATCAGTCTGCTTAAGTTTGCAAAATCAGGTTTTCGCAGGGCGGAAAAGCCCGCCCTGCGAAAAGAATATATTACTTGCTGTGCTCTTTGATTTTGGCCTGGAAATAGTCGTAGAATTCGGGTCCCACGATTTCACGGTACTTGGACCAGACGGGTTTCATGGCGTCGGCAAAGGCCTGACGTTCTGCTGGGGAAAGATCAATAACCTTGACACCGTTCTTTTTGCAGTATTCTTCAATGGACATGTTCAGCTTGAACATCTTTTTAGCCTGCTTCGCTGTCTCTTCGCGGTTGGTCTTGATGCAGACCTTGGCTGCTTCCTTGAAGATTTTTTTCTGCTTTTCACTGAGCATGTCCCAGGTGTCCGGGCTGACTATGATCACGCACTCGGTGAGGATGTGGTCCGTATTGGTGACATGCTTGGCCACTTCCGTGGCCTTGATCAGTATAGAGGTGTAAAGGGGGTTTTCCTGGGCGTCGATAACACCCTGCTGCAGCGCGTTGTACAGCTCGGGGAAGGGGATGCCCACCGGTGAAGCGCCGAGCTGTTTAAAGGTGTCCATGTAGACCGGGCTGTTCATCACCCTGATTTTAAGGCCTTTAACGTCTTCCGGCGTCCTGATGTCTCTTTTGGTGTTATTAAGATCGCGGAATTCGTTTTCTGTCCAGCCAATACCCACAAAACCCTTGGCAGGCAAAAAGCCAAAGATCTTTTCCTGGAATTCAGGGTCGTCGACCACCTTGTAGGCAATTTTACGATTCGGGAAGACAAAAGGGAGGTCCGTAACCGCCACCTGGGGCACATAGTTTGAGAGCACCGCTGTGGTGACCGAGGCTATCTCCAGGGTTCCGGCCTGGACCTGTTCGGCCAGGGAGCGCTCAGATCCCAACTGACCAAAGGGGAAGGTTTTTATTTTGATCTTGCCGCCGGTTTTTTCTTCCACATACTTGGCAAAGGCGTCAACACCCTTGCTCTGACCATGGAATGGCGGGGCTATATGACCAAATTTAAATGTCATTTTGGCTTGAGCTGCTGCTGACAGGCCACATAGGGCAATGGCCAATGCCACCATGGTGATCAATACTTTGCGCATTAGTACCTCCCCTGCAAAGTAAACCGATTAAATTTACTATATTGATAATAACGCGGCATTATAAAACGGTGTTTGCCCCATGGTCAATCATTTCAGGCAAAATCTTAAATTAGCAAACGGTTTTGCCCGGTTCAGGCAAGACAGGTTTCGGTTGTGGCCACCATATAGGGACCTTCCGGGGTAACCGCAATGGAATTACAACTCGTAGCCAGTTTGTCCAGGGCCTGTTGAGGATCCTCCACCTGGTGCGCTCCCAGTATTTCATAGTCCGCGGCCTTGAAGCCGGGAGCATATATATGCATTTCAGCCATGCGTTCGCGGCATTGGTAAAAACGCTGGGCGCCCCATTGGTCGATGGTGAAGTTTTTCGGATTCTTAAAGTGATTATAAAAGCTTTCGGGGGTCTTGTGCGCCTTGAACATCTCTATCAGCTCCGGGCTGCCGATCCCCATTTGGCAGCCCGCCAAAAAGAGCATTTTGCCTCCGGGCTTTACAATCTCGGAGACGCTCATCAACCCTTTGCTGGCCTGGTAAAAGGTGGTGTCCAAGGGATAACCGCCACCACAGGAGACAACCAGGTCAAAAGCCTGCGGCACTACAGCCAGGCTTGAGGAGGCCGCGGCCCGGCATCCTGCGTCATGCGCCGTGCAAAGTTCGCCCGCAAAGATTCCCTGGGACAGATTTTTTTGTTTGTCGATGATTACATTGACAATAAAATCAACCCCCGCCTTTTCGGCAATATGACGGACATGTTTTTGAAAAGGGTTTTTCTTTACGCGCCCATTGTTCAGGGCCGGGTCTGCGATCATGGCAAATGAATGCATGAATTTCATGCTCTCAAAACTGGCCACTCCGGGCAGAACGGATTTGCCTCCCCCTGAGTATCCGGCAAAGGAATGAGGTTCTATAAGGCCGGTTAAGATTTTTAGGTCTGCTTCCAAAAAGATTTTATTCAGTTCAATGGGATATCCTTCAAGGCGATCCACTTCCCGCATCTGACCATGGTCATGACAATCATGATTAACCACCCGGCAAAGGCCTGCTGTTTCAGGACCCAAAAGTTCTATCAGCTCATCACCCAAGTTGGGTCTGTGCATGCCTGTGGCAATGAGTATGGTAATGTCTTTATTTTGCATGCCCGCCTGATTCAGGGCCTTGATTATAGGGGGCAAAATGATCCGGTTGGGCACGGGCCTGGTAATGTCGCTCACCACGATGCAGGCGTTTTTCCTGGTTCGGGCAATCTCCGCCAAGGGCTTGGCGCCCAAAGGGTTTTTCAGGGCGTTTATAACCGAGCCCTCGGGATCTTGAAGGGGCTTCTGCGGTTTAGGCTCTATCAACTGGGCCGAAGCCGGCAATTTCAGTTCAATGTTTTTTTTGCCGCACGGTATATGGACTTTCATTTTATCGGGCTCCCTTAATCAAATGCTTTTGGGGAACAAGTGTTATGCTGAAGCGCTTTTTTCAGGATTTGCATAACCTATAACCGCCAAAAAACTCATGCAAGGCTTTTATAAAGCCTTGTATGACAGTTGTGTGATAGAATAACCGCTAAGGGTGATCAATAGTGTCTGGTCTTTTGTGATCAGATACTTTAATTATTTATTTCAGCCCATAAGAATTCCACCTGTAAAGTCCGAGTTGAACCTAAAAACCGGTTTCTATGTAAAAATGAAGCTCCCCTGATCATTTGGGGAAGTGCTTTGTGTACTCGCGTTGAACCGCCGCCGGAATGAATTGGTTTTAACGACCTATTATGGGTTTTTGTTTTTGCCGGGCAAGGAGTTGATTAATGAAAAGGGGTTTCTTGTTGGTTTTGCCTGTAGCGCTCCTGGCTGTTTTTCTTTCCCTGGGCCAGGCGTCGGCCTTTGAAAATGTCGGGGGGTATCTGATAACGGCTGAAGGTAAACAGATCGTGGTGGATGAGTTTGTCAATCTTTTAGAGACCTACACATGTAAATACGATGGCGCCCCGCTGACCATCCCCATGAAGCGTATAAAAAGGCTCAAATTGCAGGGTAGCGGCATGGCCGTGACCACCACAAACGGCATGACCTACAATGTGCTCGGCAGCATGATGATCTGCCTGGACGATTATTTGGAATACAGAACTATAAATACTGTTACAGGCGAAAGTCTGGATGCCAGGATTGATCCCATGCTGGTGGAGTCGGTGGTCTTTGGCCGCAAGGCCACGGATTTGAAAAAATGCCCGCTCTGCGGCAGGACCTTTCCCGGGGAATACCTTTACTGCCCATATGACAAGAGCGATTTAAAACCCTTGATGAATCGCTGACAGGTAGGCGGACCGCAAAAGCCTTATCCGGTTATATTTGGTGAAAATGCCGATGGCCGGGGCAAAAGCCCCGGCTATTTTATCTGTTTACTTGTCTGCGGGCCTTTAAAATGGCGTCAGCGACTTTTTTGTTCAGTCCGGCATAATAACCAAAGCCGCTTCCTTCTATTGTGAACTCGCCCTAGGCCCAGGCCTTTCCATAATTCTGCAAGGAACCACAATGCTTGCCGGAGGCCATTTCCGCCAAATGATGGGTAAGCTCCATGGGCCCCTGCTGCACGGTGGGGGTGGACTTACCGTATACCACATCGGGATTCGAGCAGGCCTTGATCCATCGTGAGGATCACGTCGTTTTCAACGGTAGTCAAGTCGGGAGTTTTGCCCTGGGGAAAAGCAGCTTTTGGGAATTCTTCCCAAAATAGGTTTGAGCTCCTCATACAGGCTCTTCCAGTTTTCGACCCGGCCCTGGTCATCAGAAGAGTGAAGTTTAGGCACCTTGGGATGCCTGCCTTGATAAACGGTTGCAGCCTGGCTATCCACTGATTGGGATGTTCTTCCTTGGCGGCTTTTTCCGGCTCTGCCTTTTTTTCGGCTTCCTGTCAAGCAGCCTTTCATGGACGGCCTTTACCTCAATGTGATCCGGTAAAAAATTTTCTTTGTAGCTTTTCTCAATTTCGGAACGATAGCGTTGGGTTGTTTTGATATAACGTTCAGACCTTTTGGCTTTCTCCTGATTGAAGCCAATCCCTTTTAATAAAGCCTCTTCATCTTTCTCCAAATCCTTGATGATTTTTTTCAGCCTATGGGGGACACCGCCCGGCAATTTTGCACTCACAGAGTCAACAGGTGCGGCATGTACCATCTGAAGGAAGGAAACAGGAAAATCATGAAAAGCGCGGTAAAAAGTGAAAAATAGGTCGGATTTCAGTGCATCTTTATCTCCTCAAGCAGTAAGTTGTAGTGCTGACTTAACTCCGCAATTGTCCATTTAAATTCGTTATTTTTGAATGATAAAGCCGACAAATCAAGTTTTGGAAAGAATTGTTCGTTACCAAAAAAGCTTAATATTTTCAGTCAAATTGATCGAATGGGTAAGTTAAAATAATGCTTTATTTAGCATGATAACCAAGTTGAGCAGTTAACTCGTTCCCTATCATTTCAAGGAGCAGACATTTTTAAGTTTATAATTTACCCCCTACTCCAAGTATAGGGCAAGGTTGCGGTTTAGATGTTGATGCGATGCTAAACAGTTTGCGCCCCTCTTTTTGATAGGCTGATTTTTTGCATAAGGTGAGATTGCTTAAAAGGAGATTATCGGCGGGGGTAAGGAAGAACGGTTTTTTTGCAGGTGAATGATTTTTTGCCGTTTATTATGCACACTGAAGCTTTTATAATAGAACTCAAAATAACTGTATTTTAATTATTAAATCAAATAATATGCTATCAAAGTGGTGGGCGACAGTCATCTTTTTTTGATGAAGATTATTATGGAAAGCTGTTCAAAGCCGAAGAAAGCTTTTTGTTCTTCACAAAAAGGAAGCGTGTCTCTTTATTAATCCCAGGTTTCTCTGGTCAAGAGCCTTAAGGCCAGTCCCAGGCTCGGCAGGTCGTGTCCCAGGGTTTCCTGCCAGAACCTGGTTAAAAAGGTCATGGCCGGGTTCAGGTGAGCTTTGGAAAAAGAAAGCCGGTTCAAGGCGTTTACTTCCAGGTTGGCCGCAGTTTCCAGCCCCTTGGCCAGGCCGGCCGGAACGATCACTCCAAATCGGTTGTCCCGGCAATGGGGGCATACATGGCCGCCGGCCAGGGAAAGCCTGCATTCCCTGTTATGTTTAATTGGCCTGCCGCAGACCAGGCAAGAGGATAGGTGGAGCCGGTAACCCAACAGGGCCAGCAGGCGGGTGAGAAAGACCACCAGGGCGGAGCCGGTCTGCGCCTTTCCCTTGGCCAGGGAGAGTCTTGCGAGGGTTGCCTTGGCCAGCTCCAGGACCTGGGGCATGGGGTCCATGGCCGGAGTCCCCCTCAACAGGATCTCCAGAACCGGGCCGCTTGCCATGAACCGGCGGAAATCTTCCCTGAGGCCCAGGTGGTTTTGCATTATTCGCGCCCCGGCCAGCAACCAGAGACTGCCGCCTTTTTTACTGGGTAGTAGCTCTATTTCAAGCAGATGGCCGGTCAGGAGAAGGCCGAAGAATCTTTTGCGGGATCGTTTACCGCCCTTGGCCAGAGCGGTGATCCTTCCCTTTTCACTGGTGAACAGGTCAACCAGCATGTCGCTTTCAGCCAGCTGCGAAAGCCTCAGCACCAGTCCGACTGCATTTTGGGGCTCTGCCTTCATTGGACCAGAAGGGTGTAGAAAATGGTCGAAATACCGAAATAAATCAAAAGCCCCATGATGTCGTTCAAGGTGGCGACCACAGGGCCGGAACTGATGGCAGGGTCCACGTTCAAAAGTTTGAAAAGGGCAGGAGCCAGGGTCCCCAATATCGAAGCCGCCGAAATGGCAGAGGTCATGGCCAGGCCAACCACAAGGCCCAGATACGGGTTGTGGTGCCAGAAAAAGGCCACAGTGCCTGCGGTCAGGCCGCAGACAACCCCCATGATAAGCGCCACCCTTATCTCTTTAAAGAGGATGGCGCGAATGTTATCCATGTTGATTTGCCCCACGGCAAAACCCCTTACCACTATAGTGGCTGATTGAACCCCTACATTACCGGCCATGGCCATGATCACCGGGATAAAGGCCAGTAAAAAGAGCGCGTCCGCCAAACGCATTTTAAAGTGCCATAAAAGCCAGCCGCTGACCAGGCCTCCACCCAGGTTCACTAAAAGCCAGGGCAGACGCATACGGCTCATCTTAAAGGAATCCCTGCTCAGAAACATCTCGTCTTCGCCACTGATGCCTGCCATGCGGGCAATATCTTCCTGAGCCTCGTCCTGCATAATTTCCATGACATCGTCAATGGTGATCCGGCCCATGAGCCTGCCTTTGGCATCCACCACCGGCGCGCTGACCACATCGTAACGCCTGAATTTATGGGCCACCGCCTCCTGGTCTTCATCGGCCTGAATAAAGAGGGGGCAGGGCTCCATGATGTCTCGAATGCGGGTTAAGGGGTCGGCCAGAATCAGTTTGCTCAAAGGCAACATTCCCACCACCCGGGACTGATTGTCCAGAACAAAAAGGTTGTGAATGTCTTCAACTTCTTCCCTCTTTATCCTGATGGCTTCAATGGCTTCGCTGGCGGTCTGGCTTTCCAGGATTGATACCAGCTCCAACTGCATGATGCCGCCGGCGCTGTCCTCGTCGTAAATCAGAAGCGCCCGGACTTCATCCGAATCTTCCTCGTCCAGCCGGGAAAGAACCTCCCTGGCCTGATCCGTAGGTAATTCGGCAATGATGTCCGTGGCTTCATCACTCGGCAACTCATCAACAATTTCGGCCAGCTTATTGGGATGAAGACCTTCCAGTACCTGATCCCTGGAGTATTCGCTCAATTCCACCACAACCTCGGTGGCGGTTTTGGGGTCCAGGGCCTGAAAAACGTCTCTTTTCTCCTGATCCGTCAAAGACTCCATGGCATGGGCCAGGTCGGCAGGGTGCATATCAGCCGCCATGGCACTCAGTTCGTTCAATTTGCCTGTTTCAAGCTGGTCTTTGATGGTGTTCAGGAGATTTTGCATAGATTAACCCACATGCCCCCAAGGAGAGGCGATTTGAGAAGCGGCCGGCTGATCATGTGATCAGGTGTTAACGAGCAGCAGCCGTTTGTTAAAGCAGATAAGAGTTTTTGGTCTGTAGACATATAACGTTGACAGGCTTTGCAGTCAACGCCGGAGAGAAGACAATTAATAGGAATGACTTGCCCGGGAAGGTAGGAAACGGCGTTTTCCTCTCCCTGGCCCCATCATGGCTTGCAGGCTTTTGGAAGGCTGTTTTGAGATCATTGGTTTTCCCTTGCCGCAACGGTTTGGGGTTAGTATGCTTTACCCATAACATAGGATGGGCAAAAGGGCAAAAATAGTGCGGCCCTTATTCTTCAGGAGATTGGGGGCTTTTTGTCTTGCACCTGGGTAAATAACCATCTGTCTTTAGCTTGTCTTATGAGATAGTAACCCATCTTAGGCCGGGTGATTCAAAGGTTTTTATTTTGTTTTATAAATCGCTTTAAAAAACCTTGCCTGATATGTTTCCTCTATAGGCTTTGACAAAAACGGTAGAATTTAGTTTTGCCGAAAATGGGCGGAAGAAGAGGCCACTGGTGAGATTGGCCCGGGAGCATATGAAAAAAAAGAACTATTCCAGAAAAGACAAATCCCAAAAGGACGAGAAGATCGAGTCGGTTGACCCTGAGGTGTTAGGCCCTCCGGAGGGAGAGGAAGACCTTGGCGATATCGAGACTGACGTTGTTGACGGTGTTTCCGATTCGCCCCAATTGCCGGTCCGCTCCTTTGGTGCTGGTATGCCTGTGCCTGCGGACAACCTGCAGCGTTACCTGGCCGAAGTGCGTCAGTATCCTCTTTTAAACAGGGAGGAGGAGGAAAAGCTCACCAAGGCTTTTTACGAATCCGGCGACAAGGACGCCGCCGCCAAGCTGGTGACTTCCAATCTTCGTCTGGTGGTTAAAATAGCCATGGACCACCAGCGTTATTGGATGAAAAACCTTTTGGATCTAATCCAAGAAGGCAACGTGGGCTTGATGCAGGCAGTTCAGAAGTTCGACCCTTTCAGGGGAATTAAATTTTCCTATTACGCTTCTTTCTGGATTAAAGCCTATATATTGAAATTTATAATGGATAACTGGCGCCTGGTGCGGCTGGGTACAACCCAGGCCCAGCGTAAGCTGTTTTATAACCTCAGACGCGAAAAAGAAAAATTAAGGGCCAAGGGCATAACCCCCGGTCCCAAGCTTCTAAGTGATAAATTGGGAGTTGCCGAAAAGGATGTCATAGAGATGGATCAGAGGCTCAGCTCCTGGGAGCTTAGCCTGGATGCGCCGGTAAGGCCTGATTCAGAAGATGATCACCAAAGTTTTATGCCTGATGAGTCCTCAAGCGCGGAAGATGATCTGGCCAGTGATGAGCTCAGGCGTTTGTTCCATGATCAGCTCATGGCCTTTCGCAAAACCCTGGATGAAAAGGAAAAAGACATCCTGGATTTGCGGTTGCTGGCGGAAAATCCCATAACCTTGAACGACTTGGGCGAAAAGCATGGTATCAGCAGGGAGAGGGTCAGGCAGATCCAAGTCAGGCTGATGAAAAAATTGCGGGCGTTTCTGACCGAAAAAATCCCTGATTTCGAAGGGCAGTTCTCCGGACTGGTGGCAGGAGACTGACAGCCCGCGCCTTGGACGCCCTTAAGAAAATGTTGAACACGGATTAAGGAGTTGGCCCGGTACAATATGATAAAAACAGGCCAAAAAATATTAACTGCAATAGTATGCCTTGCTTTTGCCTTATGCTCGGGCTGTATCGGCAAAGAAGCCGCAACCCCTCCAGCTAAGCCTAAAACTTTAATTAAACAAGATTCCCTGGCTCTTTTTGCCACGGCGGAATGGTTGTTCCGGCAAGGTAAAAATATCGAAGCCGCCAGGTATCTGGAAAAGGCCCGTCAACTGGATCCGGATTCAGGCTTGTTGCAGCTTGAAGCCGCCAGGATTTTGGTTACCCGCGGAGAATCTGAAAAGGCCCTTTTAGCCACTAAAAAGGCAGTGGAAAAGAGTCCCGACCTAATCCATGGGTGGATTCTTTTGGGTGGGCTTTATTCCCAGAAAAAAGATGTCACAAGAGCCATGCAAGCCTATGAAAAGGCGCTTAGCCTGGACCCGGACAGTCAGGAGACCCAGCTGCTTCTGGGCATGCTTTACTGGGAAGACGGGCAGATCGAAAGGGCCGCCTCTTTACTGACTGTGCTGGTAAACAAATCCCCGGATTCAGCTTTGCCATATTATTATCTGGGCAAGGTTTATATGGCCCAAAAGCGCTACAACCAGGCCGCGCAGAACTTTTTAAGGGCCTCAAGGCTTTCTCCGCGTTTTGCCACCGCACGGTTTGATCTGGCCAAAGCCTATGAATTGCAAAATAAAAACACAATGGCCGAGAATGTCTATCTGGAGATTCTGAAACAGAATCCCGAGTCGGCCAGGGCTCACGACCTTTTGGGCCGTCTTTATTTACGAACAGGACGCACAGATCAGGCCCTGAACCAGTTTGCCGTGGTCAAGGGCCTTTCCAAATCAGATACGGACGTCCGCATCAAAATCGGTCTGGTTCATTTTGAACAGGAACGCTTTGCCGAGGCGGCCGAGGAATTCAGCTCTATTTTGCGTTTGGAGCCGGATAACCAAAGAGCCCGTTATTATCTTGGCGTCAGCCTGCAAGAGGCGGGCGATACTGAAGAGGCAACCAAGGTTTTAGCGGAGATCAAGCCCGAATCCGAATTTTTTGTGGATGGAATCCTGCACCTGGCCGAGATTATGGATCGTACGGATAACCGGGACAAGGCAAGGGCCTTATTGGAAAAAAATCTAAGCTTAAAACCGGATGAGCCAGACCTCATGGTGGGCCTGGCCGCTCTTCTGGAGGTTGACGGCGATTTGAAACAGGCTGAAAAGCTGTTGCTCAGGGCCAGTGAGCAGGAGTCCGGCAATGCCGAGATCCATTTTCGGCTGGGGGTGGTGCTGGATAAGCTTTCGCGCAAGGAAGAGGCAATGAAAAGCCTGCGCAAAGCCATTGAACTTGATGACCACCATGCCAGGGCGCTGAACTATGTGGGTTATACCCTGGCGGAAAAAGGCGAGGATCTGGACGAGGCCGAACTTTTGATCCGAAGGGCCCTGGCAGTGGAGCCTTACAGCGGGTTTATTCTGGATAGCCTGGGCTGGATATATTACAAGCGCGGGCAATATGACAAGGCCCTGGTCTACCTGGAGAGGGCTGCTTTGTCTGGTGAAGAAGACTCTGTCATTTTCGAGCATCTGGGGGATACAGCCATGAAATTGAAGCAATACAAAAAGGCTGTCCAGGCTTATGAACATGCCCTGAAACAAGATGCGTCCCAAAAGAGCAAGTTGATGCCCAAGTTGAAGAAAGCCCGCAACTTAATGAAAAAGAACATTGGAAACTGATGCTTGCTGATAGAAAAGCTGCTTTTTCCGGTTGTTTCTTTGTCTTGGCGGCTTTGCTTTTCCTGGTGGGGTGTGCAGGAAAAACCCCAGCACCCTTGACTGAAATGCCGGATGCGCAAAATGCTTTGGCCCACATAAAGGCCCGCCAGGCTTCCGTGGTTTCGTTTTCCATGCAGGGCGAAGTGGAGGTGCTTACTCCCACCGAAGAACTCTATGGCGATCACCATATAGAGGCCATGGGGCCTGACCGTATAAGGGCGGAGATCATGGGGCCTTTTGGCCGCCCGGTGATGAGGCTTTCGGTTGATTACGACAGGCTCATGGTCTTGGATTACAGGGCCAATCGGGCCTTCAGGGGAAAAGCGACCAGGGAAAATATGGCCCGGTTTTTGGGCCTTTATCTCTCTCCCAGGGAAATTTATACCTTTTTAGCGGGTTCAATGCCTGTTTCAGCCTGTGCAAACCAGACACTTACCCACACAACCGAACCTGACAGGGCCAGGCTTTATTGTTTCACTCCTTCCGGCAAAAAAATGGCATCCTTTCTTCTGGGACTTCCGGATTTGCGGGTTTTGGGTGGAGAAATAGGCGAAAAAGGGGCTAAAATTAAATGTCGGTTTGAAGAATTCGCCACGATCCAGGGGAAGCTGGTTCCCAAGCGTCTTATGGTTTCCGATTCTTTCGGCCGAGAGGTTATTCTGATCAATCAAGAGGTTTTGTTGAATCCCAAATTAGGGGAGGATGTCTTTTCCTTTGATATTCCCCCCGAGGTGGAGGTGACCAGACTGCCGTGAGGCAGATATTGGTAGATAGCATGATGGGACGTCTGGCCAGATGGCTAAGGCTGTTGGGGTATGACGCGCCTCTGCTTGAAAAACCCCCCTTGCAAATCAAAAAAGACCAGGTTTTTCTCACCAGGAGAAAGGCCTGGCAAAATAAGGTCGGCGTGGTTTTCGTGCTCCATGACCGGCTGGAAGATCAATTGGCCCAGGTGACTAAAACTCTTGGCCTGAACTACCAACCCCAAAAATTATTTACCCGCTGCCTTGAATGCAATCTTACGGTTCAGTCGGTTTCACCCAGTGAAGTGCAGGGCCTGGTGCCGGAATATATTCTGCACACTGCTGAGAGCTTTAGTCAATGCCCTGGCTGCGGCCGGGTTTTTTGGCCGGGCACCCACGTGGACCGGGCTGAAGGTTTATTGAAAGTGATCTGGAAAAATAAGACATAACTAAAACAACTTTGTTTTATCTAATAATTTAATAGTATTATCAACCCCTAAAAATAATACCTTTGTTTGGTCTCCACTCTGGAAGTGGCGGAAAGGTTATTATAAAATTTGACAAAGGTTTTTTATTGCCACTTTTTAAAAATATTTCAAACCAGCTGAAAGGCTTCCATGAAAAAAAACCTGCGCGACATGCTTAACGAAAGCCACCAGAAGTACCAGGAAATTGCCAACAATTTCAGTGATGTCATTTGGGTGCTGGAGGTGGATACACTTACTTACTATTATGTGAGCCCGTCGGTTAGCGAATTAAGGGGATTTGACTCCAAGGAAGTTCTCGGTAAGAGCCTGGAAGAAGTTCTTACTCCTGATTCATATGCATATGGCTTGAAGGTATTCAAGCAAAAGTTTAAAGAATATGAAGAAGGGGGAGACCCCAAGGTGAGAATGGAAGTTGAAGTTGTCCACAAAAGCGGCTCTCCGGTGTGGGTTGAATTTAATGCCCGATTCTTCAGGTATGGTGATGAGCCGCTTATGGTTCTTGGTATCTCCAGGGATATCAGTGACCGTAAGCTCCTGGAAAAGGAGCAGGAAAAACTGATAGCCGAACTGGAAGAGGCTCTGCAGGAGAAAAAGAGACTGCTAAGGGAAAACAGGATTCTAAGGGGACTGTTGCCCATCTGCGCCGAGTGCAAAAGAATCAGGGATAAAGACGGTGTCTGGCATGACCTTGAAACCTATATTTCCGAGCATTCAGAGGCAACCTTCACCCATACCATCTGCCCCAGATGCACAGCCAAACTTTATCCCGGTTTGGAGATGCCCAGTAAATAAAGGCAGTTTTTACTAGGTATTTTCATTGTTTGACATGGATAAATATGGCGCTTACCCAGGTGTAAAATCAGAGAAATTCCTATAAATAATTTATCTCCCTTTCTTAAGTAATCATATCTGTCTTTAAGCCTTAAATTCAGACTTCATCCTTGGACAGCTCCTGGCCCAAGTGGAAAATTCATTTCTTAAATACAGAAATGAACAGATGTTGGGGGCTTAGTTCGTGGGCTTATCAAAAAGGTGGAAAATTGGATGCGGGTTATAGACCGCTTGTTCCCTGGCCAGCGGCAGAGATCTTCTTTTGGGGTCTGGGCAATCACATGGGTGTTTCATACTTTCCTTAGGTTAGGCCGAGGTCTTGCCTGGCGGATGGCTTTTCTCGGATGATATCCTCAGTAACAACCCCACTATTTTAATGGCTCATATTTTAATATTATTTTATGGATAATCATTATTAATTAATTTAGACTATTGATAATCAGCTTTTTGTTCATTTCTGGGAGAAGTTTTTGTTTTGCCTGATTCTTACCGGCGGCTGGGGCAGATGATTAAGTCTCTGCGGGGATCTGGGCGGCGGATTACACCTCAGCGCCTGGCTGTGCTGAAGATATTAGCCGCGAGCAAGGATCATCCCGGCGTGGAGATGATTTACCGGCAGGTTAAAAAGGATTTCCCCACAACCAGTCTGGCCACGGTCTACAAAACCGTTACTTTGCTCAGAGAACTCCAAGAAGTGCTGGAATTGGGATTCGCGGATCAGGGCTCCCGATATGACGGCAACAGGCCCTCACCTCATCCCCACGTTATCTGCACCAAATGTGGCTCAATTGTTGATTCTCAATTTTCTCAAATGAAAGAACTGGCAAGGGAGATGACGCAGGAGACAGGTTTTGAGATTACCCACCACCGCCTGGATTTTTTTGGCCTCTGCCCCAAGTGCCGTTCAAGTTGAATAGAAATTTTAGGTGTACTTGGTCTGTTAAAAATTTTTAAGGAAAATGTGAAGCAAAGCTTGGAGGTAGCCTGGAATTAGAGCAAGATAAAAGATGGTCGCAGTTCCGGTTTTTAAGCTCAAAAGTGGTGGATCTCCCTTTTTCCTATCCCGGAGTTCTCCCCAACCACCAGTTTTAATCGATAAGTCCCCTGAATAATTAAATATGGATTTTAAGCACTATCTTTGACAGTGCGAGTGCCCAGGCCATAAAAGGAGGGAGCCCTATGAGTGAGGAAAGAAAAAAAATGCGTCCCGGCGGAGTTGATATACCCATTGCCGGTGGCGGCACCTCCAACCGTGATTGGTGGCCCAACCAATTGAACTTGAAAGTTCTGCATCAAAATCCGGCCAAGGGCAATCCCATGGATGATGGGTTTAACTATGCAGAAGAATTTAAAAAACTTGATTTGAAGGCGATTAAGGAGGACCTTTATGCCCTGATGACCGATTCCCAGGACTGGTGGCCTGCCGATTATGGTCACTATGGTCCCTTTTTTATTCGCATGGCTTGGCACAGCGCAGGCACCTACCGCATGGGTGACGGCAGGGGAGGGGCCGGGTCCGGCACCCAGCGATTTGCCCCGCTCAATAGCTGGCCGGACAATGTAAACCTGGACAAGGCGCGCCGACTGCTCTGGCCAATCAAACAAAAATACGGCAAAAAGATTTCCTGGGCTGATTTGATGATCCTGGCGGGCAATTGCGCCTTGGAGTCCATGGGCTTTAAAACCTTTGGTTTCGGGGGCGGCCGCGAAGACGTTTGGGAGCCGGAAGAAGATATTTACTGGGGTGCTGAAAGCGAGTGGCTTGGTGATAAGCGGTATTCCGGTGAACGAGACCTGGAGAACCCCCTGGCTGCCGTACAGATGGGCCTGATCTATGTGAACCCCGAAGGGCCCAACGGCGTGCCCAATGCAGTTGCCTCGGGGATCGACGTGAGGGAGACTTTCGCTCGCATGGCCATGAACGACTATGAGACCGTGGCCCTGGTGGCCGGTGGGCATACCTTTGGCAAGTGCCATGGCGCCGGTGACGCGGCCCATGTGGGGCCGGAGCCCGAGGCCGCGCCTATCGAAGAGCAGGGGTTGGGATGGAAGAGCAGCTTTGGCGGCGGCAAGGGCGTTGACACAATAGGCAGCGGCATTGAAGGAGCCTGGAATCCAACTCCAATAAAGTGGGACAATACTTATCTCAAGACCCTGTTCGGCTATGACTGGAACCTGGTGAAAAGCCCGGCCGGGGCCTGGCAGTGGCACCCGGCTGATCCCGCGGCACACAATACTGTGCCCGATGCCCATGATCCCACAAAAAAACATCCGCCGATGATGACCACTGCGGACTTGTCCCTGCGCATGGACCCAATTTATGGTCCGATTGCCAAGCACTTTATGGAAAATCCCGATGAGTTGGCAGATGCCTTTGCCCGGGCCTGGTTTAAGTTGACTCACCGCGACATGGGGCCTCGCTCCCGCTATCTGGGTCCCGAGGTTCCGGAAGAGGAATTGATCTGGCAAGACCCGGTGCCTGCGCTGGATCATGAACTGATCAATGACCAGGATATAGCTGAACTTAAGGCCAAGATCCTTGCTTCAGGCCTGTCAGTGCCCAAATTGGTGAAAACCGCTTGGGCCTCTGCCTCCACCTTCCGCGGCTCTGACAAGCGCGGCGGCGCCAACGGGGCGCGCATCCGGCTTGCCCCGCAAAAGGATTGGGAGGCTAACCAGCCTTTGGAGCTGCAACCCGTGCTTGAGGTTTATGAAAAGATCCAAAATGACTTTAACTCCTCTCAATCGGGTGGAAAAAAGGTATCCCTGGCTGATTTGATTGTGCTCGGCGGATGCGCTGCCGTGGAAAAGGCCGCAGAAAAGGCCGGGCATAAAGTCAAGGTCCCCTTTACACCGGGGCGTACAGACTCCTCGCAGGAACAAACCGATGTGATTGCCTTTAAGGTACTTGAGCCGGCTGCGGACGGATTCCGTAATTTTCAAAAGGCAAAATATTCGGTAACCGCAGAGGAGCTTCTGCTTGACCGCGCCCAGCTTCTTACCCTCACCGCACCTGAAATGACTGTCCTTATCGGCGGAATGCGCGCTCTGAACGCTAATTACGGCGGATCCGGGCATGGTGTTTTCACCAGTCAACCGGAAACCCTGACCCATGACTTCTTTGTAAACCTGCTCGATATGGGTACAGAGTGGAAACCGACCGACGACGACCCGGATATCTTCGAAGGCCGTGACCGCAAAACCGGCGAACTCAAATGGACCGGCACAAGAGTGGATCTTGTCTTTGGATCCAACTCTCAACTAAGGGCCTTGGCCGAAGTCTATGCCTGTGAGGATTCCCAAGATAAGTTTGTTAACGATTTTGTGGCGGCCTGGAATAAGGTGATGAACCTGGACAGGTTTGATTTGGCTTGATCAAGGGCCGAGGAAAGTGAGTTTATGGCTATCCGGGAACATATTTAAATTACAAGTAATATGGAAAGCGGCGTCTCAAATGAAAATGAAATGCCGCTTTCCTTTTGGAGACTGGGACAAACCTGCTCCAAGACTTTGGGTATTGGATCGACTTCTATGGTTCTCATATGGGCCACAACTCACCGGATAACCGCACCCCGGTTGGGACTTTCTTTCTGAGTGGTAATAAGGCGGTCTAAACATGACTGGCCGTTTTATTCTTAATCAGCCCCTGAAGAATCCTCCAATAATGGGGAACTTTCTTTACTTCAGTCGTCGTAATCTGGTTGAAAATAACTTACCAAGGGATGCTATTTACCAAAAAAAGTCTGTTACAGTAATATAATAGATAAAGGAGGAGATTAAATTTTCCTGTCTTAGGAGCTAAAACGCCCGAGACAACGGGGCTGTAAAAGGGGTCAGGTCTTCGCAAGGCGCAACAGGTTTCGTGATTTTTGGACAGGCATAAAGCAAAATAGTAGTTTCAAATTAAGACTATGACTAATCAGACGCCGCGTCTGGTTGTTTTTGTTGCAAGAGCCCTTGCCCTGAGCCCTGTCAATCAAAGCATTTCCTAACCTTAATAAGTCTTATGTCAAGTGCTGTTACCCAGGGGGGCACTTTTATGGTTTGGATGTAATATTTGTTTTCAATCTATAGGAAAAATATGAAAAGAGCGTTTGCCTTAACCGTGGCGGTGTTTCTGTTTCTCGGATGCTTGCCGGCCCTGGCAAAGGACATCAAGCTGGCCACCGGCGAGTGGAACCCCTATACCTCGGCTAAAATGGAAAATTACGGTTATTTCACCAAAGTAGTTTCAGAAGTTTTTGCAGAAATGGGGCATAGCCCAAAGTATATCTTTTATCCATGGATGAGGTGCTACAACTCCGTTCTGATCGGAAAGGTATGGGCCGCTTTTCCCTATTCCAAAACCCCACAGAGGGAGGGCGAAGTTTTTTTTTCAGATCAGATTTCATTTAGTGTTACCAAATGGTTTTATTATGAACGGACAGGTGAAACCAAAAACATCAGATACGATACCTTAACTGATTTGAAGCCCTATCGGTTAGGTGGGGTGACGGGTTATTTTTACGAGGAAAACCTGAGAAAAGCCGGTCTTAAGGTGGATTACTCCCCCAAAGAGATCAATGCAGTGGAGAAACTTATGTTGGGCCGGGTAGATTTTGTTCCACTAAATGAGCTGGTTGCCCGGCATCTTATAAAAACCCATTTTCCGGCCAAGGCGCATAATTTCAAAACCCTTGATAAGCCCTATTCAAAGAAAGCGCTCCGTTTGATTGTGTCCAAGAAATTTCCTGAAGCAAAGATATTATTACGTGAATTCAATAGCGCCTTAAAACGCTGCCGCGCCCGTGGCGGTTGTAAAGATTCCTTTGTAGCAAATAGATGATCCTTTCAGATATGTTCTCACAAAAAAACAACTACATCCCAAAACGTCGTTCCATTGCCAAGGGCCTTACTGTCAGTTTGGTCCTGTCCATTATGGCGGTCTCAACACTCGTGGTTCTGTTTAATTATTGGGGTGCATCCAACAGGGAAAAAGAATTGCTTCAAAAGAAGGCCGATGAATACCTGTCGGTTTTAGTGGGGAGTCTGGAGAATCCCCTTTGGGAGATTGACCGGGAACACATTCAAAATGTGGGTGAATTTTATATTCAAAACGATTTGATTGATTTTTTGGAGATTAAAGACGCCCGCGGCGAATTATTTTTTAAGGCCAGAAAACCTGGTGAGCAGGAGTTGATGCTTAGGCGCAGCGCCATCTTCTACAATTTGGAGTTGATAGGACAAGTAGAGATCGGCATTACCACCAGACAGCTTAATATGCGCCTCAATGACCTTTTGTGGTCCAGTTTTTTAAGTATTATTGCTGTATTGGCAGTGATTACAAGTCTCACCGGGCTTCTTTTGCGCATGTACCTGAGAAGGCCTTTGGATCAGCTCAGCCAGGTGGTCAGCGAATTCGCAGCCGGCAATTACAATGAAAATTCGGCCCGGCTCAGGGTTCAGGAACTGGAACAGTTTGTCAAGGTCTTAAGCGAGATGGGCAACAAGATAAACAGTCAGTTAAAGGACCTTAGGCAGGCTGAGTTAAAATATCGGGGCATTTTTGAAAATTCTGTGGAAGGTATTTTTCAGACATCGCCGGATGGGAATATTATAAGCGCCAATCCGGCCATGGCCAAGATTTTGGGCTATGACAGCCCCGAAGACTTGATGACAACCGTAAAGGACGTTTCCACCGCTTTATATGTGGATTCGGATAGACGGAAATTACTGATGACTAAACTTGAAACCGATGATATGGCCACCGGTTTTGAGACACGGTTTTATCATAAAAACGGAAGCCAGGTTTATTGTCTGGTGAACGTACAGGCTATCAGGGATAAAAATGGCCGAATGCTGCGGCTCGAAGGTTTTATGACAGATAACACCAAGCGAATAGAGGCTGAAAAGGAGGTTCAAATATATCGCAATCATCTTGAAGAGCTGGTTGCCAAACGGACCGAGGCCTTGGCCAAGGCAAACAAGCAGTTGCTAAAGGAAAACGCCGAGCGCGAAAAGGCCGAAGCGGCGCTGAAGGAAAGTGAAGAACGCTTTCGCTCCATATTGGAAGATAGTGTTGATCCCATAGTGGTTTATGACGATAAAGGCAGGGCAAACTATACCAATCCGGCTTTTCAGGATTTATTCGGCTGGAGTCATGCTGAATTGTCTGATGAGGATACTCCATTTGTGCCGGATGCTTGCAGGAAGGAGAACCGGAAATCTTATATAGCGGTTCTCAAGGATGCCAAAGTTGGAGTTTTTGAAAGCCAGAGACGAACTAAAAACGGTGAGCTGGTCGATGTATTGGTAAGTGCTTCCGTTTTGAGAGACAAAGACAACATTATTACAGGTGCTGCGGTCAGCTTGCGGGATATTACCGAAAGCAAGAAATTGGAATCCCAACTGCGCCAGGCTCAAAAAATGGAGGCGCTTGGCACCTTTGCAGGGGGCATAGCCCATGATTTTAATAACATAATCGCCGCGATAATGGGCTATGCCGAAGTCGGGCTCTCTCATTTGAAAAACGACCGGGTCAATCCCAAAATGCTTGAAGGAATATTAGCCGCAGCCAAGCACGCCACAGGGCTTGTCCAACAGATACTTGCCTTTAGCCGTAAAACGGAAAGTGAACTCTGCCCCACAAATCTGGCGGAGGTGGTTTCCGAGACCGTGCCCATAATAGAGCGGACCATTCCTAAGATGATCTCCATAGGACTACATTTTGAGAATGAGATTAAGCCTGTTAATGCGGATCCCAACCAGATTGGCCAAATTGTGCTCAATTTGGCCTCTAATGCCAAAGACGCCATGCCGGAGGGCGGCGAGCTGACCATTAAGGTGGAGAATGTCACCTATGACCAGGGAGGAGAGGATCTTTATTCTGAAGACCTCAGAGGGGACTATGTTCTCTTGTCTGTTTCGGATACAGGCGTGGGGATAGATGAAAAAACCCTTGAACACATTTTTGATCCCTTTTTCACCCGCAAGGATGTGGGCAAGGGCACAGGTCTGGGCCTTGCTTCGGTTTACGGCATTGTCATGAATCATCAGGGCCATATAACCTGTGAAAGTGAAGAGGGTGAGGGCTCCGTATTTAAAATATATTTTCCCGCCCTGGCAGGCGATGTTGAGCCGGTTAAGCCTGTAAAAAGCGAAGATTGCCAGGCCAGGGGAGGCAAGGAATACATATTATTTGTAGATGATGAACAGGCCTTAAGGGAAATCGGTAAAGAGGTGTTAAGCATCGGCGGGTACCAGGTTGTCACTGCCTGCAACGGTGAAGAAGCTTTGGAAATTTATTGTGAAAACCAGGCCGAATTGGATCTGGTTATCCTGGATGTGAGCATGCCCGGCATGGGCGGCGATAAATGCCTCAAGGAACTTATCAAGTTCGACCCCAAAGTCAAGGTGCTGATCGCCACCGGCTATTCTCTCGGCAGCGAACTATCCGAAACCCTTGCCGCAGGTGCGTCCGGTTATATAGCCAAGCCTTTCAATATGAACAATTTACTGTACAAGGTCAGGGAAGTGCTCGATGAAACCCAGGGGGGAGTGGGGTCGGCGTCGCCAGTTCCTAAGCCTCATTGAGGTTAAGATTGGCGTTCCGGCTGCCCGGTGATTTATACAGCCTTCTACTCTGACCTGTAGGCCAAACTCAAAGCTTTCACAAACAGCTTCTCAGAAAATTATTATAGCCGCACGAGAGGGAACCACTGTATCTGCGCAATACGGCAGCTGCTGGAAAACAACATAAACGAAAAAGTTCAGTCCAGGTCCATCAGGGAAACACAAAAAAGAAAAAGTAATAATTTCTCAAAGTTTGAGTTCTATGGGCACCGGTTTTCTGACTGCGCGGCAAATTTCATCCATTGGTAGTGTCAATAATCTTT
>NZ_AZAC01000009.1 GCF_000931935.2 Dethiosulfatarculus sandiegensis
TAATTCCTAGTTATCACGGATGCATCTTCGCCCTCGGATCGTATTTTTTTAAACAATTTCTTAAGCTTGTATTTGAAACATAGGTATAGATCTCTGTTGTGGAGATACTGCTGTGCCCTAGAAGCCTTTGGACATATCTGATATCAACGCCTTGTTCCAATAATTGGGTTGCAGCGCTATGCCGTAGCATATGAGGGGTTACTCTGCGTTCAATTTTGGCCCTTTTGGCTAATTCCAATAAATTTCGTCTGATAAAATCGGGAGTGGCGGGAGTTTCTCTTTGGGTTAACAAAAGATGATTTACCGCTTGGATTTGTGGTGCATACTCGGAAAGATATTTTTTTAAGATTTTCAAGGTATTTTTATTAACTACATATACTTCCCTCTCCTTACTTCCTTTACCGAATATTCGTAATACGCCTCCTTGTAAATCAACATCCGAAGGGCAAAGGCTACATATCTCGGCAACCCGGACTCCGGTGGCGAACATCAGCTCAATGGCCAACTGTAAAGACTTACAGGTCAAATTATTACTGGTTTCAGCCTCTAATTCCGCTTGTCTAAAGAGTGCTGCTAACTCAAATTTTGTTAATGATTTTGGTAGCCTCTTTGGTAATTTTATTGAGGTTTTGAAACCTAAAAATGGATTTGCAGTTATAAGTTCTTCTTCCTCCAACCACGCAAACGCACTACGTAGGCTGGCTATTTTACGTTTTATGGTTGCTGGAGAATACCCCCTTGAACGCATTTTACTCAACCATGACTCTAACAGTTTTTTTCCTGTTAAAGGCCCAGATAATACATATAGATATTCAAAATAGTCTGACAGATCTTTTTGATAGGCCCTTATCGTATGATCAGACAAGCCTTTTCTCCGGCAATACGAAATAAACAGGTTAAATTGCTCCAGCAAATCCGTCATTAGGTGCGCTTCCCGCTTTTAACAGCATTAATTCAGTGATCTCCCCCACTACCCTCACAAGATTGACAGTTCACGTTTTATAAAAAGAAACCGGTTGAAATTTAAGGATAATTACATATTTAAATTGAGATTCCTTCTTTACCATTAAAAAATCGCCTCTTTAAATTTAAGCATTCAATTTCTTCCGAAATATTAGATATTAATCAATGATCGGTTTTTTGCATTTTTTAGATTTAAATCTTTTCATATTAAACAGGCGACTCCTCCTCTCCCTTTTCCGATCAAACCATTTTGCTCTTATTTTTCAGGGCGTTACCCTTTTTGTTCCCTCCTGAATATACATAAGGCAATTTTGCTTTTTTAGGGGAACCAACACCACCCAATTACTTATGTTTTCTCTTTGATATTAATTTCACCAGGAAGCAACCAAGCTGTATGACTTTGAACTGGGCAAACATTACAGAACAATCCAAACGAATACCCTTTACCCGTTTTTCGGTAAACACGAAATTACCGGGTATCTGGCCTCTTGCCCCCGAGTTGCGTGCAAGCAAGTAGCGTAAGTATTGCCGCGTCACACCCAATGGCCGTGATTTGCTAGCCAATTAAGAATCAAGACCAAAAAGCTCTATCTGGATATAATGAAGGTTTTCAGGCTGTCTGGTGGTCTGGCTGACCGTGTTCTTGCCCTGCGGTCTGCCCCTGTTCAGCGGATTTCGACTGGGCCCCATCTTTGGCATTTGGATTCCCATGGAAATCACAGTGGCGAGAAAAGAGATGCTTCATTTGGGTAACACTATTTTTATAACTGTCCGGTCTGGTGTGATCAGGAAAATTTTCTTTTCTCATTCCCTGCCTTAGCGATCAATTTTCTCTACATTCCAGGGCTTGCACGCAGCCAACTAAACTTGCACAATCAATAGCAGGGTGATTACAAGCAGACTGCCGGATCTGCGGGAGGCTGCCTTGTTGCGGCCCCGGCTTTTATCTGAAGGATCTGAGCAAACGTCTCTTTGCTTGGCCCCCAATATTGACAATAGGGAAACAATGAATCAAACACAAACGAGTTCCAACCTGCTGAAGCGGCTTTTCCCCTTTTCAAGTTGGTTCACCGGCTACAAACCAGCCATCTTCAGGGGGGATCTCATGGCGGGTATGACCGTGGCCGTGGTCTTGATTCCCCAGGCCATGGCCTATGCCATGCTGGCCGGTCTGCCTGCCGTTTACGGGCTTTATGCGGCTGCCGTCACCCCCTGGATCGCAGCCCTGTGGGGCAGTCTGGCCCAGCTCGCCACCGGCCCCATAGCCATAATGAGCCTTTTGGTGCTCACCACCCTAAGCCCCCTGGCCGAGACCGGCTCCCAGGCCTTTATTGAGCTGGCCTTTGTGCTTTCATTTTTGGTGGGGATCATTTATCTGGTGATCGGTTCTTTCCGCTTCGGGTTTGTGATGGCCTTCATCTCCCATGCGGCTGTAAAGGGCTTCACCTCTGCCGCGGCCCTGATAATCATAAGCACCCAGTTGCCCCATCTCTTGGGAGTGGAGATCCCCAGGCAGGAATATTTCTACCGGGTCTTTTGGGACACCCTGATGGCAGTTCCAGACCTGCATGCCTTTACCCATGCCCTGGGCCTGGGCTCGCTGGCCATCATTATAATTGTCCGTAAAATAGACCACAGGCTGCCGTCCGGTCTGATCGCCATGGTGGCCGCTTCCCTGGTTGCCTGGTTTTTCGGCCTGGATGAAAAAGGCGTGGTCCTGGTTCAATCCAGCCCGGCCGGCCTACCGGGCCTGCACCTGCCGGAACTGGATTTAAGCACCATAAACACCTTGTTGGGCCCAGCTGTCATACTCGCCATGGTGAGTTTTGCGGAGACCTATTCCGTGAGCAAGGCGGTCTCCAACCAGACCAGGCAAAAGGTGGATGTGGACCAGGAATTCATAGGCCAGGGTCTGGCCAATCTGGCGGGATCTTTTTTTCAGTGTTACCCGGTGAGCGGCTCTTTTTCACGCACAGCGGTGAATTTCAGCTCAGGGGCCAAAACCGGAGTCTCAAGCATTTTTTCCAGCCTGGCCGTGGTGCTCACCCTGCTTTTTCTGACTCCACTTCTGGCCCTTATCCCCAAGGCGGCCCTGGCCGCCCTGGTAATAAACGCGGTATGGACCCTGTTCCACCCCAAAGAGGTCTTCAGAATCTGGAAGATGAACAAGAACGACGGCATGGTCGCGGTCACGGTTTTCAGCCTCTCGCTTCTGACCAAACCTGATTATGCCCTGATGATAGGGGTGGTGATGTCCATGATCTTCTTTTTATGGAAGACCATGCACCCCCGCATTGTGCGCGAGACCAAGGATCCGAATGTAAACATGTTTGTCAACGCGGAATGGATGCACCAGCCGAGCTGCCCCCAAATTTTGCAGCTAAGGGTTGAAAACCCCATCTATTTTGCCAATGCGGAATATGTATCGGAACATATTCTCGAAATTTGCAAAACATCCCCGGAATCAACCAAATTCCTGCTTTTGGACTTTCAGGCGGTGAGCTTTATTGACATAACCGGTATTGACGAGCTTAAATATCTAAAAGAAGAACTCCAGGAGAAGGGCCTCAAAATAGCAATCAGCGATCTGCATCAGCCGGTTCTGGAGGCGTTTTTAAGAGCGGGGTTCACCAGGGAAATTGAAGACGATTTTCTACAGAAAAACAAACACCAGGCTATCAGCTTCCTGATAGCAAAAATTGACCATGACTACTGCCGAGAGTCCTGTCCCTTTAGCCTTTTCCATGAATGCCCGGAGCTCAAAAAAAAGCCGCCGCAAACCACCGCCTGAAAAACCAGCGCTTTCTCTGTCCCGGTTCAGAATTTCCTGGAACGAATGATGTTTATGATAAGCCATAGCCCCAACAATCCGGAGGCCACATAGCCCGCCACTCCCAGGGCGGGGAAGCCAAACAGATAAGGCCCCAGGCCGGAAGATATCACCAGAGAAGAGGCTATGAGCATGGCCGCTATGATGATGCCCATGGTCAAGCGATTGGTGGCCTGCTGTAAGGAGAGATTGAACCTATAGAGGTTTTTGTGCTCAAAACCTATGGTCAGCTCATCTTTCTCCAGTTTATTCAAAATATTGAGAATCCTTGAGGGCATCACTTCGCCCAGCACCGGCAGATCCCGAAAAACCGCGCGCATCCCCCGCCAGATCTCCTCCGGGCTGAACCTGGCCAGCATGAGCCTTTTGACCAGGGGTTCGGCCTCTTTTATCACATCCATATCCGGATATATCAGCCGGGCGGTTCCTTCGGCTGTCATCAGGGCCTTGACCATGACCGTGTAATCAGGCGGCAGGGCAAGTCCGTGCTCCCTTACCAGGTTTAAAAGCTCGGCCATGAGCTGCCCCAGATTAAGGCTTTTCAGCTCGACAGCATAGTAAAGGTCTATCACCTCGCTTAATTCCAGGGCCAGTTTCCTCTTATCCAGCTTGCGGGAGCCCTCGGAAAGGTCTGCCAGAACCTCCACCAGCCTCTCCACATCCCGGCTCACCACAGCGTCAATCAGGCTCAACAGGGATTGACGGTCTCGCTGGCCCAGCCTGCCGATCATGCCCCAATCCAAAAAACATACTTTATCATCGGAAGTTATGAGAATATTGCCCGGATGGGGATCGGCATGAAAAAAGCCGTCCTGCAAAATCTGCCTTATCACCGCCTTGAGCCCGGTTCTGGCCAGGCGGCGCTGCTTCTTGGGCTGGTCACCAGGCAGATCAGCCAGCCTTGAGCCCTCGATAAGTTCCATCACAAGCAGATTCTCAGAGCTTAGTTCCGCAAAAACTTTGGGCACCACCACTCCCTGATCAGAGGCCAAGTTGGAGCGGGCTATGCGCATATAACGGGCTTCTCGGGAAAAATCCAGTTCCCGCAAAAGAGAGCGCCTCAAAGAGGCAAAGGCATCGGGCAGGCGGTAGGTCTTAAGCTCCTCCACAAAGTTGTGCAGGCCGGAGGTCAGAAACCCCAGGATCTCCAGATCGCTCATAACCTTGGCCTGAATACCCGGCCGCTGCACCTTGACAGCCACCACCTGGCCGTCTTCAAGCAAGGCGGCCCTGTGCACCTGGGACAAGGAAGCCGAGGCCAAGGGTTCTTCCTCAAACCATTCGAAAACCTGCTTCATTTCCCTGCCCAGGGATTTGGTCGCCACCTTTTTTATGTCTTCCAGGCTTTCGGGCTGCACCCGGTCCTGAAGCTTACCCAGCTCCTTCAGCAGTTCAGGGGGCAAGAGATCCGGCCTCAGACTCATGAGCTGACCGAATTTTACAAAAGAAGGCCCCAGATCCTCCATGACCTTGCGTATGCGAACCCAGGTATCTTTCTCATGGGCCGCTTCTTGCTTGCCCAGGCGAAAAATATCAAAGGGCAGGTCCAGACGGGCCAGTATGTCCTGAAAACCGAACTTGACTAAAACGGTGACCACTTCTCGCAATCTGTCCAGGTTGGCGATGGTGCTCATGATCTGCTCCAGACCTGCCGGTGAGAGGTTTCAGGATTTACTCAAACCTTGTCCTTTTCAGCCAGGCGCTTTTCCAGCTCTTCCACCCTTTTTTCAAGGGAGGCCAGCTCCTCTTTGCGCACCAGGCCCAATTCATCAGTTGAGTTTTCCACCGCCTTTTTAAAGGAGTCCTCCAGTTCATTTAGCTGCACCTGGCCCGAAGCCAGCAGTTTTTCGATCATTTCGTCAGCCTGCTTGGAGGTTATCTTGCCCTCGGCAACCAAGTTGTCCAAAACCTCCTTGGCCTTGTTTTTGGTGGTCACAACCGCCCCCAGGGCAGCCATTAATCCGGTGCGTAAAAAATCCATTTTCCGATCCTTTCCCCAAACAAAATAGCAAGGCTCTGGAAAGCCTGTTTTAAATTGCCATGTCAAACACACGCGCCATCAAAAGGCCCATGTTCTTTACACCAAGCATGACCGAATCCAAGGGCACAGTCCAGAGGCTTTAAAAAGGATGAATGATTATCAGGCCTTTTAAGCGGGCCTTGGAACGGTCAAACAAAAGCAAGGCAATACCCGGCCATATCATACTTGCACTAAGGATTAAAAAATGTTTCCCTTTAGAAAAGCCATTTCTGTTCCCAAAAGCCTAACCTTAGCGGAGGTTGCATGCAATTTGGAGTAAAGGCAACAATCGCTCCCAAGCAAAAACATCAAACCGATATTTTATTTTTCTTCAGCCCTTATGTGGGTCATCCCATGCCCCATCGTTTTGACATCAACCTGGGGGCCGCTTATTTGGCCGCCTATCTGAAACAAAAAGGCCTAACGCCTGGTTTTTATTATGGACCTTACGATAATGACCCCGAATTCGGCCAGATCATGAAACATTTGGCCAGGACCACCCCCTTTTCTCTGGGGTTTACGGTCTATGGCTCCAACCTGCCGGAGACAGCCGCACTTTGCCGTGAGATCAAACACAATTATCCGAATCTGCCTATTATCTGGGGCGGACCGGAGCTCAGGTTTTCTCCCAAAGAAATTTTACAAAACCATGCCGGTATTTTTGACTATGCCATAAGCGGAGAGGGAGAAGCCCCTTTAACAGAATTGCTCAAAGCCCTGCAAAAACCAGGCAAACAAGGCATTGAAAAAATACCGGGCCTTACCTTTTTCGCCCCCTCAAGCGGACAGGCGCACTTTAACCCCCATGGCAAGACCCTGTGGCAACAAAATCGCGAACAGGCCAAAGCGGGCAGATCCCTGGATATCTATCCCTCGCCCTATTTAAGCGGGATTATACCCGACAATTATTTTAAGGAAAAACCAGTGGTAAGCATCCTCACTTCCAGGGGGTGCCCCTTTCGCTGCCTCTATTGTCAATTCAGCGCCCAGGGAGATCATAAACTTAAATTCCATTCCCTGGACCGGGTTCTGGCGGAAATAAAATATATCCACTCCCGCGTCCTTGAAAAACATCCCCGGCGCAAAGAAATCTACATCATGGTCTATGACGAGGCCCTGACTCTCTCCAGAAAGCGAAGCCTGGAATTCTTCAACCGCCTTTTAGAACAAAAATTCGAGCCAAAGGTAAAGCTTTGGGTCGACACCAGGGCAGATCGTGTGGATAAAAAGCTGCTTGCACTTATGCAAAGGGCGGGTGCTAAAAAAATCAACTTCGGCCTGGAATCAGCAGATCCTCTGGTGCTTAGAAAAATCCAGAAGATCTCCCTGGACCGGGGTGAGACAAATCCTGAATTGCAAAAAGAGAAATCCTTTATTCAAAATGTGCGCAAAGCGGTTCATTGGAGCAAAAAAATGGGCATGATCACCTCGGTGAGCATTATCACCGGCCTGCCGGGTGAAAGCATGGAACAGGCCCGGCGCACAGTTAAATTTGTGCAAGAACTTGAGGTGGATCTCTACTACCACAACTACCTGAACGTGCTTAAAGGTACGGTCCTGGCCCAAAAGGCCGCCGGATTGGGCTATGAGCCGGAAAAAACCTTTAAGGGTTATATAGGCAAGTACGGCCTGGGCTACAGCAAAGCCCCCTTTGCCTCCCGTAAAATCAAGCCACTGAAAAATGCCATGGCCTTCAGAAGGGACTCACGCAGATTCAATCCCCTTTTAAGGGGCTTTTTCCATGCCAAAAGGATGGCCCAGTTAAATGACAGGCAAAGCCTTACTTTTCCCTTTTTGGTAGATGTGGGACAAGCGCCAGTGAACCCAAGGTGGCTGAACAGGGTGTTCCAAGAACTGGCGGGCCTGTCTTTTAGTATCTTTTGGCCCCAGAAAAGCTCTTTAAACTCCAAAGAATATGAAAATCTTTTTCACCACCTGGGGCTTGGCAACGCCGCCTTTTACACAAGGCCGAACGCCTCTTCCCCAGACCCCAGGTTAAGGGGCCGGGAAGAAATGGACCATTCAACTCCTTATCTTATGCCCTGCCGAAAATACCCTTTGAAAAAACAACAAAATGGGCGCGGAATTTTCCTCTACCTGGAAGAAAAACAGGACCTGAAGGTGTTTGAAAACCTTTTGACCAGACACCTTGAACCTGGCCAGGGTGGCCTTGCTCCTGAAAAAGCCCAAAGGCTTAATTTTAATATTTTTGAGGCCTGCCGAATGTTCGCCTGGGCCGGGCCCAAATGCCCGGCAGGCGCCATGACTCATCTTTATACCGGCCCGGACCGTGATTTGAGGCCTTGCAAGCACTTCCCGGCCCTTAACCAGAAGGGGAAAATTATGGGCCTGACGGATATGCAGGCCAAGGTATTTGAGATCCAAGAAAAAACCTATCAAAAACGCGGCTGCCACAAGTGCCCGGTTATTGAAAAATGCCCCCAATGCGTGGCTCCCCACCCCTTGACCGAAGAAGAATACTGCTCCCTACAAAAAAATATGCACCTTTGAAGCTTAAGTAATCCTAATACTCCTTGTTTTTTTAACTTAACTGTCATCTTGGAACCCAATAAACCTCACCTGCGTGCTATAGAATTCAAGTTCGGGCTTGCTCCTTTTCTTTCCCTTTAACCAGGAAGAAGTCATGGTCAAGATTCTTTTTGTATGCACCCACAACAGCGCCCGCAGCCAGATAGCGGAGGCATATCTCAAACAGATGGCTGGAGAGCATTTTCAGGTGGAGAGCGCCGGTTTTGAACCCGCGGACCTCAATCCCCTTGCCATAGAGGTAATGGCCGAAGAAGGCATAGACATAAGCCACAAAAAAACCCAAAGCGTATTTAATCTTTATAAAACGGGGAAGCTCTATGATTATGTGATCACAGTCTGTGAAAACGGCAGAGAAGCCGAATGTCCGGTATTTCCAGGCATAAGCAAGAGACTGCACATGCCCTTTGACGACCCTTCCGCTTTAAGCGGCGGCAAGGAAGAACGCCTGGCCAAGATCCGCCGCATCCGGGATCAAATCAAAGACGCCGTAAACAAACTGGTTCTGGAGCTGGACTGAAAACAAAAAAAACCGGCTTCCCTGCCGGGCTCGGCAAGGTAGTCGGTTGTTACAGGCCTTTTCCCGCATAAATTATGGCCTTTTGAGCCATGGGCGCTTTATGATTAAATATTGATCAATATCTAATTATTAATAAGCCTTCCAAAGGAGCGGAGCCATGGTCGCGACGGAATACCAGGTGGTTATATTGGGAACCGGCCCGGCCGGTCTGCAGGCTGCCATACACGCAGCCAGGCGAAAGGTCTCTGTGCTGGTATTGGGACACTGGCCCAAATCAAGTCTGTTCAAGGCCCACGTTGATAACTTTTGTTGTCTGCCAAGCGGCAAAGGGGAAGACATCCTGCTCATGGGCAGGGACCAGGCCGAAAAAAGCGGGGCCCATTTTGCAGAAGAGGATGTAATGGAGATAAACCCCTTGGCTGAAGGCGGTTATAAGCTCAAAACCGAATCAGGCAATAATATCAAGACCAAGGCCTTGATCATGGCCATGGGCATAAGCAGAAACCGCCTGGGAATTGCCGGGGAAAAAGAGTTTGTCGGCAAAGGTGTGAGCTATTGCGTGGACTGCGACGGCGGTTTTTATAAAAACGAAAAGGTGACGATTATTGGCGGAGGCAGCGCCGCTGCTTCAGGCGCCTTGACCATGCTTTTTATAGCTGATGAAGTTCATATGGTCTGCCGGGAGCTGGAAGTAACCGAAACCCTGGCCGAGCAGATAAGAAAAAGCGAAATAATCCTGCATGAAGGGGCCTGGCCCAAGGTTATTAAAGGGGAAAACGCAGTTTCCCAACTGGAGCTGGACAACGGGGAATCGCTTTTGGTGACCGGTGTTTTCATTGAACTGGGGGCCAAGGGAGCGGTGGAACTGGCCAGCACCCTGGGCGTGGCCCTGGACAGCGAGAATTTTCAGTACATAGAGACCAATAAAAGGGCCGAGACCAATGTTTCAGGCATATACGCGGCCGGTGACATTACAGGGCCGCCCTGGCAAGTGGCCAAGGCCGTGGGTGAAGGTTGCGTGGCCGGTATTCAGGCAGCCGATTATGTGAAAAAAGCGGATTAGAAGCAGGGCGGGAGGTTTATTCCCCACTCTCTAGGGATTTTGGGCAGCCGCCTTTTTAAGCAGGCTGAGTTCCGCGAAATACCAGGAAGGCAAATGAGGGGACCTTTTCTTGCCCTGACTGGCCCCTTTCATTTTCACTTGCCTTATCAGACCTGCCAAGGCTTCATGGGCCTTGGCATAGTCTTTATTGGCCTTATAAGCCTGCACCCTTTCATAGCCCAGGGCATGGTTTCCGGGATCTTTGGACAAGGCCTTTTCCACGGCCGACAGCCAGTCCGGAACTTCGCCCCTTAAGGCCAGCACCATGCGTCGGGCGCGGGCAATCTCTTGTTCCGAAGCACTCTCCAGGCTTATGCTAGCATAGGCCGGTTTCACCCTTATCTTGGCCGGAACCCCGGTTATGGTTATGACATAGGAGCCCGGTTCAAGGCTTGATTTCAAGACCCAGGCCGCCCTGAAAACCTCTCCCGGAGCGATGTCGATCTCTTCCGCCGCAAGCTCATGCCACTCAATCGCAAGGGGTTTATCCTTTCCCTTGGGCAGCACCTTTACCTGCCATTGGTTTACATCTTTTAAAACCAAATTTTCTAGCTTATCCGTGTTCTCAAGGCGGGCCGTAACCCATAAGGGCATGCCTTGATCCAGTTCTGCGGCCCTGGCCTGATTAACCATCAGAGCAAGGTTGAACGGCTTCCGTACTTGCCCGGTCTGGGCCCGTGGTTCATCGGATTTACAGGCCTCTCCCAAAAGACAAACCAGGCTCAAAAGCCCAAACATAACAAAGGTTCCTTGGATTTTTTTAAAACCCGCCATGTTAAAAACTCCTGACCTTTATATTCCGTAGGCACTCCCCGCCTGTGGTGGCATTGCCACAGGGTCCGGAGCCGTTTTTTTGAGTGCAGAAACAGTTCTCCGCGCCATAATCCTGTTCTGAAAAAGGCTTTAATTCCTTTTTAATACCCAGAGCCTTTTGCATAAGCCAACTTTGGGGCACAAAGTCCCTTTCCAGGTAATAGTCCGCGCAGTTATAGCGCATAAAACAATTTGGATCGCCTGAGTGTTCGCCTCCCTGACAGGCCACCCAAATTTCTGCTTCCTTTTTGGCCCCGCCCGAGCCGATCAGGCTGTGCCTGATCTCCCGGTCTCCCTCACCGTGATGGGGTAAATCCAGATTGTGCCCTATTTCATGGGCCAGGACCCCAACCCTGGTGCGGCTGGTCCCTTCCGGATCCTGGCCCGAAAGCACCTGGCCCAAGGTCCTGGCTATGCCAAGGGATCTGAAAATATCATCATTTATAATCACCGTATTGGCGCTCGCCAAAGGCGGCGAATCATAGGCCCTGCCCAGGGCCTTGCCGAAATCCAGGCCCGGACACTGGCTCAAGGCCATTACGGATATCAGATACTGATCACCGTTTTTGTGAGCACTGTCCTGGTAATTGACCACATCCTCCTTGTGCTCGTCTCCGTAAACCCTTCTCAGATCCAAGCCTTGAGCGGCATAAAGGTCTGCCACCTGGTCCAGGTAGGTCAAATACTGCCCGGCATAATCGTGAACAAACACATCCATGCGCGCAGGGTCTGTGCGAAGAAAATCTCCGCCCACCAAAAGGCCTCGATACTCTTCCCAAAGGCTCAGCCCGTCTCCCTGGTTTCGCCCCCCGCTTAGGATCTCCAGGTCCTCATCCGGACTTTGATAGGCATGGTCTTTTTGCCAGGCATCAGCCACTTGATCATGGTCCTGATCATTGGGGATCAGTATGTGGGTCTCGTCCCGGTTGGCGGCAGGCCCCTTAGCCAGGGCCGGGTGCCAAACCCCGGCCACCTTGACCTCGGCCTTGAGAGTTGTGCAGGCGGCCCCGTCTTTTATGGTGACCTTAACCGGTATGGTGGAGCTGCCAAGCTTTTCCAGTTTGGCTGACTGGCTGACTTGGCATCTCAGGTTTTTTTTTACGCCCTGATCACTTAAATCAAGGTTTGCATTCTTCTTTTCACTGAAAAAAGCATCCGGCAAATCATCAATGGGGCAATGGTTGTAGTGCACATAGGAACGCCTTACGGGATAGGCGCTGCCGTCGTCATGGGAAAAATCTGTATTATGAAAATAAATCTCCGGCTCCTTGGGCAGGGTGCAGTCCGGGCACTGGTCATAAAGCAGGTGATTACCCGCATTGGTCGCCACCCCCGGATTGGTGCTGGTATTCTCCAGTACAAAACGCACCGCCTCAACTTCCTCAAAAGTTGGCTCCACCAGTTCCAGAGTGAAGCTGCGCACCTGATCCGGCTCGGGCAGCCAGGTTTCCGCATCTTTATCCTCTGCCCTCAAAACAGCGCTCACCCGCTTTTGAGCCGCCACTATGAACCTGTATTTAAGGTGCCAGTTTTCATCTGATTCCTGTACATAGGCTTGGGCGCAATGCTCTACATTAACTTCGCTCGAGCCTGTCACATTCAGGCTGATGTCTTCCAGGCTGAAATCCCTCTTAACCTCAATCAAGCCCGGCAAACGCCAACTGGCCCGTCCCCCGCGGATGGAGATATGCTCCTCCGCCCGGTTGGGATCCTGGGTGAAAAAGATCTTGCCCAAGTCCGGCCGGGAGGTGGTCTTGCCGGATCTGGTGCCGTTGACAAGGGCATAGGCATCTATGGCCAGCCAGGCCTTGCCGCCGGCGGAAAGCCTGGAACGGACCTTAAATGAAAAACGCAGCACATCAGCCAAAAAATTACTACTGGCCCCGTATATCCATTGGGGAATGCTCGTATCAGTGGATTCATTATTCGGCGGGGCGGGATTGTTCAACACCCGGGAAAGGTTGCCGTTAAAATTGGAGTAGATGCTGCTCTTGGGGTTTACGCAATGCCTGGTGTTATTGATCGCCGCGGTGACTGTAATGGATTGGGGGATTACTTCATAGGTATCCCAATATTGGTCGTTCTCCGGGAAAAGCCCCTGCCTGGACTGGCTAAGGGTCAATACTGGGCGCAGATAAAACCCTTTCAGAGCCAAATGCAATTTTACATAACCGCCCTTATCGCCAATGGCTTCAAAAACAAACTGACCTGCGTAATCGTTGTAGGTCAGGGCATAGTTGGTCCGGGTGATCTTCAGGGCTTCCATAACCGGATTTGAGCCTGCCCGGGCCGTCAGGGCCGAGCCATGGAGAAGCCAGAAACTTGAAAGACAAACGATCAAAAAAAGACGTATAACAAACATGGTTACAAGCCTCTCCCCGGTCTGTTAAAACAGAAAACCTTTAAAAGACCTTTCGCCAAAATCAGATCATCTTCAGTTTGCCCCAACCGGCCGGGAATTGGCAAGAAAAGGAACAAAAGCAAAACCCCCGGCCCATAAGCCGGAGGTTTTGGTGGTTTTCAGATATTTAGGAGCAAGCAAAGGCTAAGGAAAAATCAAATCAGGGTGCTGGTTGGCTGAGTTTTCCCTGGCCTTGGGCCTGAGCCAATGATGAAAATGCAGATCGGAAGAGGTTATCCTGAACCCCACCTTATGCACTATGCGCAAGGCGGGATAATTGCTGCCCAGGGTGCGCACCACCACATGGGTAACCCCCATTTTGGATAAATGCCACAGTGCCGCCCGGTTCAGGGCATCGCCCAGGCCCCGGTTACGGGCGGAGTTATTCACTCCTATAAAGTCCAGGCTGGCATAGCCCCGGCCCACCATATGGGAGAGGTTCTGGTTGTATTTATAAAAGATAAAGCCCTGAACCTGTCCATCTTCCAGCTTTATCAGGCAGTGATAGTCTGAGTTAAAGGCAAGCCCCGAGAGATAACGCTGGTATATGGCGGCCGCCTCTTCCGGGGCCACCTCGGGATCATACATATAGCGGTTGTGGAAATGGGTCTTGGCCGCCAGGTCAAAAACCTGATCCTGCATATCGTCCGGACAGGGCACGCACTCCGGATGACGATAGGATTCATCCAACGGATCCTTCAACAAGGAACGCACCAGAAAAATCTCATTGCCCACAAAGCGGAAACCCGAATTCTCCAGGGCCTGAATGGCGTTGATATCCCCAGCCGCCACCCTGCAATCCAGAAAATCGATACTCTCCATCTGATCCAAAAGATAGCGGATCATATTCTGAAAATACCCGGGCTCCTTGCCCGAGGTCAAAAGATGCTGCAAGGTGAACATATTGGCCTTGAAATGGCCCGAAAGCCAAGGCAGATGCCGGGCGCTGATAAGCCCCACCAAACGCCCCTCTTCAGTGAGATAGGCGCTGTTCACCTGTTTGCCCCCCAGGCTGGCCTTAAGGTATTTCAGCATCTTTTCCTTGGGGATATCCAGCTGGCGCAACTGAAAATCTTTATATGGGTATCCCAGGAAAAGAGCATCCAGCTCAGGTGAATCCTTAAGGTCGTCTCTTTCCAGGCCCTGTATACGGAACTCTTTGAGCTTTTTATTGGTCATAATCAGAATCTATCAGCACTTTAACCTGGCCTGACCAACGGGTGGTCTGAACCCGGACTGCCGGAGTCCAACCGGCAAAAGGTTGGTGGTGGTTATCATAATCAACCACCAAGGGAATCCCGGTGGGGGTGATGGAAGTAGACAACCATCCCCGACCAGGCATGAATAACTCAGTATAAAAATGGCCCCAACGGCCTGCGGTTCTGGCCGGAATGCCGGCTGCGCGCAAAAGAGCGGTCTCCAGCACAGAGGTGGAGGGGCAGGCCGCCCTGCCCTGGGTCAGGGTAACGGCCGGTATGTTGTACATTTCGGCCATATCCCAATAAACCATCTTCCCGCCAAAGAAAAGAGATCTCTTACCCCGATCGTAAGGCAGGTTTCGTTTTATATAGGCCAGAACCCTTCTGTACATTTCACGCGGGGCGCGGCTATTGCCCATGATCTCATGGGCCAGGTCAACCACTTGCTCTGAATCCGAGGTTATCTTGGGCGAAGGCAGTAAAAACTCACTGGCCCGGCCCTCAATGGGAAGTAAGATTTCTTCACTTACCGGCACCATAGCCAGGGCGTGGGCCAAAAATTCGGCCAGATCCACCTCATAGGTGAAATCAAAGCCAAATTTCACTTCACTGCCCTTTTCAGCCTGGTCAAGGTTGTAATACAACCACTTATTCCCGGCTGTTCCCGGCCTTACCCGGTATTCCCTTTTGGGGGAAACCAAAACGTGAAGCGCCTTGAGTTCCTTGCCAAAATCTGATCTCGGCATGGAGGTCCTGAACTCAAGAGGGCCTTCATACTCTTCATCAACCAGCTTAAAGGCAACCTCATAGATCCCGCGCAGGGTGAATCTGGTAAGAGGCACCACCTTTTCAGTGAGAGGCGATTTCATGAGCCTTTTGAGGCTCCCCGCCCTGGTGAACATCACCGCCCAATGCTTGCCCAAAAGCCCCAGATTGCCTCCGCTTTGGGGAAAGGCATCCAGAGACTTCAGCTTATATACATCTGTCAGATCCAGCCTTTTGGAAAAGCTCACCAATACAAGTGTCTTGAACCTGGGATAATTGCGAGCGACTTCAGTGAAGTCGACCCCGGTTTGACGGGCTGCAAAGGCATCTACATTTGGGGGCAGGCCCAGGGACCAGGCTGTCGAAGCCCAGAAAAGGGCCATGGCCCAAAAAAGGAAAAAACCCGGCAGGACTGAATTAAACCAACTTTTTCTTGAATGCCCCATCACTTTTAGTTTCTGGAGCCATTGTCGCTTAAGCCCCTTTTAAATCGACTTTCTGGTTTATAGCCCATATTTTACTTAAGCCCCTGCTCAACAAACCAAACCGGTTTGAATCCACTGGTTTAATTCCTTCCCCAAAATGACAGGCAGAGCCAAACAGTTTCCAGAGGTGCTTCAGAGCAAAACACTGCCTGTTATCCTAAGGAACCAAAAGGTTGAGGCTTTCTTTTACGCCTGACATAAAGACGCAATAAAGTCAATGATGATAACCTTTATTTTTTAATTAACTTGTTAAAGATAATCCAAAATGGCATGAAACGCACTCTCGCCGCCGGATAACCGGTTTGCAAAAGCCCTGTTCCGTCAAGTAAAGCTTTTTAAAATAAAAATAATGAACACAGACAGTTAACCGAATTTTTCCGTTTACCATAAAGCAATTGAAAATAGAGCGGGATCGGTCTTAGAGGGATTTCAAGGCAAGCAATTAACGATTTTCCAAGTCTTTGGAAAACCTTTTCAATATTGTTTATGGATAGGATTAATCAATATTTTTTCACTAAAGACCTATGAATATATCCTGATTTATTTTCGAAACGGGGATCAATAGCCCCGGGGCCCACCGGTCGTGCCTTGATCCATTCGCCTTTTTGGGAAATGACCTTTACCTGCATGCCGTATTTTACTGCTGTGACAACCCTCCCCTGTAAAGACGGAGAGGTGCGCATATTGGCCCCGTTCTTGGCTGTCACCCAATACCAATCCCTGTATTGATCCAACTTTTTGTAGTCTGATTCACCACTGACCTTTTCCAGAACAATGGCGTAATCCGGCTCAAGGCGCGCACCCCACAGGTGGTTGTAGTTTTCAAAAACCTGTTCAGCCAATTTCGCCACCTCGGGATCCCTTTGCAGGGCGTCTTTGATGATCGGCAGCAAAAGCAGATCGTCTTGAGGCACCTTATAGGAGTCCGCGCAATCAAGCATATGGAAAAGCGCCTTGTGCCTTTCGCCCCTTTCATAAAAATCCGCCCACATATCCAAGGAGCCACAGGCCAGGGCCGTTGTCTGGCAGACAAAAAACACCACCCCAAAGATAAGAAGCAACTTAAAAAAACCTCGCAGCAACTTTTCCATAATTCACTCCCCGGCGTACAGGGTGGATTTACTCATAGCTATGATTCCCCTCTCCTGTTCCTGATGGAACAGGTTCACCTTTCTATTCAACTCATATTTGGCTGTCCTTGTCAATTATCATTATCAATACTTATCAACCCAAAAAACAAGCCGATTTAATTCAAAGTGAAAACAGAGAAAACAAGAAATAAATACTATTTAAAACAAATTATCCACAGAACTGAAAACATACTATTTAATCTAGCTTACTCAGACAGTTAGGGTGAACTAGCTTGGCTTTATTTTCTATCCTAAAATCAGATTTTCCCGAGGATTCTTGACATAAAATCATTGCTATGATATACATCATATTGATTTAAAAATAGAATTTTAAATAACCTTCAAAAATAAAAACTGAATTTACCGCTTTAAAAATCATTTTTTAAAAGCGGTTTTTTTATAATACTGATTATTTTATTTAATATTACACCAAACAACCAACAACAAAGGAGGAGGGAAAAACCGTGTGCACCATTTGTGGGCACTTCGTACATCAAGGCAGCATTTCGTCGAACGACATCTTTGACATGTTAAAAAAAATGAGTCACAGGGGACCGGACAGTCATGGGGTTTACCTGGACGGCCAAACCCAGAGGTCTGAAAATATTAAAGAGTTAACCGATTTCGTGAAGCAGAAATCGCATATTGCCATAGGTCATTCCCGCCTTAAAATAGTGGGGCAGGAAAACACCACACAACCCTACTTATCCTGCGACGGTAAACTTTCCCTGGTGCATAACGGTGAAATCTACAACTACCGGGAACTGGCCACCTTGCTTTACCGTAACCACTTAATCAAGACCACCAGCGACAGCGAAGTAATCGTACACCTTTTGGAAGAAGCCTATCGCGGCGACCTTTTGGAGGCGGTGCAGAAAATCGTGGGACTTTTAGACGGCATGTACGCCTTGGCCGTGACAGACGGTCGTTCTATTGTAGTGGCTCGAGACCCGGTGGGTAAAAAGCCCATCTACTACCTCAAAAACGGGCCCGTTACCTATTTTGCCTCTGAAAAAAAGGCCCTGTGGAATGGCTCTGACGAACCGTGCCGGCTTTTTCCCGGAGAGCTTTTGCACTTGGATCAGGCGGGTTGCCGGGTAGAGCCGGGTTACAAGCTTGAGATGCCCCAGATTGATATTGTGGATTTCAGGCAGGCGGTGGAAACTTACAAAGAAGTTTTGGCCAAGGCTGTGCGTAAAAGATTAAGCGGGCTGACCGAATCCAATTTGGGGGTCATCTTTTCCGGCGGTATTGACTCGGTTTTGATTGCCCACCTTTTGCAAAGGGAGGGTAAAAACATAGTCTGCTACTGCACCGGAACCTCGGAATCCGCAGATATTCAGGCGGCAGAGGCCGTGGCCGCAGACCTGGGTTTTCAACTTAAAACAAGTTTGATAGACGAAGCCAAGGTTGAGGCTCTTTTACCGGAAGTGATTCAAAACGTAGAAGAAAGCGGCCTTCTACAGGTCGAGGTGGCCATTCCGATGTATCTTGCGGCCAAATTAGCGGCTGAAGACGGGATAAGGGTTATGTTCACAGGCCAGGCCGCGGATGAAATCTTTGCCGGTTACCCCTGGTACACAGACGTGCTAAAGGAGCACGGCTACCTGCGCCTGCATGAAAAACTGTGGGAAGACCTTAACCTGCTCTACACAGACACCCTGGAGCGGGAAGACAAGCTCACCATGGCCCATTCGATTGAACTGAGGGCGCCTTATCTTGACCGTGACGTGATCATAACCGCCATGCGCACCTCGCCCCGCCTTAAGCTGGAAGGCATAGCCGACAGGCAACGTAAAAGGGTGCACCGCCAAGCCGCTGCCGAATTGGGGGTGCCGCCTTACCTTGCTTTTCGCGCCAAAGACCCGGCCCAGTCCGGTTCCGGCATTCACCAGATCATCCAAAACCTGGCCCACAGGCGGGTGGGAAAAATCGCGAATGACGTAGTGCAGAGAAACATAGACAGGGACAAGGGCAGCCTTTACCGCTATGGGGATGAAGACTACGGCAAACAGTACGCCAGATTTTATCTTCAAGAAATAGAAGACAAAATCAAAAAACGGTTCATTCCCCCATTTCTCGAGTCCGGCGATTCTCCAGTGATCTCGGCGGCCTGATTAAAGAGAGGTTCAGGTCCCATGCGTATAACATTGGCCCAAATAAATTTTGAGCCGGAGGATCTGGAAGGTCATTTTGACCGTATCATGGATATAATCAGTGAAAAGGCAAATAGCGACCTTATTGTCTTTCCCGAACTGATACTCCAGGGTCACCCCTCGGACTTAAAACCCGAAGGGTTCCTTTATCGTCAATTAAAGGTGCATCTATACGGCGCATCTCAGATGATCTATGGCCATGTCAAAAAACACGATGCCAGGGTGGTTATCGGGGAATTGCAGAAACAAGGTGACCTTTTCCGAAATCTGGCCACTTATGTAGATAAAAAAGGCCCCAAACACTATGCCAAAACCCATGTACACTGGACGGAAAATTTCCACCCCGGAGGCAGGTTCAAGGTTTTCCAAACCCCTTTGGGGCCCTTGGGGTTGAACATATGCTTTGATTCGGCCTTCAGTGAGACATGGAGGGTGCTGGGTCTTAACGGCGCCAAACTGGTGGTGAATATCTCGGCGGCGCCCGCCCATTTCCCGGTGCCCTACATGCAAAGGCGCATGCAGGGTGCCGCCACCTTTAACCAGTATCATGTGGTTTACGTCAACCGACCCGGACCGGTTTTCAGCGGCGGAAGCGCGGTTTACGATCCCAGGGGAGAGCAGGTGGCGGCCCTGGGAGGCGGCATGGAGATAAGAGATGTGGATATAGACCTTTCTTCTGCCGATCTGTGGAGAAAAGAAGAGGTAATCTTTAAAAACAGGCGGCCTCTTCTTTATCGCCGGGTGGCCAGCCGGAAAAAGGACATAGGCCTGCACCGGAAAAAAAGGCGTCTTAAAATCGCGAGTTGATGCGCTAGAAACATCGCCGGGCCGGTGAATTCCTCCCGGCGATGTCTCATACCGTCGCATCTGGATTGATCCCCACTTCATCAGACAGATTCCAGGGAGGCCTGAGGATGAAAATGGTTGCAGCAATAACCCTTTTGACCATGGGCCTCGTCCTGCCTGAATGCCCGGATACACCTAATTGCGTTTCCTCCCAGGCCAAGGCCCCCTCAAAAAAAGTAAAGCCATTTTCCTATGGGGGGCACTCTCAAAAGCAGGCGCTTAAGGCTCTGCTCGCTGCACTCAACTCTTTAGCCAGGCTTGAGATTCAAACCCGCACTGAAACCCATATAAAGGCCACTGTAAAAAGCCTTATCTTTGGCTTTGTGGATGATTTGGAATTTTTGTTTGAACCCGATAAGAAACAGATACAGGTGAGATCCGCTTCCAGGGTTGGCTATTGGGACCTGGGAGTCAATGCCCGCCGGGTGGAAAGCCTGCGCCGAGCCTTTTTGGAAATACTCAAAAAAGAATAACTTTTCGATTTAGTTTTTCCTTTTTTCCCAGCTAAATACAATTTATTCACGGCGATTATCCCTTCAGCTTGACCGTCTGTTAAGAAGAGGCCTAAGATTGTTTAAGGGCCTTTTTTATTTCCTTCCGGCGTAAATAAACGCCATTAATTTCTCTGAACAAGAAACTTGGTTTTCGGTCTGTTTTTCCAAAAAGCGGTTTCCGGGCTCCACAGGTCCGGTGCCGGACTCGCAGAGAGGAGCCTTATGCACTGCTTTTTAAGACAATTATTAACAGTAGCTTTTGTGGGTGTTTTGCTTCTTGCAGGCCAGGCCCAGGCAGCGGACAAGCCCAAATTGAGCCTTGAGGAGCAAGAAGCCCTGGCGCTTAAAATCTTCCAGGACCTGGGCAAAGTCCCGGAAGGAAAGCTGGACGTATTCAATCATTTTTACAGGGAAGTAATTGAAAAATGCCCGGATACGGAAAGAGCGGAGATCTCCTATTGGCGGCTAAGCAATCTACTAATCATGGGTTATGACCCACCCCGACGCAAAGAAGCCATAGAACTTTTGGAACAATTTCTGGTTCGCTACCCCGCGTCCAAAGGCGTGGGGCATGTAAAAAGCCGTCTTTTGCGCCTTTATGAAGACACGGGCGACTATTGCAAGGCGACCAAACTTTACAAAGAAATCATACCCAATATTCCGGACCCGCCCGATCGCAAGGGATTGTCCTATTGGGTGCTCTATGCCGAGGCCCTGGAAAAATGCGGCCAAAAGGAAGAAGCCCGCAAATGGTATGAAAAGGTGCTCAAAGCGGCCAAGGACCCGGAATCCATGTCAGCCATGATTGCCAAAGACGGATTATCCAGACTTAACAAATAAACCTGCCAAGCGCCTGCTCTCACCCGCTTGGGTGATGTACAGAGCTTGCCCTTTTGCTAACTCTGGGGCATGATTACCCGATAATGACCAGGAGGTGACCATGCCCTTAAACGATTATCTCAAGTGTCCGGGCCTGGAACGCACCTTGGCGGTAGTTCCTGTCCCCCACACCTGCCCGGTATGCAGAGAGGAAGTGGAAATCTGGACAGATGAAGTCAAAGGTCGTTGTAAACGCTGTAACACACTGATCTATAATCAAAACCCTCTTACGGACGCACCGGAAAAGCCTGACGTGGAAAAACCTGACCAGAAGCTCTCAGAAGTCTTAAACCAAATGCTCGAACTTGCCCGCCTTTCAGGGGCCAGCAAAGCTGCGGTGGTCGCCAGGGAAGATATCCAGGCGGAACCTTCCCTGGCCCGCCTTTGCATTGAGCCGCGCTGCTCCAACTACGGGCTCTCCCCAACCTGCCCGCCCCATGTATCCGGCCCTGAAGGTTTTGTTGAATACCTTAAAGAAACTCTCTGGGCCGTGTTTGTAAAAATTGATCTGCCCGACCTTTCCCTGCATATCGAAGAAAAACGGGAATTGGGCAAAATGATGCATGAAATGGTGGCTGCCCTGGAAGAGCTGGCCAAGGAAAACGGCTATGCCAACTCCCGGGCCTTTGCCGGAGGCAGTTGTAAAAATCTCTTTTGCCCTGATCACAAAAACTGCCGGGTATTGGAAAAAGGCGGACCTTGCCGCAATCCGGGCAAGGCCAGGCCTTCTCTCTCTGGTTTTGGAGTTAACACCTTAAAACTAATGAAGGCCGCGGGCTGGTCCCAGGACCAGGGCAACGGAGACAAAAACGGCCCTTCAGTAGAGCGGGTCATCTGCGGGCTTATTCTGGTGGGATGAATTGCCGGGCCTTTTTTGGTAAAGCCCGGCCGCCTCTCTGCCAAAGACAATGCCTAATTTGCGCATCTTCTTGCGCAGGGTGGAGGGGTTCATCATAAGAGCCCTGGCCGCGCCTTGGGGACCGCCGACCTGTCCCCGGCATTGATACAGGGCCTTTTGAATGTGCCCTTTGATTACCTGCTCCAAGGGGGGCAAGGACTGATCAGGGGGGTCTTGCGACACATAAACCGGGAGTCTGACCCCACCACCGGCCATTAACAGCCCCAGCCCCCTAAAGGAAACCTGATTGCCGCGGCTCAAAATCAGAGCCCTTTCCACTGTGTTTTCAAGCTCCCGCACATTACCGGGCCAGTCGTGGCCCATAAGCAGGTCCAGGGAGCCAGGCTCAGGTTCAGGCCTCACCGCATGCCCCAGTTCACGGTGTTTTGCCAGAATAAAGTGCTCCACCAGGGAAGGGATATCATTTTTGCGGTCCCGCAAAGGTGGAATCTCTATGGGAAAAACCTTGAGCCTGAAAAAAAGGTCCTGACGGAACTCACCTTCCTTGACCATCTGCTCAAGGTTTCGGTGAGTGGCCGCGATCACCCTGATATCCACCTTTACAGGCTCAGCCGCACCGACCGGCTCTATCTCTTTTTCCTGTAAGACCCTTAAAAGCCTCACCTGTAAATCCGGCTTCAGTTCGCCTATCTCATCCAAAAAAATAGTTCCTTTGTGCGCCCTTTCGAAACGCCCTCTTTTTTTGGCCAGGGCCCCGGTAAACGCCCCTTTTTCATGGCCAAACAGCTCTGAATCAACCAGGCTCTGCGGGATTGCCCCACAGTTGACCTCAACAAAGGGGCCTTCCCGCCTGGTTGAAAGTTGATGTATCGCAGCGGCAATAAGCTCCTTGCCTGTCCCTGACTCACCCAGTAAAAGCACCGGGCTGTTGAGCGGGGCAACCTGGCGGACCATATCCATAACCCCTTTCAGGCCAAACCTGACTCCGATTATGCGCCGCCCCCCAGAATGAATGTAGTCCTGCTGTAAAGCTCTGTAGTCCTGTCGCAAAAGCTCTTTAAGCTCCATGAGCTCCTGATAGCGGGCGCAATTGGCCAGGGCTATGGCAAAAGGTTTTTGAAGCATGCGCACCAAGTTCTGCTGTTTTTGGTTAAAGGTCTCTCCCTTTTGGGCGACCATAATCACAGTGCCGATCATGTCCGGCCTTGCAAACAGACGCATAACCAAAAGCGAGGCCTCAGGCTCCAGGCGTCCGGCCGTGATCCAGGGTTGGGCTGTAGGATGATTTTTGGCCTTTTCAATAACCTGAAAATCCAGGCCCGGCCGGGAAGAATAGGACTTTATGCGGCCGGGTTGAACAAGAGATTGCTTTAAAAGCCGCCCGCCCTTTATAGAGGCCTCGGCCAATAAAGTCTGTTTGCCTTCGGTGGGATCATAATAGGAAAGCACCATAAACTCCACCGGCACAAACTTAACCAGGTAATTAAAGGCATCCTCAAGAAACTCTTCAGCCTCCAGGCTTCCGCAGACCCTTAAGGTGGCCTCTTTAAAAAACTGGTTCAAATCAAAAGACAAAACCTGCCTCCGGCTTAAGTGTGCCATGGGACACTATATCAAAAAAATATCCTATAGCACACTTCCAAAGTGTTCTATGGCACATCTAAGAAAAACTATAAATATAACATATTGATTATATTCAATTTTCCATATTGGCACAGTTCCAGCAATATATAGGCGCGAAAGGAAAAAAACATGGAATGGTTGGAAACAATTCATCTGCAGGCAGGCAAAGGACTAAGTCAAAAGGTTAAAAAACATCTCTTTGAGCTCACTTGTAAGATTAAAAGCCAAAACAATGAACCGGGCCTGCAAATGGTGAAAGCCTTTTGGCATTCTTCGCACAAGGCAGACCATGTGCTTTTTCTTTTCTGGGACAGCGCCTCTGTGCCTTCCAATGGAAGCGCCCTGGGCGTGAGGCTTGAAAAAATTATGAACCAATACGGCCTTACAGATCACAATACCTGGCTGCCTGCCAAAGGAGACTATCATGAATGATGCAGCTCTCATGGAAAAACAATATGCGTCCAAGATTTCTTATTGGATGATCTCACTGATGCACGACAATCGTCTGTTGCCGCTCATAAAAAACCCCGACAAAATCCTTAAAAATGCAGGGATCAAGCTGGGTCATCAGGTGCTGGAAGTGGGTTGCGGACCGGGATTTTACACCATGGCCGCCTCCCGGGTTGTGGGGGAAAGAGGCCAAGTCTATGCCCTGGATGTGAACCCCTATGCTATTCAAAAAATCGAGCAGAAAATCGCAGAAGCCAAGGCGGACAATATAACCCCCATGTGCGCCAATGCGGCCCGCACCGGCTTGCCCGGCCAAAGCCTGGACTCTGCCTTTTTGTTTGGCCTGCCCAGGGTGGTCGGCGGCATGAAAGGCCTTTTGTCTGAACTTTACCGGGTGCTTAAACCCGGCGGAGTGGCGACCTTCCAAAGGGTGCGCACCTCTGAAGAGGAGCTCAAGCAAGCCGTGGAAAAAACCGGTTTTGAACTGCACAAGCAAAACGGCAGGCTCATGATATTTGTACGAAAATGAAAAAGGTAAAATCAGGCCGGACCACCAACAGGCCCGGCCCGATTTCAGGCTGATTAATTATTATTGGTATTCGGGCCGGGCAAAGCCTTGGCCCTTTCCATGGCCGGGGGTATTGCCCTATCAAGGAAAGGTTCTTTGGCAGATCCGTAGACCAGGGATTGCAACTCAATCACCATGTCTGCCATGCCCTTTGAATGCCGTTTCATCCCTTCCGCTATCTCAGCCGACCTCTGGGCCTCTGTGGCCCTGGTCTGCAGGTCATTATCCATCTCGGATACAGCCTGGTTGATCTGCTCCACCCCTTGGGACTGTTCAGCCGAGGCAGAGCTTATCTCACTGACCAGCTCACCCGCCTCGCCGGAACTTACGGAAACCTCGGAAAAGAATTGATTGGCCTCTTCCAAAAGCCTGGCGCTGCTTTTTATTTTTTCCAGGTTTTCCTGAATCAGTTGAGAGGTGTTGCGGGCTGCCTGGGCGGTGCGGCCGGCTAAGTTGCCCACTTCTTCGGCCACCACCGAAAAACCGGCCCCGGCCTGCCCCGCCCGAGCCGCCTCCACCGCGGCGTTTAAGGCTAAAATGTTAGTCTGAAAAGCAATCTCGTCTATGGTCTTCAAAATCGCGAAAGTCTCTTCACTTGAGCGGGCAACCTCGCGCATGGCCAGGTTAAGCCCTTCCATACGCTTATTTGCGTGTTTCACCATCTCCTGGTTCTTATCCATGAGCAAATCGGCCTTGGCCGCGTTTTCCGCATTGGCCCTGGTCATGGAGGACACCTCTTCCAGGGAAGCGGCGGTCTCCTCCAGGGAAGCGGCCTGCTGGCTTGAACCGGCGGCCAGACTTGAGCTGGCCTCTGACACCTGCCGGGATACCAGGGCCATGGAGCCGGCGGAACCGGAAAGTCGGCTTATTACCTTTTTTATGGGCCGCGTAATAGAGCGGGTAAAAAAGAAACTTAAGGCTGCTAAAAAGAGCCCCAGGGAAATCACTCCAATCTGGATCCAGGTGGAGGTGATTTCCATTTGCTGCAAGGCTTGTTCGCGTTTTTTAGCTATAAGGGTCTTGACCTGTTTGGCCAGAGCCCTGGCCTGGGCCTCCACCGCCCTGGCAGTATCCCTCAGCAAGGGGTACTTTTCCTTGGCCTGGATTAGATTTTCCCTAAGTTTACTCGCAGTGTTCTGATAATCTCCTATTGCCTGGACCAACAACCCGGCCCGGCTCATGGATTTCCCTTGTGCCTGGATTTTAAAGTCACCAGCCGTTTTTTGGAAAAGATCCCAGAACTTATTATCCTGAGTCAGCAAAAAATCCTTTTCATACCGGCACATGCCGAGGTAAAGCATTTTCAAATCATCCTGCCCGCCCTGCCGGTTCAGCAGGGATTCAATTTTTTCGGAGGCCAGCCTCACCTGCCCTTCCAGGCCGGAATCCGGGTTGCCCCTTTGTTTAACCAAAGCAACCATGGTGCTAAAATGGCCCTCATAAGCTTCTACGGCGAGGAGCATTTTTTGGGTCTTTTCCCGCCCGTCGGGGAGTTTAATTTTTTGGGCAAGCTCAGTTATAAGACCAATTGAAGACCTTATGCCTTTTATGGTGTTTTTTATTTGAGCGATATACAAATCATCCTTGCGCGTCAGGTAATTTTTCTCCTGCCTTCTGGCGTTTAGCAATTTAAGCACAACCTCTTTGGATTCCAATTCAATCCCGGAATAACTGCCTAGTAACACATCAAAGGAGTCGCCTAATTTTTTAACTTTATAGTTGACCAGCCAGCCACTGATAAAAGCAAGGGCCACTATAAAACCAAAAGCCAAATAAAGTCTTTTTCCTATTGATAGTTCTCTCATTTATATACCCTCGGGTTTAATAGGATTTATTAAATCCTTTAACTTCCATTTTGAATAGCATAGTGGTTTCCTAAAAGACAAGGATAAAATACTACTTATTAGCTAAAAAAATAGATCTTTATGAGAAAAAAAAGAGGAGAAAAAATAATAGAAAGGTATTAATTTCTTAGATGGTTAGAGCTTACGATCAAAAGGAAGCGGAATTGCTTATTCATCATGATTTACTGGTAGCACTTTATCCACTTTTCAATATTTTTCGAAATAGATACTAAAGATAATCATTAAATTTCTTGGCAACTCCTCCCCGTTCACTACAGTTCTGAAAAAACAGTATTTGTCTGCCGTTTTTTCCGTTTCGCTCCAATCCATAAACTAAAACATCCAGATCAGAGATCATCTCTCCCCTATCGCCTGGTTGTTTATTCATCTCTTCAGCAAATCAACATATAATTAAAAATAATGCATAAATCCTGAATTAACTTCCTGTCTAACACCAGTAGTTCCACCAGTTACTAAAATATTTTTCCGAACAATCATCTGAGAAAATTACTGTCTTTATCCTTCTTGTTTTACCAACTTTATCTTGCAGTATAATAGGAGTTGGATTACGATTAAAACTACTTTTCTCGTGTTATAATTGATTTTATGAAGCAATCTAAAAGCCTAGTTTTCCGGTACAGCTAAAAAAGGAAACAACATATGAAGCTAAACATATTGGTTGACAACAACACCTATATAGACCGTTATCTACTGGCAGAACCCGGTCTTTGCATACTCTTGGAGACCGGTGAAAATAAAATTCTTTTTGACACAGGCTTCAGCGACGCTTTTTTAAAAAACGCAAATGCCAGGGGTCATGACTTACTGGACCTTGATCAAATCGTGCTCTCCCATTCCCATTTGGATCACACCTGGGGATTGCCTCATTTATTCAGCCGCTACGTTCAGACCGGCCTGGAAGGGCGCAAATGGAAACGGCCCGGCCTTGTGGCCCATCCGCTGCTTTTTAAATCCCGCTATGTTGAAGGAGTGCCGGAGCTTGGCAGCCTTGTTTCCCAGGAAAGGGCTGCCGCCTTTTGTGACCTGAAGCTCAGCACGGAGCCGATCTGGCTTGAGTCAAACCTGGTTTTCCTGGGGGAGATTCCCCGAACCTTTGGGTTTGAAAATCAATACGCCATTGGCAGGATAAGGGGAAAGGAAGAAGACCAGGACTGCTATGTGCAGGATGACTCGGCCCTGGCCTGGAAGACCCCTGAAGGCCTGGTCATCATCACCGGCTGCTCTCACGCGGGAATCTGTAATATAATTGAACACGCCCAAAAGGTCTGCCAGGAGGAAAAGATCCTGGATATTATCGGCGGGCTGCACCTTTTGGACGCTCCCCCGGAACAGATGCGGGGCACCTTGGAATATCTCAAGAAAATAAAGCCGGTGCGTATGCATCCCTGCCATTGCACAGACCTTAAGGCCAAGATTGCCCTGGCACAGGTGGTTGACCTTGAAGAAGTAGGTGTGGGGCTTTGCCTTGAATACTGACTACATAAAAAAAGGCGGCAGGTGCTCAACAGAACACCTGCCGCCTTTTGCTTGTGATGTCAGATATTAATCAACCTTTATAGGTTCTTTGGCCAAGACCTTGTCTCCCTGACTCATGATGTAGCGAACCTCATAGTCACCGGGTTTGGAAGGGGCTCTGACCTCCAAGGGATTGCCTTCCCTGGTATTGGTGTATTTTACATAGCCGCCCGGCCCCTGATCCGGCTCGGATACGCAAATGTAATCGCTTCCATAGCCAGGGCCCTGCCAGGAAACCTTGATCTTGCCACCCGCCTTGACCGAGGCCGGGACCTTTAAGGAAGCTGTGACAGGTTCAACAGTGATACCCGTCTTGGCCAAAACCTTGCTCCCCTGGCTCATGATGTAGCGAACCTCATACTTGCCAGGATCAGCCGGGGCCCTCACCTCCAAGGGGTTTCCCTCCCTTGTGTTGGTGTATTCCTTATAGCTGCCCTCCCCCTGGTCCGGCTCGGATACGCAAATATAATCGCTTTCATAGCCAGGGCCCTGCCAGGAAACCTTGATCTTGCCACCCGCCTTGACCGAGGCAGGGACCTTTATGGAAGCTGTGACAGGTTCAACAGTGATACCCGTCTTGGCCAAAACCTTGCTCCCCTGGCTCATGATGTAGCGAACCTCATACTTGCCAGGATCAGCCGGGGCCCTCACCTCCAAGGGGTTTCCCTCCCTTGTGTTGGTGTATTCCTTATAGCTGCCCTCCCCCTGGTCCGGCTCGGATACGCAAATATAATCGCTTTCATAGCCAGGCCCCTGCCAGGAAACCTTGATCTTGCCACCCGCCTTGACCGAGGCAGGAGCCTTGACCGATGCGGTGACGCCCTTGATCTCAATCTTAGTCTTGGCCAGGAGCTTATCGCCCCTGCCCAGTATGTAGCGCACCTCATAGGTCCCCGGCTCGGAAGGGGCCCGCAGCTTCAAGGGGCTGCCGTCCCTGGTGTAGGTGTATTGCTTATATGAACCCGGCTTTTGGTCGGGCAATGATATGCAGATATAGTCCGCGTCATTACCTGGGCCTTCCCAGGTAACCGGGATCAAGGTGGCCACATTGGCCGAGGCGGGAGCCTTGACCGAGGCGGTGACCCCCTTGACCTCAATTTTAGCCTTGGCCAGAAGCTTATCCCCCCTGCCCAGGATGTAGCGCACCTCATAGGTCCCCGGCTCGGAGGGGGCCCGCAGCTTCAAGGGGCTGCCATCCCTGGTGTAGGTGTATTGCTTATAAGCGCCCGGCTTTTGGTCGGGCAATGATATGCAGATATAGTCCGCGTCATTACCAGGCCCTTCCCAGGTAACTGAAAACTTGCTGGCTACATTGGCCGAAGCAGGAGCTTCAACCTTGGCCGTAACTCCCTTGATTTCTATGCTTGTCTTGGCCAGAAGCTTATCGCCCCTGCCCAGTATGTAGCGCACCTCATAGGTCCCCGGCTCGGAAGGGGCCCGCAGCTTCAAGGGGCTGCCGTCCCTGGTGTAGGTGTATTGCTTATATGAACCCGGCTTTTGGTCAGGCAATGATATGCAGATATAGTCTGCATCATTAGCAGGCCCTTCCCAGGTAACCGGGAACAAGGTGGCTACATTGGCCGAGGCAGGAGCTTCAACCTTGGCCGTAACTCCCTTGATTTCTATGCTTGTCTTGGCCAGAAGCTTATCGCCCCTGCCCAGGATGTAGCGCACCTCATAGGTCCCCGGCTCGGAGGGGGCCCGCAGCTTCAAGGGGCTGCCGTCCCTGGTGTAGGTGTATTGCTTATATGAACCCGGCTTTTGGTCGGGCAGTGATATGCAGATATAGTCCGGTTCGTAATCCGGCCCCTGCCAGGTGACATCAAACAAGGTTGCCACATTGGCTGAAGCGGGAGCCTTGACCCGGGCGGTGAGGGGGGTGACTTTAATGCCGGTCCTGCCTATGACGTTACTACTGTGTCCGTGTACATAGCGCAGTTCATAATCACCCTTTTCACTCGGCGCCACAAGCTGGGCGGGATTGCCTCTTTCCGTATAGGCGTAGTTGCCGTGGGTTTGGTCCTTTGAGCCCTTTGGCGCAATGGTGATGAAATCACCCCGACTGTCCGGCCCTTTCCACTTAACTTTAAAGGAGCTGGCAATGGAAATACTGGCCGGGGCCTTTAGTTCGGCTGTACCCGGATTTTCCACTACAGGCGGTGACGGCTCTTCCACCTTTTTCACAGTGGCTTTCAGAGCCTTTAGCAAGGAATCCGCGTCATTGGCAGCCAGAAACAATCCGCCGGTCTGATCAGCCAGACAGCGCAGCCTTTCCTGATCCCCCTTGGACAGGCCAAACCCCACCACATGCACTTTAAAATCCACTCCGCTCATGGCCAGTTCCCTGGCCAGGGCGCATGGATCCATGTCGCAAGTCTCAAGTCCATCGCTCACCAGCACCACAGTGGCCTTTTGCTCGGTATGGCGAAGCGCCTTGGCCGCCTTTTGCACGGAAGCGCTCAGAGGTGTTTTTCCCTTGGGCTTAAGCGCCATGACCTTTTCAATCATGGCCCGGGGATCATGGGGCCCCAGGGGGACCAGCATTTCTATATCCCGGCAATCGCCTTTTCTGCGGTGCCCATAAGCCATAAGTCCGGTGTTAAACTCTTTGGGAATAGCCTGGATAAGGTCTTTCATCACCTTTTTGGCGATCTCTATTTTGGCCGTGCCCTTGATCTGCCCCCACATGGAACCAGAGGCGTCGAGCACAAAAACAACGTTTTTCTGCTCGGCAGCATAAGCCGGAACATGGCTCAAGAGACAGCAAACCATGGCCAGACCAAAAAACAAAACCGCCCTGGTAAAGGGACGTCTTATAAATCTATTCATTTTTTCCATTCCACACCTCAAAGGCTAAACCTGATTTTTGTTTGCAACCTGTTTTCTTGTTTGCATCCAGACGAAACAGACTGCCAACTCATCACCAATCAGCAACACTGTTTATTGCCATATTGCCTCAGCACAGACTAATTAGGCAAGGAATCATGCTTTCTCCTTAAAACACGCATTTCCTGCCCAGTTTTCCTCCAACAGGATGTTAAAGAAGCCGTATTATTGAGAAATGCCGAAAAAATCCTATTCCTGCCAAACAGATAAAATAAGGTGTAAAATACTGTTCATCAGCTTCCACAATCCAAACGAGAGATCGCCATGCCCAAAACAACTGCATTTGACAAGCATACCGAGGCCTATGACAAATGGTTTGAGGATAATGAAGCCTCTTTCAGATCAGAACTGGATACAATCCGCAGGCTTATTCCCAAAGGCCGGGCCGATGGCCTGGAAGTGGGGATGGGCACAGGCCAATTCGCAGGGCCGCTCGGCATAAAGACAGGCCTTGAGCCTTCGGAAAAAATGGCCCTCAAGGCCAGGGCGCAAGGCATAACGGTTTATAGTGGAGTGGCCGAAAAAATGCCTTTTCCTGACGCAAGCTTTGATTATCTCCTTTTTGTGACGGTTATCTGCTTTTTGGATGATGTGTTCAACTCTTTTAAAGAGGCGCACAGGGTTCTCAGGCCCGGTGGATGCGTGATAGTGGCCTTTATTGACAGGCAAAGCGAAATGGGCAGGCAATACAACGCCAAAAAGGGAAAAAGCCGCTTTTATAAAGACGCCGCCTTTTTCTCCAGCCAAGAGGTGATTGATTTGCTTGAGAGGGCAGGATTTGAGATCAAAAAAGCCAAGCAGACCCTGATCCCGGGATCACCAAACAACACCATCAGGGACGGTTATGGCCAAGGCGCTTTTGTGGTTATAAAGGCCATGGCTTGACAAGGGAGGGGCAACATCACATCCGCTGCAATAATAAGAAACAAAGCATTGCCATTTGTCGAGCTAAAGCAAGGCCTTCATACAAAATACTCGCTTCGCAGACATTCCCATGAAGAGCTTTCTTTTGGTTTTCTGGAAGGCACAAGCGGCCAGGTGTTTTGTAAGGAACTGCATTTTAAAATGATTGCAAACCAGGCGGTATTACTTCCGCCAGGAACCGTACATCTATGTCAGCCGGATGATATAAGTCAGTTTACATTTAGAATGATGTATGTTGACCCCGAGTGGTTTTGCCTTGCTTTTGAACTCGATGCTCGCACCCTGCCTCCACAAACCGCGCAATTAACCGAAAAGAGCATCAAACTGAAAAACCACTTTTTCGGCTCTTTTGCCTTACCTCAAGACTCTCTTGCTGTGGAAAGCGAAGCCGTATTTTTTATAGGTAAGTTACTCTTTGATGAATTTGACCTGGCCGGTCCAAGGCCTGTTGCTCTTCAAAAAGACAACGCAGTGTCAGCACTCAAAGACTATATTGACAAACATTTTCTAGAGCAGATTCAACTTGATCATCTGGCGGATATCATCAAACAAAGCAAGTTTTCTCTTTTAAGGAAGTTCAGTAAAGCCTATAAATTCACTCCCCACGCTTATATATTGAACAAGAGAATTAACAAAGCCAAACAGTTGCTTTCAGACGGTGCGCCAATAGCGGAAACCGCGGCCCAATGCGGCTTTTATGATCAAAGCCATTTTGTCAAAACATTCCGTCTTTATGTGGGCATGACTCCCATTGAATACAAATAGCCCCCAGCGGCTCTTTTTCTGTTCCTGCAATTTTTTACAATCCATGCCTCCCGTTCCTTTTTATAAGTGAGAACAATCAACATAAAAAAGGAGCGACCATGAAAATAGTCATGCTTGTGAATAAGAAATTACCGGTGGGGTTGGCAACAAACACCGCCGCGGTGCTCGGTATAAGCCTGGGTAAAGCAAAAAAAGAGATCATCGGAGCTGATCTGAAAGACGGCTCTGATATTGTTCATAAAGGCATTACCAGTGAATCCATTCCCATATTGGGCGCAGACAGTCAAACCCTCAAACAGATCTATGACAAGGCTATTGCAAACAACCAGGTGGAGGTGATCGACTTCAGCCAACTGGCTCAACGATGCAGGGATTATAAAGACTATTCCCAAAGGCTTTCCCAAACCCGGAACCAGGATCTTGAGCTATCCGGTCTTTGCCTCTGCGGACCTAAAAAGGATATTCAAAAGCTCACCGGCTCCCTGGGTCTGTATCACTGACTAAACCAAATCTAAGCCGGGTGCTATCCACTTATACAGGATGTTTCCGGGTTGCACCTTGGCATAACTAGTTATTTTTTTAAGTTGTTATATACCCAAGATATAGGCAGTCCCGGCGCCGTCGGCCCGATGCCCTATCATATCGACTTAAAATTCTTGAAGTATATCAAGTTGCTACAAAAATTTTTTAACGGATTATAGTTTACCTCCCCACAAAAAAAGCCCCGGGGCGAGAAACATCCCCGAGGCTTCAAGGCTGGAAATTAGCTAAACAGGCCAAAGGCTCAGCACTTGCTTCCCGGAGGGCCCATCAGCTTGGTGTGACATTCCGGTCCCTTGGGGCCGAATTCCTTTTCATTGGCCTTTATGTGTTTATCAAGCCAACGATCCCACCAGGATTTGGGCTTAATATACCTGGACGGATCAGCCAAAAATTTTTCTTTGCACTTCCGGTCGCAAAAATAATATCTCTCCCCTTCATAATCCGTATATATTTCGCTTTCCTGTGGATTACAACCCATATAGCAGACAGGGTCTATATAAAGGGTATCTGAAACACGCATATCTCATCCTCCTGCTTTTCCAAGGGTATTCAACTCAGGTGCCACCATTTTTCACTCTTCTTAATAGTGCCACCTAAAATGCAAGTACACAAGTATGGTTTATATAAAACAAAAAACCAACAAGGAAAAACCATGATTCAGGGCACAAAAACAGTAAGAAGAAGATAAAGTTTGACCTGAAAAATGAAACCATACGCAGCCTATTGAAATTAAAAATATTTTTGGTAACCCTGGGAAAAAGAAGGCTTCTGATTGAATGGGGGGATCCAAGATGGATAAAAATTACGGGCAGGTTAAAAATAAAAATTCAAAGATACTGAATTATGATAATAAATTCAGGAATAACCTTATAAGGCCCAATAGCGAATCAGCCGGGAACCTGGTGTTAAATGGCGTAATAAATCCCTGGGGTGAACCAAGCATAAAAAACCTGAATAATCCGGGAACAGAAAACGCGGCATCCACTTTCAGCAAGCTCACCACATACATGCTAACCCATGGCGCAACCAAAGACGTAGTCGCCAAATTCTGGGAAGAGGAAGCTCAAAGAGCCAACCAAGAGGGCAGAGTTTGGAGGGGCAGGATTCCCGATACTGTGCAGGATGTGGAAGAATTCAGACCCCAGTCAGCGCCCAAGGAGCAAGCCACCTTCACCAGGCTCACCAAATACATGGCAAACCATGGCGCGACCAAAGACGTAGTCGCCAAATTCTGGGAAGAGGAAGCTCAGAGAGCCAAGCAAGGAAGCGGAATTTGGAGGGGAAAAATCCCTAAAACCGAAGATGAGGTTAAGCAAATAAATACGGTCGCCACGCCATCTGGAAGCTTGGAGAATCAAGCTCAAGGGAACCAGTGGGAGAGTGGTGTTTGGCGGGGGAAGATTCCCGATGCTGTGCAGAGTGAGGAAACTCAGAGGGGCAACCAAGATGGTAGAGTTTGGCGGGGGAAAATTCCCAGCTCGTGGAGCGAAGTAGAATACGCAATTCCGGAAACAGCCGAATCCAGACAACAAAGAAAACAGAGACTTGAGGCTCCCCCAAAAAATACCGTTTGGAGAGGGGAAATCCCCAGCGGTGAAAAGAAAGTAGATTATGCGAAACCTGGCCCGGGATTAATCATCAATGAAAATTTAGAAAAAATGAATGAAGGTGCGTTTCACTCAGCCGGTTTTCCGAAAGTAAAGCCTGATGATGACTTTGATTTTTTCTTGAAAAGGGATATCAACCGAATAATTGAAGCGCAAAAATCAGGGCGGGGCAAAGTCGATTTGTCAAATGGTGATATTATCTCGCCTTTTACTTACAACATATTGAAAAAGGGTGACAGAATTGAACCCAGGACTGTAAGGGCCATTATTGACGGGCTCAAACAGTTTGAAGAGGTTTTGCTCAAGCACAAAGAAATTAATCAAGGCGAGGAGATATTGCCATTTATCGAGCGCAATTTTGACAAAGGACAGATAAAACCGGTTGGTGATAATCATGCACCCGTAGATGCACTAAGAAACCTTTATCAAGGCAGCAGGGGAGGCCTGTTAACAGGAAGCAAGAATATAACAACTCAAGTTCATCCCTTACCCAATGAGATCAAAACCACACCGCATGACGTATATGGACTGCTACGGCCTGACTACAGAGCAACCTATCCTGAAATGAAGCAGAACAAACAACCAAACAGATTACTTAACCAAAGAATTGAGGAGGGTAGCTCAGCCGGCTTAATGCAATTACTTAACAAAGGGTACACTGGACGATGGGATCCTTTTGGCATGGGCACCTATCTCGGAAGGCTCCTATGTGATCCCAATGACCCATATTATGAAGTTTTTGATTACGTAGATACAGGGATCCTTTTAGGTTCAGCTTTGCCTTTAGCGCCTGGAGTTAACAACTTTGTTGGCGGCCTGCTTGGCCTTGGGATAGGCTCAGCAAAAGTATATTTAGATAAACTCAGAAAAGAAAGCATAGGTGATGATCCCGAAAAAAGCTGGAACGATGTAGGTTACGGATTTGATTGAAATTGGTTACTTCTATAGTGGGAAAAAGTAATGAACGGTTCCAAGTTGCTCTACAGGGCTGATTCCAAAAAAGATATAGTTGTTCCCAAAAATTTATTTCAATGGATTCGAATGGCCTTTGTTTCGCCTCCTGAGTATTTAACCATATTTCAGGATATTGGAGTAACAAAGGTTCTGGCTTATTTTTTATTTTTTACATTTACCAGCTTGTTATTTTTTTCTTTTGGCCTTTTACTTTCTAACCTAACAGATGGATTCTCTTTCCTTAATGAACTTTTTACCAATTACTGTATACTGAAAAATTACTTTTATGAAGTTTACCAGTTTTTCCTTGCATTACTAATTAGCTATGGAATAGTTTTTATACCTTACTTTATACTGGTTACTTTATTTGCAAAATTATTCAATACAAAAGATATTACTCTTAAAAAAAGTATTTACCTTATCATATCCTTACAAATTTATAACTTTTGGCTAGGATTATATCCTATATTTTATACGACAGATTGGTCTTTACTATGTAGCGTTTTTCTACTTATAGGAGCCACGGCTTCTCTTTGGAGTCTTCACCTGGAAAAAAATTTCATGATCACTCTTATAGCATCATGGCTAATTTCTATAAGAATCTTGAAGGCAATACTGGGAGGCTATTTAGATGTTATTATAAATTAATTACTAGCCTAGAAAAAATTTTCGGGCAAATGGAAACCCATACAATAAATAGAAATCCCAACAGGAGAGAGATTAATTTACATGACCCATTCGTCTACTATAAATACAACTTATATATCGGGTAAGTGAACCGCCCCGGGATTGCCGGAGACCTCAGAGTTTGAGAGGATGGGGTTATGGAACAAGGCAAGAGATATCCCAAAACTGAAAAGTGAGCTACGGCGGGCTAATGCGATACTGCGCCAAGTGTCGGCGTTTTTCGCCCAGGCGGAGCTCGACCGCCTACGGAAGTGATGGTTTTCTTTATCGACACTCAACGCCAGGTCCACGAGGTCGAGCCGATCTGCGCGATGCTGCCGATCGCCCCCGTCGGTCTACTATGAGCACAAGGGCAGACAGGCCTATCTTAAGCGCCTGCCGAAAAGGGCCAAGCGGTATGCCTATCTGCGCACTGAGATACGCCGGGTGTGGAATGATAACTTCCAGGTTTATGGAACGCGCAAGATATGGCGCCAGCTTCTTCGTTATGAAATAGAAGTGGCCCGGTGCACGGTGGAGCGTTTGATGTGTAAAATGGGTCTGGCCGGTGAAGTGAGGGGCAAAAAAGTTAGGATCACCACGCCGGAAGATGATGTTTTTTGCCCGACCGACTTGAGAGTGCTGCGTAAGTCGTCCGGCCGCTTTTAGGTGTGCCGGTTTCCCTTTTTAATCTTGAAGTTGATCTTTCAGTCCCGTTTTACCTTGATTTTAGAGTTTATTTATCGCTTTAAGCTTGCCCGACAGGGCCTTGATAAGGCTCTATCGGACTGTTTTTCTATGCCATAGCCAGCCTGGCCGCTTTCTTGAGATTAAAGGCAATGGCATCCAACATGAGTTGCATCCCCACCTTAGCTGCGCCAAGATACCTTGCCCTGCTCATAGCGCTATATGCACCTTGTAGCC
>NZ_AZAC01000010.1:0-35000 GCF_000931935.2 Dethiosulfatarculus sandiegensis
TGTCAGGAAGTTTAAGCCTTACTTTTATATCGAGCACCTGCCATTGTATGGTTGTACTAGCCATATGTTGCCTTTACCATGGAGCCGCCGATTCTTGCCAAGAAGCCTTCAGGGGAAATGCCACTTTGTTGATCAATCATTCTCCCAGCCACCACTCTTTTGATTCTTGTATTCTTCTTGCGCCCCAGCGCTCTTAACCAAGTCCGAAACCAGATAACTTGCCACCACCGGGGTCACCAAAGCGGCATCTGCCGTTTTCTTTATGCAAGCTCTACAGGGGAGTAGAGTTCCGTGTCTGTTTTTCTGCGGTGATGATTCCTTTCTCGAGCATGTCGTCAATGGCCCCGTTCACCAGGGCCAAATTTTCCTTGTCCAATTCATAATTCAGCCGAAAATATTCCATAATCTCGTTACGTATTTTGCCGTTGCACATCTCAAAGATTTCAAAAGCGGTTTCATTGAGGATATGCACCTCTTCTTCGGCTTTGTCATTGCGGCGATAAATCACATAGCCATCACCTGTGTCTTCGCCAATGTCACATTTATTTTGATAGAGTTTACTATCGTTGATCATGACGCTCCCTACTTGCCCATTAGGCGCAACAGACGCACTCCGCCATATAAAGACCGGGGCAAGCGCAAATTAGTGAAAAGAATATCCGCAGGCATGGGGGAAAATACTTTTTCCCCAAAAACCTGAGCCATTTGCCGCCGGTTTTGGCAAGAGGCCAATCGCACACGCAATGCTGTAAGTAGCGGCGCTTTTCCGGGGTCGGCCAAGAGGACTTGGTTTATAATAAAGCGGCAACTATTCTGGATCCGGTAGGTTCCACCTCCTGCATTTTGATATTGGTCACGCGCATCCGTCCCCAAAGTCTGAGCCAAAAGATTCAAGGCCAAAAAAAGGGCCTTTTCCACACGCAACTTCTGGGCCTGATCAATGGTGTAAAGCCAGTCCAGGTTGGGATTTGATTTTAGGAGAAAATGTATATCCATCAGATGCCTAAGCTTTTGCCAATAGTGCTGTGGGCCGTGGCAGGCCAGCATTAAAAGGCAATCTTCATCTGACAGGGTGTGGCAGGTGCGGCCCGCAATGCCGCACTCCACCTTGCGGGAAAAAAAAGGCTCTACATCACTAAACGGGCTAAAGGGGCCGGTTAGTGGTTTTATATGTAGATCCAGAACCAAGTCACCACGCAGCAGCGTAAAAACCCCTTTGCGCCTTTCAATCGGTTCCACTACTTCTCTTTTTTTCGGGAAATAATATGTAAAGCCATCAGATATTAATAGGCTTAGGGCAAAATCAACCTGTTCAGGCCGGACCAAAAGATCCAGGTCCGCATAAGAACGCAAATAGGCATTTTTGTAATGCCTGTTCGCCAGGGCGGGCCCCCTGAATACCAAGGTTTCAATCCCCCCCTGTTTCAAACAGTGCAATATAGCTTTGAGTTGTTTTTGTAACTTATCAATACGCGCCTGATGAGTCACCCTGGCTAACAAGCGATCATGGCCCGAAAAATCACCGGATATCGGAATGCCTTTTAGTTTATGACGCAAAAAGGGCTCAATGCCGTGAGCTTTGGCAAAAGCCACAAGACCGGAAATATCTGTCAAACAGGGCGAACCACCCTGGATAAAAGCGCGTATTTCACTAAGATAATTCATAAAAAACAACAAATTTAAAGGTTATAAGCTACCGCCACTTCCACCGACTCTACATTCTTCCTGCGGAAGGGTAAGGCAGAGTCCATACCGAAATCGTGGCTGATTGCGTTCAGGCCACTCTGCAAGCCAGCATACGAAGAGAGGAGGGCATCAAAGGTGCCATACATACCGATTGCTGGCGTGGTTATAATGGTTTGGTCAACTTGGGTTACCAAAAGCATTTTCGTGTCCACCATGGCCGTGTTAAGTTCGGTAGCTGGCGCGACCACAAAAACGGCCTTGAGTCCTTCTGTTCATTCGCTAAGGCGAGGCTCGAGAAACTTTATGGCATGAACCGGTACACATTTTATCTGTCCCTAAAGAAGTCGGAGTTCGGGTTCAATAACAGAAAGGAAAGCATCTATGCTATCCTTCTAAAACTCTTCGGGGAAACACCTCTGAACTGGGCAAACACCTTGATTTTATAGGAGGCAAAAACAGGGACGATAAGCCTTTCCCTCGACCTATAATCACGAGAAACACTGAACGGCTTTTTAGGTGGGATAACGTGCTTTTTGAAATGTCTTTCCGCTAGCTTTTTGGTGGTTGGTGCTTTCCGTGCCTTGCTCCTAGTGGTGGTGACATCTTCACCTTTATCACGCTTGGCAAGATACGACCTGGCTTCTTTGTGGCCCAAGTTAATTGGCAATCTACAGTAAGACCAAGTGAATAGTTTTATTTGCCTGACTTCAAGAGTTCTGCACTCACGGAAAAATACTTTCCGGTCTGTGGGCCTGATCCGTCCACTTAAGCCTGAACTTTCCGTATCCCACTTAACATATTCTTTACCCGTTGGCGCTAAGTTGTTTAAGAGCCTCTTGGTAAATCCTGGCATTTTCATCTCGTAACAGCCGGGAGGCTTTGTTTTATTTTCTGTTGACGAAAGGCCCGTGTAATATTGAAAAATTTTATAAGAGTGACTTCTTCTAACAGTTACTCTGAGGACCTTTATTGTTGGCTATCATTTAACAGTAACCCGTTTATTGTTCTGTACAATTTTTTTATCAACCCAGGAAAGCCTGATTTTGGATACCATATGGGTGCCAGATTACCCCAATTAGATGGAATCTTAACGTATTACTACAAAATTGCAAATCCTGTAAGTTCAATAAATACAGCTAGTAAATAAATCCGGGTAAGCTTGCGTAAATGGTCCTGGAAGAGCTTAAATCCTCAGGACTTAAATTTTTGCAAGTTTGAATTGTGCCCCAGACGACAAACTATTTATAAGTAGTTTAAAGTACTGCATTGTTGGGCGAGATTCCCCTCAGCTTGCAGCTTTTCTATAGAGGTTAGGAAGATTACCTTATAGCTTCTCTTCGTAAGTCGATAACCACATGAATTTGTTTAACATGCTTAGAAATAGAAGAAAGACTGTATTGTCAATTCGAAATATACAAAAACTTTACACTTTGCCTGTCAACTCTAATTTTTAAAAATAGTCAGGTTAAGGGTGTCGGATAGGTTGGATTCAATGTGAATTAAAAAATCCATGAATGGATTCATTAAAGGTAATCACACTATATTAGATTAAGTAACAGGCTTTTTGAAACAAAATTAAACCTCCTGATTTTACCTTAATATATTATATATTTTAAAACTTGTTATTAATGTGGTACGAGTTTTTTCCTTTGGCTTTATGCCCATATAACACTAGGCATGAATAGTCCACACATTTTATTGTGCCAATCCAGATAAGCCTAAGCGCTCTGCTTACCGGCTCAGCCCTTTATGGCGTAGCAAACCCTACGATTCAACCCCATATCAAAAGGCAACAAAACTTCCATGAATAGACAAGAGAAGAGGACTAAATTTTTTATCTGGTGATCTAAAGTAAAACCGATACGATGGGGGGAAAAGGCACAAAGAGCCATATATGTGAGCTCACAAAACTTTATAAAATATAATTTACCTGGGTGGGGTTCTGCTGCTATATCGATTTTGTGCTACCTGGAATTTTTAGTGGAGTACGGCACGCAATGGTCAGCCATCAGTTCGATAGCTCCCAAAGTGGGTTGCACCTGCGAGACCCTGCGGCGCTGGGTGAGGCAAGCCGAGCGTGATCAGGGTCTTCGCACCGGTACGACAACATCAGAGCGTGAAGAGCTCAAGCAACTGAAACGTGAGAACCGTGAGCTACGGCGGGCTAATGAGATACTGCGCCAAGCGTCGACGTTTTTCGCCCAGGCGGAGCTCGCCCGCCTACGGAAGTGATGGTTTCCTTTATCGACAATCAACGCCAGGCCCACGGGGTCGAGCCGATCTGCGCGATGCTGCCGATCGCCCCGCCGGTCTACTATGAGCACAAGGCCAGACAGGCCAATCTTAAGCGCCTGCCGAAAAAGGCCAAGCGGGATGCCTATCTGAGCGTTGAGATACGCCGGGTGTGGAATGATAACTTCCGGGTTTATGGAGCGCGCAAGGTATGGCGCCGGCTTCTTCGTGATGAAATAGAAGTGGCCGGTGCACGGTGGAGTAATGGGTCTGACCGGTGCAGTGAGGGGCAAGAAGGTTAGGACCACCACGCCGGAAGATGACGCTTTTTGTCCGACCGACTTGGTCCGGCGCAACTTAACGGCCGAGCGTCCCAATGAGCTGTGGATCGCCGATCTCACCTATGTTTCGATCTGGCTTGCCCTCGCCTACGTGGCCTTTATCATCGATTTATTTGCCCGCATGATAGTGGGCTGGTGGCTATCAAATTCGCTCAAAACAGACCTGCCCCTTAGCGCTGACAACGCCATGGCCGAATCGGTTATCGGCTTATACAAAACTGAAGTGATCAACAAACAAGGCCCCTGGAAGCATCGCCAGGCCGTGGAATTCGCCACTTTGGCTTGGGTGGATTGGCTCCAACAACCGGTGCTTGTTGGAGCCAATCGGAAATATCCCGCTTGCCGAGCTGGAACAGATGTATGATCAGGATAAACAGGGTCAGACCATGGTGGCCGAGACTCAAACAAAAACCTCTCCGGATTTCCCGGGGCGGTTCAGTATGAAACAACGCCTTGGTGCGGTTCCTATGAAAGGGATGGTGATTTTGTTGGTATAGCCTGGTTTGGATTCACTTTTGACATCTCCCCGGCATAGACAACAAACCTGATCAACACCTCCCTTTTTTTCCGTGACCAGAACTTCATCCGGAAGGTTGGATTTTTGCAGAACTTGTTGACTACGTCCCAAGCAGACTGCCCGGGCAATGGCTTTTCATGATAAAATCAGCGATTGACAAGGAGATGAATCCAATACTAACATCTATAGTAACTTGTTAAAATTACAAAATAATATCGTGAATTATTTCACGGAGCCATGATAGCCGCATCAAGAGCGATTCTTAATAATTTTTTTTTATAAAAGGAGTTCCACATGGAAGGAAATCACGAGCATAAACATCTTCATAATCATGAGCATTCCCATGTTCATGAGCATAAACATTCCCACGGGGAGGAGACACACACGCACCAACATACTCATACCCACGAGCATGAACACTCCCACGAACACAGCCACGCACATTCACACGGTGGTGCAAAAGAGATCCATGATCACGATCATACCGGTGAGCACGGCCCTCATGATCACGACCATCCTGCGCATTCTTCAGAAGTTCATGAGCATAACCATTAAAAATTAAGGAAGTTTCTCTAAATTTTTATTGGTTTAAAACCGGTGGTAAACCGGGAACTACAGGTGCGGCCTGATTAAGGTAACATCTATTGTTCACCGGCCTGGAAATAACAGGTCATGTCTCCGGCAATCCCGGGATTGTTTTACCCCAGATGGTAACAAGGAAACAAACAATAAATTACCTCGAAAAAACCTCTTAATATGGAAATCAATCATCCATCAAGACATACTGACAATGTGACTACTAACTATGCCAAATCGGGAAATGGCATATATTTTCATAAATCCTTTTTCAATTCGTACTTCCTCCGAAAAATCAACCGTACATCCGAAGAGTAACTTATTGATATAACAGCTATTATATAACAAGTACCAGTTTAATCCCCATTTTTAATATTTAAAATTAATAGTAATATACGTACCTGAAACTAATGATTTAATATTAAGAATTATTAGTAAATAATCTCATGATATTTTTTCAAACACCCAACTTTATTCCTATTTTTATTGCCATAACCAACCTCTCCAATTTATATTAAATATGCTTGTATATGCTTGCCCAATTCCACAACAAAAATAACTTCGAAAAAGGGCCTCTTCAGGTGAGGTCCATACAAAGGGAGGAACAAATGGGCAAAGAAAAAGACTTCCGGAAAAAAGCTCCGGGAAAGGCCTTTACCATTGTTGCCGTAGAAGAAGATGTCGCTCAAATGGCTAAAGGTGACAAGACCTGGAAGAAAAACGGACTCTTTACAATCCAGGAAGTAGAAGAAGAAGCGGCTTTAATGCCAAAAGGTGACAAGGATTGGGCAGAGCCTGCCATCTACCGGATACTGCCTGTCGATGTGGAAGAATCCGTAATGGCCAAAGGGGATCGCACCTGGAAAAAAGAAGCGGTTTTCCGCATAGTGCCGGCCGATAGCGAGGAATCGGTAATGGCCAAAGGGGATAAGGACTGGGCCACTGACGATGTCTATTGCATCATCCCGGTGGAAGAGGATGAGGCCATGATGGCCAAGGGTGATCGCACCTGGAAGAAAGAAGGAGTCTACAGCATTGAACCGGTGGAGTTGGGCCCGGATCAGATGGCCAAGGGAGACAAGGACTGGAAAAAATAGCCGGTGCCGTCTTTGCAACAAAATATAAAGCCGGCATATTCATTTTCCTTTGAATCCGGCTTTATAATCAGGCAAGAGCGTTCTTCCGGACTGCTCTTTGCCAGGGGCGGAACACCAGCCTGGGAGTTGGACCCCTATCACACGGATTTTCTGCGCCTTCTTTACCTGGGTGGAGGCTATGAACAAGCATGTTCAGCGGTAATGCAGCTCCACCGCCTGGAACATTTTGCACCACAAGTTGAGATCCTCACCCAAATCGGGGTCCTGACTCCCTGTAATCAAACAAAACAATTACCGAAACCTTTGTTTGCCGATCTTGTTGATCAAGTGCGAACTGGACGGATCAAGGCGCAGGGGTTTGAATGTCTGGCAGGCCCAAGCTCAATAACCTTGTATGTAACCATGAAATGCCAGCAAGACTGTGATTTCTGCTTTCTCACCCCAAACGTAAAGGCACTGCCCCAGAAAGTCGGTTTGGATGATTGGCTTTCGGTTATGGACCAAGCCGCGGACATGGGAATCCCCGGCCTGGCCATTTTAGGAGGAGAGCCAACCCTATACCCCGATATGCCGGAAATAATAAAAAAGGCCGGAGAATTAAAAATTCCCCTGGCCTTGACCACCAATGGACTTTTCATTCCCGAACCATTGCTCAAGGCCTTGGAGGAAAATCCCAATTCACTGATCTGCCTATCCCTGGAATCACCGAGAAAACACATTCATGAAAAAACCGTGGGGCAACCTGAGCATCTGGTTTTTGCCAATTTGAAAAAAATCGCTGCCAGAGGGATCAGGTTCAATGTGAACACAATTGGGCTGGGACAGCCTCTGGAAGACCTGAAGGAAATATACGATCTCTGCGCCGAACTGGGCGCAGAGGTCTGGTTTTTAAACCTGCTATATCGTAATGGACGATCAGACGTTAATTTCCCGGGCAACCTCTGGTATGCAGAGGTTGATAAAGCCCTGCGCCAATATGTTGCCGACCAGAACACATCCACATCATATCAGCTCTTTGGCTGCCAGCTTTATTGGACCTATACCGCCTCCCAATACCAGGCCAAAGTCCTTCCCACCAGATACAACAAACTGATATCCGGCTGTTCGGCCGGGGCCTATCCTTTGGAAATATTGCCCACCGGCGAAGTGCTTCCCTGCATCAATCTGCCTTACCCAAAATATGTAGCCGGTAATATAAAAGATAACAGCCTGGAGGATATTTGGTTCAACGCACCGGTTTTAAATAAAATTCGCCAAAAAACCAAGATTCCGGACCAGTGCCGGGGTTGCCATTTGGTCAAAATTTGTCAAGGCGGGTGTTTGGCCCGAAGAATCAAGCCGCATGATCCATTAGTGAATCTTCCAGACCGTCTCTGCCCGGTTTTGAATGAGGAGGACCTGGTGTCATGACTCAAAAAATTCCTTCTAAAAGGCGTTTGTTTCGCCTTATTACTCTGGGCTGCTCAAAAAACCAAGTCGATTCGGACAAACTCTGCACACTGTTAAAGGAAAACGGCTATAGCGCTGCAAAGGGATCCCAAAAACCGGATGTAATATTTTTAAACACCTGTTCTTTCACCCATGAGGCCCGGGAGGCTACTTATAAAAGAGTGGAAAACCTGGCCCGGCAATCTGAAAAACTGAATTGCTATTTTGTGCTCTTGGGCTGCCTGCCCAATTATCTGGACCATAATCAAATAAAGATGTCCCTGCCTGTCCATGCCCTGGTCACGACAGACTGCTACTTGCTCCTCCCGGAAATCTTGGAAAAGATGTTTACAAACCGGCCATTCAAGTCAAATCCTGCTCCAGAATCATTTGCCCGATTCCTCAAACTGAGCCCAACCGCCTCGTCTATAAACCAAAGTGCTTTTTTAAAACTCTCTGAGGGCTGCTCCAATAAATGCACTTTTTGCTCAATACCGCTCATTAGAGGACCTTTATACTCCCGCTCTGCCGAAGAGATAGTAAAAGAAGCTAAAATGTTAACAGAGTCAGGAGTATTGGAGCTGAACCTGATAGGACAGGAAATAACAGCCTATGGACAGGACCAGCCAAACCTGCCGGACCTGGCCGGGCTTTTGCGGCTTTTACTTAAAAACACCCAAGCAAAATGGATTCGCCTAAATTATTGTCATCCCACGAATTTTACAGAAGAACTCATAGATTTGACGGCAAGCGAACCAAGGATATGCCCTTATTTGGATCTGCCCCTGCAGCATATCAGTCAACAGATGCTTAAAGCCATGGCCAGAGGCTACAGCTCTGATCAGGTCTTCAGGCTGCTGGATAAGCTTTTCCGAAAAATCCCCAGACTACAGATAGTCAGCTCCTTTATTGTTGGCTTTCCGGGAGAGACCCAAAAACACTTTAATGAGTTGCTTGAGTTTATAGACCAGGGCTGGTTCCGGTATATAAATGTCTTTCCATTTTCACGGGAAACAGGAACCAGGGCGGAACTGTACCCAAACAACAATTCCAGCCGGGAGATAAAAGAGCGGCAAAGAATTCTCACCCAAGCCCAGCGCCAAGTATTCACCAAACAGGCGCTAAAATGGAAAAGTGAGTCAATTTCCGTAATTCTGGAAGGCCCTAACCGAGATTTCCGTTTTAAAGACTCCTATCCCCTGATGGGTCGCAGTTTGTGGGACGCACCGGAAGACGCCAGAGTTTTTCTGCGCACCAACTCCGAAAGCTTCCCCAAAGGCATAATAAAGGCCAAAATTGAAGGCAGGGACGGATACGACCTCCTGGCGGTTTCGTAAAGGATTGCAATGAAAGGATCACTTAAAATAGAGCGCTTATCCCTGAAAAGAGATCTTAACGGAATTGTAGAGCTCCACCGCAGTGAACTGTCGGATCAGAAAAGCCTGCCTAATGATAATGATCTCAAGGGCTGGTTCAACCTGGGCGGCCCCTGGCTGGCAAAGGAGCTGGCCCAAAGCTACCTAAAAACCATGCTTAAGTGCAATGCGGCCATATTGGTGGGATACTTGGAAGGCCGTTTGGTCGGAGAAATTGAGATCGAACCCATTGATGAAAAAAACGCTTATCTGGCCATAATCAATATTCACAACAGTCTCCAAGGCTCCGGACTGGGTAAAAACATGCTGCTTCATGCTTTTGCCTTTTTAAGGAAAAGGGGTTTTCTCAAGCTGATAACCATGCCGGAAAGTCACGCCCTGGGGTTTTACGCTAATTTGGGCTTTCAAAAAAACCTTACCAGATACGAGGTAAGTCAAGACAGCCAAGACGAAACCACCCATCAACTTTGGCAAGAAGAAAATAAAATACCTGGGGAAAATATCCTGAACCTTGGCAACAATCAGCCTCCCATACACCACCACAACCAATTTCACATGAGCTATCCCAAACTCATAGGCAAAAAAAGCGCCGCGCCCTTTATTTGGAAGAACCGCGATGCTCCTATATGGCTGGGTTTTTCAGGGGAAGACAAATCCAATCCGGCCTGGTCTTTTTTATGGGGAGAAGCGCCTTCAGACTGGGTCCGGCTGTTTAATGAGCGGGCCTTTCAAATGGGTTATCCGGGTTGGTTCAGTTTTTGCGGGGAAAAACATCTTGGCTCATTGTCGCCTGTGGATCAGGTGGAATGGTGGGAAAAAAGGCTTGATTAACTCTTTATCTCACTCAAGCTTTTTCAGAGCCAGGCTGGCCTTGATATTGCCCTGCCTTGCAGCCCGCTCATACCAGTAAACAGCCCTTTTTCGATCCAGGGGTGCGTAGTAATCGCCCAGCATGGCCTGGGCTCCGCTGTGACCCAGTTTGGCGGTTTTTTTAAGCCACATGATAGCCTTTTCCTTGCTTTTCTCCCCCGCCTTACCTTTGAGGTAAATATAGTAGAGCCTGAAGGCGGCCTTGGCCTGGCCTTTTTCGGCCGCTTTTTCATAATAAACTGACGCCCGGGCATAATCCGATTTTTGGCCGGGCTGGGGAAACTCAAGGCTGTGCCCTTTGTCATAGGCCGTTTCAGCCTCAGACCAGGGAGGCCTGGTCTGGGAACGACGGAAGCGCCAGTCATGCTCGCCGCCCAGTTTACCGCATCCCGGTGGTCCGGTTTTGTTGCGGTTAATCCCCGCACCCGTGGGGTCGGCTGAATAAATCACTGCCTGATGCCCCGGCTTGGGCTGGCCGTTATTCACCGAATGCCACGAAGCAGTGGCACTGTTCCTTATAATGGCCTTTACCTTGCCCCTGGCCACCTCCCGATAAAAATAGCCCTGTCTGGGCACCAATACGGACAACTCGTCACCAACCCTGGGCAGGCAAACAGGGTCTGATCTGGGGCATTTTGAACTATCAGGGCTTAAAGGAGGACCTTTGTGATCACAAGGCCCCCAGATAAGAATGGTGAGAGTCTCCGGGCCTGTGGCCGTTATATTGCCCAAAAGGGTTTCTGCCGACACCGGGTTTGCAATAAAAAAGAATGCAAAAATAAAAACAACTGACAACCCGGCTCTCAAACTGATTCCTGAGAGGTTTGAGGCATGCCTCCAGCCTGGGGCTTTAATAACCACTCAGACACCTTTCTCCCAAAAGGAACTTGGCAATTACCTGGTCTAATCAAGAGACTTCATAGTAAAGTATACACATAGAAAAAAATACTTTTCCACTGTACATATTATGGCTGCGCAAATAAGGGTGCACTTGGGAAGATATCCCTTTACACCAACCGACTGCTTTGTATCATCGGTTATTTTGATTCAGGTGAACTTGCCCTTTAAAGGCCCGTAATTCACCGAACCGGTTTGAGCCGTCACAGATTAACAGCTTATATTTAATTAAAAAACAACAAGTTGCGTTCTTTTTCCACCAAATGTTGATTAACCGTTTTTTCGGAAGGCGATCATGCTTAAGGAGTACTTGATCCTGACAATCAGTGTATTGATCACAGCGATATTAAGCTCTCTTATCCTTGCTTTTATTTTTTCCCCTCTGGCCGCCAAATTCCTTAAGCGGCCTTTTTCCTATAAACATTCCTGGCTGTATCTTGTTTTGCAGGACACCTTGGGCCACTGGCTCATGCTTTTGATTTATTTTATGTTGGGAGGCTACCGACCCGCCGTATCCCCAGTCCCCCAATTCTGGCTGGAAAACCTGGCCGCCATTTTATTCATTGGCCTGGCCTTAAATAAATCCTGGTTAAAAAATAAAGGAAGCATACCCAACTTAAAAGGCTTGGGGCTGGCAGCCTGGGGAACTTTTCTGATACTGGTCAAGGACGCCATCATGCTTGCCTGTTTCTACTGGTATATGACTCGACCTTAATAAGCTAAAAGGCGCTGCTCCCGGCTTGCTTGTAAAGACAAATGGGGCGTGTTAACCTTTTTGGAATGCACTGTGGTTTAGGCGAAAATTTCCGTGTCAAAAAGGAGTTAGCCTTCAATCAATGGATCAGGGCCTGGTTTTGGCGTCACCTTCCCCGGGCAAACGTTTTAAAGATCAGGGCCCAGGCAATTTGATTCATCCTTCTGAACACGGATTCTAAAACGACCGCCAAATTTTTTTTAAGGAAAGTTAGATTTTTATAGTGATGGAATGCCATGAATCTAACATCACGGCTTGACCACAACCCGCGCATATAGTAAATACACCAGGCAAATGGAGAGATGACCGAGTGGCCGAAGGTGCTCGCCTGCTAAGCGAGTGAGGGGTTAAAAGCTCCTCCGAGGGTTCGAATCCCTCTCTCTCCGCCAGATAAGCATATTAGACAGGGCCCGGGGCGATATTCCCCGAGCCCTGTTTTTTTGTATCACCAGCAGAAAAGAGCCGACTATGCTGTTCGCCCAGATCATAGCCTTTATCCTGGTCATGGTGGTCTTTGAGGCCTACACACCATCTCCTCCCACTCTTTCCTGGTTTGAGACCCTCTTCGCCTGCCTGCTGGCCGCTTTCTGGCTTTGGCTGGGAATCAAATTCGCCGGTCTTTTTTTCATCAAAAAGGTTCAGAGTGAAGGATACGCAAAAGACCCCGGCTCCCGGGCCCGGGCCTTTGTGGCCAAGGCCCATGCGGCCAGTGTTGCCTGTTTACTGTTCATGATCACTGCCCTGGACCTTAAAGCCCACCTGCTTCGGATACCCCACCTGGCCGAATCCGAGACCCTTTTGGGATTAAGCGCAGTGATTTTATTTTTCCTGCTTTCCCTGCTGGTCTGGGCCACGGTTTACCCGGTTGAAGAGCGTGTTTTAGGTCAAAGCCTTTCCCGCAAAAACTACATACTGGGCCAGGCCCGTTTTGTGGCTCCCGTGACCTTTCCCTGGTTCATGGTGGTGGTCTTAAGGGACCTTTTCAGTTTTTTGATTCCCCACGGCAGGGAACTTTTAAGCACCCAGGCCGGAGATATCGCCTTTTTATTGATTTTTCTTCTTATCATGGCCGCTTTTTTCCCGCCCTTGATCAGGGCGTGGTGGGGATGCCGCATCTGGCCCCAAGGCCCGGTTCGCGACTTGGCGGAAACGGTCTTGTCCCGGGCGGGTGTGAAGGTTTCAGCCATCCTTTCCTGGCCCATCTTAAACGGCCAACTGCTCACCGCCGGGGTGCTGGGGGTCTTTTCCAGGTTCCGTTATCTCCTGCTCACCCCTGCCCTAACCAGGGAGCTCACCCCCAGTGAACTGGCCGGGGTGGTGGCCCATGAGGCGGGCCATGTTCACCATAAACACCTGCAAAAATATCTTTTCTTTTTTATCGGCTATTTTGTGGCGGCCTATGCCCTGACCGAGCCCTTGAGCCTTTTGTTGCAGGGGGGCTTGTACATTCTTTCCGGATGGTCCTGGGGCGCTAACATGCTTAGCCAGGAAGGCCCGGGAACAGCAGCCATAAGCCTTTTCATGGCCCTGCCCCTTGTTATTTTGATGGTCGTCTACCTGCGCTATATCATGGGCTATTTCATGCGGAACTATGAACGCCAGGCTGATTTTTTCGCTCTTCGCTTCATGGGTGAGGCCGGGCCCTTGAGTCTGGCTCTGGAAAAGGTGGCCCTGCTCTCAGGCGATATCCGCCAAGCCCCTTCCTGGCACCATTTTTCCATTGCCCAAAGGGTGGAAGCCCTGGAAAGAGCGGAAGATGACCCGAAGGTCATAAAAATTCATGCCCGCAACCTGAAAAAATCCTTAAATATTTACTTAATCTGCCTGCTTTCACTGGCCGTATTGGGCTGGATTGCCCAAGGCATGGATCTTTCCCAGGGCTTAAGGCGGGCCACCATTGTCAGGCTGATGGAAAACCAGCTTGCCCAAACACCTTTGGACCCCAACCTTTCCATGACTTTGGGAATTATGAAATACGAATCCGGCCAGGAAGAAGAGGCCCTGCATTACCTGAGGCAAGCCGTGAGGCTGGCCCCCAGACACGCGGAAGCCTTAAACAGCCTGGCCTGGTTCTATGCCACAGCCAAGGATAAGGCTTTAAGAAATCCGGCCCAAGCCCTGGCCCTGGCCCAGCGAGCAGTGCAGATCGCTCCCCTGCCCCATATCTGGGACACCCTGGCGGAGGCCTTTTTTATAAACGGACGTCCCGATCTGGCCCTGAGTGCGGCCCGGGCGGCCCTGGCCGCAGGCCCCACCCAAAGGAAAGAATATTTCCTCAGCCAGATCAAACGCTTTGAGGAGGCGCTCAAAAACCGGAAACGCTAATAAAAAATCCCGGCGGCCTTTTATTGAAGGTCGCCGGGATTTGCTGGAAAACATCTTCAACCAACTGAAATTACTAATCTTATAATAGATCAATAATCAGCCGCTTATCATCTTATGGGTGAATCTATACCCCGCTGCCGTTTGCTCTCCTTTTTCGGCTTTGGCCGGTTCAGAAGCGTATCGAACCTTGAAAACCGGATCGATTTCCTCAGAGCCCCAGAAAACGATCAGCGATGATCATCAACTCTATTTCCCTGGCCCCTTCATATATCTCCAGAATCTTGGCATCCCGATAAAGGCGGCTGATATCGTATTCCGCCAGGTAGCCATACCCTCCATGCACCTGCAAGGCCTCGTCCACCACCTCCACCGCCGTGCGGGCTCCGTACCATTTGGCCATGGAGATAAGGGCGTGGTCCACCTTGCCCTTATCCACCTGACAGGCGGCCTTGTAATACAAATTCCTGGCCGCTTCTATTTTGGTCGCCATATTGGCTATCTTAAGCTTGATGGCTTGAAACGCGCCCAAGGGCTTGCCGAACTGCTCCCTGGTGCGGGCGTGTGTAACGGCCCTTTCCATGGCGCCTCGGGCCAAGCCCACTCCCTGGGCTGCCACATGCAGCCTGGTGCGGTTGAAAAACTCCATAAGTTGTTTAAATCCAGCGCCTTCTTCACCCACTAAATTTTCTTTGGGAACCCGCAGGTCTTTAAGGGCCAGTTCAGCGGTGTCGTTGGCCCGGATACCCATCTTGCCGGTCAGCTTGCTTGCCTCATACCCCGGTCTGTCCGTTTCCACACAGATAATGCTGTATCGCTTGTGGGGATTGGGATTCTCCGGGTCTGTCTGGCAGAAAATAAAGACAAAATCGGCAATAGTGCCATTGGTAGTGAACATTTTCTGCCCGTTTATCACATACTCGTCACCTTGTTTTTCCGCCCTGGTGGTGACCATGGTGACATCAGAACCTGCGCCGGGCTCGGTTATACCGAAACCACAGATAGCTTCACCCAGGGCCAAGGGGGTGAGCCATCTCTTTTTCTGTTCTTCGTTGCCAAATAAAAAAACCGTCTCCGCCCCAAAGGTGGTTGAGGTGCATTGCTGGCCACAACCGGGATCCACCGCCCAAAACTCCTCGTTGATAAGGGCGAACTCAAAAAAGCCGAATCCCGGCCCTTCGTATTCCTCCGGAATCCAGGTGCCCACAAAACCCAGCTCGCCGGCCATTTTCCAGAGCTCGCGGGAAAATTTCTCCTGGGCGTCCAGTTCTTCAGCCAGTTTACTAAACTCGCCTTTGGCAAACTCCCTGGCCGCTTTTATGATTTCCTTTTGCTCCCGGTCCAGCTCATAGTCCATTTTCGCCCCCTTTTAAGGTTTGGACGCTCACTCAAGCCGCGCAGATGCCCGCCACTTTTTCAGTGATCAAGGGCAACAACTCCAGGATATCTCCCACAATGCCGTAGTGGGCCACCCCGAATATGGGGGCCTTGGGATCTTTGTTCAGGGCTATGATCGTCTTGGCGCTCTGCATGCCTGCCAGGTGTTGAAACGCCCCGCTGATCCCCAGGGCCAGATATATATCCGGCTTCACAGTCTGGCCCGATGTGCCCACCTGCCTGCTTTTATCCAGCCACCTTTTGTCGGCCACCGGCCTGGAGCAGGAAACCACTCCACCGAGGGCATCGGCCAGTTCCTGGGCCAGGGCTATATTCTCCGGCCCACCGATTCCCCTGCCCACACTGACCAGGATCTTGGCCGCCGTGATATCCACATCACCTGCCGCCTGTTTAAGGTACCCCAAAAACTTGACCGCCTGGTCATCAGGTAAAACGGCCGCCACCTCGCGTATTTTTGCCTCTGCTCCCGGTTCAGGGGGATCAAAAGCGCCGGGCCTTACAGTGGCCACACAGGTTGAGGCGTTTTCACACTGCCATTTGGCCTCGAGCTTGCCGCTGTAGACCATGCGGGAGCCCTTTAACAGGTTTTCCCCATATTCCAGGGCAGTGACATCCGGTGCAAAAGGAGCCTCCAGGGACTCGGCCAAAGCCGGAGCCAGTTCCATACCCCAGGAAGTGGCCCCCAAAAGGATGACCTGAAACTCCTCGGAAACGCAAAAATCCAATATTGCCTTTAGCCAAGGCTCACCCAGGGGGGGATCCAGCCTGGGGTCCTTAAGCTCAATAACCTCACTGCACAACAGGCTCAGCTCCCGAGTCAGGAATTCGGTTTCCGAACCCGGCACCAATGCCTTCACCTCCCCGGCGTTCAGTTTTGCAGCCGCGCCCAAGGCCTCCAGGGTGATTTCCCGCAGCTCGCCCTCCCTGTGTTCGGCAATCACCAAAACGCTCATTTCAGGCCTCCTTTTTGAGCCAGCAGGTCAACCAATACTTGGGCCTGTTCCTGGGGAGACCCCTCAATCAGATCGACTTCGCCCTTAACCACGGGCTGGTTCAAGCCTATTGTTTCAAGCCTTAATCCCTCACCGGCATCTTCCAGCCCCTCTAGGCCCAGATCATCTCCATCCAGCACTTCCAAGGGTTTTTTGCGCACCTTGCGAATGCCCATCACCGAAACATAGCGAGGCTCGTTTATGCCGGTCTGAATGGTGAGCAGGCAAGGCAGGGGCAGGGTCAGCTCCTCTTCCATGCCACCTTCCAATTCCCTTTTGACCTTTAGTTCAGAGCCCTGTTTTAAAATGGAGGTCACCATGGTGGTGAAATTAAGCCCCAGCTTGCAGGCCAGGGCCGGGCCGGTCCAGGCCAGGCCGTCATCAGAGGCCTGCACCCCGCAGAGCACCAGGTCGTAGCTCCCTTTTTTGGCCGCCCTGGACAAAATATCGGCCGTTGTGTGGCCGTCACCGGGAATCAGGTCTTCATCGTCAATCAGAATGCCTTTTTCACAACCCATGGCCATGGCCCTGCGCAGGGTGTCTTCGGCCTCTTCATCGCCCAAAGAAAGCACGGTTACGCTCCCGCCGTGTTCTTCAGTCAATTTTAGAGCCGCTTCCACTGCGTACAGATCCCACTCGTTGATATCAAAAACCAGGTCTTCCAGGTCCAGGGAGACCTCCTCGGGAATCAATTCCAGTTCAGCCTCAGCCGTCTCGGGCACGTGCTTGGCGCAGACCAGAATATCCATGATGCCTCCTTAGTCAGATAGGAAAGCTAGGATGTAGCTATAAACGAATTGAAATTAGCACACAACTCTACCAAGGAGCAAGGATTTGCTTACTCTACGGTTTTAGCTGTCAGGAATGTATGGAAAAAAGGCAGTGCAAGATCTTCCCTTGAGGCTATCAGACAAAAACATAGATAACACAACAAGATCACAGATTATTTTAGCTATGAATTTTTGACCGGCCATCCCCGCCCCCCGAGGAAGCCTTTGAGCGTTTTTACTGGGCCCCAAAAACCTCCGATTTTAGGGGCGCTCTTCCGGGGCCCCCAAAATCTCCGATTTTAGGGGTGGTTCCGGGGCCCCCGAAAATCTCCGATTTTAGGGGTGGTTCCCCGGCGCGGATAAGTTCAATACATAAGAAAAGGCTCCGTGCGGCTTAGCCAATCAGCCAGGCCGGACTGCCAGGCTTGCTCCAGCTCCAGGGCCGGAGTGCCCTTTTGCAAAAGATCCACTGCCCGGCGATCACCCAAAATCAGATCCAGGGGCCTTTTTTCATATTCATATTCATAAGGTGGCTGCCGCAAGGTGCATAACCCAGGGTGAACCCTGTTTATGGCGCTCAATACAGCCAGGCTGGCCCGCAAAGTCTTGAAACGATCCGGGTCAGTTACCTGAAGCTGAAAGCCTCCGCAGACCTCTCCCTGGTACTTATGGAAAGTCGGCTGAAAAAATACGGGCCGCAGAAAAGCTCCGCTTAAGGCCTCTTTTTCAACAGCCTCACTAACCGCCCAGGGGTCAAGGCCCGGAGCCCCAAAAAGCTCAAAAGGCCTGGTGGTTCCCCTGCCCTCACTTAAACTCACCCCTTCCAAAAGAACCTGGCCCGGATAAACCCTGGCCGAGGAAAAAGAAGGCAGGTTGGGCGAAGGCATCACCCAGGGCTGACCAGTGGTGGCAAAGTCTTCCCCCTGCCACCCCTCAAGGGGGATCACCTTAAGATCCAGATCCAGTTTCAGCTCAAAAGCGACGAGTTCACCCAACTCGCCCATGGTGAGGCCATGGCGCAGGGGCATGGGGTGAGGCCCCACAAAGCTGGCCAGGTCCTTGGGCAGAATAGGCCCTTCCTCTCCCCTGCCCAGTGGGTTGGGCCGGTCCAGAATCCAAACCGCCACCCCCTGGCGGGCCGCCTGTTTCATACAGGCCAATACCGTGTTGAAAAAGGTATAAACCCGGCAACCGACATCCCACAGGTCCACCAAAAGGATATCCAGGTTTTCAAGCATATGGGACTGGGGAGCCCTGTGCTCGCCGTAAAGTGAGTAAACCTTAAGCCCCAGCCTGGGATGAACCGAATGGTCAGACTCCACCATATTGTCCTGTTTTTCAGCGAAAAAGCCATGCTGAGGGCTGAAAAGGCAGGTCAGGGCGTTATCTGAAACCCTTTGCACCAATTCGGGTGCGGGCTCAAAGGTGCGGGTGAGGCTGGCCGGGTTGCACAAAAGCCCCAAACGCGCCTTTTTCAATGCGTCAGGGGTTTTGTCCGCCAAGGCTTCCAATCCGGTGCGAACGATTTTTTTGGGAGGTATATACTTGCTCATGCCCAAGTATATAAAACTGGCCCCGGAGCTACAAGCCCGGGGCCACACGGAAGGAAGGGAGGAAAAATCCAATCTAACCCGAGCGGGAGAGGGGGGATCCGCTCAAGTAATGGAATCAGCTCCAGGACCACCCTGAAACTATTCCTTCCATGATAAAAAGGTAATACCCCATATTAATACTGTCAATAGTTTACCTATAAATTAAATCAAGCATTTCCCAACAGCTTAATTGACAGAATTATTCTATATTATTAAACTGTTACACAATTAAATATAACCATATGATTTCCTTTTTCCGGTTATTCCACCTTTTTTGCCAAGCAAGGGGAAAATCCTATGCCAAAAACGGAATTCATCCGCAGACATATTGGAGAACACCATTCGCACAACCATCACCATTTGCATCATGGTGCGGGTCATGACAACTGCCCGCCGCCTTTGGTTGAGTTAAAAAGGGCGGGGCTATACGAGTCTCTACACAGGGGGGCAATCGTGCTCTCAGACCCAACCGGAAGGGTGGAAAAAAGCCTGGGACACCCTGCCATGCCGACCTATCTCCGCTCCGCGGCCAAACCTTTACAGGCCCTGCCGGTTATAGAGACCGGGGCAGCCGACCGTTTTCAGTTAACGGACTCCGAGCTCGCTGTGATGAGCGGTTCATTGAACGGAGAGGATTTCCAGGTAAAGGCAGTGCGGAGCATCCTGAAAAAGGCGAATCTAACTGAAGACCTGCTTGATTGCGGGGTGCATCGCCCCAGTCACCGGCCAACAGCCAAGGCCATGCTTTCCCAGGGCATAAAGCCCCTTCCCATTCACAACAACTGTGCGGGAAAACACGCGGCCATGCTGGTTCTCTGCGCACACCTGGGTTTTGACCCGAAAGGCTACACTGAAAAGGGCCACCCCGTGCAAAACCTTATCCTGGAGACAGTGGCCCAACTCTGCGACTATCCGGCAGAGCAAATCGGCCAGGGTATAGACGGCTGCGGTGTGCCTGTCTTCAGGGTGCCCCTGCACTCTCTGGCCGGGGCCTACGCCCGTTTGGCCGCGCCGGCCAGGGCCAACCTCACACCTGAACGCATTCAGGCCGTAGAAAGGCTGATGAAGGCCTGCCTGGCTCATCCGGAGATGATAGCCGGCCACGAAAGGCTCTGCACCAGGTTGATGCAGGCCGCCCCCAATCGCTTTTTGGCCAAGACCGGGACAGAGGGATCATATGCCTTGGCCATCCCTGAACTTGGCCTGGGCGTGGCTCTTCAGATAGAAGACGGGGCCATGCGGGCCCTGGCTCCTTGTGTCTCGGAAATCCTGCACCAATTGGGCATACTGGACCATCAACTGCTTGATGGTGAGCTCAAAGACCTCCATAAACCGGTTTTGAAAAACCACCGCTCCCAGGAAGTGGCCCAATTGAGCCCTGTATTTGATCTGGATCTAACCTGATCTGAAATGCCTTTCTTCTGGTCAAGTTGCGGCCGGTCAGGTGCGGATTGTCGCCCTTGACCGGCCGTTTGACTATGCCCCCCTTAGCCGATGGCTGAAGACGCTTATAAGTTGCGCAAACTTTTCTTAGTATGCAGAATATTACTAGAGCAACCGACACCAAGTATTTCAACCGATTATTGCCATTCGCTAAAGCCACAAGGCGCGGCCCGGATAACAACCTCGCCGAAACATGTGGTCTATCTACTTGAGAAGTTGAATTAATCCACAGAGCTTAACCATCCAGTTGTAACACCCTTGATGCCGTAAAAATAAAAAACTGAAGAAACAGCCCGTTACATCTTTTTTTCCACATAGGTTGATCTACTGCCGGAGAGCTCCTGACCTTATTGAAGCCCGGTTTAAAAGCTGGTCCCTCGGTAAGCCGGGATTCAGGTAATGGTCAAAGAAGTAAAAACCACCGGAAAGCTAATATTTATTTATTAATATACTAAAAAAGCAAACAAACTGAGAGCGTCTTAAAGGCGCCCCTGACCTGAAGGTTAAACCGGTTGGAAAAGTCCCTTAAAAAGATAATTCAGGCGTAAAACCGAAAAATTAGCCCTGGTTTATTGGAGTTTTCTTTGAAAACCAAAATCCCGCGCATAATCACAAGGTTTATCATCCTTGTCGGCCCTATTTTTCTTATCTTCCTCATTGGGGTGAGCCTCATTACCAATCATCAACTGAAAAAATATACGGATAAGAGCCAGGAGGCGGCATACGGCCACATCCTGAACAGCATGATCTCCGCCCTTACGGCCAAAAACAATCGGCTCAAGGCCACTCGCATGGTCGATCACTATATTACTAACTTTCAAAGCTCCATCATCAGAGACCTTAGCAATCAATACTATATCCACGATGATCAAAAGGTTTTCCCGTTAATCATTAACCAAAAAGGCGAAATAGTCATGCACCCCCGGCTTAAGCCCGGGGACGACTCCCTGGTCGGAGCCCCCTTTATTCAAAAAATCCTCAAGCAAAAAAATGGACAACTGAATTTAACGTATAAGGGCCGGGAGTCGTGGGCCATTTTCAGGTATTTCGGCCCCTGGGAGTGGACTGTGGGCTTTACCATGCCGCTTAAGGTGAAATACCAGGACGCCAACCAGCTTAGGAATATTCTGCTCTTTATAACCGGGCTTTTTTTTACGGCTCTTCTTTTGGCGGTGATCTTTTTGGCCTTGCGTCTCACCAAGCCTTTTGTCTTGCTCACAAACGCCGCAGCCCAACTGGCTGAGGGGAATCTCGATCAAAAAATAGAGCTCAAGGGCAAAGACGAAGTTGCCATTCTGGCAAGATCCTTTGCCGCCATGCAGCAATCCATTCGGGAAAAAATCACCGCCCTGGACCAGAAAAACCAGCAACTGGAAGAATCGGAATCAAGGTTTCGCTCCCTGGTCGAAACCACTCCGGCCTGGGTCTGGGAAATGGACGCAGACGGTTTTTACACCTATGTCAGCCCAAAAATTAAAGAGCTTTTGGGTTATGAGCCCGATCAGCTGATAGGTAAACACTTTACCGACCTGATGTTCGAAAACGAGCGCTCCGAGTCGGTTGAAAAACTATATAACGCCCTAAAAGCAGGGCAAAATTTGATAACCATGGAGAAGCTGTGCCTGCACAGTGAGAAAGGGGAGAAAATTCTTCTTGAAAGCAATTGCGCGCCTATTTTCGATAACCATGATCAGTTGATCGGATATAGGGGAATTGATCAGGATATTACAGTGAGAAAACAAGCCCTTAAGACCCTAAAGGACTCCGAGCATCGCTACCGGGTGTTGTTCGACAATGCCAATGACGCAGCTTTTATTATCAAAAACCGGAAGATAGTAGATTGCAACAAACGTTCCTTGGAGATCTTCAAATGCAGCAGACAGGACATTTTGGGTAAAAGTCCGGATGAACTTTCTCCGGAAATCCAGCCCAATGGAAAAGCATCCCGGGAACTCTCTGATCTTTTTCTTAGCACAGCGGACCGAAAAGGCCGGACAGAGTTCAGCTGGACCCACAGGCGATATGACGGCGCCCTCTTTCTGGCCGAAGTCTCTTTGAACGTAATTGAAATAGCGGGAGAACTTTACGAACTTTCCATTACCCGGGACGTCACCAAGCGCAAGCAAGCCGAAGAAGCCCTGCATGAATCGGAATATCGTTTCCGCAGCCTATTGGAACAATCGCCTTTGAGCACTCTTATCTTCCGGGCTGACGGAGCCCTGGTCTTTATGAATAAGGCCTTTAGCAGGCTATGGAATCTGACCCCAGAGCAAGTGGAATACTTTTACACTGAATATAATATATTCAGGACATCAATCCTTCGCTCTCAAGACATTTCACAGACTGTTAAGCAGGCTTTTGCTGGAAAAACAGCCAAAACCAAGCCGATTTTTATCCAGTCCCTTCCCATCCAGAACCCTTTGTTTAAAGAAACCCGATTTCCTCCCCGCTGGCTGGTTGTCTTTGCCTATCCGGTAAAAGACAGCAAGGGCAACCTAAAGCAAGTGGTCCTTACCTATGAAGACAATACGGCGGCAGTTCAGGCGGAAAAAAGGCTCAGGGAAAGTGAGGAAAAATACCGGCTGTTGTTTGAGGAGGCCGGGGTGCTTGTCTCTGTCTGCGATCGTCAGGGCCGGATAATCATGGTGAATAATCTTTTGGCCGGCTTGTTGGGTAAAACCCCACAGGAGCTTCTGGGAACACCAACAGATCCCATTTCTTCGGAATATTTCCGGAACATCAAACCCATAATGGATGAAGTCATGGACACAGGGGAAAAAAGGCGGCTGGAGCATTCGGTGGTTCTGGCCAATGAAAAGCGCTTTTTACTCTCCAGTTTTCAACCGGTATGGGCTTCAAAAGGAGAGATCACCTCCGCCCAGGTAATTTCCCAGGACATCACCACCCGCAAACAGGCTGAAGACGCTATCCAGACCATGAATCAACGCCTTGAGACCATGGTGGAAAACCGCACCCGGGAACTGGCCCGGGCCAAGGAAGCAGCAGAAGCGGCCAACCGTTCCAAAAGCGCTTTTCTGGCCAATATGAGCCATGAAATCAGGACCCCCATGAACGGGGTCATTGGCCTGGCCGAACTCCTTTTAAACACATCCTTGGATCAGGAACAGCTGGAATACGCAGCCGGTATTAAAACTTCTGCAAAATCACTACTTTCGGTAATAAACGATATTCTTGATTTCTCCAAGATAGAGGCGGGAAAATTGACTCTGGAGTCAATTCATTTTTCCTTGCGTGAAACTCTTTATGAATCCCTGCGCCCTTTGGCCCCCAAAATTCATGAAAAGGGCTTGGAGCTGATAGTAAATGTCTCTGACAAAACCCCGGACCAACTGATTGGGGATCCTGGCAGACTGCGTCAGGTCATTATCAATCTGGTCAACAATGCTCTTAAGTTCACCAGCAGAGGTGAGATACTTTTGTCTGTGGATTCTGCCTTTCAACCTGGGGAGCCAAAAGCCTCCCTGGAATTTAAAATAAAGGACACCGGCATCGGTATTGCCTTTGACAAGCAAAAAGATATTTTCCAGGCCTTTGAACAGGCCGACGGCTCCACCACCCGCAAATTCGGCGGAACCGGTTTGGGGCTCGCCATTGTTAAACATCTGGTAGAGATGATGGGTGGCGAAATGGGGCTGGAAAGCCTTCCCGGCCTGGGAAGCAGCTTTTCCTTCACCCTTGACCTGCCCATAGATCAGGCCTCTTCAGCCCCGGCAGGCAAAGACCAAACACAATTACGAGGCATGACAAGCTTACTTGTCTGCCCCAACAAATCTTTGCGCGGCTTTTTGGCAGAGCATTTGATTTCTTGGAATGTCGAACCTCAGGATGCAGCCAGCGGAGAGCAGGCCTGGGACAGGCTCAAGTTGGCTGCTCGTGAGAATAACTCCTTTGACCTGTTGATAGTGGACTGCCTTTTACCAGACCTGAAAGCTCCTGATCTGGTTCAACGCATGCGCAAACATCCCATACTGAAAGCCACCCCGGTAATCATACTCACCACGGCAGACCAAAGCGGAGATATTTGCCGCAGAAGCGGCCTTGATCACTCGGCAAGCCTGTCCAAGCCTGTTAAGCCAAAGGATTTAGTGCGGAGCATAAACAAACTCTTGGGACTGAAATCAATAATCCAACCCAAACCGGCCCCTGACGCCTCCCCTGAAAGACCCGGGAGCAGCCCAGGCCTGCATATCCTTTTGGCTGAAGATATGCCGATAAACCAAAAGGTAGCCCAACGCATGCTGGAAAAAATGGGTCACAAAGTCACCTTGGTGGAAAACGGAAAGGAGGCGGTGGAACTCACTGAATCAACTCAATACGACCTGATATTAATGGATGTGCAGATGCCCAAAATGGATGGCTTTGCAGCCACCAAGGCCATTCGCGCCAGGGAAACAGACAAGCATATCCCCATAATCGCCATGACCGCCCATGCCATGAAGGGAGACAAGGAAGCCTGCCTGGAGGCCGGTATGGACAGCTACATTCCCAAACCTGTAGATCCTGAGGTGCTGGCCGAGGCATTGCGCCGGCTTTCGGCCAAAACCCAAAAATGACCTACCGGTCATATTATTCCTTAAGTCCTCAATCTAATCTAATAAAAATGGATCTATTCGAAATAACATAAAAATTAGGTTGAATCCATAACGGCGCAATTGACCTTATACTTTGCTTCTTGTGGCAACACCGATCACATAGGAATGCCGGGCTTCCCGCAACAAAGGCGCCCGGGTTAAAAAATTCAAATGGGCAAGCACCTTGTGCTTTGTGGAAAAACCAATTACATACATTCGGTATTCTTCAAAAGGCGATTCGGTCAATACCTTTTCAAACTGTTTTATTGAATATTTATTCAGATACTCACCAGGGCGATGGCGAAGGTTATTTATCCCTTCTCAACGCAAGCAGGGCGGATTACTGTCCCAGGTGCGGGATTTGTAAAATTCCTGCTTCATCATACGCCTGGCTGTGTTTAAAATAGTCTTGTCTGAAAAAAAGAGCCGCATAAAAGATACGGGGAAGATTCGGAGCATGTGGGTTGCATGCCAGTGCCCCCAGCCCACAGCGCCAAAATTGAGTTTGCCTCCTGGTTTAAGTAGTCTGTAGGCCTGTTCCGGCATAAGGGACGGTTCCTTAATGTACTCCATGGCATCAATAATCAAGACCAAATCAAACTTTATCTTACCCAGGCCTATTTGCTCTGTCTGATTGCAGCTAAAAACAACCTTATCCTTCAACTCCGGAGCCAATTCCCGCTTCAGGTTCTCGGTTGTTTCTATTTCCCGACTGTTTATATCACATCCTACAACATGCCTCGCGCCCTGCCCGCCGAGATAGCAAGTCCTTCCCCCAATGCCGCAGCCAATATCCAGAACATCTTTGCCTTTCAAATCCAGATTCGGATACCTGGCAATAAGATCCGGTGAGCTGTCCCTTTGCCAAAACCAATAATCCTTATAACTATTATCTGTTGTCTGTATGGCTTGAGAATTGGCCAATTAGCGTTTCTTGGCCAGAAAATAAAGGATTTACTCGGAAATATCAGGCACACCCTTTATCCTTTTGGTTCTAAACCATGTAGTTCATCCAACTTTCCATAATTAATAGACTGGACCTAAAAAATGATATCTACGAATTGATTTTATAGGATTCATTTCTTGATACTATTCTCCTAAGCCATCGACGATTTACCAATCAGAAATTGAAAGACAGCCTAAACCTGGAATCGTTATAGGAGTGCAAGCCGGGAACCGATGACAAAGTCGAAAAACAAAAAAAGTTAACTATTTGTTTTCTCAAGGGTAAGTTAACTTAGGCATCTGGCGGGATCTTTGGATAGCCTTTCATTCCGTCTTTCGTGATAGAGCCTGACAGCCTGTTTTCATAAGTCAATCGAAAAAAGGTGGTCAATAAAAACAGCGGCCCGAGGAGAAGTTCATCTTAAACAGAGGCTCAAAACCCCACAAAAAAACCCCAAGCGCCTAAAGCACTTGAGGATTTTATAAATGGCGGAGAGAGAGGGATTCGAACCCTCGGTACCCCGGTAAGGGTACACACGATTTCCAATCGTGCACCTTCGGCCAGCTCGGTCATCTCTCCGCTGGCGGCTTTCAAATACCTCAAGCAGAAATACCGGAAACTTAACTGCCTGTCAACTGCCTGTCAGTATTTTCCCTGGATATTGCCCAACAGGGAGTTCGACCGGCTTTTATCGGCCCTTTAAAGCCGGATGCTATGGATTTTTTAAGATGGCCCGCAACTCGAATTTCCCTTGAGTGGATTGGATTTATCGGCCAAATGAGAGACAGAAACTTTTGCTTGAGGAGAGCTTATCTTAAAACCTCAGATCACCATCAAGGGACGACGGGAAGTGGTTTTGCGTTTTCCTTTTTTGGCGGTGGAGCGCATACTCTCCTTGGCCATCTCTTTCCACCCGGGACGAAGGTCAAGAGCAGCCATGGGCAACCTGCCCTGTTCCACGGCCTGCAAGACAAGCATTTGCAGGCCCTTTTCAGAGTCCCCGAAAAGGTCCTGGGAAACCCTTTCCACCTCCTGAAAAAACGCTTCTACATAGCTTCTATGCTCAGGATCTTCAAGGTTGAATGTTCTTGAAGTAAAAGGCGGCTCGCCCAAGGACGGTTTAGGGGCGCTTTTTTGGCTCTCCAGAAAAGAACTGAAAGCCTTGACCGCCGGGTCACCGTAAAGATCCTCCGGATCCACCTTGTTCAAACCCTTTGGTGAAACCCGGTCAAACTGAACCTTGATCCAATCCGCATAATCCGCTCCGTGGATATCGGCCTGGCGCCTTGCCCTGTTAAAGGACGACCAATCCGGCGATTCCCACTTAGGGGCAAAACTGTTGAAATATGGAGCCAAAAGTCCCAACTTATGTTTTCGGGCCTGTTCCCAGGCAAAACAAAAGGCCTCGGTCCTTTTGAACCAGGGTATTTCCCGATTTTCAGGATGAGCTCTGCTTAACAGCCTGGCCTCCAACTGCCTTTCCTCTGTGTTCAGTTCAGGGGGCATTAAAATGGATTTAACTTGGGCCTTCTTAAGCACACTGGCCACTTGAGGGTCTGTGCTTTCAGACAAAAGGGCCAGGTCATTTTGTCCCGGGCCTTGTGTGCTCACATCCAGGTTTTCCACCACTTCCTCGAGCAGCTTTTTAAATTTACCCAGGCTCAACCCGGTCAGGTGCGGAGCCAATCGAAGATAGAGTTTTTCCGCCAAAGAGCTGGAGGGCGTCATCTCAATTTGGTTAGCTTCAGGTTTAGTCAAAGAATCCTCTTCAACCGACGCAGTGACGGGTTTTTCCGGTGCTTCACCATCTGGTTCCATTTGGTCGGCGTCATCAATAATATACTTTCTTTTGGGTTTTGCCCTTCCCACTGCCTTAAGGCCTTTTATGGTAATCTTAGCTTTTAAAGGTCTGCCCGGCCCGATCTTAATAAATTCAATATAACCCTGTTCAGCCAACCCTTTAAGCTGTCGGGTCAGAAGTTGCTGGGGCAATTCGGTTTTCCGACGGATATTGGTGGTGGTTGTCCAGTTCCCCTTCTCAGTCATACTGGCCAAAGCCAACAGCACTTTGCGCCTGGCAGGCGGCATCTCCGACAGCGCAGCAGATAATCTGGCCTTAAGGTCATTTGAGGCCGGACGGCGATCGGGATGATTTTTTTCCATTTCTGGCGACAAGTTGCCACTCCGCTGACCTTAAGCCATATAGTCATTTCGGTTTGGTTACAGGAGATCAAAAAAACCGGATTTTATTTAGTATAGACCTGTATTGTCATATTTTTTATTCCGTTATGCAAGGCTAAGCCAAGAGGAATTCCGTTAATGCCTCATTCACCATCTTGTATTGCTCAAGATTAACCATATGCCCAGCTTTGTCGAACTCCCTGATTTGAGCTCCTGATATTTTTTCAGCCAGGAATCTGCTGTATTTCAATGGAGTCAGCTTGTCCTTGGTTCCCACCATAATCAGGCACGGCCTATCAACCCCACTTATGGCTTCCCTAAGGTCAAATTCATCGCAGGCCATAAAATCTCCCCAAAGGACCTGGGGGTCGGTCTGTGCCATCAGCTCAATCCCCATGGCCAGGGTTCTGGCATCTGCTTCATCCGCATAGGCATTTTTAATAATCAATTCCACAGTGGGGATAAATTCGCTTTTAATACCACTTAAAATTGCGGGCAGCACCTTTAGCCTGGCTCCGGTGCCCATGAGTATAATCCCTCTGATCAGATCCGGTCTGGACAGGGCTACGGTCATGGTTATGGCCCCGCCCATGGAATGACCCATTAAAAACGGTTTCACAGGACCGGCCTCCAGGAACTGAATCACCCAGTCTGCATAATCTTTGATATGTTCTTTACCCGGGCCTTTTGTTGCCCCATGCCCCGGCAAATCAAGGGCGCAGCTGTTAATGCGGGGATCCAGGCCGTTCAATTGGGGGAGCCAGCTTTGCGAACTGCCGCCTGCGCCATGAACCAATAGCAAATCTGCGCCCTCAGGGTCATGGGGGCTGCGGCTGATCCTGTATCCCATATCCTTGTCTTTAAGATGTTTATTCCACATAAAACCATTCTCCCGAACAACCTTGGGTTATCAGCGCCCAGCACCAAAAAAAAACCACTGCCGGAAAAGGCTGCCTGTAAACCGGCCCTCCTCATCGTACAGCCGGAAAAGCATATACCTGTATCACCTAAGAATAAACAAAAACCTCGAACCTGACAGGAAAATCGGTTAGCCAATGATTTTTACAGACGCCAAAAGGCCAGGGCCGGCGTGGCGCCGACCCTGTGGGAGGAGGGGAAAGGCCAGATGCCTTTCGGATAATGAGGATGCCCTTACAAGGCTTCCGGGGCCTCGGCAGGTTAAAGGCAGCTTCCCGGGACATTAAGGGCATTCAAGGTATGCAACCTGATTGGTGCATTGACCTCACCATCCAAGTACCAAGAGGAGAAGAACATGTCAAGCAAAAAAACAACATATTGTGTTACGTACCATACAATGACACGAAATATAGAGGACTCCACCTGTTTGAGTTTTAGGGCATGTCAGCCAAATAATTTTTAACATGCTCCATTAGTGCACTCTCATGTCCTCCATAGAAATGATCAACCCCTTTAAGGGTTATCAGATGCACCGATGCACTCTGTGAACGGGAATAGGCTTCCAACTCCTCTATTTGGTTAAATTCATCCCTATCCCCGGAAATAACCAATAACTTATTGTTTTTATTAGGCCATTTTGGAAGCCTCTCTAATTCTAAAGGCGGTGAAACCCATATTGCGCCTCTTAAATGAGGATATTTTAGCGCCGCTTTTGCGGCCATCAGTGCACCAAAAGAATACCCCATCCAAATCTGACCCAAATCCGAGTGCACTCGCAACCAATCAGCTGCGGCTAGAACATCTTCCACCTCTCCTATGCCCTGATCATAAGCTCCGGTTGAACGTTCCACTCCGCGAAAATTAAAACAAAGGGTCTGCCAACCTTTTTCCAAGGCCGCCCGGTTCAAAGCACTGACCACATTATTGTTCATGCTTCCGCCGTAAAGGGGATGGGGGTGAAGAATAAGCGCCTGGCCTTGACACCCATCCTTGGGAAAGGCCAAGGCGCCTTCCAGCACTACACTTTCGTTGACTTTTATAAAAACCGATTCCTCCCGCATTTGTCTTTCTCCTAATTTAGCACCCCCAATTAAAAGGGCGGCCTTTTGGTTAAAGGGAAATATATGCCGAGCATTTTTGGTAAGCAGGCCCCTCGGCAGTTCATTTAACATGCCAACTAATTGAGATAACAGTAATTTTTTGAGTTTTCAACAGTTGGCACGTTGTTTGAATAACAATTAGGCAACATTACCCAGCAAGCAAAGGTACAGCCCATGTCCAAGAAAAAAATCCTGCAATTATGCACCTTGGGAGTTCTTCTTTTAGCCGCGCTGATCATCGCAGGTGATCTTACCATGTTCATTAATCCGGGAGGTCTGCTTCTGGTTTTAGGCGGCACTCTGGCCGGTGTTTTTCTGGCCTTCCCCACCCATACCCTTGCCGGTCTGTGGAATCAGCTTTCTGAAATCAACAAAAAACGCAATCTGAACCAGGAAACCCTGACCAAGATATTTGTACATCTGGCCAGGATGCAACGCACTGAAGGGGTGCGCACCCTGGAGGCCCAGGCTAAACGCACCGGCAATATTTTTCTGGAGATGGGTGTTGCCATGGTGGTGGATGAAAAACCCGCCCAGCAAATCAGGGAACGCCTGGAACAGGAATTCGACTTTATGGTCTCTCGCAGGGAAGGCCAAAGGGCGGTTCTCTCCCTTATGGGCAGGCTGGCCCCGGCATTTGGCCTGGCCGGCACCATGATCGGCCTTATCCGCATGCTCCACACCATAAGCGATCCCACAGAGGTGGCCGCAGGAATGAGCGTTGCCCTTTTGACCACCTTCTACGGAATCATGCTGGCCAACTTGGTAATCCTGCCTTTGGAACGCAAGCTAAATGAAAAAAACCGGGCCGAAGCTGTGGAGATGAGCCTTATCACCGAAGGCATTATGGGGCTCTGCACTGAAGAGAACGGCGCCGCCATGTACGCCAGGCTCAATTCCTTCAAGTTCGCCCGCACTGACGAAGAAATCCATTTCTCTGGCAACTGGTTCAATCAGATAAAGGGCATGGTTCCCCAGTTAAGGAGGTCTGATAATGACTCCTGATACCGGTTCAAGCGGAGTTACCCTGGACAACTATTTACCCGAGGGAATTATCTCCCGAGGGATGCAGAGCAAGGCGGACCCGCCCTCAAGACAAGACACTACATCCTCCGGGGGGCGATTCAATTCCAGGCAGCGCCCTTTGTCCCGCTTTACCCAAGGAGAACAAAGCCCCAACTTTTATTTATCCTTAAGTGACCTGATGAGCCTTTTGCTGGTCTTTTTTGTACTGATCTTTTCCTTGAGTGAATACAAAATCAGCAACCAGCCGGAAAGGGAACAGCCGGAAACAAAAGTGAAAATGGTTGACCGCCTGGCTCTGGTTCACGTCGAAAAGCCTAAAGGGATCGATCCCTTTGCTGATCCTCCTCTCTTTGCAAGCCTCACCCCCAAGCCCAGCAAAGAGGAGACCAAGACCGAAAAATCCCCGGCACAGGCGGTAAAGCCGGTTCGCTTGGATGATCCTCCGGTGCCTTGGGTGACTCACACTCAAAAGGGACCATTGATGGCTCTTTTGACTCAAAGCACGACTCTGCCCGCAGCGGCAGTCCCTGAGGAAGAAAAAAACTTAACCGCATTGCTTAATCAGGTGCGAAAAGAGGTTAAAAAGGCAGCGCCTGAAGGAGTGGAGTTGGAATCCCTGCCAGAGGCCCTTATTGTGCGCCTCCCTGAATCCATTACCTTTGATTCAGGCCAGGCCCAAATCAAACCGGGCATGCTGGACGCTCTACAACACCTGGGAAGAATCTTGGCCGACCACAAGGGTTATCAGGTGATAGTCAGTGGCCACACGGATAATCTGCCCATAAACAACGAGCAATTCGCCAGCAATTGGGATCTTTCCGCGGCGCGGGCCGCCTCTGTGGCCAGGAGCCTGCTCAAACAGGGATTGAATAAACGAGACCTCACCATCCAGGGCCTGGCGGACCAAAGACCCATCGCCTCCAACCAGACGAAGCAGGGCCGCGGTTTAAACCGGCGGGTGGAGATTGAGCTCAGGTCACCGCAAGTAAAAAGCGCGGCCCAGAGCAGAACCTCAGCCGGGGATCTGGGCTAAACCCATTATTATATGGCGACCTCCACCAGGGTGGGGTCAAGCACCCTTAACATGTCTTTTGTAGAAATCTTGGCCAGAAAGCCCCTTTTACCGGCGTTTAGGTAAACGTAAGGCAGATCGGCTATGGTCTTTTCCGCATAGATAGGCATTTTCTTCCTGGTGCCAAAGGGAGAGGTGCCTCCGACCAGGTAACCGGTATGCAGGGTGGCTGTCTTGGGCTGACAAGGCTCCACACTTTTCACCTTAATCGCTCTGGCCAGATTTTTGGTTGATACCATGGCATTGCCGTGCATCAATATTATAAGAGGCTTGTTATTCTCATCCTCCATGATCAAGGTCTTTATGACCATGGTTTCATCCACGCCCAAGGCCTCTGCCGCAACCTCTGTACCACCATGTTCCACATACTGATAAAGATGGGGCTCAAAATCGACCTTATGGGCCCTGAATTCGCGAACCGCAGGGGTAACGGGGAATTTATTTTTGGCCATTTTTTATCCTTTTGTTTTTTGCAATACCTGTTTCCAAAAGCATGGCCCGGTTTATACCGATAACAGTATACAGGGAGGCGGACCATGGGCTCAATTCTGATCCAGGGTATACAACGTCTGTTTACAGGCTTCAACCTGTCTCAACCCATGCAGGGGTGGGAGGGAATCTCCTGGGGAGCCGGGTATGACCAGGTGAAGATCAGATTTCCCGAGGCAAAACAAGTTTCAGGAGAACTGGTGATTGAAAACCAAGATCCAACACCCAAACACTACAGCATAACCCTCTCCTTTAACCAAACCAGGCAATTAAGCCAGGTGAGCCTCAACTTTAAGGGCAGCAATGAAACCAGTGAATTCAGTCGTTTGAGCCAGGAATTAACCGAAAAATTCGGTCTTCCTTCAACCACCACCCAAGACAGCAAGATCTGGGTGAAAGATGAGACTCAAATAGAACTCTCCGCTTCTCCTGAAGGAGGAGTTGTTTTGAATGAAAAAGCCTGAGAATATCTTATAGTCAGGCGTAAGTGTGGTCATATCTCCCTCATATCAACAAGTTCCGTTTACCTTTCACCTTTTTTCTGATATTTATTAAGAAAAAATAACTTTTTGGGGGAGAGTCAATGACTCAGGATGCTGTTAAGCATGACCTCTTAACTTTAGACCTTGAATCCGCCTTACGCCTGGCCCAGGCCTCTCGCATTGTGGGCAGCCTGGAAACTTTGGAACAGGTGTGGCCTTTTTGGGCCGGTTTCAGCAAGGGACCGCTGGCCGCCATGTTGGCGACTACAGAAGCTGAACTTTTGGGTTTTAAGGTGGATTTAGCCGAGGCGCTTTTCCTTGGCCCGGAGAACACGCCCTCCCGACCGAATCAAGGTATGCGCCTGGCCATAGGCATAACAAGTTATGTACGGGAATTAGCCGCCCTTCCCACGGACAGGCAAATCACGCCTTCCAGGGTGAGCGAGGTCCTTTATGGGCTTAGTGCACCTCATTTGGCCAGAACCAGGCCCCTGATAGACGAGCAGGAGGCAAGCGATCACCTTTCCGGCGCACCAGTCTGGACCCTGGCTCCCAAGTGGCTTAAGTCCGGTCTGCCGGCCTTATGGGTTGCCGGACTGGCCCTTGCTTCCTGGGAAAGGGACGGGCCGGAGCACAAACACCGTTCAGTGGGCGGCAGGTTGCTATTATCTTGCCTTGGACCAAGGTTGGGGTTGCCGGGCCAGAGCTTCACCCTTTTGGGCGTTTGCCTGGATGAAGTGGCTTTTACCGATCATGGCGGCATGGAAACCCTTTTGAAGGAAGTAAGGGAAGAAGGAGCCTGGCGCAGGTTTGTGGAGGCGTTTTTAGCCGCGGCGGAACTATCGGCTGACTGGGTAAAAAAAACCGTCTTAAGTGTACAACAATTGAATCTGGATCATCAGGATCTCATAGACACCTGGATAAGGGCGCCAAGGCACCCTAAAAGACTGTTGGATCTCTTAGTGGTTAAACCGGTGATCGATATCCCTCAGGTAGCCAATGACCTGGATGTGACCCAAAGGACAGCCGGACTTTTGGTCTCTAAACTGGAAGAACTCAACCTCCTGGTGGAAACGACCAACCAAAAAAGAGGAAGGCGATACGCCTACGCGCCTCTTTTGGAATTGCTCCAACCTGGTTGGACGGAAAACTTCCTAAGAACCAAAAAGGAATCAGAATAACCTTGGTGGCTTTTCATCGTCGAAAAAGAATTGAACAGTCAAGCGGTTAATCTTGCGGAATTTCCCACAGCCAAATATAAAAAATAACCGCTTTACCAGTTTAGGTAAAGCGGTTATTTAATGAACAAAAAATCATGGCAAAAAAAAGCCCCTCAAGGTTTTTAGGCCTTGAGGGGCAAAAATTGAATCCGGCGGCGTCCTACTCTCCCACACAAGAAATGTGCAGTACCATCGGCGCTAAGGAGCTTAACTTCTGTGTTCGGGATGGGAACAGGTGTGGCCTCCTCGCTATCGCCACCGGAAAACTTTATTCTATTATCATAAAATTGATAGAGCGTTTGTTGTATTCGACACTTCGTTGAGTCCGAAGAGGACATAGAAATTAAAGTGACCAAGCCTCACGGACGATTAGTACTGGTCAGCTGAACGTATCGCTACGCTTACACCTCCAGCCTATCAACCACGTAGTCTTCGTGGGTCCTTAAGTCTCCTAAGAGAAGGGAGACCTAATCTCGAGGGGGGCTTCCCGCTTAGATGCTTTCAGCGGTTATCCCTTCCGAACATAGCTACCCTGCGATGCCGCTGGCGCGACAACAGGAACACCAGAGGTTCGTCCACTCCGGTCCTCTCGTACTAGGAGCAGCTCCTCTCAAGTCTCCTACGCCCACAGCAGATAGGGACCAAACTGTCTCACGACGTTTTAAACCCAGCTCACGTACCGC
>NZ_AZAC01000010.1:40000-227099 GCF_000931935.2 Dethiosulfatarculus sandiegensis
TTATTTGAGAGATCATTGCTGGCGAAACCTGCCAAGTTTTTCCTGCACCGTCCGTTTGGTCAGTGCGTCGCGTCAGCAACGAGGGGGATAATATCAGAACCAGTCTAACCGTCAAGCATAAAAAGCCATTTTTTTTTCACACTACCGCCACACGCGCTTATCCACCTTCATAATTCTAATTATAACCGTTCGTTACCTGTTTAGGCTTTTTATTTTAATCATCAAAAAAGAATTGCCCCATCCCTTGGCAAACCCTTCACAACGCGCTCATTATGATTTCTTGCCAAATTCAGGGTTTCGTTTTTTTTAGGGATCTGCATAAATAAATGTATCTGTAGGCAGGCTCCCTGTTTTCCAGGGCATAGAAATGCCGATTAAAGAAGCTGCTGAGTTCTTTTTTAAGGGTCAAGTCCTCAACCCCATGCATCAAAAGCATCATGGCTGTCCAGGAGGGCAGGGCGGCATTGGGATGCCTTTCAAATTCCAACTGCAATTTACTGAGCATACCCTCCACTTCAGCCGGATCAGGCAATCCGTGTTTCTTATGCTCTCGAAGCCATACACTACCGGTCAGTCCCAGGACATACTCCTCTGCATATGCTGCCTGGGCAATGGGAAAGCCCAACACCAGCCCCATTTTGGCGACCCGCTGTAATTCCTCTATAAAGAAGAAGCGATCATGATGAGCCACATGTTCCAGCACATCCAGGGCAACGGTGATATCCACCGAGTTGTCCGGCTGGCTGAGTCCTCCGTGTTTCAGGGATATTTTTTCGGTGTTGGCGGTAACCTGGTGTTCAGGTAAAAAAGCGGCAAAGGCGTTGTCAAAGGAACCGACATCAAGCACAGACAGCCTGCGTCCCGCTGCCAGAGAGCGGATCAGCTCCGCTGCTTTGGCAAATCGCTGATAACGATCGAACCACAGGCTGTCTGTACTCATTTAACCTCTTACTATGGTTTACTCCGGCACTACCCGGTGATGTTTCTTTTTACCTGCCCTGAGGCGTATGGAGCCGTCATCTCCGGCCATATCCAGTCCGATCAGCTGATCAAAGGCGGTGAGCCTTTCTTCTCCCACATAAGCGCCACCTTGTTTGACCAGTCTCCTGGCGTCGCTGCTGGACTTGCACAATCCGGTCTTCACGAACATCTGGAAAGCGGGCACACCCTTTCTAAGCTCCTCTTTGGAAAAGGTGCTGGTGGGGATGCCCTTCACTCCTCCGCCTCCGGAGAAGGCTGCCTCGGCCGCCTGACGCGCCTTTTTAGCCTCATCTTCACCATGAACGATCTTGGTCACCTCAAAAGCCAGCACCTGCTTGGCCTCCCTGGTGTCCGCTCCCTCCAGTTTAGCCAGTTCATCTACCTGTTCCATGGGCAGGAAGGTAAAGAGCTTCAACATGCGCACCACGTCTTCATCGGTGGTGTTCACCCAGTACTGGTAAAAGTCATAGGGAGAGGTTCTATCCGCATCCAGCCAAACCGCACCGGCTGCGGTCTTGCCCATCTTGGCTCCGGTGGAAAGGGTTACCAAAGGGAAGGTCAAACCATAGACCTGGGTGCCGAACATTCTGCGGCACAAATCCACACCGGCCACAATATTGCCCCATTGATCGTTACCGCCCATCTGCAGGCGGCAGCCAATCTCCTTACACATGTGCATAAAGTCAAAAGCCTGCAAAAGCTGGTAGTTGAACTCTATAAAAGAAAGGCCCTGCTCCTGTTCCAGGCGAAGTTTCACACTTTCGGCGGCCAACATGCGGTTGACGGAAAAATGCCTGCCAACATCGCGCAAGAACTCAATGTAGTTGAGTTTAGTCAACCATTCGGCGTTATTAAGCATAATCGCCTGGCCTTCACCAAAATCCAGGAATCTGGAGAGCTGGTTCTTAATGGCCAGTACGTTTTCTTCCAGAGTTTCATAAGTCAGGATCTTGCGCATCTCGGTCTTGCCCGAGGGGTCGCCGATCATACCGGTGCCCCCGCCCACAAGGCAAATGGGCCTGTGTCCGTTTCTTTGCAGACGCATCAGGCTCATGATCGGCAAAAGACTGCCAACATGCAGGCTGGTGGCGGTGGGGTCGAACCCGATGTATCCAATCACCTGTTCTTCTTCAAAAAGACGGCTCAACTCCGCTTCGTTGGTGCACTGCTCAACATAGCCGCGTTCCTTGTATATTTCGAACATGCTCACTTTTATAAACCCCTTAACTGAAATCTATCTGTTAATTGCATATTGTCTTAATTTCATATTCGGCTCAAGTGAAAACACCCTTGCCGGCTTATCCATGTATTAATAACAATATCGATGGAGGTGAGCAGCCCCGTTTTGTGGAAAGAATAATAATGTATCCATAACCCATCCTCCTTGCTGGAAGTTCATCCTCGCAAAGCCAAGTCAAGGCGCTCTATTTTAAGGGCCTTACCCGACTTCTTGTCTATTGTTATAAAGGCCCCCTGCAGTCGGGGGTCCTTGGTTGCGGCCTTCATGTTGTTGGGCCTTGCGGTTTTAAACCGGTAAAGCGCTGTCTCCGGATCCATGCCGATCACCGAATCATGGGGTCCGGTCATGCCCAGATCAGTCATATAGGCCGTGTGTTCATCCAATATTCTCTGGTCGGCGGTCTGCACATGGGTGTGGGTGCCGACCAAGGCGCTGACCCGTCCCTTGAGATGATAGGCCATGGCCTTTTTCTCACTGGTGGCTTCGGCATGAAAGTCCACCAATATGGTCTTTATACCAGCCAACGGCCCGTCAAGCAGTCTGTCCATGGCTTTAAAGGGGCAGTCAAGATCACCGCCATAGACCCGACCCTCCAGGTTAACCACCGCAATCCGGCTCCGGCAGGGCAAAGTCCGAATGGCATAACCACAACCCGGGGCAGGGGAGGGATAGTTAAGAGGCCTTATCACCCTGGGCTCGGTCTTGAGCACACCTACCAGATCCTTTTTTTTCCAGACATGGTTGCCGGTGGTTATTACATCCACTCCATATCCCAAAATATCTTCGGCCAGTTTGGCGCTAAGCCCAAGTCCGCCGGCAGCGTTTTCGGAATTGGCCACCACCAGGTCAAGGGACTTGGATTTTCTCAATCCGGGCAGTAGTTCCGCGAGGCACCTGCGCCCGGGCTTGGCATAGACATCACCCAGCATAAACAGCCTGATCTGGTTGGGATCCGGCTTGCCATGATTGTTGATAGAGAGTTTTTTTATAAGATCCTGAAACATAAAAAATCCGTAGACAAAAAAATAAGGGGGCCTTAAGGCCCCCTTTACAGGTACGCCTACCTGGTTATTTATTTGGCATAATCCACAGCCCGTGTCTCCCTGATCACCGTCACCTTTATCTGACCGGGATACACCATCTCATCTTCGATCTTGCGGGCCACATCCTTGGCCAGCATCAAGGCTTTGTCATCGCTGGTCTTGGCTGCTTCCAAAACGATCCTCAGTTCGCGTCCGGCCTGGATGGCAAAGGATTTGGAGACCCCTTCAAAGGAATCGGCTATGCGCTCGAGGTCTTCCAACCTCTTCACATAACTTTCCAGCATCTCCCGCCTGGCGCCTGGCCTGGCCCCGCTCAAGGCGTCCGCCGCCTGAACCAGAACATCCAGGACGCTGTTTAGGGGAACGTCTTCATGGTGAGCCTGGATCGCGTGAATAATATGGGGCTTCTCGCCATATCTCTTGGCCAGATCGGCGCCGATCACCGCATGGGGGCCTTCGATCTCATGATCAAGGGCCTTGCCGATATCATGCAAAAGACCGGCCCTCTTGGCATGTTTGGGGTTGATTCCAAGTTCACTGGCCATGGTCCCGCAAAGGAAGGCCACTTCCAGGGAGTGCTGCAACACATTCTGGGCATAGCTTGAACGGTACTTAAGGCGACCGATAATCTTGACCAGTTCCGGGTGAATGCCGTGTACACCCACATCAAAGGTCGCCTGTTCACCGGCTTCCTTGACACTGGCCTCAACCTCCTGCTGGGCCTTTTTAACCACTTCTTCAATGCGGGCCGGATGTATACGGCCGTCACTGATAAGCCGCTCCAGGGCAATACGGGCTATTTCCCTGCGCATGGGATTGAATCCGGAAAGGATGACGGCCTCTGGAGTATCGTCGATAATCAGATCTATGCCGGTGGCCGCCTCTATGGCCCTGATGTTGCGGCCTTCACGTCCAATGATCCGGCCTTTCATTTCATCAGAGGGCAGAGGAACTACACTGACCGTCTTTTCGGTTACATAATCACCGGCATAGCGCTGACAGGCGGAGGCCAGAATTTCCTGGGCCTTTTTATCGGCGCTTTCCCTGACCTCGCTTTCAATTAGACGCAGGCTCTTGGCGGCCTCATGACGCGCTTCCTGCTCTATGGCGCTGATCAACTGAGCCTTGGCCTGCTGCTGGGTCAGGCCGGCTACTTCTTCCAACACCTGCTTTTGTTTGTTTACCAACTCCTGGTACTTGGATTGGGACTTGCTGACAACCTTCTCGGCCTCGGCCAGCTTGTTTTCCCTCTTAAGGAACTCCTGTTCCCGGGACTCGAATTTAAGCGCCCGTCTATCCTGGCTTTCTTCTTTTTGGGAAAGCCTTTTTTCCCACTGGTTGAGTTCCTGACGCCTTTCCTTGGTTTGTTCCTCAAACTCCACCTTCATCTGGTAGAGCTGATCCTTTGCCTGAAGCAAGGCCTCTTTTTTGAGGGTTTCGGCCTCGCGGCGGGCGTCATCCATAATCTTCTGACTCAGTTGCTCTACAGACTGGAGCCTGGCCTTGCCCTGTTTCACGCGAATCAGGTAACCAAGCGCCAAGCCCGCCACCAGAGCAAGGATGATACCCAAAATGGCAAGGGTAAATGACATGAAACCTCCTTGTTATGCTGCAACAAGGAGTTCAAAGCCCGGAGATGCAAGTGTCTGTTTTAATTGTGAAATTCAATTAAAGCGGTAGGAGGGGGGGGGAGAAGTTTTTATCACATTCCGCATACCCCTTTGGCTTTTTGGATCTTATCCATTTTTCGCCGCTACCGTCTTTACTGTCCATGCTTCCGGCCAGGTTTTCCAAAAATCGGACACATTTAAAAAATCGGATGCGCCAACCTTTTAAATGAACCGCCAGTCACCGGAACACATACACAAAAATCATCTACTTTAACAGACTGTTGCTCTCTAATCGCCTCTGAGAGTCTTAATAAGGCCACCCCCGCCTCTGCCGTTTAGCGAGATCTTTTTTGAACCTGTATTAACAGGTGGGCCGGGCATAATCCGGTTCGGGTCCCCTAATAATTGGGGGTCCACCTCCTAAAATCAGTGGCATTCGGCCCTTTTGCGGATGTGTTGGCTCAAAATACCGCTTCGCCTTATCACGCACAGGGCAGGGGTCGCCTAGCTAACTTGCTGTCCTATTTTGTCCAGCATTCTCTCAGTCTTGGCCTCGATCTCCCGGAGTAGCTGTTCCTGCTGGTCTTTGAGCTGCAGCAGTTCGTTTGTTATATTCAAGGCAGCCAGCACGGTGGTGGCCAGCTTGGAGGTAGTGCCTGCCGAAGATTGCACTTCGATCAACCGCTCATTTAAATGAGCGGCGACTCTGTGAACATGTCCCTCTCCGGCGTCGGAGCGCAGGACATATTCGGTTCCAAGGATTTCCACCTTGACTGTGGCCACCCCCTAAATCCTACAAACTGGTTTCCAATTTTTGGACCAGCATCTCTATACGACCCCGAACCTCGGATTTCTGTTGTTTCATTTCTTCCAATTGAAGCTCCAGGTCGCTTATGGTGTTTTCCTTTTCAGATAGCCTGTTTTTAAGTTCGGCTATCTCTTCGGTTTGTGCTTCCATCTTGCCCAGAACATGTTCTATTTTCTGTTCCAGGCGCTCAAATGCAGTGACTTCCATGGGGTTACCTCATCATAGAGTCACAATAGGGTAAGGTACTATTAACGGTCAAGTTTTTTGTGCTTGAACGGTTAATTTACTCCACTGTAACACTTTTTGCCAGATTCCTTGGTTGATCTACGTCAGTTCCTCGTAAAACAGAGATATGATAGGCCAATAGCTGCAACGGAATGGTGAGTAAAACCGGGGCCAAAGTCTGGGGCGCCGCGGGAATCATGACCGCTGAGTCAGCCAATGCCAGGGCGGCGGAATTGTCTTCTTCCGTAAGGGCGATCAACTTGCCCCCCCTGGCGCTCACCTCTTGCATGTTGGATAGCACCTTTTCGAAAACATCGGTATTGTTAGCCAAAACCACCACCGGCATCTTCTCGTCTATCAAGGCGATGGGCCCATGCTTCATTTCGCCGGCCGGATAACCCTCTGCATGTATATAACTTATTTCTTTAAGTTTTAGCGCACCTTCCAAGGCTATGGGATAACAAAGTCCCCGTCCCAGATATAAAAAGTCATCAGCCTGACAATAGTCCTCTGCGATCTTTTTAATCTCTTCTTCCTTATCCAGCACCTCCTGCAAAAGACCTGGAAGTTTTATCAGATCATCAACCAGTTCAATGCCTTTTTCATCACTGACATTCCCCCTTAACCTGCCCATATGAAGAGCCAGAAGGTAAAGGGCAACCAGTTGGGTGGTAAAGGCCTTGGTCGAGGCCACTCCTATCTCCAACCCGGCGTGGGTGTATAAGGTTCCACTTGCTTCCCTGGTAAGGGAAGACCCCACCACATTGCAAATAGCCAGGGCGGTGGCGCCCTTGGAAGTTGCTTCTTTCAATGCGGCCAAGGTATCGGCAGTTTCACCGGATTGGCTTATGGCCACCACCAGGTCCTTGGGTCCCACCAGGGGGTCGCGATAGCGGAATTCAGATCCCAAATCCACTTCCACCGGTATTCTGGCCAGGCCTTCAAAAAGGAATTTACCTATCAAGCCTGCGTGGTAGCTGGTGCCGCAGGCCAGCATCACCACCCGGTCAAACGACTTGAAAACCTCATCTTCCAACCCAATATCAGGCAAAAAAACCTCCGGAGAACCGGACTTGATCCTGCCGGCCAGGGTGTCGATGATGGCCCTGGGCTGCTCAAAAATCTCTTTTTGCATGAAATGGGTGTAACCGGCTTTTTCAGCCATGGCCGGAGACCAACTGATTGTCTCCACCTTGAAATCCTTAACCAAGTCATTTTTATCAAAAATCCTGACTTGATCAGGCGTCAGTTCAATGAGGTCGTTATCTTCCAGAAATACAACCCGATTGGTATGAGCCAAAAAGGCGGGCACATCGCTGGCCAGAAAAAATTCTCCTTCTTCACCCATACCCAGCACCAAAGGCGATTCCTTGCGCGCCCCAATTATCAGATCCGGCTGGTTACGGTCCATTATAACCAGGGCATATGACCCCCTAATTCTTTGAAGGGATTTACGCACGGCCTGGTGCAGATCCATGCCCTTTTGTAAGAGATTCTCCACCAGGTGGGCGACTATCTCCGTATCAGTCTCCGAAGAAAAAGTATGTCCCTCTTCTTTTAAATCAGCCTTGATCTCAAGATAATTTTCAATGATTCCGTTGTGGATAAGGGCGACATCACCGGCTACATGGGGATGGGCATTGGTTTCACTTGGCTTTCCGTGGGTGGCCCATCTGGTGTGTCCCATACCCACACTGCCTTCAACCGGATCTTGTTTAAGCCTTTCTGCGAGCTTAACCAGTTTGCCTTCGGCTCTTCTTATCTCAAAAGAATTATCTTTGATCACAGCGAGCCCGGCCGAGTCATATCCCCTGTATTCCAGGCGGGACAACCCCTCCATAATGACATCCACCGCAGGCTTTGATCCCAAATATCCAATTATCCCGCACATTCAAGCACCTCTTCATCCTGGGGTAACATCTTTTTCTCAAGGGCCTTTAGTTCTTCAACCGAATTGATCCCCGCCACTTCCGTGGGGTCCGAACACAAGGAATAACCTACCTTCATACCTCTTTTATGCATAATTTCCACAAGGTCTGTCAGGTAATACTCATTCTGGTCATTTTCGGTTTTTAAAAGAGGTAGGTGCTTGAGCATGGTTTGGGTGCGGGCCAAATAGATTCCTGCATTGACCTGCCTGATCTTGCGCTGCTCCGGGTTCGCGTCCCTGTATTCCACTATCCTGGTCAGCTCACCATTTTCAGCGGTAACCAATCGTCCGTAATGGGCCGGATCAGAAGGCTCCATGCCCAATACAGTTAGTTCATAATTTTGGGATCTATGTTTTTCTATGAGATTAAGCAAGGTGACTTGGCTTATTCCTGGTACATCCCCGCACAAAATCAACACATCACCTTTATGATCCATGAGATCGTCCTGGGCGCAGATTACGGCGTGACCTGTTCCCAATTGCGGTTCCTGCAAAGCAAAGCCCAGATTAGGCACATCTTTGAATGCCTCTTTCACCAACTCGGCTTTATGACCCACAATAACCACTATACGGTCGGCGCCCAACTTTTGAGCCGCCTCCACAGGATAAGTCAACAGTGGTCTATTCCCCAGAGTGTGCAACACCTTGGGTAACGAAGACTTCATCCTGGTTCCCTTGCCGGCAGCCAAAATAACTACGGCAAGCTCTTCGGTGCTTGGGTTCTTTGGCATTTTAACTCTGCTTTCGACCTTGAAATGTCCCCCCGGGCCAGGTCGTAAAATAACAGCCAGGAGTTTAAAATTATAGGATATAGTAGCGCTCAACCTAAGAGTTTAGGCCACATAAAATTGTTGACAAACACCCAAACGCGGGCCATTAACACTCCCCCAAAATGCTCTTGCATTTCAGGGATCCCGAATAACGGCCCGCCGAATTACGAACCTTTCCCAAGGCGAGCAATTCGAGTCACTTGGTAAAACCGCGTTTTTGCCAAGAGACAACTGGCAAAGTCCGGGAGGGCCTTGTCAGTAAGATTAAGTGGCGCTCAACCAGATGGTTGGCGCCACTATTTTACATCAAATATGCGTTATTTACATCATTCCACCGATTGCCTGGGCAATGCCTTGCCTGAGCGGCAGATAGGCCTCCTGGAAAGTCAGGTTGGTTTGTCTGGCCGTGGAAACTATACGGGTTTGATATTTTTTCCATTGAGCCGAAGAAGCGGTTCTCTGGGAAATGGTTGTATCGCCTGTTCCCTGTTTGAGGTTGCTGTTGAACTGTTCACTCACCCCGCCTTTACTGCGCTCGGATATCTGCAGATCAGTGATAACCATGTAGGTTACAACTTTCACCAAGGCTCCGCTGATCGTCTCAGCCGCGGCCCCGGCCAATCCACCTATGACAGCTCCTTCCACTGCCCGGTCGCCACCCAAAAGGCCGCCAATGGCTGCACCGCCAAGCACACCGCCAAAACCGGCTGTCTGGGCGTTTTCCACTGCTGATTTATCGGCCTCTCCCACGCTCAGTACATTTGCCTGGAGCATGTAATGGGCCTGATTGGGATCATCCACAACCTTATATCCCCGGGCGGTCAGTGCGGCTATAACATCGCCTTGTAATTGAAAAGGCTTGTCACTGGTGTTTCTGACTTGAACAAAAACCGTTCTTTGAGCAGGAGACACCGGCTCCAGAAATATCGAAGCCGACATCTTGTTTTGAACCTGCAAATCCTTGTAGCGAAGGCCGGTATAGGTGGCGGCACAACCGGCCAACATGGCCAAGGCAGCCAAGACCGCAACCACAAACCCTATGCGAAAAATTTTTGTTTTCATGGCTCTCGATTCTCCTTTGGATCTGCCCAGAAGGCCAGAAATTGATGGATTTGCGGACTCATCTTGTAACATAGCAAACATGTAAACCATCGGCAACAACAGCACTTAAGTCATTATCTCTTTTTTCTTGACATTTTGTATATGAAGATACACTATTATGAGCACAGGCTCATAACTCGTTAAAAAGGTGGCTTCATGGTTCGCCCTCTCAATACCCGAAATATAAAGAAGATTCCTGAAAATCCCGAGTTTGGCCCCTTAAAGGGAAAGGTTAACGGAGAAGTTCTTTTGCCTTTGGAAGGTTGGGAGGCATTAAGGCTGGTTGAAGTAATCGGCATGGATCAAGCAGAGGCAAGTGAATCCATGGGGGTTTCCAGGCAAACCTTTGGCAGAATTTTGTCATCAGCCAGGAAAGCCCTGGCCACTTGTGTTGTGGGCGGTTTTAAACTCAAAATCGAAGGCGGCGTTTATCAGCTGGTAGACGATGGCCAACAACCCCCCTCGGAACCAATGCATCGTGGCAGGGGAAGAGCCCGGCGCAAAAGAAGGGGATATTGAAAAATCATGGACTTCCCCAAAAGGAGGCACAAAATGCCTGGATTTGACGGATCGGGTCCCAATGGCCAGGGTCCTCGCTCTGGTTGGGGATTAGGTAGATGCGGACCGACAGTTACTAATCCTGATGTTCCTCAGAACGATTCCACCCAGGCCGCACCACCGGCCTATTACCCCAATCGCTTCGGTGGATGGGGCAGGGGAGGAAGAGGCCCCGGCCGTGGCAGGGGCAGAGGTATGGGTAGAGGCATGGGCGGAAGGTGGGGAGGACCACCCCGTTGGTAGGCAACCTCTGAACATAGAAAAGGCCGCCCTTCGGCATAACCCGAGGGGCGGCCTTTTTATTCGGTCTTTATTTGCAAAGCCTAAGCTCAGGCAAATTTACATCTTCATCCAGGAGTCGGAATAAAGAGTGTGACCCAGGATGACACGGGCAGCCCGCACAAAAAGCTGAAGCTCTTCGCCTTCGACCTGACCGGGATCAGTAATCTCACCATCCTGGACCTTGTGCACCGTTTCCACGATATCTGCACGTTTACCCTTGGCAATGTCAAGCAGAAGCGAATCCTCATAATCCACAATACTGCTATACATTCCGGCCCTTTCCAGCATAATCATATAAGTCTGGTTCAAGGGCTCGCGCCAGGGGGTGCCGTTTGAGATATTGGAGAGTCCGTTAGTGGATTTGGCGCCCGGAGCTATATCCTGCAGCATCTCGGTAAAGGCCAGAGTAGCCATCAGCTGGGGCTGCTGGATATTGACCGGAGTGATAATCGGGTCAACATAAATCTGCTCATTGGGGATACCCGCCTCATTGGCAGCGTAAACCAATTCCACGGCCAGGCTGGCGCGCTCGTTTTCATCCCTGGGAAGGCCATCGGGACCCCACAAAAGGGCAACCATATCAGCTTTATATTTGGCCACCATGGGGAGCATTACGGTGTAACGCTCAGGACGGGCCATAACCGAGTTCACCAGGGCAGTACCCTTATGCACGGCCAGACCGGCCTCAATGGCCTCAATATTGCTGGTGTCCAGGACCAGGGGAATATCATCCACTACTTCCTGTACAGTCTTGACAACCCACTCCATCAACTCCGGACCGCCCTTACGTGCGGGTCCCAGGTTAATGTCGATGAAATCCACACCGACCTCTTTTTGTTCCAAGGCCATTTTTTGGATGGGTTCGGGGTTACGATCCTTAAAAGCCTGCCCGATGACTTTCTTGATGACGTTCAGGTTCTCACCAATACATTGCATGGGTAAACCTCTTCCATACTGAATGTTAGCGTTCCTATTTAGTCGCAATACCCTTTGAAAACAATACAGTTTTCAAAAAATCCAAATGCTTTCGATTTGCCCTAACAAGGTATCACGAATGACTGAATAAATTAACTATCAAATCGCTTGCGTTCAGACATCAGGCTGACCTTATACTGGCTCGCCCTATTTGTCCGGAGCCCATTCCTTAAGGAATTTGGCCAGATGCGCCGCTTCGCGTGGGCCAATCTGGATATTCCAACCAGGCAGCTCTTCTTCAACGTCACCGGCAATGGCAGCGGCGTACCCGGGAATAATCAAGGCCTTGTGATTTATCTTATCCTCAATGCCGATTTTCTTTACAAACATACCCACATCGTCACCACTGAACTTACCGGCGGCCCAAGCGGTCATAACAGAGAGTCCCTCTGTATCCTTGATCAAGAGCCAGGAAGGCACCCTGGAGCCTTCCATTTCACCACTGACAATAAAGTAGGTGAGTGAGAAGTTTGTGGTAATCGCCACCGGTGAATCAACGCCAGGTCCGCCGATTTCGTAAATACCCTCGGTAACGGTCATAGGCCGCTGCGGGTCTGTATATATATTCAACCGTTCAAGCAAAAGCGGGAATATGCTTTCGGCAGTCAGATCTCCCATAACAACGATACCGGCATATTTAGCTACCAGCATGCCTCCAGCCAGCACCTGTTCACCAACGGTTTCACCCATCTCAGAGGCAAAGGCAATGGTGGGGAAACCCAAAGCACGATTCTGGGCCATTAAGGCGGCCCTGCGCACTGCGACCTGGTCTTCAAACACACCGGCAAAATCCCTGGCTCCGGTATCGATCACCAAGTCCTTGTAGCCTGCTTCGGAGAGCTCGGTGGTCAATTCCATAACCTCATCCATATCCACGCCTTTAACCACTAGGGGACAGCCGTTCTCAGCGCCTATGGGGGCCATTTTATCTGCATTGGCGTTTGTCACCGCATAGATCAAAGGCTTGGTGTCAGCCACAGCCGTGACCACAGGGGCCATGATCTCTGGGTCCTCGCAACCCAGGATAAGTGAAAAACTGCTGTTTTCCACCACTGCCTTGGCTGCGGCTTCGAACTTGGCGGCATCGCCGGATTCGCATTTAACAAAGGCCAGTTCAGGCCTTAAATTCACTCCAACACGCTCCCACTGGAATTTTTCCCAGGTCTTTACTTTTTCGGCTATATCCTCATCAGTATCCTTGATGGTGCCGGCAAATGGGCAAGGATTGAAAAATGTTTTTTCGTGCCTGAACAAAACCGTTTCTCCACCGGTTTTGACGGCCGTATCGCCGTAGCCGAAAGCCACCGGGCGAATAGGAGGAGCGCTAGCTTCTGAAAGTTTCTCCCGTGACTCGTCCGAGACGTAGGGGCAGCTGTCCAGCTCGGCCTTACCGGCAGCCAAATTCATGGCAAAAGCCAGGCAGGTTGGCACCCCGCACTCCCCGCAGTTGGTTTTAGGGAGCATCTTGAAAATTTGAATGCCTGTTAGGGCCATGTTATCTTCCTTCCCTTTTTTTCCCTGGAAGCCAAAGCGTAAATAGTCAAATTATGGGGCCCCCGGGCCGGGGGGCCCCGTCATTAATTAACCCACAATGGGATCCATGGATACAGCCGGGTGTCCCACCTTTTCCAGGTGTTCCATAACACCGGCTTCGTCAATGGCAATGGTCTCATCACAAATCTTGTCGATCAGATCCGGATGGCCGAGTTCCTCACCTCTGCGGATGAGCTGCTCTCTCAACTCTTCCTTCAAGGATTTGGGCATCCACACCATGCGCAAGAGGCCACCGTCGCCGGCGATGAACTTACGCTGAATAACGTTGTATTTGGAGTGTCCCACAAAACCGGGGGAAGACTGTCCACCGCCCATGACACCGGCCAGAGTGGTGAATTTCATACCGCAGGGAGTCTCGCCCGTGTAGTCGCGATGCACGGTCATGACACCGTTGCAAGCCGGCAACACGGCGGCGATGCACTCGCAGCAGCCGCAGGTTGTCATGGGATCATTCACTATGCTGTAGAAGTTATAGTGGGTGATCTTCTGACGGCTGGCTTTAAAGACAAAGTCGTTGCAGCCCTTCCACTGGCCCAGGACCGGGTCGATGACCTCGCCCTTTTCAATGGGCTGGTTGGGGCCGGTGGGGTTTATCTCATAACTGGCCTTGCAGTCAAACCAGTTGTAAGCACCGCAAAGTCCGGTGCGCTCGGGGCTGACCACGCAAACGTGGCTGGGGGCAAAAGACTGGCAAAGAGTGCAGGAGTAGTAGATTTCCACACTCTCATCGGTCATGCTCTCCACACGTTCATCGCGAGTCTTGTAAACGGCTCTTGCGTTTTCAGTATGTTTCTTAACATCCTCTTCCTTGGTGTAGAGAATAACCTCGACCTTGTCCAGGATGTTTCCGAAATCTTTGTGGAACATATCGTGCAGAATCTGGCCGATATGTTTGATCTTGAAGCCTTTGTCCACGGCCGGGCGGCCGGTGCGGATCCAGGCGATGTCGCGCTGGCCGATATGCATGACGCCCTGGGCGTAGTTCACCAGGTGGTGAATCTGGCGCTCGAGGATGGGCTCGAAGTCGGGCTGCATCTTGCGCCCGGCCACCTTGACCAAAATGCCAAGGGGAAGGCGGCCGCCTTTTTCGCCCAAATCGTCGATCTCGGGACCGACGACCGTGATCTTGTTATCCTCGATCTCGTCCATTTCGGTCATTTCCACCAGCTCGGTGCACTGGGTCTTGCCGCCGCCCATCTCCACAAAAAGATCGTCTTTACGGATACGCTCGCCTTCAAAGGCGGCACCGTAGCTCAAGGGGATGTCCACCTTGGTGACAATGGTCTTGAGGCCGCGGACTTCCACGGATTTCTGGCAGATTTCGTCGAGAGGTATATCACCGACCACGTGCTCGTAGGTGCAGACACCGGTGGGCAGGATCTCGGGAATATCCGTATCTGCGATGGTGGGGAAGCCCCAGTTGACGCAGCCCGCCGCGTTGGCGGCCCATTCGGCGTTCACTTCGCCCAAGGCGTTGACAAAGGCGAAGATACGGTCTTTGTTGTATTTCAGCATGGCCTTGTAGTTGCCGGGCTCAATACCGCCAAAGGCCATACCGGCGCGGTTGGCGAAACCAAGGGCAAAGACCGCGGCTGAAATATCCGGACCAAAGGGGACCAGACGGGTGCCCCAACCAACCTGAACACCGGCTTCAATCAACTGCTCGGTGAAGGTGGTGCCGGACTGGTTGGCTGCCATGAACACGTAAAGACTGCGCCGCTGGTATTCCTCGGCGATCTCTTTGGCGATCTCCTTGTTGGGAGCTGCACCCACGATGGCGGCGAATCCGGGAGCCGAACCGTCCACGAACTCCACACCGCGTTTACGCATTACCGTATCGTCGGCTGCGCCGAGCCAGATTTTGCCTTTATCGATGTCCACATTTTCACTGGGCAGGTAGAAATCCGGGTCATCCACGTAGCGGATGGCTTCCACGATTTCCTCTGCAAACAAAGCCGACATACCGGCGTCGAGCAGGGGTCCCAGGTAGGGAAGATGGTTGAAGTTCTTTACGTGCGGGGGCAAAAGTTTACGCGCGATCTCAAGGGGCCTTTTGGCTGAGGCCAGGTCCTTGACCGGTATTCCCAAAAGGGAATAGATGATCGGCAGAAAATAAGCGGTGTTGGGGAACTCAAGTTTCTGCTCAGGCCCATACTGTTCGACAGCACGGTTGTATATACCTTCCGCTTTGGAGACGATGTTGTACGCCCCTTGGATAGCGGCGAATGCTACCATTTTGGACATGATTAATTATCCCCCTTTCTTAGAGGAAGTTGTACATTTCTAAGCGGCGTCCAACTCACGGCGGGCGGCCATGTCGACCAAAACGCGCTCTTTGCCCTTATCCAGGCCAAGAGCTTTACGTTTCTTGTCGATATGCTGGATCATCTTGCGAGCATGCTCATAAGGATCCACTTCCAGATCCCACATACCGCCGTAGATATCTTCCAGTTCCTCAAAGAGGTATTTCTGGAACCTGGGGGCTCCGGTAACGGGCAGGCCCACACCAAAGACGGTGTAAACACCGCTGACCACGAAGTAGTGGCCGATGCTGATGGCCTTCTCACTCATCCACTCGGGCGCGCTGCCGGCCACGGGAAGATCGCTGATGTCCTTGCCCAGGCCGCCGGCCTTGACCACCTCGGAGGCAGCCAAGAGAATTCGGCTGTTATCCACGCAGGATCCCATATGCAGGACGGGCGGTATACCCACTGTCTCGCAGACCTCGGCCAGTCCAGCTCCGCAATAGACCTTGGCAGCCTCGGGAGTCAACAGTCCGGCCTTGCCGCAGGCCATGGCGTTGCAACCTGTGGTCAGGACGATGACGTCGTTTTTCAAGAGTTCCTTGACCACGATGAGGTGCCCCTCGTCGTGGGTGGTGCGGGCGTTGTTGCAGCCAACCACTCCGGCGATTCCCCGGATACGGCCGTTGATGATGTTGTCATTCAAGGGCACGTAAGAACCGCGGAAGGTTCCGCCCAGGTGGTACTTGACGGCTTCCTGAGAGAATCCGACCACCATCTGCTCTTTTTCATTGGGGATAATCGGCTGGGCCCGGCGATTGGGGAAATTTTCGATGGCTGTGCGGACGATTTTCTTGGCGTCTTCAAGAGCGGAGTGCTCATCAAACTCAATATGAATCGTCTCGCCGGATTCAATCATGGCCCGGGGGTTGGTGGTGATGAGCTTGGTGTGGTAGCACATGGCCACATTGGCCACACTCTCCATGATGCACTGTACGTCCACCACCATGGCGTCGACCGCACCGGTCACGATGGCCAGTTCCTGCTGCAGGTAGTTACCGGCAATGGGAAGGCCGTGACGCATCAGAATCTCGTTGGCTGTGCAGCACATGCCGGCCAGCACAATACCCTTGGCGCCTTTTTCCTCGGCCAGCTTGAGCAGCTCGGGATCCTGGGAGGCAACCACTATCATCTCGGACAAAAGAGGCTCATGGCCGTGAACGATCACGTTTACGTGGTCTTCCTTCATCACGCCCAGGTTGATCTCACCCTGCACGGGGTAGGGGGTGCCGAACAGGATGTCCTGCAGGTCGGTGGCCAGCATGGATCCGCCCCAGCCGTCGGCGATAGCCGCGCGGGAACCCTGCTTGATCAGGTTTCTATAGTCCTGGTCAACGCCCATGTGGGTGCGGTGCATGATCTCGACGATCTCGCGGTCGATACCCCTGGGCATGACGTCGAGATCGCGCCACAGCTGAATTCTGGCCTCGGGAGCCTGCAGGACCGGCACAACTTCGCCTTCCTGCTGTCCCCACTGGGCCAGGGCCAATTCGCCCACATCTGTGGCTATATCGTATATATCTCTGTCCTCCTGGACTTTCTGGCCGTCTTCGCCCTCCACCATGACAGAGGTGGGAACGTTGCAGTATTTAGCAACTTCCAGGAGTTTTTCAGTGTCTTTTATGGTGTAATCATCGGTTTCCTTACGGGCGGCCGCCAGGAAAGTTTCGGCCACGCCGCGACCGTGGTCACTGTGAGCGGCAGCGCCGCCTGCAACCATACGGATGAAGTTACGGGCTGCGATTGTTTCAGGTGTGGCGCCGCAAAGTCCCATGCGGGTGTCCTTGCCCTCAATACCCTTTTTGGGCAAAGGTAAGCGGCAAGGTCCCTGGGAACAGTTTTTGCAACATGTGCCCTGTTCACCAATATTACAAGGTTTCAGGGTCAGGGCCCGATCGAAGATGGTCTCCACCTCATCGTTGTGGGCCTTGATAATCATCTGCTGAGTTGCCGGATCTACGCTAGCCGCGTAGGGGTCTGCCTTCTTGGCGGTCTTGGCTTTCGCCTTTATCTCATCTGCTGCCATCAGAGGTTCCTCCTCTCTGTTCCAGCTTTATTTGTCGTAGCTGCGTTCCAAATCCCGGATACATCATCTACAACTTTGCCCCAATTATTTGAGCGTTCCGTTTCCCCTCAGTTTCCAGCGATCCAAAGTCCGTATTATGTAATCCGCATTCGGACCTGCTGTACCGGGTAAACGGTATTCACCAAATTCCTGCTGCTTTTTTTTCTTCTTGGCACCCTTGCCATGCTCCACCATGAGAGGTTCCTCCTCCTTGTTTTATTCACTGGCGACTTTTGGCCACCACTATATGGTTCACAGACTGGGCACGGTTATTCACAACCATTTTCGTGCCCGGCTCGCATCCCTGGGAGTAACTCTTACTTTGCCGGACGCAGCGGACTGGTGCTCAAAAAACCAAATGCCTTTTGATCACAGGTTTAAGCTGCCGCAGCTACCTGTCTCGATTACTTGGGCAGATAACCGTCGCCCCGTAATCTCCAACGAGTTAAAGATTTTTCCACAAAGGCGGCTTCGGGACCGGCAAATCCTTCAGCACGGTATTCGCCGTATTCAACATCTTCATCTTCGTCAGAGGCGTGCTGCGCCTCTTCCTGCAACCGCTGCATGTGAGCCTCTCGGCGTTGCCTGCGCAGAGTGGCCAAATCATCAGCTTCCTTGGCCTTGCGCTCTTCCCGCTCTTTTTTCTCGGCTTCGGCTTTAGCCTTGGCTTCAGCCTCGGCTTTTGCCTTAGCCTCGGCCTCGGCTTTAGCTTTGGCCTCAGCGTCGGCTTTAGCTTTGGCCTCAGCGTCGGCTTTAGCCTTGGCTTCAGCTGCGACCTTTGCCTTGGCATCGGCTTCGGCTTTTGCCTTGGCGTCTACCTCAGGTTCGGGCTTGGCCTCGACCTTGGGTTCGGGCTTGGCTTCAGCCTTGGTTTCTGGTTTTGCTTCGGCCTTGGGCGCCTGAGGTGCAGCCGGCTTGGCAGCGGGAGCCGCGGCAGGTTTCGGAGCTGTTGCGGGCTTGGCTGCTCCAGCGGCCAAGGCTGCCACTTTGGGCCTATCTACAGCCGCCTTTTCAGCGGCGGCGGCCCTGGCAGTCCACATTTTGTCCAAATAGCCCTTAACCAGCTTCAATGCCTCGGGGTGACGCATTATCAAAACGTCACTTCCGGCCAGAAGATAGGAAACCGCACCAGCGGCCTCCATGAGGTAACCGCGCTTTGAGTTATCGCCAAAGCCCTCGGAATCCTCGCCTTCCAACTTGGCTTCCTTGGACTTCCAAATTTCGTTGCCCAGGTTGTTGATCAAGGGCAAAACCAGCTTATCGTCTTCCTGGACCAGAGCGGCCATGCGAATACGTTCCATAACCGAGTAGGAATACTCAAGGCCGTATCCCAAACCACCAGTTGTGGGGTCGATTATGATGCGTTCCATGGGAACGCCCAGGTTACCCAGGAGGATGTTCAGCTGTTTTGCCAAGTTAACATCGATTGGTGAACTGGCTATGATGGAATGACCAAAACCAAGAGCGGCTGCGCCCACGGCCTTGTGGTTGTCTTCGTCCACCGGTCCCAGCATGATGTTTTTGCCCTCAAAATCCTCAGCGATCTTTTTGAGCACCTCAGCATCTTTGTTGGCATTGGCAGATCCCCAGACCAGAACCGGAACGTTAACCGCATCCAGAACTTTACCAACTGCCTCGCTGGCTTTTTCGGGCGGAGCGTCTTCGCCGTTGGGGTCGGTGGATTTCAACTGCAGCACGATAGCCTGTGCGCCGAATTCTTCCACGCACTTCTTGGCCCAGGCCCCACAGTCCGACCACACATCGGAAAATTGCTCAGCGCACGCGCTCGGCCAATCATCAGGCTCCATATCCCAGACTTCCATGGCGAGCAGAGGGCGATTTGGCATTACGCCCTCGAAGGTATGGAATGGATATGATGTTTCTCCGCCGACGGTTACCTGATTTCCGTCCTGGCCGAGGGGAACCTCCATGATACTTCCAGAGTAGGAAACCTTGGTTAGTTCAAAGGGCACTAGAACTCCCTCCCTCTAAATAAAGAGGCCTATAAACCTCTGTTTACGAATCTCCGCCATAACCGTTCGACACATCCGCCATAAACCACGTACGGATGTCTTCCCTATCGAACTAGTTGTGCGTATTTCTTCCACAAATCTTAGTATCTCTTAAATTATAATGCCCTTTAGATCACTCATGATACGGGGCATCGTTGAAACTAGTATAGATAATCACAAGTGTCAATAAAAAAAGGACACTAAAAACAACGTGTTTAGTTGTGGTTTTTACTGACTTATTGGGACGAAACTGTTTTTTCGAACACCTCAAAAGCCCTTTTAACCACAGGATTATCCAGGGGAAGCCGGGAAGTTGGTTCCCCGGCCAAATCCTGGGAAGCCAAATCCTCATCATCCGGCAATATACCGGCCAATTCGAGACCCATCTCCTTGACGGCGTCCAAAAGGGCCTGGGGGGGTTCGTTCCTGACCATGGATAAAACCAGGTGGCATGGTCCGGTCAGCACCCCCATTTCCACAGCCAGATCCCTGATCCTTGCCGCCGCTGTGAGACTTCTTCTGCTGGGATCACTTATGACAAATAGCATTTCAACTTTTTTAGTCGTAATCCTGCTGATATGCTCCATACCGGCTTCATTGTCGACAACGATATATTTATAATTATCTGAAAGAGCATCCAAAGAGGCCGTGAGCAGGTTATTGGCTGCGCAATAACAACCGGACCCTTCAGGACGCCCCATGGCTATCAGATCAAATCCCTTTTCTTCGACCAGGCACTGGTTAACCCGCATTTCAATGAAAAGGTCTTTGGTCATACCCATGCTTTGCCCTTTTTTCATCTCCTCCCTGGCGTCACCAAGGGTCAAGGGCAATTCCAGTCCCAGAACTTCGTTTAAATTAGTATTGGAATCGGCGTCTACGGCGAGTACAGGAGTCTCGCCTTTCTCCACCAGATAACGGACCAACAAGCCAGCCAGAGTGGTTTTTCCAACCCCGCCTTTGCCAGCGACTGCAATGGTAAAGGACATGTAATCCTCCTGGATTAAATTCTATTTTCGCAGGACAAATAGGGTATGTTAACCAAAACGGCATGTCAAGAGGCTTGCAATGTGCCATGAGTACTAACTAATATGAAGTTTGGACAAACCATTGGGAAACCACCTTCTCAGCCGAAAAACGTCGTAATATGTAAGTATAGCTGATAATCAACCATTACTTGTTACTTTTTTCTCAAAGCATTTTGCTGCTGTATATACCCCTAGTGAATTTTATTACAAGGTTTTTATTGTTAAATCGAGGAAAAATTGATCAAAGAAAACACATGGAACCAAATAGAAATAATATTATCAGAAGCTATACCGGAAAAAGAATATGATATTTGGCTCAGACCGTTATCCGGCCAGGTCATGGATAATAAGCTAATTATCACCGCTCCCAACCGTTTTTTCTGTCAACGGATAAACGATCATTACAAGGGTGTAATTACTAAGGCATGCGAGCATATATATAATAAAAAGATGGATATTGAATTTAAAATCGATTTAAACGGGAATTTTTCGAACCATGCCCACCTCCAGAATCAACATTATTCAGAATTCATATTTAAACCATTTAACGATAGATATATTTTTTCCTCATTCATAGTAGGACCCAGTAATGAACTTGCCTATGCAGCTTGTCACGCAGCGGCTAATAATCCAGGAATTCTATATAATCCATTATTTATTTTTGGTGACTCCGGTCTGGGGAAAACACACCTGCTTACTGCGGTGGGACACTTTTTGAAACAGCACAAACCACTTGTTAAGACTTGCTATAACACAATTGAATCATTTACAAATGAGCTGAACCAAGCCATCGTTGGGGATACTCTGAACAGGTTTCGTAATAAATACCGTAAACTCGATTGTCTTTTGCTTGATGATATCCAATTGCTGGCGGGAAACGATCGCACCCAAGAAGAACTTTTCCATACTTTCAATGCGCTGTACGACAACGGAAAACAGATAATAGTCACCAGTGACAAAAAACCAAAGGACATTCCTTCCTTGGAAAAAAGACTCCGCACCAGGTTCGAATGGGGTCTGTTGGCAGACCTGCAACTACCGGAGGAAGAAACCAGAGTCTCAATTGTCCAGGAAAAATCCAAACAAATGGGCTTGCCCCTTAGCAAGAGTGCGGCTCTTTATCTGGCCAAACAACCGGAAAGCAGCATCAGGGTTTTAGAAGGTTATTTAACCAGAATACAAGCTGTTAGCCGGTTAAAAAACCTGGAGCCCACTCTGGAGCTGGTAAGAACGGTAATAAAGCCTCTTGTAGATCAAAACCCAATAGCACCTGAAGATGTTTTGCGAGTTGTTTCATCTCATTTTGCAGTGAAAGTGGCGGACTTGAAAAGTAAAAAGAAAACCAGGGACATAACCTTACCCAGACAGATCGCTATGTATCTTATTCGAAAACTGACCGGAGCCTCCTTCCCCGAAATTGGCCGCATCATGGGTGGCAAAGATCATTCTACAGTTGTTAAAGGTGTGAAAAAAATAGAAATTTTAATTGCAAACGACTCTGAAACAAATGAAAAAATTATGCTGGTGGAAAAAGCTCTGCTCGGCAGAGACTCTTTTTGACCTGTCGGTGGAAAAAACAGGCTGTTTAAGCAAGATGCTTAAAAACCTGTTGAGGTTCCGACAGATTTGGTTAATAATTCAGTAAGAAAATTAAGCTTAGATTTAAAAGAGTTAGATGACTTTTCAACTTTTCACCACTCTTTATGATTATGGATTATTTTATCTGATTAATATATTAAAGAAATAAAAGAGCCGAAAAACAACAAAGCGGCCGTCTTCTGTACCAAGGTCACAAAGACTGAAAGCATGCAGGATCAGAGGCCCTTTCCAAATCAAAAAGAGAACTTTACTTTAAACTGAAGCCCATCCAGGAGAAATCACTATGGAATTTTCTGTTCGCAAAGAAGATCTGGTCAAGGGACTAGCCAGATCTCAAGCTGTAGTTGAAAAGAGAACAGCTATGCCGATCCTCTCTAACGTTCTTTTGGACGCCAGAGAGGACAAGATAATCATGAGGGCTTCCGATCTTGAGACCAGTTTTGAAGGATCCTATCCGGCCAGGGTTCAAACCCAGGGCAGCACCACGGTGCCGGCCCGAAAACTTTTCGAGATAGTAAAGGAGCTTCCCGCCGAAGAGATCTATCTCAAAGAAAAAGAAAATTCCTATCTGCATATCTCCGGCGCCCGGGCCAATTTTGAACTGGTGGGTATAGCCGCCGATGAATTTCCCGCCTTCCCGGAAGTCACAGATGCCTTTGAACTCACTGTAGAGGCCAAAATCCTGCAAGAGGCCATTGAAAAAACAATGTTTGCCATTAGTCAGGAAGACACCAGATTCAATTTGGCCGGCCTGTATGTGGAAAAATTCCAAATGCCGGATGGACCGGCCCTGAGATGCGTAGCCACAGATGGACACCGTCTGTCCCTGATTGACAAGCAAGTAGACGGCATGGAGGAATTCGGACTTAGCAAAGGCGTCATTATCCCGCGTAAAGGTGTCAGTGAAATTAGAAAGCTTTGCGAAGAGGGTGGGGATATTGTCCTTGGTCTAAGTAAAGAAAGCGCATACGTGAGTAAAAACGAAGTAAAATTAATCTTGCGCATGCAAGAAGGCGCTTTCCCTGACTATGAAGTGGTTATTCCTAAAAATACCCAGAATAAAGCATTCGTCAATAGACAAGCCTTTAGTGACGTCTTGAAAAGGGTTGCTTTATTGGCTACCGATCGTTTTCAGGGAGTAGCCTTGGAGTTCAAGGAAGGATTGCTTGAAGTTCAAAGCCAGAATCCGGAACTAGGCAAAGCCAGCGAATCATTGGAAATGGACTATGATGGGGCAACTCTCAAGGTTGGCTTTAACGCCAAATATTTTTTGGATATTTGCAATGCCATGAAGTCCGAAGAAATTTCCCTTGCCTTTATTGATGAACAAAACCCTTGTTTAGTATCAGGCGAAGGGGATCCAGGATACCTTAGCGTGGTTATGCCGATGAGGCTTTAAGACTTTTAAAAATATCTCTATATAGTATAGATACAACAAGGCCGGGTTGAGTAAGTCTCAATCCGGCCTTGTTGATTTACTTTTACTTTAAAAAAATATTATACGTCTAGTGCTCTGACATCCAAGGCGTTCTCAAATATAAAGTCGCGCCTTGGTTCAACCGAGTCACCCATAAGGGTGGTGAACATCTCGTCTGCTATGACCACGTCCTCCACCTTTACCTGTAAGAGGGTGCGCTTCTCAGGATCCATTGTGGTTTCCCAGAGTTGATCCGGGTTCATTTCACCAAGACCTTTATACCTCTGTAGATGAAGCCCCTTGGCTCCCTGATTCAAGAGCTTTGTCAAAAGATCCTGGGCATCGGGGATTTCGTCGGTCGTGGAATTTTTACTTACCACATAGGGACCTTCTTCCAGGCCTGACAGGGCAGTGTAGGTTGAAAGAAGCTTCATATAATCGGCGCCGGAAATAAGCGACCATGATATGACAGCCGTATGTCTGGCATCACCTTGAGAGGTGACCGAAATTTCATAAAGACTATGTTCTTCATCAAAAGAGATGGTATTAACCAAAAGCCCCTGTTCGGCCAAGAGGTTAGCCAGATCTTCGGTTTTGGATTTGTCGCTGAAAGTGGTTTTTGAACAAACCCTCGCCCTTAATAACCCTTCCAAGGCCTCAACAGGGATGCCCCTATGCTTAAGCTTGGTAAAGTCCTCCAGATAATCGGAGAGTTTTTCCATCATGTTAACCAGGCGTTGGCCGGTAACTGTTTGTTCCTTGGCGGGAATATTCAAAGACACCCCGGAGCAGGCGCGATCCAAAAGGAACTTACGCATGGTGACTTCGTCTTTGATGTAGTTCTTTTTCTTACCGTCCGTCATCAGGAACAGAGGAGGTTGGGCTATATAAAGATATCCCTTTTCAACCAACTCCGGCATTTGACGGAAGAAGAAGGTGAGCAAGAGGGTGCGGATATGGCTACCATCCACATCTGCGTCTGTCATGATTATGATTTTATGATACCTTGTTTTTTCGATATCAAAATCATCAGCTCCGATTCCAGTACCCATGGCTGTTATAAGGGTGCGGACTTCGGCATTTTCCAACATCTTATGGAAACGAGCCTTTTCCACGTTCAAAATTTTACCCTTTAAAGGCAAAATAGCCTGGAATCTGCGATCACGCGCCTGTTTGGCTGAACCACCGGCCGAATCTCCCTCTACCAGGAAAAGTTCTGCGGTTGATGGATCATTTTGAGAGCAGTCGGCCAATTTGCCGGGCAGGCGATGTTCACTCAGCACGCCTTTTCTACGCACCAGATCCCTGGCCTTGCGCGCAGCTTCCCTGGCCCGGGCAGCATCTGTTACCTTGGAAACAATTTTCTTGGCAACTGGAGGATTTTCTTCCAAGAAAGTCCCCAACTGGTCATAAACCAACTGTTCCACCAGGCCCTTGACTTCTGAATTGCCCAGCTTCATCTTTGTTTGACCTTCGAACTGCGGGTCGGGGATGCGTATACTGATGACGCCGGTAATACCTTCCCTTACATCTTCACCGGAAGGGGAGAATTTAATTTTAGGCAGGTTCTGGCCAATGTACTGGTTTATTGTCCTGGTGAGCGCCGCCCTGAGGCCGGTCAAATGAGTGCCACCTTCTCTTGTATTGATATTATTGGCAAAACTAAATATTCGCTCATTATAGGCATCAGTCCAACGCAGGGCTATTTCTACCTGTAGCATATCTTTTTCACCGGAAAGATAAACCGGTTTAGAATGAAGCGGCTGTGATTTGCGGCTTAAGAACTCCACAAATTCGCTTATACCGCCTTTGTAATAAAAAACCGATTCCTTTTCGTCCCGTTCGTCATACAGGGTAATCTTCAGGCCGCGGTTAAGAAAACTCAGTTCCCGCAACCTGCCGGCCAGGACCTCAAATGAAAAAACCGTATCTTCAAATATCTCGGAATCGGGTTTGAAAGTAACCTTGGTGCCGGAAGAGGTGCTGGTGCCGATAACGTTCAGTTTATTAACGGGAACGCCGTGGGCATACTTCTGGCTATAGACCTGTCCGTCTCTGGAAATTTCCACTTCCATCCATTCGGAAAGGGCATTCACCACGCTTACGCCAACACCATGGAGGCCGCCGGAAACCTTATAAGCCTTGCCATCGAATTTGCCGCCGGCATGCAGTTTTGTCATAACCACCTGAACGGCCGGAACCTTTTCCGTGGGATGCATATCAACAGGTATGCCTCGACCATCGTCACATACCGTTACCGAATTATCTGAATGAATGGTGACTTCAATATCTTCGCAGACTTTGGCCATGGCCTCGTCTACTGAGTTATCAACTACCTCATAAACCAGGTGATGAAGTCCATCCGGTCCGGTTGAACCGATGTACATGGCCGGGCGCTTGCGCACCGCTTCCAGACCTTCAAGAATTTTGATTTTGTCAGCAGTATAAGTGTTGGCGGATTGTTCCATATATGAGGTCTCCAAAAGAGAAAATATGCAATTCAACTGGATTAATTAAACAGAGGAATGCCGGAAGTGCAACTAAATTTATGCCTTTTAAGGCAAAACACTTCCGGCACGATAAATAGACTAAAAGGGAAAGTCAGACATGTTCTTCCAGTATGTTCCGCCACTGGGGATGTCTTAGGCGCTGCAGCGCCTTTTTTTCGATCTGACGAACCCTTTCCCGGGAAAGAGCAAAAACCTTGCCTACTTGTTCTAAGGTATGCTCATCTTGGTTACCCAACCCAAAGCGCATCTCAAGGATTTTTCTTTCTCTGGCATCCAACCCTTCCAATGCTTCGGAAAGATGAGTGTGCATCTCAGATTCTTCCACCCTCTCTATTGGGCATTCTGAATCCGTGTTTTCAATAAAATCACCCAACTCGTCGCCATCGTCACCAACCGGCGTTTCCAGGGAAGTGGAATCCAGAGTCAAGTTTACCAATTCCTTAACTTTTGTCTCATCAATTCCAACTTTTTCAGCAACTTCTTTGGCAGAAGGCTCCCGACCCAACTCTTTGTAAAGACTATAATAGACTCGAAAATATTTGGATCTGAGTTCTAAAAGGTGGATTGGGATGCGGATAGTGCGCGCCTGATCGTATATGGCACGGCTTATGGTTTGACGTATCCACCAGGAAGCAAAGGTGCTGAAGCGGTAACCGGTTTTATAATCATAACGATTTACCGCTTTCATAAGGCCTATATTACCTTCCTGGATAAGGTCGGCAAAGGAAAGGCCGCGAAAAGTATATTTTTTGGCAATGGAAACAGCCAAACGCAGATTGGCTTCCACCATTTCTTTGGTGGCCTTTTCAACTTCGCGCCTGGCGGCGTCGATTTCCTGGACCAATCTTTGAACTTCTTTGTTTCTCTTTAATTTCTTGACACAAACCCCCACCACAGCCTTGGCCTCGCTCATTACATCCTCAACGGAAAGAGGGGACTTGTGGGAATCTTCGAGCCAGGTTTCTATACGAAAACAGGTGTCGGAAGATTCATCGAAACGGCGCATTATCAAAAGGCTGCGGTTAAGGATCACAGATCTGCCTTCCTGGATGGTTTTACCCAGACTCAGCTCCCTTTCTGGAGTAAGCAGACCTCTGCCTTCCACCTCTTTAAAATAGGTGACGGGTGTATCTAAACTAAGGTCCGCGGACCTTTCATCAGCTACCTTGGCCATTCGTTTCGTCTCCTTATGTTGCAAACCCAGCCAAGGGTATTTTTCATAAGGTAAGCACTATTTAAACTAAAGCCGCAAATTTTAGAAAAAAGATGTGCAAAAAATCGCAGTCTACCTTAATCGGCAGTATAAAAAGGAATGACATTAATAATGTTTCATCACTCCTCCTGAGCGGTGGCAATGACTCTTTGGTTATGATAGGCTGAAAGGCAAAACATCCAGCCGGAAAAAAAATGGCTAGCCGTACAACCAATTCGGCCAGCCCAACTAACTCATCATTTCATGATAAATTATTTCAACCTAATATGTCAAGATTTTTTCCAGACAGAGTGGAATCGGCAAAAAACCACTCAAGTGGTATGGTTGTATTAAAATTAATTCAGGTTTAAGTAGTTTAAGATTAATTATTATTTTAACTAATTAAAAATATTATATATTTTTAAATTTAAAAATTGGTTTATTTTAACGGCTGTGGAGGCCGGCCCCTAAGAACCAGGTAAAACGGGCATAAATCACCCCTGGCATACCAAAACGGTAAGGCCGGGGTTGTTTTTTACTTGATCCGGGAATCCATAAGAGTGATCACTTGGAAATTCTAGATTAAGCGCTACACCTAATGTGAATATCGGCATTTAAAGAGAGAATAAAATGGGCAAAAACACCATGAAATGTACACGCTGTAAGGGAGAGGCCACCATACGCATGCCATCCCATAATCTACGCTTGTGTACTGATTGCTTTGAATTCTATTTCAAAAGACAGGTGGAAAAGGCCTTAAAAAAGTTTAATATGATCAACCTTGAATCCCGTATTGGGCTTGGAGTAAGCGGGGGGAAGGATTCTTTGGCTCTCTGGCAGGCACTGACGGAGATGGGAATTGAAACCAGAGCCTTTCATCTTGACTTGGGATTGGAAGACTTCAGTGTTGCTTCAGCCAACGCCTGTCTTGCAATGGCTGAGCAGCTCGGCAGACCAGTAGAAATAGTAAAGGTCAAAGAGTATGTTGGGCTTAATATCATAGATGTAGTCAGGGGCAGCCACAGGCAGTTCTGTTCAGTCTGTGGAACCATAAAACGACATGTGATGAATCGTTATGTCAGGGATAATAATCTAAATGTAGTCTGTTCCGGCCACAATTTGGATGATGAAGCCTCCAGGCTTTTGGGAAACCTGATTTATCAAAGAAACGATTATATTAAACGCACCTGGCCAGTGTTGCCGGAAACGGAAGGCATACTTCCTAAAAAAATCAAACCCCTTATTCGTCTGGATAATTACGAGATAAAGACATACGCCAGAATTAAAAAATTACCGTACCTCAAGGATGATTGCCCGAGATCCAGGGGAGCAACTTTGCATTACTATGGTTCCGCTTTACATCAACTAGAAGATAACATGCCGGGAATTAAGAGGAATTTATATTTTGGCTATTTAAAAACCAATGGTGGACCAAGTGAAGATACTCCGGAAAATCGTTGTGAGATCTGCGGTTTTCCAACACGTATGAAAATATGCTCTGCCTGTGGACTCATTTCCAAGGCCAAGGACAGATTAAATGAAAAATAAAGCCATGATCCTTACCTTGGGTTGCCCCAAGAATTTGGTTGACTCGGAAGTACTGGCCAGTGAACTGGAAAATACCGGCTACGAAATGACCTCCGGACCAAGGGAAGCCAATATTATATTGGTGAATACCTGCGGATTTATTGAAGAAGCTGTTTCTGAATCCTTAGAAGCCATTCTTGACCTGGGACAGATGAAAACAGAAGGTCAGAGATTAGTGGTTATAGGGTGCATGGTGGGTAGGTATGGCGAAAGCCTCGTTGAGAACCTTCCAGAAGTAGATCTTTTCATATCTCCAGCTGGACTTGGCAGGCTCAAAGAAATTTTAGACGCAGGGGAAAGCGGTTTAGCCGAATCAAAACCAAAGGTGGACAGCACTCTTTTAAAAGGCTACAGCCAAAGGATGCCTACCACCGGCCCAGGTTGGGCATATGTAAAAATAGCTGAAGGTTGTGCAAATAAATGTAGATTTTGTACTATTCCTTCCATAAAAGGGCCATTAATTTCTCGTAATCCGGAAAGTATTCTTAAAGAAATTGAGTGTTTTGCCCAAAAGGGAATAAAAGAAATAAACCTGGTTGCACAGGACCTCACTGATTATGGCAAAGATGTCAAATTTAAATATAACCTTGCATATCTTCTTGAACAAATTGAGAAAATCGAAAATATTGCCTGGGTTAGGATGCATTATTTAAATCCAGAGACCATATCCGAAAACCTAATAAATGCCCCGGCCAAGTATTCCAAGGTTCTTCCTTATTTTGATTTACCTATCCAACACGTCGCCGAAAAAGTGGTGAAAAATATGGGACGAAGGAAAATCGAAGCAGATATAAGAAACATATTGAATAAGATATCAGATACTTACCCCAAATTTACTCTAAGAGCTACGGTTATGGTAGGGCATCCTGGAGAAGGTGAAGAGGAATTCAATCAACTACTTGAATTTTTAGCTGAGGCCAGGTTTGATCATTTGGGTTGTTTTCACTACCAAGCTGAAGAAGGCACCCCCAGCGCCAGGATGAAACAGATACCAAGAGAAATTGCTTTAAAAAGAGAAGAGGCCGTTATGGCACAACAAAAGGAAATAAGTAAAGCAAAGCTGGCTGAACGGGTCGACAACATGGAAAGTGCGCTGGTTTTGGGACCCCACCCGGAGTCAGATCTTGTCTGGCATGGCAGGCTATGGTCACAGGCGCCGGATGTTGATGGTGAATTGATAATAACAGAATGTAAGGCTGAACCGGGCGAGATAGCTGAATGTAGAATAGTCGATTCTTTTGATTACGATCTGGAAGGTCATATCACCTGAATAAATGGCTTATAAAATAGAATAAAAAGGGCCGGAGGAAACAATTTTCCAGCCCTTTTATTATATTAACTATATGATTTTATGTGACAAATTAATGTTCTACTTCAAGAGTTCCAACCATCTTTTCAGGTCTGTCATTGCCCTTTCAGCGTATTTTTGTTTTCTTTCCTTTTTCGTATGCCGTTCGACTAGTTTGGGAAAAAGGCCAAAATTAACATTCGATGGCTGGAAGTCTTTGGTTTCCAGGTTGGTTAAATGAGTGATCAAAGAACCCATGGCTGTGGTGGGTGGAGGTATGACAAGGTTCTTTTTTTGTAGTAATCTAAGAACGTTGAATCCCACCAGTAAGCCTGTGGCCGCAGATTCCACATAACCTTCAATTCCTGATATCTGTCCCGCAAGAAATAGATGTGCTCTGCCTTTTAAGCGAATAAAACAGTCTAAAACTCTGGGAGCATCCACAAAAGTATTTCTGTGGATAGACCCAAAACGAAGAAAATTAGCGTTTTTCAAGGCAGGAATCAGGGAAAGAACTCTTTTTTGTTCAGGATATGAGAGTTTTGTCTGAAAACCCACTATATTTAGGGCACTACCCTCTGAATTTTCCTTACGCAACTGGACCACTGCATAAGGTTTTTGGTCCGCACCCGGCTGCCATAGGCCGACAGGTTTCATGGGACCAAAAAGTAATGTCTTATACCCCCTGGCCGCCATTACCTCAATTGGTAAACAACCTTCAAAAAAACGGGGCTCCTCAAAATCATGCAAGGGAACTTGTTCGGCCTTGATCAATTCATCATAAAAAAGGTCATATTCCTCTTTGGTCAAGGGACAATTAAGATAATCACCTTTTGATTGGTCGTCCCAGCGATCCTTCCAATATGAATTAGCCGAATCTATAGTATCGGTTTCAATAACTGGAGATATGGCATCATAAAAATGCAATCCCTCAGAAGTGGTTACGGAAGAGAGGGAGTCAAGCAGGGCAGGGGTGGTTAAAGGACCGGTCGCCAATATAACAATCCCCTTATCAGGTATTTTTTTCCATTCTTCAGTTTTGAATTCAATATTGGGATGGCTTTGAATTGCCTTTGTCAGGCAAAGAGAAAAAGCATCTCTATTCACAGCCAATGCCTTTCCGGCCGGCACCTTGGTCTTAAGGGCGCAATCCATAAATTTGGAACCAAGCATCAGCATCTCTTGTTTTAAGAGACCCACAGCACTGGTTGGTTCTGCTGAACGCAAGGAATTTGAGCAAACCAATTCGGCCAGATTAGGTGATTTGTGAGCCGGTGAAAAATGATCCGGCTTGGTGTCATATAAAATTGTCTTAACACCATGGTCGGCCAGGAATAAAGCGGCTTCACACCCTGCCAGACCCGCACCTATAATTTTGACTACATTTTTCATCTGGTGTGGTTCAATCTTACTTATTGAAAAAAAATAAACAAAAGTGATTTTAGTTTGTAATTTACAGACCTTCGGGTCAATGTTTCACGTGAAACGTTGACCCGAAGGTCTGGGATCTACAATTAAAATTCTAGGGCCCAGTTTAGTATATGGGTAATAGGTCACGAAATTTAGTCCTAATTCTTGGGCCTCAGAAATATCTTTTGTAGATCTGGGTAGTAAAAGAGTTGTTGTTTTTTTTCTGAATGGCTGGGCCATATTCATAGATTCCGTGATAGATGTAACAGCGCGTAAAGTAATAGTGTCGTAAAAAGTGGGAACTTCAATCTGGTCGCTTCTTTTAGCCAATGAGGTAACCCGGTTTTCCAACTCCAGTAGACGGCATACATGTCTTTGAAAACTAACCCTTTTAGCCCTGGGTTCAAGCAGAGTTACTTTTAGTTGGGGTAGGGCGATGGCGAGAACCAGACCGGGAAAACCTGCTCCGGAGCCAATATCCAACAGAGAGTCGCCTAAAACCCATTTAGTAAGGCATAATCCATCGAGAATTAAATCCCTGTAAGCGTTTTTGTAAAATTTATGACCAGTGAGATTGTGCACCTTGTTCCACTTGAGAAGTTCCAAGATCAATAATTCAAGGCAAGAAAAGACGGGGGTGTTCAGATCAGGGCATATGGATTGCGCCTCCCGAGCCAGTTCGGGATAAGTTAAATTTTGCATGGTTACTTACCAACACAAAAATTGCTGAAGACAGCATCAATTACCTGATCATCAAGAACCTGGCCATCGATTTGGGAGAGAAAATGAAGAGCCTCTTCCAAATGAAGACTGATCAGCTCTTCATAGCTGGCCCCATGGTTCCTTATTATGTTAAGGGCTTTTGCAACCTGTAGGTTGGCAGCATTAAGGCAATCGGCATGTCTTTGGTTTACTACGGTCTGCCCCGGAACGGGTTCTGGTTGACCGTTGGTTATCAGCTCAGTCAATTTATCTAAAAATTTATCGAAACCTAAAAGGGTTTTGGAACTTATTTTAGTAATGGGAGAATTTGTTTCACGTAAAACATCAAGATCCCAGGCCGGGGTTAGATCACACTTTGAAACGGCTATGATGCGCTTGGTATTCCGGGTTTTTTGAAGGATATGACGATCCATGTCTGTGAGAGGCTGGGACCTGTCTAGGACCAAGATTGTCAGGTCGCTGGCTTCAACCTGGGAATAGGCTCTTTTTATGCCCTCAGCTTCAACTTCATCCTGAGGTGTGCCTAGGCCTGCCGTATCAGCGAAACGGCAGGTAATTCCCGAGATGATACAAGCTTCTTCAAGGCTGTCCCTGGTGGTTCCCGGCAGATTTGAAACGATAGCCCTTTCGTAGCCAAGAATGGCGTTAAAAAGGCTTGATTTACCTGCATTAGGTTTTCCGCATAAAGATAGCCTGATGCCGTCCCGATAGGGGAGCCATTTGTTGCGGTTCTTTATAAGTACGTTTAAAGGCTTTAAAACGGAAGATTCAAGCATAAATGCGAGATTCGAGTGGTCAATACCAGTTACATCGTCGTCAAAATCAATGCTGGCTTCTATTTCGGCCGCACAGTTTATCAGGGAGTTGCGAATATAATCCAGATCATGGCCCATTTTACCTTGCAGTACAGAAAGGGCTATGCGTGCTTCGGCCTGGGTGTTTGAAGATATAAGATCACTTATGGCCTCAGCCTGGCTCAGATCGATTCTTCCGCCCAGATAGGCTCTAAGGGTAAATTCCCCGGCCCTGGCCACCCTGCAATTTAAATTCAAGGTTTGTTCCAAAATACGTTTGGCCAGGGCTGAGCCGCCATGACAATGGATCTCAACCACATCTTCGGTTGTATAGGAAGCCGGACCAGGGAAAAAGGTTAACAAAACCTGGTCAAGTCGTTCCCCGCTATTGTATTCAAGGGCAAATCCAAGATGCATAAATCTGGGTTTGGGTTCCCAGTCAGGGGATTTGGCTTGCGGTTCGAAAAGAGCCTTACCCGTGGCGAGTGCATCTGGTCCGGATATGCGAACCACTGATATTCCCCCTGCTCCCTGAGGGGTTGAAATAGCGGCAATGGTGTCAGGGTTGGATGGGTCGGCGGTGAGGGGCCTGTGGCCCGTTTGATCTGCTTGATTATATTTTTGCACAGTCATCTATAAAGGCCGGCGCCTTTATCTCCTGCCAGACCCCCGCCGCGCTTTTAAAGCGCGGCGGGGGCTCATAATCCTAATAACGCGGGCTGATGATGACCTTTTTGACCTCGCCCCTGCCCCTGGAAGAGGTGCTTAACCCTCTTTCATTGCGCAAGGCAAGGTGAACAATGCGCCTTTCCTGGGCATTGAAAGGGCCTATTGCCACAGGCCTGCGGGTGCCTCGGGCCTTGGATGCCATTCTGGAGGCCAGCTCCTGTAGTGATTCAACCCGTCTTTTTCTGTAATCGCCGGCATCTACGTTGATGCGAACCGGACGTCCTTCCTGGTGGCTTACAATCCTGGTTGTGAGGTATTGCAGCGCCTCCAGGGTCTGACCTCTGCGGCCGATAAGGATGCCGATCTCATGGCTGTCTATTTTGAGTTCAATGGAGTATTGAGTGCTTTCGCCAATAATATTGGCATCTGCATCCAGAGGGTCAACCAGACGAACCAGTACTTGGCGAGCAGATTCTAAAACTTCCGGACTTTCCGGTTGAGGGGTGGTTTTGCCTTCCTCGCTGGGCGTCTCCCCATGCCTGTCATTGCTCCCCTGATTGGTGTAAGTTCTGGAAGCTTGCCTGTTTGGGGATGGTTTAGAGGTTTCTTCGCCAGTCAGCTCCCTCATGACTTCCCGGACTTCCATACTGGTGCTGTTGGCATCAGTAGGAGTTGCCAGAATCTTGGCCTTTTTCTTACCGAACAAGCCGAGTATGCCGTTGGAGCCTGCGTTAATGACCTCGACTTTGAGTCTACCCAAAGGAAGGTTGAAATATTCGCTAGCCAGACGGACCGCCTCTTCAGTAGTTTTTGCGGTAAATTCTTTTGATTCCATTTCGTTATGCCTTGCCCTTATTAGTCATATACTGTTGCGCAATACCCAGAACGTTGTTTACCAGCCAATAGAGAACCAAGCCGGAAGGGAAGCTGATAAACATGAAGGTGAAGACAACCGGCATTAAAAGCATCATTTTGGCTTGGGCAGGATCACCAGGGGTCGGGGTCATTTTCTGCTGCAGGAACATGGAGGCGCCCATCAGCAGGGTGAGCACTGGTAATCCGCCAACATAAGGAATGTCAAATCCGATCATCAAACGATCCGGGGCAGACAGATCGTTGATCCAGAGCATGAAAGGTGCGTGGCGAAGTTCGATTGAGCCGCCAAGAACTTTATAAAATGCAATAAAAACAGGTATTTGGACTACCATAGGCAGGCAGCCGCCCATGGGATTTATTTTGTAGGTTTTATAAAGGCCCATGACTTCCTGATTCATGCGCTGCTTGTCGCCCTTGTATTTTTCCCTGATTTTCATGATCTGGGGCTGCAAGGACTGCATGGCCTTCATAGATTTGTAGCTCTTTCTGGCCAGGGGCCAGAATACGATTTTGGTGAGCAAGGTTATGATGATGATGGCCACACCATAGTTGCCAATCCATCCGTAGAGCAGGTTCAAAAGGACCAACATGGGTTTGGCCAGGATATCGAACCAGCCAAAATCAATGGCATTGGCCAGGTCGTGTCCCAGAGGTTCCAGAATGTCCAGATCCCTCGGGCCGGTGTAAACCAGGTATTGGTAGCTGGTGCTTTGGTTAGGCTGAACAGTTGCTGCGGCTTCCAAAAGAACGGTGGTCATGATCTGGTCTTGGGTCGTGCCCCGTACGGTTCTTTTTTCGGAGATGTCTTTGGTGGTGGGAACCAGGCCGCTCATGAAGTAGGGAATGTTGATAGTGGTCCAGGAAATGTCTCCTGTAAGAACCGGCTTATCCTCAAGATCGCCTTTATCCAATTCTTCCAGGCCCTTGTTCATCCAGACTTCCGCGCCTGAGAAAGAATAGGCATTGGCCTTATCCTTGGGTGAGTTGCCTGTCAGGATCATTTCAGGGGCTATCTCAAAGGGTGCGTTGGTCAGGTTTTTAACACTGAGATCAAGATCATAATCGTATTTATCGCTTCTAAAGGTGTATTTCTTTTGAATTTCAAAATACTCGGTGCGATAGGTGAATACCAGGCTGGCCTGGCCGTCCTTTCCCACGACCAGTGAATCCTTATCTGCGGTGAAAATACGCTTGTTCAACTGAGGGGCCAGTTTGGGGATGATGGTTCCCAAGGAGAGCTGTTGGTTTTCTTTGAGATCCAGCATGACCAGGTTGCCGCCCTTTTCCCCTGGTTGATTGTAGTATTTTTTAAGGATGACTTTTTTCAAAGCTCCGCCACGCGCGCTGAATACCAGGGTGGCAACCTGGTTTTCCACGATGATTTCCCTGGCTTTGGTGAGGGGTTCGGGTGCGGGGGCCGTAGGAGCAGCCGGGGTTTTCATCTGGGCGGTCTGGGGTTCAGCCGCGGCTTTTTCTTTTTTTACGCTTTGCTCCACCTGAGCGGTTTGTTGAGCGGGCGGTTGGGGGTTGGTCATGAAGGTCTGGTAGGCGAGCAAAAGGCCGCCGCTCAAAACAATTGCCAGAATAAGTCTTGTTGTGTCATTCATTTTTCATTGACCTCTTGGATCACATCGTGAGGTATTAAGATCAGGCTGGATCGTATCCCCCGGGATGTAGTGGATTGCATTTCAGGATTCTAAGAATAGCTTTGCCGATACCACGCCAAAAACCGTACTTGTCCAATGCGTCCAGCGCATATTGGGAGCAGGTGGGGTAAAATCGGCATTGTCCCCCGAGGATGCCGGATAGCGTAATCTGATATGCTCTTATAAAAAATTTGGCTATTAGAACGGGCCACTTTGGGTGGGTTCTCCCAGGACCCTCTTGCGAGCTAGTTGGGAAAGAGCCTGATACATTTCTTCTGCTATTTGCCTCTGGGTCAAGAGCGCAGAATTCCTCTTGCCAATCACCACCAAGTCCAATCCTTGGGGGATCTTGTCTCCGCCCAGACGGAATGCCTCCCGCACACGGCGCTTGAAGTGGTTTCTCCCCACTGCACCGGCTACTTTGCGGGTGATGGTGATCCCCAGTCTGGTTGCAACAGAAGAATTTTCTTTCCATAGAATGACCAGGTGCCTGGAATGAAGCCTTTTGGCTTCTTTGTTCATTCTGAGAAAGTCAGGGCGCTTTTTAAGCCGTGCCCCTTTGGGAAATAGGTGTCTTTCCGGGGTCACGGCTAAAACGTCCCCTGATTACACGGCCAACCTGGCGCGTCCACGTGCTCTACGGCGGCGAATAACCGCTTTTCCGCTTTTGCTGCGGCTGCGGACAAGAAAGCCATGAGTTCTGCGCCTTTTGGTGTTGCTGGGCTGAAAGGTTCGCTTCATTTTTAAATTCTCCTTGCTCGTAGTCTGTGGCAGGCTTAACCGGCCGGGCCTTTACCGGGCTTGTAAAAAAACGCCTGCGATTTACGAAGCGCGCACGGTCCAATTGACCTTTTAATAAAAAAAACAAGTAGATAATTCTTGCAAAAAAACAAGACACACTACTGCCAGGTACTTTTATTGAACCTCGAAGTAAATCACATGCTTTGCCTGTTGTCAACTGGCCATGGGAGGATTTCTCCTGGCCTGTAGATGTCGTTAATTTGAAATCATAACCTTTTTGAAATCCGGTGCAACCCATATGACAAAATTATGATAACTATTCTTGTGGTTAGTAAAAAATAATATTATTCCATAGTTCCGCCTGTAAGGTTATTTTTAATATAAATGGCTGACCTTGTGTAAGATGTCTTGCCTGGTGGTCAAGCGTCTGGTAGTTTGATCGCAGAAGAACTCTGTTGTCCATCCACAAAAGAATTACCCGAAGGAAGCATCGGATGCTGTTAGACCCTATCCTGGGAATTTTTTCCAACGATATGGCGATTGATTTGGGCACGGCCAATACCCTGGTATTTGTCAAGGGCAAGGGGATCGTGCTCAGCGAACCAAGTGTTGTCGCGGTTCGCCAAGACGGAAGGGCCGGTCAAAAGGTCATGGCCGTAGGCAAAGAGGCCAAATTGATGTTGGGCCGCACACCGGGAAATATTACCGCCATCCGCCCCATGAAAGATGGGGTTATTGCCGATTTTGAAGTGACTCAGGCCATGTTGAGGCACTTTATCCGCAAAGTGCATCAAAGGCGTAACCTTATAAGACCCAGAATCGTGATAAGCGTGCCTTCCGGCATAACCCAGGTTGAGAAGAGGGCTGTGCGGGAAAGCGCCGAGAGCGCAGGCGCTCGCGAGGTTTTCCTCATGGAAGAGCCCATGGCCGCCGCTATTGGCGCAGGGCTGCCCATCACCGAACCCACCAGCAACATGGTGGTGGATATCGGGGGCGGCACTACCGAGGTGGCGGTGATAAGCCTCGCCGGTATTGTCTATTCCAAGAGCGTCAGGGTAGGCGGAGACAAGATGGACGAGTCCATCCTTCAGCATATAAAACGCAAGCACAATCTGTTGATTGGCGAGCGCACCGCCGAGATGATCAAGACCACCATCGGCAATGCCTGCCCCACCGAGGAAGTCGACACCCTTGAGGTCAAGGGCCGGGACCTGATAACCGGAATTCCCAAGACCTTGACGATTGATTCCGAAGAGGTGAGGCATTCCATCTCCGAGCAGATAGACGCCATAGTGGAGACGGTCAAGATCGCCCTGGAACAGACACCGCCGGAATTGGCGGCTGATATTGTGGATCAGGGAATTGTACTCACCGGAGGCGGGGCCTTGTTGAAAGGGCTCAATGTTCTTTTGAGCGAGCAAACCGGATTGCCCATCACTATTACCGAAGACCCTCTCTCCACAGTGGTGTTGGGTTCGGGCAAGGCTCTTGACGATCTGGCGCTACTCAGAGAAGTCAAGATTAAATAGCCTTCTTTGCGGAATTCCTCTGAGGCTGGACTCATCGCGGATCCCTTGATTTCTGTGGTGTAGCCCCTTTTTAATAGCAAATCTAAAGATTTGTTCCCGCTTTTTTGTGCCTTGTCCTATTAGTGTACGGAAAACGGGAACATCATATGGTTGATTCAGGCAAAAGTGAGGTTCTGGCGCAGATTTCGCTTCTCCCTTTTGATTGCTGCCTTTCTGCTGGCTGCACTGGCATTATATTCAGTGAACGCCGGCAGGGAACAGGCTTCTTCCTGGGGAGGAAGGTTGGTTTTGGAGGTGGTTGGTCCCTTTCAAAGGGCCGTCACCGCCGCGGGTGACTATGTCCATGACATATGGCGCGGCTATTTTGCCTTGGTCAACGCCCAGAAGAAAAACCAGGTTCTGAAAAAAGAACTGGCCAAAATGGAGCAGGATCTGGTCAGGCTCCAGGAACTTGAACGCACCAACCGCCGCCTGCGCGGTCTTTTAGGCCTGAAAGAAGCCGCCGATTATCCAGTCGTTGCCGCCGAAGTCATAGCCCTTGATCCCACCTATCAGTTTCACACGGCAGTCATAAACAAGGGGACAGTAGACGGCATAAGCTCCCAGATGCCGGTCATTCACACCGGGGGTGTGGTGGGGCGTATAATCTGGACAAGCCGGAATTATTCCAAAGTGCTTTTACAAACCGATCCCAACGCAGGTATGGATGTGATGGTCCAGCGCAGCAGGGTCAGGGGAGTTATCGAGGGCGCGGGCTCAGACGGCATGCGCCTCAAATATGTTCAGCACAACGGTGATGTGCAGGCCGGTGACAAGATCATTTCCAGCGGAGCTGCCGGAGTCTTTCCGGCAGGCCTGTTTGTCGGGGTGGTGAATAATGTTGAAAAGATCGGCAAGGGCATGTTCCTGAATGTAGAAGTGGAACCGGCGGTCAATTTTGATCGATTGGAAGAAGTCCTGGTGATTTTGAGAAAAAAAGAGTTTGAAGCTGATTCCTAAAACCGCATTGACGTCTGGCCTTAATGCGGTTTTCATATAAATAGCGAGGTCAAGCCTTTTGATGCCGCAAAAAAGACAGAGCATGTGGCCCAGGTTTTTGGCCACTATTCTTTTGTCGTTTATTCTTTTAGTATTAAGCACCACTTTGCTTTCCTGGTGGAGCCTGGGCCCTTTGCGCTTGCAGCCGCTGTTGGTGATAGTGGTGTCCGCCGGATTCAAACTCCCTCTGATATGGGGCGGCTGCCTGGTTTTTATGCTCGGCTATGCCAGTGATTTGTTAAGCGGCGGAGTTATGGGGCTGCAAACAGTGGCCTATATGATGGCCTTTGCCGGTTGCGCCATCGCCGAAAGAAAACTGGAGATAAATTCCTGTTTTCTGGAAATGTTGGCCGTGGGTCTGAACAGCCTGGTCTATCAGGCGGTAGTTACCGGCGGGCTGATTTTGATGGACAGCCAAAGCGCACCCTTGCTTGATTCGCCGGGAATGGTCTTGGCCCAGGTTTGTCTGAGCGCCCTTACCGCACCTGTTTTCTTTGCCGTTTTAGAAGGTTTGGTCCGCTTGTTTACACGATTTTTCCCCAAGCAAAGGAGCTTGGAAGTTTGAATTTATATAAGGGAAACTCATCTGTCTGGCTGGACAACAAGGCGCGAGCAGCTGAGTCCGGACAGTCGCCCGTAACCAAGAAAATCCTTCTGGCAGGGTCCCTTTTGGTGGGCCTGGCTTTTGCCGCCTTGATTGCCCGGCTTTGGTATATGCAGCTTCTACAAGGTGACCATTTTAGAAAATTAAGCGAAAACAACAGGGTAAGGCTTGTTGATGTGTCTCCGAGCCGAGGCCTGATCTTGGACAGCAAGGGCAGGCTGTTGGCAGACAACCGGCCCACCTTCACCTTGGCCGTAGTGCCCGAGGATGTACCTGACTGGAAACTTCTTTCCAGGCGTTTACAGGAGCTGGTGGGAATAACCACAGAGGAGATAAAAAAGGCGCGACTTGCCGCCAAGGGGCAGCCTCCCTTTAAACCCGTTCGCATTCGTTCTCATCTTGACAGGGAGCAATTGGCGATCTTGGAGACCTTTCGCTATGAGTTGGCAGGCGTCAAGGTTTTGGTCGAATACAGGAGGGCTTATTTGGCTGCCCGTGAAACCGCCCATCTGGTGGGGTATCTCGGAGAGATCAACAGCAAGGAACTTTCCCGTTATCCCAAAAGCGTATATCGGCTCGGCGATTATGTGGGGCGGTATGGTCTGGAAAGTGCTTATGAAAGGGTTTTGCACGGGAAAAGGGGCGCCCGCCAGGTTGAAGTTGACGCCATGGGCAGGGAGCTTAACCTTCTGGATAAAGTTGATGCCGCCTCGGGCCATAACCTCGTTTTGAGTATTGATCTTGATATGCAAAAGGCCGCCGCCAAGGCCCTGGGCGACGAAACGGGCGCAGTGGTGGCCATGAATCCTCAAAATGGTGAAGTCTATTGTCTTTATTCCTCTCCCACCTTTGATCAGAACAATTTCATATGGGGTATGACCAGCGGTCAATGGAAGAGCCTGGCCAACGACAAAAAACACCCCTTGAAAAATCGTGCCATCAGCGGAAATTACCCTCCCGGTTCCACCTATAAAATCGTTACTGCCGCCGCCGGACTGGAAGAGGGGGTCATAACCCCTGAGACGACCTTTTTTTGTCCGGGACAGATTCACTTTGGCCGCAGGTTTTATAAATGCTGGAAAAAAGGCGGGCACGGCACGGTCAACCTGCAAAGGGCTCTTTCCGAATCCTGTGATGTATATTTCTACCGCTTGGGGCAGAAGCTGGGCATCGACCGCCTGGCCAAATATGCCAAGGCCTTCGGCCTGGGTAAACGCACCAATATAAGCCTGCCCCATGAATCAATCGGGCTGGTGCCGAGCACTGCCTGGAAAAAGAGGCGGTTCGGCGAAGTATGGCATGAAGGCGAGACCTTGAGTGCGGCGATTGGCCAGGGGTTCAACCTGACTACACCCTTACAGTTGGCCCGCATGGTCTCTGTTGTGGCCAATGGCGGGAGGCTGGTGACTCCCACTCTGGTAAAACGCATGGTGGTGAGCGGAAAACAAGATCCGGTTCCAGCACCCAAGGCGGTTACCACCAAGGTGAATATCAAGCCCGAACACTTAAGGACCATACATCAGGGGCTGGTGGATGTGGTCAATTCTCCCAGGGGAACGGCCCGTAGGGTTCGCCTGCCAGGAATCACCGTTGCCGGCAAGACAGGTACGGCCCAGGTGGTTGGGCTGAAGTTTGAGCGAAGTTTTGGCAAGGAAGAAGATGTTCCCTGGAAATATCGCTCCCATGCCCTTTTTGTGTGCTATGCACCGGCTGAAAATCCAACCATTGCGGTGGCTGTTGTGGTTGAGCACGGCGGGCACGGAGGCTCTGATGCCGGTCCTGTGGCCAAAAAGGTGATGGAAGAATTTTTCGGTATTAACAAAAAAGAGACCATACAGGCTGCGGCTGGTGTTTCTGAGGTGAGCGGTGATTGACAGGAGGCTTATAACCGATTTCGATTGGGTGCTTTTGGCGCTTTTGTTCTTATTGGCCGGGGTGGGCGCGGTGAATTTGTACAGCGCGGCCAGTTCCTTTCCCCAGCACGGCACCCCTGTGTATTTGAAACAGATATATTGGTTTGGCCTGGGGCTTTTCGCCATGCTTTTTTTTGCGGTGATCAGCTACCATCGGCTGGCCAGCCTGAGTTACATATTTTATGGATTGGTGGTGCTTGCCCTCTTGGCGGTGTTGATCTGGGGGAGGGTGATAGGCGGGTCACAGAGATGGATATTTATCGGGCCCATGCCGATTCAGCCCTCGGAATTAGCCAGAATGGCTGTGGTGTTGATTCTTTCTCAATATTTCCATAGAAACGACAAGGGAAAACCGTTGAAGCTTAGAGAGCTGGTGATCCCTTTTGGCCTCATAGCCATTCCCGCCTTTCTGATCCTTAAGGAGCCTGACCTGGGAACAGCCTTGCTGGTTCTGATTGTGGGAACCAGCGTGATTCTGGCCAACGGGGTGAAACTAACCTCGCTTGGTTTGGCCGCCGGCGGCATCCTGGCCATATTGCCGGTGGCCTGGAGATTTTTAAAGGATTATCAGAAAAGACGTATTTTCAGCTTCCTCGATCCTGATTCCGACCCCCTTGGCGCTTCATATCACCTGATTCAGTCAAAAATAGCCGTGGGATCGGGTCAGTTTTGGGGAAAAGGCTATGCAGCAGGCACCCAAAGCCAGTTGCATTTTCTTCCGGAACAGCATACGGATTTTGCCTTCAGCGTATTGGCGGAAGAATGGGGCTTTGTCGGCTCGGTCATTGTCCTGTTGCTTTTAGCTCTGGTTATTTACCGTGGGCTGATGCACGCAGGCAGGGCCAAGGATAAGTTGGGTATGCTGATGGTTGTCGGAGCGGTGGCCTGTTTCTTCTGGCCGGCGATTATCAATATAGGCATGGTGTTGGGCCTTTTCCCGGTGGTGGGCATACCCTTGCCCTTCATATCCTACGGAGGCTCGAACCTGGTATCCACCATGGCTGTTTTAGGGTTGATTCAAGGGGTGTGCATGCGCAGATTTGTATTTCATCCGCGTCCTTGATTGATGTCGCCTTTCATTTTGTATAAAGTATTCCCTGGTGGATTTAGTCTATATTGAGTTATATATTGAGTTGAATACTAGGTGCGAGCGTACATACCAGTCCTTTTCAGGTGGTGGTTGCGTGCGCTTAATCAGGGAAAAGGCTCTTAAACGCCCAGCAATAGTATATTTTAGATAATTACAATTCCGGCTTGTGTATTGCTTGCGTAAAGAACTTTTCCTGTTAGCATCCACTTGTGGCGGAAAACTTATGGATCGTATGCGAACGGTCTGGAGGAGTGAGGTGGCTAAACGCCGCAAAGATCAAGACGTGAATGTGTTTTTGGGAAGTGACAGCTCCTTGGAGGGGCTCTTGACTTTTACGGGCGAAGCCCGGCTGGATGGCGCCTTTAAAGGTCAGATCAAGGGCACCGGCAGGCTTTGGATCGGACCCACGGCCAAAATAGAGGCCAATGTGGAAGCTGCCCAGGTCATTATCAGCGGTGAGCTCATTGGAGACATTAACGCCACCGACCGTATTGAACTGACAGTGCCCGGTAAGCTCAAGGGTAATATTAGCGCGCCCTTAGTAGTGATGGACGAAGGCGTCAACTTTGAAGGACACTGCTCCATGGCTTCCGGCGAGGTGTTGGAAGAGGCCAAAAAGGTCACTCTTCTGGCTGCCGGAAAATAAGCTCTGCCCGGATTGGGACTCTTTTTATTGGGGGCTTTCTCAGTTGTCCCTGATTTACTGGAAGCCCCCAACAATTCGCTATGATTTGTGAAATCATGCTCAATGACGTGTAACCATATGGTAATTTGCGGACATGTCGTCGGGTTAGCACAAAAAAAACTTTGACAGGTATGTAAAAAATATTGTAGAAGTGCGCATCCTGTCCGAAAAATCACAAGCTCGATTTTTTATCGTGCTGACTGGACAAATTGCTGCTCAGCCGATAATGAGCATAATGAATCTGGCAGGTCCGGTTGGATGCGGCTCTTGTGTCCAATCAAAGATATTGTTTTATAAGTAAAACAGAGCTCGCATCGCTTAGCGGTTCTGGTGTTCATATTCTTCGTGGCTAATCCAACTAGGCGCTTTTCGAGGAGCTGTCTATATGGTCAGCATTGATGTTGATTTATTTGTGGTTTTGGTCCAGGTGGGGATTTTCCTCTTTCTCCTGGTTGCGTTAAACTTTCTTCTCTACAAGCCCATACGCGGTATCCTGCGCACCAGGGCCGAAAAAGTGGCCCAACTGAATGGGGATATAAAGACCAATTCAGAGGGCGTGACCGCCAAGAATGAGGAGATGGAAACGGAACTGGCCAAGGCCAGGAAAGCCGGGGCCGAGGTCAAGGACGAACACCGGGCCGAGGGCCGGGCCGAAGAGCAGAAGATCATAGACATGGCCACCGCCGAGATGGAAAAGGCGGTTCAGGAGGTTCGTTCCCAGATCGCAGAGGATATCGGCAAGGCCAGGGAAGACTTGCGAAGCCAGGTTAAATCCTTTGGAACCGATTTGGCTGAAAAGCTACTTGGAAGGAGCATCCAGTGATGAGAGGCCGACTTACTCTGCTTTTTAGCTTGGCTATGTTGGCCGCGCCCGGTGTGGCGCTGGCTTCCGGCGGCGGTGACGCCATGATGATGGATTTTGTCTACCGAATTATGAACTTTGCCGTTTTGGCCGGAGTTTTGTTTTTTGTGTTGAAAAAACCCTTGAAAAACGGTCTGGCTGGTAGGGCTCAGTCTATCAAAGACGAGTTGGAAGAGCTTGAAGCCAAACGGGAGCGGGCCGAGCGCGACTACGCACTCATGGAGCAGCGCCTGAAGGATGCCGAGTCGGAGAGGGAATCCATCCTGGAAGAGTACCGTGAGCAAGGCGTCAAGGAAAAAGCCCGCATCATCGAAGATGCTCACCTTTTGTCCGAGCGGATTAAAAGCCAGGCCCAGTTTACCATTGAGCAGGAAACCAAGCAGGCCAAGGCCGAGTTGAGAAGAGAGATAGCGGATCTCTCCGCGGCCCTGGCTGAAGATTTGGTTAAAGAAAATATAACCGCTGACGACCAGAAACACCTGGTTAAGGATTATCTGGCCAAGGTGGGGCAGGAGGTACAGTGACCAGCCAGATCGTTGCAAAACGCTACGCCAAGGCCTTGTTGGAGATCGGCCGGGAAGACGGTCTGATGGAGCAGTATGGTCGCGAATTGGTTGAAATGGCTGCTCTGTTGACCGATACGGCGGATTTGATGCCGGTCTTGGCTAATCCGGTTTTTGAACTGGAAAGCCGGAAGGCAATTTTGGAAACAATTGTAGAGAAAATGGGGTTGAGCCCCATTGTGGCCAACTTCTTTAAACTTCTGCTGGATCGGAGACGCATCACCGCGGCTGCGGATATCAGTCTAGTTTACGCAGGACTTTTGGATGAAGCCAAGGGTATAACCCGCGCGGAAGTCTCATCAGCGGCGCCTTTAAGCGATGACGAGGTATCCGGTATCTCGGAAGTGCTTAGACAGGTGGCGGGCCAGGAAGTACAGGTCGAGGTGAAGGAGGATCCCAGCCTGATCGGTGGCGTAATTGCCAGGATCGGGGATCTGGTGCTGGATGGCAGCGTCAAGTCTCAACTTCAGAGCTTGAGGGAATCTCTAAGAAGGGGTGAATACGCCTAATGCAGATCAGAGCTGAAGAAATAAGCCAGGTTATCCGGGAGCAGATTAAAGACTACGATAAAAAGGTCGAGGTCTCTGAGACCGGTACCGTGCTCTCGGTGGGTGACGGCATTGCCCGCATCCATGGTGTTGAGAAGGCCATGGCCGGTGAGCTGCTGGAGTTTCCCGGCGGCATTCTGGGAATGGTTCTCAACCTTGAAGAAGACAACGTAGGCGTCGCCGTTATGGGTGAGGTCGAGCACATCAAGGAAGGCGACCCGGTTAAACGAACCGGCCGCATCGCCGACCTTCCGGTGGGCGACGCCGTAATGGGCAGGGTCATCGACCCTGTGGGCAACCCGCTCGACGGCAAGGGGCCCATTGAGTCCGAGCACCGCCGCCGCATCGAGATGGTGGCCCCGGGCGTTATCGCCCGTAAATCGGTGCACGAACCGCTCTATACCGGCCTCAAAGCCATTGACGCCATGACCCCTGTGGGCCGCGGGCAGCGCGAGCTCGTGATCGGCGACCGCCAGATCGGCAAGACTGCTGTTTTGGTTGACGCCATCATCGCCCAAAAGAGTCAGGATGTGAAATGCATCTACGTGGCTGTGGGGCAGAAAAAATCCACCGTGGCTCAGGTTATTGACACCTTGACCCGCCACGGCGCCATGGATTACACCTGTGTGGTCAGCGCCTGCGCCTCAGACCCGGCCACCCTGCAGTACATCGCCCCCTATTCGGGCTGCTCAATTGGTGAATATTATAGGGACAGCGGCGGTCATGCGCTCATCTGCTACGATGACTTGAGCAAGCAGGCCGTGGCCTATCGTCAGATTTCCCTGCTGCTCCGCCGTCCACCGGGGCGTGAGGCTTTCCCGGGCGACATTTTCTACAACCATTCCAGGTTGCTTGAGAGGGCGGCTAAACTGAGCGACGAGTTGGGAGCCGGTTCCCTGACCGCTCTTCCGGTCATCGAGACCCAGGCCGGTGACGTTTCGGCCTACATTCCCACCAACGTGATTTCCATCACCGACGGTCAGATCTATCTGGAGCCTTCCCTGTTCTTCAGCGGCATCCGCCCGGCCATTAACGTGGGTCTGTCGGTCAGCCGTGTGGGTGGTTCCGCCCAGGTCAAGGCCATGCGCCAGGTTGCCGGCACCCTGCGTCTGCAGCTGGCCCAGTACCGTGAACTCGAGGCCTTTGCCCAGTTTGGATCCGACCTTGACAAATCAACCCAGCAGCAGCTTAACCGCGGCCGCAGGATGGTGGAAATTTTAAAGCAGCCCCAGTATCAGCCGTTGCCCATGCACAAACAGGTGACCATTCTGTTTGCGGCTTCCAACGGCTTCCTGGATAAATACCCGGTCGAATCCCTGGCTGACTATGAAAAGCAGGTTTACGACTTCTTTGAATCCAGTCACGAGGAAATCTTCAATGAGTTGGCAGAGAAGAAGATTTTCGATGACGACCTCACAGCCAAGATGAAGAAGGCGCTGGAAGAGTTCGACGGTATTTTCCAGCCCGCAGAATAAAGAGGGGTCGTTATGGCAGCGTTGCGCGACATTCAAAATAAGATCTCTGCGGTCAAAAAGACCCGGCAAATCACCCGCGCCATGAATATGGTGGCTGCTGCCAAACTGCGTGGAGTACAGGACAAGACCGAAAAATTCCGGCCCTATGCGGAAAAATTCGCGGAAGTGCTCGGCAGTCTGGCCCAGGGTATCAATCCTGACAGCCACCCCCTTTTGGCCGTGCCGGAGGCCGTAACCAAAGTCGGCTTGATTTTGATCTCGTCTGACCGCGGTATGTGTGGTTCTTTTAACGCCAACCTGATTCAGGCCGGAACCAAGTTCGTCAAGGAAAAAAAAGAGGCCGACCAAGAGGTCAATCTTTACATGGTTGGTAAAAAAGCCAGGGATTATTATAAAAACCGCGAATACCCGATCGCCGAGGACATGCCCGGGGTGATGAACTCCGTGGACTTTGATCTGGCGGTCACCGTGGCTCGTCTCGGGCTGGACGCATTCCTCGCCGGTGAAGTGGACGAGGTGTATGTCCTTTACTCCAAGTTTAAATCCATGGCCGCCCAGGTGCCGACCGTAGAGCGGCTTCTCCCCATCCAGCCCGAGGCTTTGGAAGGGGATGAGGGCGCCGATGCCGGTCAGGAATATCTCACCGAGCCATCGGCCGAGGAAATCCTGGTCGACCTTTTGCCCCGTTTTCTGAATGTCAGGGTGTACAGCGCCTTGCTGGAGACCTCGACAGGTGAAAACGCAGCTCGCATGACTGCCATGGATAATGCGACCAATAACTGCTCGGACATGATTGATAACTTAACCATGCTTTACAACAAGGCCCGTCAGGCTGCCATTACCATGGAGCTTGTAGACATCATCGGTGGCGTTGAAGCTCTCAAGGCAGGCTAGGTTAAAACACCTTCGAAGGATAACGCTTCTTCTATAGGAGGCTCGTTCATTATGCAGACCGGAAAAATCAAACAGGTCATCGGGCCGGTGGTGGACGTCGAGTTTGAAAGCGATCTACCCCCCATTTTGACAGCCCTACTGATCACTAATCCAGCTATCAACGACGAGGAAGACAACCTGGTCGTTGAGGTTGCCCTGCACTTGGGTGACAACACGGTGCGCACCATCGCCATGGACGTCACCGAGGGCCTGCAAAGAGGCCTTCCTGTGAAGAACACCGGAAAGCCCATCCAGATGCCGGTTGGCGACGCCACCCTGGGCCGCGTGCTCAACGTGGTGGGGCGCCCGGTGGATGGTTTGGGACCGGTGGAGACGGATCAGTATTACCCTATTCACCGCCCGGCTCCCAGCTTGGTGGATCAGGACACCACGGTCAACGTCTTGGAGACCGGTGTTAAGGTTATCGACCTTCTGGTGCCTTTCCCCCGCGGCGGTAAAATGGGTATGTTCGGCGGTGCCGGTGTGGGCAAAACCGTCATCATGATGGAAATGATCCACAACATCGCCATGCAGCATGGTGGTATCTCGGTCTTCGCCGGTGTGGGTGAACGCACCCGTGAAGGTAACGACCTTTACCACGAGATGAAGGACTCCGGCGTTATCAGCAAGGCCGCTTTGATCTATGGCCAGATGACCGAGCCTCCGGGAGCCCGCGCCCGCGTGGCCATCTCAGCCCTGACCGCTGCCGAATATTACAGAGACGAGCAGGGCCAGGATGTGCTCTTGTTTGTCGACAATATCTTCCGCTTCACCCAGGCCGGTTCCGAGGTTTCCGCCCTTTTGGGACGTATGCCTTCCGCGGTGGGTTATCAGCCCACACTGGGCACCGACCTTGGTGAACTTCAGGAGCGGATCACCTCCACCAGCAAGGGTTCTATTACCTCTGTGCAGTGTGTGTACGTGCCTGCGGACGACTTGACAGACCCCGCTCCGGCCACCACCTTTGCGCACCTTGACGGCACCGTGGTTCTCAGCCGCCAGATCTCCGAGCTGGGCATCTACCCCGCGGTGGACCCCCTGGATTCACAGTCAAGGATCCTGGACCCCAACTATCTGACCGAGGAGCATTATCGCACCGCCCGCGAGGTCCAGACCATTTTGCAGAAATATAAGGACCTGCAGGACATTATCGCCATTCTGGGTATGGACGAGCTTTCGGATGAAGATAAAATCACCGTGGCCCGCGCCCGTCGTATCCAGAGGTTCTTGTCCCAGCCTTTCCACGTGGCCGAAGTCTTCACCGGCACTCCCGGTAAATACGTCAAACTTGAAGACACGGTCCGTAGTTTCCGCGAGATCATCGACGGCAAGCACGACGATCTTCCCGAGCAGGCCTTCTATATGGTGGGCAGCGTTGAGGAAGCCAGGGAACGAGCTGAGGAGATGGCCAAGGCCTCCTAGGCAGTCCGGACCCTTGAAGCACATCAGTGCCTTGGGGTTGCGAAGATTTCGCAATCCCATGCACCAACAGACAGCGGGAATGACAGGCTATGGCCAATAAAATACTGTTGGAAGTCGTGACCCCGGACAAGCTCTTGCTGAGCAAGGAAGTGGAAGTGGTGGTGGCCACCAGTATAGACGGAGAGTTCGCCGTGTTATATGGTCACGTACCCTTTCTGGCTTCCCTGGCCGTAGGCGAGATGCGGTTCAAAGATGGCGGTAACACCGAATACGCAGCCATAGCGGGTGGTTTTGCCGAAGTCACCGGAACAAAAGTGACTGTACTGGCCGAAGCAGCCGAATTGGCCCGCGAAATCGATGTGAACCGAGCTGAAAGAGCAGCCGAGCGTGCCAGAGAGCGTATAGAAAAAGCCAAAACCGAGGGCCGGGACTATGTCAAGGCCCAGGCAGCCTTACACCGGGCTATGCTGCGTATACGCATGGCAGACAAGGCTAAGCTGTAGAAGCTTAACACTTTTTAATTATACGGGTGACAAAAAGTAAAAGGCCTTTTCGGTATTTTCCGAAAAGGCCTTTAATCTTTTATGATGCTAGTTACCGACATCCGCTAAAAAATTAAGAGTCGCCTCAAATTGTGCTGTTTTCCATGAAAGGCAGTCAAGCCGTTTACCAACCGAGCATCAGGACACCTTATAACCTGCTATTATTTTAGCTTTTATTCCCATATTTTATGCTAAGGTGAATTTTGCATTAGCGCTGAATGATAAAAATAAACTAAAACCGGTTGGTTTTCAGGACAGTAAAAGTCGAGTATTTCTATACGGTGATTTTTCAATAAAACTGTATGGCAGTCTTGGGCTGTATGGATTAATAGAGGAGAAAAATCAAGCCTTGATTGATAAACTGTAGCATGGAGTTAGCGTTATTTATTTGTTGTTTTTATAGCGCTGTTAGCGAGGCTAAAAATAATGGATTTAATTGATCTGCATACACATACCACGGCCAGCGACGGCAGTTACACCCCTTCTGAGGTGGTTTTTGCCGCATACGAATCCGGACTGGCTGTAGTTGCCATAACCGATCATGACAATATTAACGGAATTGAAGAGGCGTTTAAGGCCGGGAAAGGTCTTCCCATTGAGGTTGTGCCCGGGGTTGAGATCAGCGTGGATGCCGGGTTCAGAGGTGGCATGCATATGCTTGGATATTGTATAGATCCGTCTGAACCCAGGTTGGTGGCGGCTTTGGAGAGGCTGCAACAGGCAAGAGCCGAACGAAATCCCCAAGTTGTGGAAAAGTTGAATCAGCTAGGACTGGATATCACCATGGATGAGGTTCGCGCCTGCGCCGGTCAAGGCCAGATAGGCAGGCCCCATTTTGCCCAGGTGATTATCGAAAAGGGATATGCCAAAAACAGGGCCGAGGCTTTTAATCGCTGGCTGGGAGCAGATAAGCCGGCTTATGTTCCCAAATTTAAATTTAAACCGGACGTGGCTATTTCCCTGTTGCGCGGGGCCGGCGGAGTGCCGGTGCTGGCTCATCCCGGCCTGTTAAAATTGGCTTTTTTACGTCTGGAATCCCTGATAAGGGAACTGATGGAACTTGGCCTGGAAGGGGTTGAGGCAATATACAGCGAACATAATCAGGCGTTGCGCAAACGTCTTTCGGATTTGGCCGCTCGCTTGGGCCTGGTGATAACCGGTGGAAGCGATTTCCACGGCGATCCCAAGCCGGATATTAAACTGGGGTATGGGTTGGGAGATTTAAGGGTGCCCAAAAGTTTGCTTATGCCCTTAAAGCAACGGGCGGAAAAGGTGGCAGCATCCCGTTTAGACCGCCTTCCCGTTAATCAGGAAGAGGTCTCTAACCAACTTAAACAGTAAAAGAAAAATCTATCATGGAATTGACTATCCTGGGCTCGGGCAGCAATGAACTTCGGAAAGAGCGCTCTTCGGCCGCTTATCTTTTGGCGGCAGGTGAGGACCTTTTGATGCTCGACGCCGGGCAGGGTTCTTTGCGGCGTTTTTTGGAAACAGGCCATGATCCTGCCAGGTTATGGGCCATATTTCTTTCCCACCACCATCCGGATCATATTGCGGACCTGGTTCCTTTAGTTTTTTCATTGCAATATGACCAGCATATGGCCGCCAGAAAAGAACCGCTTTTGCTTTTTGCTCATAAGGAGATGGAGGATTTTCTGAGCGCACTGGAGGGGGTGTTCGGCCAGTGGCTAAAGCCGGGACCGGAAAAACTTCAAAAACGGTTTTTCAAACCAGGTGATTCACTGGAAACTGCAAGCGGGTTAAAAATATCCAGCCACCAGATGGACCATCTGCCAAGCAGCCTGGCCTGGCGTTTCGAGAGTATCGGGAAAAAGCTTGTATATTTAGGTGATGGCCCAAATAATCCTGGATTGGCTGATTTTTGCCAAGGCGCGGATTTAGTAATGGCTCATTGCGCAGGATCAGATGAAAAACCTAAAAAAGGGCATATGTTTCCCGCCATGGCCGGAGAGTTGGCCGAAACGGCCAAAGTGAAAAAATTGTTGCTCAGCCACCTGTATCGGATAGTTGATCCAAATTTGGCCTCCAAAGGCGCCGGCAAGTATTTTTCAGGCTCGATAATAGAGGCTAAGGACTTGCTTTGTTTGAAAATTTAAAACCAGGCCCCAAGATAAATCAAATTCAGGTCAGTAGTTCGGAAAAAATCCGCAGAGTTTATTCCACCGATTGTGAAATTAAAACTATTTTCATCCATACAAAAAGAAAATTATACTAATCTGAATACTTGGAAAATACCGGGATAACTAGTATGGATGGTGGATATTGGGCCTTGACCCAAGACCCTGGGTTTTGATAGCGTGTATACGGTATCCCCTTCACTTGCCTAACAGATATCTGGAGTATCTATGGGACAGCTTTCCAGGGTCGGCGTAATCGGCGCCGGCAATATGGGGGCTGGCATCGCCCAGAAGTGCGCGCAGGAAGGTCTTGAGGTTGTTCTGATCGACATCAATCAGGAGTTGGTCCAGCGTGGGATAGACGGGATTGCCAGTCTGTTACAGCAGGGAGTCTCAAAAAAAGTTTTCACTCCCGATCAAGTAGAGGCGACTCTCAGCCGTCTCAAACCCTCCACTGACATTTCTGACCTTCAGAATTGCCAAGTTGTCATAGAAGCCGTATTTGAAGATTTTGAAGTAAAGAGAAGGCTTTTCAAACAGGTGGATAAGGTGGTCGACTCAAAGACTGTCCTTGCCACCAACACCAGTTCCCATTCCGTCAGTGAATTGGCCGGGGTGATAAAAAATCCGGAAAGGTTCGTTGGACTGCATTTCTTTTTCCACTCGGCGAAAAACCGGCTCCTGGAAATAATTCCCGGAGAAAAAACCAATGAGGAATCAATTGCCCTTTGTGAGGAGCTGGCGGCTGTCGCAAGCAAGGATGAAATCTTTGTTGCCGACGCTCCTGGTTTTGCGGTTAATCGCTTTTTTGTTCCCTGGTTGAACGAAGCCACCAGGCTTTTAGACGAAGGTGTGGCCAATATCCCCACCATAGAGGTTGCCGCCAAGAAGGCGTTCAAAATCGGTTTGGGTCCGTTTGAGTTGATGAACCTCTCAGGCATACCCATTGCGTTACATTCCACTGAAACCCTGGGAGCCAAGTTGGGAGATTTTTATTCCCCAAGCCAGGCGCTTAAGACCCAATATAGTAAAAAACAGCCTTGGCCCCTGGAAGGGGAGGTGGATGAAGGAAAGCTGAATGCCTGTCAGGACAGGTTGCTGGGAGTGGTTTTTTATGTCTGCTGCCAGATGCTTGATGAAAAGGTATGCGGCATGTCCGAGATTGATCTCGGCGCCAAGGTTGGTTTGAGGTGGGCCTTGGGCCCCTTTGAGCTCATGAATAAAATAGGCAATGAAAAGGTTGCCGACCTGGTCAATGGCATTTGCGGGCAGCATACTTTCCTGACCATCCCGCAAGCCTTGAAAAAGCGCCTTTCCTTTGGAGATGCATGGCCGGTGCGTTACGTGGACCTAAAGATTGAGGGTAATCTGGCCCAGATTATCTTCCAGAGACCTGAGGCCATGAACGCCCTGAACGAGGCGGTGGTGGCCCAATTGGGCAAGGCCTTTGATAAGGCCAATGCAAACCCCAAGGTCGAGACCATAGTCTTAAGGGGCAAGGGCAAGGCCTTTGTAGCCGGTGCTGATATTGGCTTTTTCCTTAAGCAAATAAAGGGGAACACTGTTCATAGGATCAGAGAGTTTGCCGGTGACGCCCAGGATGTGTTTTTGCGTATGGAAGCCAGTCCCAAGTGGGTGGTCTGCCTGATGGATGGCCTGGCCTTGGGCGGCGGGGCGGAATTGGCCCTGGCTTGCGACACCATAATCGCCACACCCAAGGCTTCCCTGGGCTTCCCGGAAACCGGTATAGGCATTTATCCGGGATTGGGCGGAACCCAGCGTTCCTTGCGTGCCGTGGGGCTGCCCCTGGCTAAATACCTGGTAATGACAGGTAAGGTGCTTTCAGCGGCCCAGGCCCATGAGGTGGGTTTGGTTGAGTACCTGGTGCCCCAGGGTGAGGCCATGAACAAGATCAGGGAATTGGCCGGCAACAATCCCTTGACCAAGAAAACCGTCGAAAAGCCTGTCCTGAATGGAAAATGGGCCGAAATTACAATGGCCTTTGAAGATCCTGAAAGGCTGGAATCCCTTTTGAACGGTGCGGGCGCAGAGCAAAAAGACACCACAGCTGGAAAAGTGGCCGGGATTTTATCTAAAAAGGCTCCCTTAGCCATACGGTGGGCAGGTGAGATTATGGATCAGGGGAGCAAGGTGCCCCTGAAAGATGGATTGAAGTTGGAGTTGGATCGTCTGGAAGCCATGTTCAAAACCAAAGATGCCCTTGAAGGGCTAAGCTCATTGGTGGAACGCAGGCGTCCGCAATTCACGGCTGAATAGTTTTAAGAGTTGAAGGTTGGATACTAAAAAACTCCGTCCGGCGTTAATTTGCTTGCCGGGCGGAGTTCATGCCAAGCCATAGACGCGGCTTTTGTTTCGGACCCTGGGAGGTGACAAATAACCAGGCGGAAAATGAAAACCGCCTGAAAGGTTTAAAAGAGCAGAAAAACTAATTAGCACCGAGGTGGGCGATGAATTTCAAAGTCTTGATCCCGGTAGATAATGCCAGAAACTCTTTAACCGCCGAAGAATATGCGCTTAAACTCAACTGGCGCGTACCCTTGAGCATAACTCTTTTAAATGTGGTTAACACAAAAAGGCTGGAAGGCCACGGCATAAGCCCGGAGGACCAAAAACGCATTTTGGCTTCTATGATGAAAAGAAGCGAGAAGATTATGCAATCCGCCTCCGAACCCTTTGCAAAGGCGGAAGTGGATTTTGTGACCCGCATAGAAAAGGGCTTGCCGGGAGACCTGATTTGCAAGATAGCTGAAGATGAAAATTATGATATGGTGATCATACCCCAGAGTGGACTTAGCGAGTGGGAGGAGATTCTTGGTGGTTCCGTGGTCCGCTATGTTCTTTCCAAATGCAAGGCTCCGGTCCTTTTAGTAAAGCACTCCAAAGAACAAATGGAAAGGCAACGCAAGGTCAGAGCCGAAGGCACGCTCTTGCCAAGTTAGCTTGCGTCCTTTTAAAAAAATCAATTATTCCAATTTATAACCATTAAATCCAAAGGCGTTTCGCCTGAAAAAGAAATCAGGCGACTTCAAAACACCAAAAACCTAGCTAACCGAGATGACATACGGTTAATACCGATTAAAGGTAAATTAAGTGTAGTGTTTCAAATGCCACAAAAATAGCAGGGGTTGATGGAAAAGGAAAGGAGGCGAGAGGTATCCGCAAACTGGTTGGAACTAAAGCGGACCGAAAGGCCAATAAGTCTATGGTTCAATTTTTCAACCAATGGCAACCCTGGAACAGGAATCCTTTTTAATAGTCGGCCGGAGGGCCGACCTGCCTAGGGAGGGTGGGCTTATGCGTATTGCCAGATGGTTAGTACTGTTGACAGTGGCGTTTATCAGCTTGGCCTTGGTTGCGCCGACTGCGTTTGCCAAGAAGCCGTCTCTCGCGAAATGGAAAGCAAATTTTGATTATTCCGGGGCAAAATACAAAATCAAGGTGAGCAATGTCAGCCACCCGGCCATCAAGGGTGTGTTTGCGGGCTTTGCTATCCGTGATGCCCTGTGGAAAGCCACCAAAGGCCAGATCTATTTCGAGTACATCCCATTTTCCATGTTGGGAGGCGAGGTGGAGGTCTTGAACCAGCTTCAAATGGGGGCCATTCAGGGAATGGCGGTGAGTTCGGTTGCCTCTACCAACCTGGGCCCGCGGATGGGCCTTGTGAACCTGCCTTTTTTAATCAACTCCTATGAAAAAATGGATAAGTTCGCCGGTAACAAAAAACTCTACCAGTATTTTTTGGACGGCATGAAGCACCAGGGCATCATGGGTCTGGACGTCACGGCTTATGGCCGCTATGGCTGGGCCACCACAATTCCGGTCAAGACAATTGCCGATGCCAAAAAGGTCAAGTTCAGGATCGCAGAGGCGGCGGTTAACAAGCTGCTTTACAAGTCCTGGGGCTTCAACCCGGTGGTCATGCCCTGGCCTGATGTTCCCACCGCCCTGAAGCAGGGAGTCATTACAGGCCTGGATCACACCCTGATCGTCAGTTACCTGACCAAAAAGTTCGAAGTAGCCAAAAACTACACTCCGGTCAACTATGCCCAGGGTCTTTTCATCTGGATCTTCAATGAGGCCTGGTTTAAATCCCTGCCCGAGGATTTACAGAAGATCTTTGTAAAAACCATTCATGAGGTCTGCGCAGATTATCGCAACAAGTGCAAGACCCAGGAAGAGGATGCGGCAGCGGGAGCCAAAAAATCCGGGGTTAAGTTCTGGGATCTGTCAGAGGCCGACCTTGGCACGCTTAAAAAAGAGGGTAACAAGGTTCACGAGGAATTCGCAGATCAGATTGGGGCCGAGTACCTGAAAGAGGTCCAAAAATTCTTGGGCTACAGCGAATAGGCGCCTAAAAACATCGATGCCGGCGGGGTAAAAGCCCCGCCGGTGACCAGTCTTTCACCCTGAGCGAGGCAAGGGAATGTTTGGTCGGATTCTGAACAGCCTGGACAAGGCTATGTCATGGTTTGAGGAGTGGACCCTTTACCTGGCGGTTATGGTTGGTCTTCTCTCCTTGTTTATTAATGTAATTCTGCGCTATTTCTTCCATTACGCCCTGGCTTGGTCCGAAGAGCTGATCAGGGAGATAATCATACTGACCACTTTTATTGGGCTCTCCACCGCAGTGAAAAACGGTTCCATGATCACCATCGACGCGGCGGTGCAGTTGATCCCCAGACTCAGAAAAACCTTTGCTTATTGCAGCCATATTGCGGTTCTGATTTTTGCTATTCTCATAGCCAAACTGGGTTATGAGATGGCGCTAATGCAGGCCCGCACCTTTCAAAAAACAATTATTTTGGAAATTCCACTAGTTATCCTCTACTGCATCCTTCCCCTGATGGGGGTGATGATGTTCATCCGCACAATTCAGGTTCTCTATAAGAGCTATATGGAAGAAAAGTCGGCAAAAAGGGAAGAGTAAAAGGGAGGGCGGCTGAAGGATGGAACTAAGCTATCTGATAATTCTTTTGGTGTTGCTTGGGTGCATGGCGGCAACTGTGCCGGTTTTTTTGTGCCTGTTTTTTACAGCTGTGATTGGGTTTTTGGCTTTTACAGATCTGCCCTTGTTGGTTTTGGCCCAAAGCCTTTTCAGGTCCATGGATAAATTTGCCCTGGTTGTGGTGCTTTTCTTTATATTATGCGGAAACATCATGACCTCCGGCAGTATCGTTACCAAGCTCATCCGATTTGCCAATGCGGTGGTGGGATGGCTTCCCGGCGGTTTGGCCATGGCCGGAATTCTGGCCTGTGGCATGTTCGGAGCCATCAGCGGCTCCACTGTGGCCACAGTGGTGGCCATAGGCGGGTTTATGATTCCCGCTCTGGTGGAGAATAAATACGAGGAAAAATTCGCTCTGGGCTGTATGACCGCCGCCCCGAACCTGGGCGTTATTGTTCCGCCTTCTATCTCCATGATTCTTTATTCAATGATTTCGGCAGTCTCTTTGGAGGGACTTTTCCTGACCGGATTTGTGCCCGGCATCCTGATCATGGCCGGTATGTGCGCCTATTCATTTATTTGGGCTTTGCGTAACCCCGGCTTTGTCAGCGCTCCCAAACCAACCTGGATTGAAGTGGGCAAAGCCTTTAGAGAGGGATTCTGGGCCTTAATGCTGCCGGTGATTATCTTTGGCGGTATATTCAGCGGGGCTTTCACAGCCAACGAGGCAGCGGTTGTGGCCTGTGTTTATGCCCTGGTTGTTGAACTTTTTATTCATAAAAGTATGAAATTCAGCCAGGTGAAAGGCGTGATGGTCAACTCGGCCGTAACCAGCGCCACCCTTTTGATCATTGTTGCGGGTGCCACCTGCTTTGGCCGTTATCTGACCATGGAGGCAATACCGGCCAAGATCAGTGAGGCGGTTGTTGCTTCCATTAGCCAGCCATGGCTGTTTTTACTCACCACCAACATTTTGCTTTTAGCAATCGGCATGTTTATGGATATCATAAGCGCCACGCTTATTCTGGGACCCATATTCCTGCCCATGCTGGACTATTATGGCATAAACGCAGTGCACTTTGGCCTTTTGATGACTGTGAACCTGGCCATTGGTTATTGTACGCCGCCATTGGGTGTGAGCTTATATATTACCGGAGCCCTGACCAACCGAGATCTGCTATTCACCTCCAAGGCGGTGATGCCTTGGATTCTGATACAGATCACGGTGTTGATTATTATGACCTATTTACCTGATGCAGTTCTGTGGTTGCCGCGCATGGTGGGCTGGTCGGTTGATTAACGCCCGATAACCCGTATATGATTAGCCGGTGGAGCAAAGGCTCTGCCGGCTTTTTTTGGGGAAGGGCTTTTACATGACAGCGACCAGCTCAAATATTTCCAATTTGCATTCCCAAAGGCTTAATGCCTCCCTGGCTGTTATTCTAGCGGCCGGAGAGGGTAGGCGTTTCGGCAGCCGCAAGCAGTTTTCCCTGCTAAGGGGGAAGCCGCTTTTGAGTTACAGTATTCAAGCCGCCAAGATCTCCGGTTTGGGCAAGGTTATGGTGGTGGGCGGCGAACCCCTGCCGGATGCAGCCCGCCTGGCTGCCGATATGGGAGCCACTGACTTTGTTTTAAACAAAAATCCGGAAAAGGGTATGGGGCGCTCCCTTGCTCTGGCCGCGGCCAGGGCCCGTGAAATGAAGGTTAAGTGCCTGGTTGTCCTGCTGGCGGATATGCCTTTGGTCGACCCATTGGTCGTGGCCGGGGTGTGTGAAAAAACCTGGCAGACAAATTGTGGGTTGGCCGCAGCTCAAGTAGGGACGAAATGGTGTCATCCGGTTGGGTTTATGGCGTGGCATTTTTCAACCCTTGCGGCATGCTGCCGGGATAAGGGCGCCAGGGATCTGGTTAAGGCCCACCAGGATGAGCTTGGCCTGGTACAAGCTGCTGGTGAAAGCATATGGGATATTGATTCTCAGGCCGACCTGGCCAGGGCGGAAAGCTATTTGGCGGCCAGGGAGTTGGAATGCTTTAAATAAAAATTACCTCCCCCTTTTTCTTTACGTTTCTAAATGCAATAATCAATTCAGACAGATGCTATAGTTGAGTATGGAAAAGACCTTACGGGTTTTTTCACTCAAACCTTGGCAAAAGTAATTAATTTTCCAATTATCTTGAATTACTCGGTTTTATAGAACCGGTGCAGTCGGTGGGCCGTCTTAGGCATACTGGCATGCTGTTTTTGAGCAGCCGGATTCGATGATTATAGGGATGCCGACCCTGGTGATTCTCTTGAAATTCGTATTTTCGTTTTAATCAGGGGGTGTTGATGACAATGGAAAAGCGGCCTGAAAATGACATTGCATATCTGGAGGCTGTGGTTGATCTGAGTGCCGTTCTGGCCGACCCGAAAATGCAACTGGCGGAAAAGTTGCAGACATGCGCCGAAACCTTGGCCCGGGTGTGCAAGGCGGAAAAAGCTTCATTGATGCTTAAGGAAAAAGAATACCTGGTAGTGGCCGCAGCCACTGATTTCAACCTGGTGGGTATATCCACTCCCCTTGAGCAGGATACTATCTCCACAAGAGTCCTTAGGTCCAAGGAAGCGGTTTATATAAAAAATGTGGCAAAAAGTGATTTTGCCGCCCAGAGCCGGGAAGGTGATAAAAGTCACTACCGTACAGGTTCTTTAATCTGCGTGCCTCTTTTGGACAATGATGCGGCTGTGGGGGTGTTGAACCTTTCGGATAAGAAAAATTCGCCCTATTTTGACGACCTTGATCTTGAGCTGGCCCAACGGGTGGCTGCCCAGATTACCAGACAGGTTATCTTCAGCGCCCTGCATTCCAAACTGGATGCGGCCTACCGGGAGCTTAACCGGGCTTTACAGGCCAAGGAAGACCTGATGTACATGGTTATCCATGACATGAAGGCTCCGGTCACCGGCGTAAGGGAGGTCTTGAGGCTGTTGCGCCCTGAAACCGGCCTGCCTGTGGAAGAAAGACTCAACTACCTAACCCTGGCTGAAAATGATCTGGAGCAGTTGTGGCGGCGGATCACTAACTTGCTGGATCTCGGCAAGATGGACACCAATCAGTTTCCCTTAAACCCAACCTCATTAAATTTAAATGAGTTTATTGGGGAGATAACCGAACGCATGTCAGCGGTTTGCTCGGTCAATCAGGTGCGGCTGGTGGCGGAAAAAGGTGATGAGTTGCATGTGTGGGTTGATGAGGACCTTGCCGAAAGAATTATCGTCAATCTATTGATGAATGCTCTTACCTTTTCCTCTCCTGAACAGGGAGGCAAGGGGGAGGTAAAGGCCAGAGTGATCAGGGAAAATGATAAGGCGGTGTTTGAGGTTCGGGATACCGGCCCCGGTGTGGATCACCAATTGGGCGACAGTATTTTTGAACGTTATGCCCAAGGCAGGATTACTAAAGGCTCCACCGGTATCGGATTGTACTTCAGTCGGAGGGCTGCCTGGCTTTTGGGCGGAGATGTGAATTACCGGAATATGGCTCAAGGCGGAGCTGTTTTTAAATTGAGCCTGCCGCTGTCTGAATGATCTGTTCAAGTAAGGCCCCGTTTTGACCGAAAAGAAAAGATATGGCCGCAATATATTGAAAATAGATGGTATTCAGGAGAGCCATGCCCTTGGGCGAGCAGGTAAATAGCCATTGGGTTCCTAAAGAGGGTTTCAGAACCGAAGAAGAGATCCAAAGGGAGATAGAGCGCCTTGAGCGGCTGGTGGCGCGTAAGGCCCCGGTAGTGGTGGTGGATGATATGCACACCATGCGTATTCTTCTCACCCAGGCTTTGCGCGGCAGTGGCTTTGATGATGTACTAAGGGCCACGGACGGGAAGAACGCCTTAAAGATCATCGATAAACACAATTGTGATTTGGCCCTGGTTGACTGGAACATGCCGCACATGGACGGACTGGAGCTTTTAGATCTGGTTCGCGGTGATGAAAAGCTGAAAGACATGGTTTTTATCATGGTCACAGCCGAAACCGTGGACACCAAGGTAATTCAGGCTGCGGAAGAAAGCCAGGACGCCTATCTAACCAAACCGATAAGCGCGGAAAAACTCACCAGGCGGTTGAATTTGATTCTGGAGCAACGCCTGGTGACGGCCCGCGCCATGCTGCTTGAGGTCGAGGGCAAGATAGATCAGGCGGCGGAGCTGTTTTTAGAGGCAACCAACAATAACCCCCGGGCGCGTTGGACTCTTTTTCGGTTGGGAGAACTGTTTGCCAGAAATCAACAGTTCGACCAGGCTGAAGCCTGCTTTAACCGGATTTTGGAGCTGGACCCGAGGGCCAGCCTGGCTCTGGCCTATTTGGGCCGGGTGTTGGAGGAAATGGGGGATTCACGAGCGGGCCGGGAAAATTATCGCAGGGCTTTAGTGGAAAACCCCCGTTTTTTCAAGGCATACGACCTGCTGGCTGATTCCATGCACAAGGAGGGCAAGTCAACCGAGGCCTTGAGCGTTTTGGAAAAGGCCTTGCAAAATCAAGGCAGTGAAAATGCAGGCCGCCAGGAGAAAATCGCCTTTCTGTACCAAGAGCAGGCCAGGTTCCCGGAGGCGGAGGTGAGCTTTCTAAAGGCCTTGGAGCTTAAACCCAGGGAAAACCCGGCCCAGAGAAATCTTGAGCTGGGCAGGGTGAGGCTTGCCCAGGGACTAATTGATGATGCGGTGGGGCCTCTTTTCAAGGCCGGGGATCTGAAGACCGGAGGGTCTGATGAGCACAGACTGGACGCACAGTTGCTTTTGGGAGGCGCATTGGCTCGCAAGGGCGATTACAAGGCAGCGGAATCGGTCTTTGCCTCTTTAGCTAATCCGGCAAACTGGCGTGGGGAGCGGCTGCCCTTTGACCTCTCCGGCTACCATGACACCGTGGCCGAAGTTTATGAGAGGGCGGGGATAAGCGAATTGGCCGACACCCATAGAAAAACTGCCCGAAAATTGGCTCGGGAAAAGGGTCCGACTGTGGTCACCCAGGCCCGTATAGACGAACTTTCCAAGGAAGGCCTGGACATGGTGGAAAAGGGTCTTTTCAGTAAAGGCCTTAAAAAATATCATGAGGCCCTGGCCCTGGATGATGCTTCACCGAGGGTGCAGTTTAATATTGGCATAGCGCTTATCCGCATGGAAAAAACAGGTGACGCTCAAAAGTTTTTAGTGGATGCGTTGATTAACGGAATATTGCGAAGGGACAGTGAGCTTACGCCCAAGGTGGTGAGGGTGTTCGTGCGAATGGGCAAGGGTGAGCTGGTGCGCAACCTTTTAGACAAATACAAGGCAGAGCTGGCAGGCTCGGATTTGCTTGCTGAATTGCTTCCTGTTTTAGACTGAAAATCCTTTTTTATTTTACTTTTTCCCCTTCTTTTTCCTCTTCTTTTTCCTCTTCGGTTTCTTGGGGCTTTCTAAATCTGGGCAGAGGTAATTTGCCTTTGTCCGCATCGCTTTCTTTGTATTTATAGACCCAGATGGAGATGACCGTACCCTTGGGGACCTGCATCTGGGGCATGGGATCTTGAAAAGCTATGGTCCCGGCGGCCTTGCGGTTCTTAGTCGGCAGATTTTTAACAACAGCGATATCCAACTTTTTACTCCAGACCGTGGCCTGGGCCTCATATTGATGTTGTCCCATGAGGCTGGGAACGCGGACATTATTGGTTTGTTCGGGTGGTGCTGAGGATTGGGGCTTGGAACCGGTTTTTCTCGTATGGTCCTGGGCATTGGTGTCGTAGTACCAAACCTTCACGGACTGGTTTCTGTCCCATAGGCGATGACCAGCCCTGGGTTCCTGCTTCATTACCTTGCCTTTCTGAGAGGGCAGGAGAGTGGGAACCGCAATGGTAATCATCTTCATTTTGGCCTGTTTAAGCGCCTTGCTTGCCTGGGCAAGGGTCAGTCCGCTCAAGTCGGGCACCCCGGACCCGGCCAAGGCGGGCAGGGCGGAGAAAAGAAAAAAAAGGCAGACAAGGGGTATTTGGGTCTTTAACCTATGGTGGAGACTGAAAAACCGCATATTTTCTCCCTGGCCGTTGCCTTTGATTCTGAGGAAAGTAAGCCGTTAAAAAAGGCCGCTACCTGCAATTTTACCATGCGGGTAACGGCCTTTGTTAGAACGCTTTTGACTGTTTGTTTTCTAGCTGCCCCCGGTCCTGACTTTCAACAGATCGCCCGGAGTGAGCCTGGTGGAATTCAGGCTGTTCCAGCGGCGAAGGTTGGAGGTGGTTACATTGAACCTGCGGGCTATCTTCCAGAGGCTGTCGCCGCGCCTCACCCGGTAGTTGATGGTTTTACCGGCTTCAGGCCTTGTTTTGGATTTGACCGCGGGCTGCACCTTGGACTCGGCCTTGGCCTGGGGTACATAGAGCACCAGTTTCTGTCCGGGGCTTAGCCTATTGCTGCGGCGTCCGTTCCAACGCTTTATCTGCTTGTAGTTCAGGCCGTAAGCCAGGGAGATGTCCCAGAGGGTGTCACCCCTTTTGACCGTGTGTACGATTTTGCGCTGGTTTCTGTGAGGAGCCTTGTAGGCCACTGTCCTGGTCTTGCTCCCCTTGCTCGAGGCAACTGTGTTGCGGCTCTTTACATGGCTGCGTCCGCTGGGGGGAACATAAACCACCTGGCCGATGCGCAGCCGCCTGGGGTTCAGCCTGGGGTTCATGGCCATCAGGTCCGAAAGCCTCACCCCAAAGGACTGGGCAATGCGTCCCAGGGTGTCTCCCCGATGGACTTTCACTTTAACCGCCCTGGCCCTGGCCGCCCTCTGTTTGGGGGTAAGCTTGGCATAGGCGGCATTAAAGGCAAGGGCCTTGCCTTTGGGTATCCTGAGTGTGTAAGTGCCGCCACCGGGCGGTGTGGACCATCTGCGCAGTTCCGGGTTTAAGTGTGATAATTCTTTGGACTTGACCCCGGCCAGCTTGGCTGCCACGGAAAGTGAGGTGCCTGCGTGGACCTTCACCGTATCGAATTCCAGGGGCGGTTCATACTTGATTTCTTCGAAACCGTATTTGCCCGGATCTTTGGCTATCAGCGCGGCCGCGATCATTTTGGGCACGTACTGTTTGGTTTCGCGCTTGAGGTAACGGCGGTTCCGCTGGCTGATATCCCAGAAGTTTTCGGCCTTGTACCTGGAAAGGGCTCTTCTGATCTTGGCTTCACCGGCGTTATAGGCAGCGGCGGCCAGATACCAGGAGTTGAACTCCTCATACAGGGCTTTCAAGTACTGGGCGGCCGCATGAGTGGCCTTAACCGGGTCCCTGCGTTCATCCACCCAATAGTTGATTTTAAGGCCGTAGCGCTTGCCCGTGCCCCGGATAAACTGCCAGGGACCTACTGCGTGGGCCCTTGAATAAGCTCGGCAGGAAAAGCCGCTTTCGATCATGGCCAGGTAGACCAAGTCTTCGGGCAGGCCGTACTGCTTTAAGATGTCCGTCATCATGGGCACATAGCGCCCTGAGCGGGAAAGCCAGTACTGAAAACGCTTGGGAATGCGATTCTGGAAATAATCCAGAAAGTAATTAACCTGTTTATTAATAGTTATCGGTATGTCATAGGTTACTTCGGGTTCCTTGGCGTCTGCGGCCTCGGCCTTTTGGGAGGGGGTTATCTCCTTGGCAGCCAGTTCTTTCAGCTCTTGAGCGATCTGGGCCTCGATTTCTTTTTCCGGAGGCCTTGGTTTTTGAATCGCTTTAGGTTCGGCTTCGGTTTGCTGAGCCGTTTGCTGGGTTGTGGCACATCCTGCGAGAGCAAGAGATAAAAGCAGGCCAAGGGTTAGAAATCTGGGTGTAATCCGAGAGAGGGTCATACTATGATCCTTTGGCAATATCAAAACGATTAGATCACTTATTAGCAGATACGCCCAATTCTGTAAACCCCCAAGAATGATACGGGCGAAAAAACATGTAAAATTGGAAAATATTATTTGGCAAAAAACACCTAATCTTTACGGGGTAATGATGGAAGTAAAAAATTTCATCGGTTGGATTTGACTAGACCATAGAGTAAAGATAGGATTAATCTGTTACTTCCAGCTACATTATATCCCTAAAAAGCAGGGGAAATGCAAGATGAAAAACAATTATATAAAAGATAAATATACCCGGTCTAAAATTAGAATATCTGTTTTGTTCCTTTTCTTAATTTCTATGATATTTCTATTGGTTTCACCTGTCCAGGCTAAACAATCGGCCTCGAACCAGGCTATGTTGATCCCCATGGTAAACGGTTATCAGACCGGGGAACAGGGACCCTTATTTATACTTTTGAAAAACATTTTCCCCCCTGACTTCAAGGTTAAAAACCAAAATATTAAGGCAAGCCTTTTATTTGCTGAAAATTCTGGCTTTGAGGCCGAGTTTTTAATCTTTGAAGAGGTCAATTCGGAAATGATCCCCAAGGGGATTTGGGTTGCTGGTTTTAAACTGTCTTTACCGGATGGCATTGCAAGGGGAAAAACAGTTAAAAAAGCAACCTTATTGCTCCATGAGCAAAAGAAACAGGTGGCGTCTATTAACCTGTCCCTACCTTTAAACGTATTGCCCGAAGGGGAAAGCCCCAGACTTCTGAGTCCGGAAATGGCAGCGAGCTTGGGGATGACGCCGGATGCCCTTTCGAATAAAACCATGGCTAAGGTAGATAATTCCAAAAAGGATGCCGACGACTGGCAAGACAAATCCATCTGGCTGGTTTTGCTGTTGGTTTTCGGCGGGGGCCTTGCCTTGAACCTGACCCCTTGCGTTTATCCTCTGATTCCCATAACCATCAGCTTTTTTGGCGGAAGGTCCCAGGGCTCCAAGGGGTTGATGGCTGCCAACTCCCTGGTCTATCTCGGCGGCCTTTGCCTGACCTATACGGTTATCGGCGCCTTGATAGCCCTTACCGGCCAGATGCTGGGCCAGGCTCTGACCTGGCCGCCGGTGGTTCTGTTTGTGGCCCTGATACTGGTGGTCATGGCCTTTTCCATGTTCGGTCTGTGGGAGATAAGGCTTCCGGCCGGTCTTAACCGTGTGGCCTCGGCCAACCGAAGCGGCATCCTGGGCACCTTTGTCATGGGCCTAACCGTGGGGCTCTTGGCAGCTCCCTGCGTGGGCCCCTTTGTGGTCTCCCTCATGACCCATGTGGCCACGGTGGGCCGCTTGGATTACGGACTTTTGGTGTTTTTCGTCTTTTCCCTGGGTTTGGGCCTGCCGCTTACCGTGCTGGCCTTTTTCTCGGGTTCCATTGCCGGGTTGCCCGGGGCCGGGGATTGGATGGTCTGGGTGCGCCGCTTTTTTGGAGTGGTGCTTTTGATCATGGCCCTTTATGTGCTCAAGCCGGTTTTGGGCCAGGCGGCCTTTGACTGGGGCCTGGTGGCGATTGGTCTTGCGGGAGCGGTTTACCTGGGCTTTTTTGAAAAAAGCGGGAAGGGAAAGTTTTTGGCTTTTAAACGAATATTTGCCGTTATTGCTTTAATGGCTGTGGCTGTCTTTGGCTGGTTCACCTTGTATCCCACATTTGTTTCTCAACCGGGCGCTTCCCATGCGGCCTGGCAGGCCTTCAGTCCGGCGGTGCTGGATAAGGCCGCCAAAGAGAATAAACCCGTGGTGGTGGATTTCGCGGCTGACTGGTGCATGCCCTGCAAACAGATGGATGCCACTGTCTTCAGTGACCAGAAAGTCATAAAGGCTATGGGGGATTTTGTCATGGTGCGGGCCGACGTGACCAACGGAGCCTCCCCCGACCTGAAGCCCTATGCAGCCAAATGGCGCTTACGCGGGGTGCCGACCCTGATATTCCTGGACAGTCGGGGAAACTGGCTAAAGGACCTGACCATAGTGGGGGCAGTGCCCAAAGAGGTGGTTCTGGAGCGCCTAAACCGGGTAAGGGAGCGTTCCGGCGGTTAAGGTCTGTTACAAGAGTTGTTAACGGCTCGCCGGGGTAGGCGGGCCGTTACGGCAAAAGGAGGACTTATGTCTCCCTTGGGCGGCGAGTTGACTAAACCTGCGGTTATTCATGACCTGGTCTCCACCGCCCTGGGCGAAGAGGCCGCCGACCTGGTGGTTAAAGGGGTTAGGCCGGTAAATGTCTATCTTGAAAAAGTCGAGCCTCCAACTTGCCTGGCCGTGCGCCATGGCCGCATAGCCGCCTTGGGGCCTCTGAAAAAAGCCTGGATCGGCCCGCATACCCAAGTTGTGGAGGCAGGGGAAAGTTATCTTCTACCGGGTCTTATTGACGCCCACACCCATCTGGATTCCATTTTTCAACTGGGAGCTTTTACTCCCTATGCCCTGGCCCACGGCAATACCTGCGCCGTAACCGAGACCGCCATGATGGCAGGGGCCTGGGGAAAAGCCGGGGTGGATTTATTTCTCAAGGAGGCCGCTCGGCAAAAGATGCGGCTATTTTTTTTGGCCCCGCCCCTTACTCCTCCCCTGCCGGAGCTGGAAACCAGCGCCGACTTCAGTGCAAAAGAATTTGAAGAACTTTTAACGAGCCCGGAGTGCCTGGGCATAGGCGAGACCTACTGGACAGCGGTGACGGATCATGACCCCAGGGTGGGCAGGTTTTTCAGTCTGGCTCAAAACCTGAATAAAACCCAGGAGGGGCATGCTGCCGGGGCTAAAGGTGACCGTCTGGTCGCCTATGCCGCGGCGGGTGTCACCAGCTGCCATGAGGCGATCACAGGCCCGGAGGCCCTGGAAAGGCTCAGGCTGGGAATTGCCGTGCAGGTCAGGGAAGGGTTTGTGCGCAAGGAGATGGATGAGGTGGTTCCTTCCTTGCGCGATTTGCCGGACACCAGGCAGGTGATGCTGGTTACAGACCTGGCTCCCCTGGATGGCCTGGCCGAAAACGGAGCCATGAACCCTTTATTGCAAAAGGCCGTGGAGATGGGAGTGAACCCGGCCCGGGCCGTGGCCTGGTGCAGCTTGAACCCCGCCCGTTATTTTGGATTGCGACGCCTGGGCGGCCTTGCTCCGGGTAATTGGGCGGATTTTTGGCTGGCAGGGGATCTGGAAAAATTTAAAGCCCAAAAAGTATATTTAGCCGGTGAGTGCGTCGCGGAAAACGGCATCCCCCTTGACCCTGACACCAGGGTAGACTACCCGGAGTCCGCCCGCCGGACCATGCAATGCAAAAGGCCGGAGGCTGCGGATTTTTCGATTAAGGCGCAAGGACCGGAAGTCCGGGCAAGAGTCTCTGTCATAGTCTCGAGCACCATAACCAAAGAAGCTGTCCATGAGCTTTGTGTGGAAAATGGCCTGGTCAAGCCCGACCCCAAAAGGGACATTCTCAAGATGGGGGTTTTTAATCGTCATGTCCGGGATGCCGCACCGGCCCTGGGCTTTGTTCAGGGTTGGGGAATCAAAAGCGGCGCCTTGGCCACCACGCTTTTATGGGACGCCAACAACCTGTTGGTTTTGGGGGCCTCGGACAGGGAGATGGCCCTGGCCGCCGGCCGGGCCCACGAGCTGGGGGGCGGTGTGGTGGTGGCTAAAGGGGCGGAGATCCTGGCTGAGCATGCCATGCCCATCGCCGGCATTATTTCGGACAGGCCCCTTAGCCGGATAGTTTTGGAGCAAAAGGCCTGTGAACAGGCGTTGCGCAGCCTGGGCTGTGGGCTTATCGATCCCCTGTTGACCGTCCAGACCTTGTCTTTTACTGGTTTACCCTTTATCCGCCTTACGGATAAAGGGTTGGTGGATATCAAAACCGGAACCCGCTTGGAGGTGCTTCTGTGAGTAGGTCTCGATATCTGATTAATTTTGTCGGTTTAATTATATTTTCAGTTGTTTTTTTAAACTTAAACGCCTGGGCCCTGGATGAATTAAGGCTTCAGGGAAAGATTTCAGGCCCCGGTGGAGAGGCGGTGGCCGGAGCTTTGATAAGTGATGGGCACCAGGTGAAGATCAGCTTGGCTAAAGGCGAATTTGAGATCAAGACCAGGCCGGGCCGCATCCTGGCAATCACCGCGCCTTCCGGTTATGCGGTCAAGGGCGACTGGTGGTGGCCGGTTGAAAAGTTCAAGAAATCCGGGCAAACCGTCAACCTTGTAAAGGTCCATTACGGTAAGGAGATAAGAATAGCCGCACTTTCCGATCCCCATCTTTGTTCAAAGGAGGCGCCGCCCGACTGGGAGGTAAAGCCCGGATACCTGGAAACACCGATGCGCACCTGGGCCAAGGTGGCCCGCCAGCTAAAGGATTTCCGGCCTCATTTAAGCCTGGTGGCGGGTGATATCTGTATGGATGCCGAACACAAAAAAACTGCCCACACCAAGGCTCAGATGCTCTTGGCCTGCCAGGCGGTGGGAATGCTGCCTCAACCGGTGCGTTGCCTGCCGGGCAACCATGACGTTCGCTATGGATTTGAAGAGCCCTGGGGAGTGAATTTAAGTTCCTGGCGAAACTACCTGGGACCATCCAGACAGGTTTACATTGTTGAAAATATTTGTCTTATCATGCTGGACAATATGCATCTCGGCAGAAATTACAAGGACAAGCCGAAAAATACCGGCGCTTGCTCGGAAGACACCGTTAATTGGTTGGGAAATCTGGTCCAGGTCTTGCCCAAAGATTTACATGTCCTGGTTTTAAGTCACTTTCCGTTGTTTTCTCCATTATCCGGGGTTAACCCCCTTAGAAAAGGCTCCCTGGTAAAGACGCCAAAGGCTCCGGGTTTTGCCCTGCGTAATGTGGATCAAAAGGCAAAACAGGTGATTGAACTTTTGGGTGAGCGGCCGATTTTGGGCTTGATAAACGGACATGAACATGCCTATCAGACCAGCACCCTGTTCACTGCCCAAGGTGCATTAAGGGCCATTGGCCTGCCGAGTGTCTGCGGGTTTTGGTGGGCCGGTGACATGCCTTTCGGCAGCCGGAAATTCCCCCCGGGTTATCTTAAAATCAAGCTTAATCTGGCCGGGGAGAAACCTGTTCTGGATACGGAGTTTGTGCCGGTGATTTACGCTCGCGTTAAATAAAATATGCTCTGCCCGGCTTTGGGCCGGGCCTATTGCAATCCATTGGCGGTAAGGTTTTTTCACAATAGTAATTCGCTTTGTTTTTAGTCGGTTGGCTAATGTTTTAACCACCTGTGCCAGCTTTTTTGGGAAAGGAAAAAACCTTAAATTTTTTGGCTGGGGAAACCCGGTTTTATTAGGATTAATGCAGATCAAAGGAGTATGTCTGCCGGGTTTTACGGCGTTGAATCATAAAAGGTAATTTTAAGTAATTGACCGGGTGAATTTTGACTCCTTGCCGCTTATTCCACTCTTCAAGGCCTGGCCGGGTCTGATGGATTGGACAAGTATTTAATTGCTAAAAGGCGCCTATATAAACCCTTTTGCTGAACACATGCGTCCGGTTAGTGGAAAAACAGGATAATTACCTGAAATTAAAAGACAGAACAGGATATGAGACAATGGGTTCCATTAGCTTGCATAGATGAAGTCAATATTTAAGTTTCCTTTCGTTTGCATGATTGGTGGACCTCAAGCAACATTTGGGGCGGCTAACAAAACCCTTTAAGGGTTTCGTTGAGGACAAGGAAGTTTAGTTCTAACGGTGGAGGCTTTGAATGTTTTTGAGTGAGATTCAAATAACTCATCAGTATCAAGGTGTTTCTGATCTCTTGGGACATAGAGAAGTTGTTTTGCTACTGGGAGGAATGTCAATCCCGGGGTCATGCTAACATAGGGACTGTGGAGGATAAAATTGCATAAGATTTCGCTTAGATGTAGCATATATAGTATGTATAAGTAAATTAAGCGCAATGGGTGGTGTAAGCTTCTTGACAGTCATGTCGACACAATGTAATTAACCACCATATTGGGAGGAAGTGTGGCTGATAACTTGACCCAAAAACAGCGTAAACTAACCATGCAGCGGGTCAAAAGTAAAGACACCTCTCCCGAGATGAAGGTTCGCCGGCTGATCCATGGGATGGGCTATAGATATCGGCTACATTGTAAGGAATTGCCAGGGAAACCAGACTTGGTGTTTCCAAGACTAAAGAAGATCATTTTTGTACATGGCTGCTTTTGGCACAGACATAACGGGTGCAAGTACGCTAAAATCCCGCAAACAAACCAAGATTATTGGTTGCCTAAATTAGCTGGTAATGAAACCAGGGACCTCACAAACCAAAAGAAGTTGTGTGATTTAGGATGGTCGGTTCTAATAGTGTGGGAGTGTCAGACTAAAGATACAGCTAGCCTAACTGAAATTTTAAGAGAATTTCTTGAAGAAAAAATAAATGGCTGATCAGTCGCAACAACTTGGGTTTTATGAGTTTTTCGCTGGAGGTGGCATGGCCCGCCTTGGCTTGGGTGAAAAATGGCAGTGCTTGCTGGCAAATGAAATTTGTCCCAAAAAAGCTAGGTCCTACCGGGTCAACCATACTAATCATAAATCCCTGGTGGTCGATGACGTAGCCAATTTGCACCTGAATCAATTACCTCCCGGTGCTCAGCTGGCCTGGGCTTCTTTTCCCTGTCAAGATTTATCCCTGGCTGGCAATTATGCGGGGTTAAAAGGGGAGCGTAGCAGCACATTCTGGCCTTTTATGGAGCATGTCAGAAATTTGGTTGCTGATGGCAGGCCTTTACCAGTGATTGTTCTAGAAAATGTCGTAGGTGCCTTAATCTCTAACAAAGGCGCAGATTTCGAAGCTATACTCCAAGCATTGGCAGATGAAGGCTATTTAGTGGGTCCGCTTGTCATCAATGCGATTCATTTTGTCCCTCAGTCAAGGCCCAGGTTGTTCATTGTTGCTGTTTTACGGGACAACCCAGAGGTAACTCGTTTAAGAGCCAATGGGCCTCACCCCGTCTGGCATCCAAAGCAGGTAGTGCGCGCCTATGATTTGCTCCGAGCTACATTGAAGGATTTTTGGGTTTGGTGGAGCCTGCCCGATCCCCCTCAAGCAAATCATCACCTTGAAGACCTAATTGAAGTGATGCCTGATGGCGTTCGTTGGCACTCTGCTAAGGAAACCGAACGGTTGCTTTCTATGATGTCTGAGGGCAACCTTAAGAAAGTACACATGGCCAAGAGGCTGGGTAAGTTGACCGTGGGCACCATTTATAAAAGGACCCGACGTGATAACGAAGGTAAAAGGGTCCAAAGAGCGGAGATCAGGTTTGACCAAATCAGTGGTTGCCTGCGGACTCCCGCTGGCGGATCCAGCAGACAGATAATTATGCTGGTTAAAGGCAATGAAATTCGCTCGAGGTTGATTTCTCCGCGCGAAGCGGCCCGGTTGATGGGGCTTGCTGATAATTTTATACTGCCTGAGCGCTATAATGAAGCATATCATCTTTTGGGGGACGGTTTGGTTGTGCCGGTAGTGTCTTGGCTTGAAAAAAACCTGCTGAATCAACTGGCCGCCCAAAGCCTTCTTTCCCAGGCTGCTTGATAACTACATTTTTAAGTTGAGTTGGTGATGGACAATACTCTATTAAAGTTGGAGCAGTTGCGCGATCGGGAGAAAATGCGTAGCAAAGGGCCGCTTTGCGTCGCCTTGCATGTAACCAGGGTGGCCATTGAAAGAGGCTTACCTATTGATGTTGACCAGCAGTTTACTTCAGGCGGTGGCCAAATTAAAGGTCTGGGCAAGGGCAGGGTGCAGTCCATTCTCAAAGGATATGGTATCACTCGCGTGTTGGCTGCGGAAGGTGGACGCACTAGTCGCGGCAGCATCGGCATCATGAAGTCCTATGTAGCCTTTTTAAACGAACTCAACAAAGTAGGACCTGTTGATCTTAATGTAATTGAAAGCTGGTGGGTTGAGCAGGTAAAGGTTTTTTTTGCCTCAAAGCCCTTCAAGCTCAAATATGATACCGCAAAATCTTACCGGGCCATCATCTCCGATCTGTTGACCCAAGCTGAGCGTAGACAAAACCAGGGCAGCGGTACCATGTGGGTTGGAACTTTGTTGCAGCACCTTGTGGGAGCTAAAATCGATAGCCTACTTGGTAAAGGTGAGGTGCAGCATCACGGGGCCTCAGTGGCGGATTCTCCAACAGGCAGACCCGGCGATTTTTTAATAGACGATATTTCTATTCACGTAACCGCTGCTCCTGGAGAGGTTTTGATCAGGAAATGTGCCGACAATATCAACTCCAACTTCAGGCCAGTAATAATAACCTTGCCCAAGAAAATCACAGTAGCCGAAGAGCTGGCCGCTCAAAATGGTTTAGAAAATCGAATAGACGTTTTTGATATTGAACAATTTTTGGCTGCAAATGTTTATGAACTTAGCCGTTTTAGTCGGGCGAATCGAAAGGTTACCATCAAGGAGATAGTAGAAAACTACAATCATATTGTTACGGAATGTGAGTCTGATCCCGGGCTTAAAATTGATTTTGCGTAGAGTGGAGAAGTGTCTTCAGATTACCATTAGTTGAGACTCAAGAGGTTCACCACAGCGGGAAAATATTCCACACCACCCTTCTCGCCCCCAAACGCAGCCCGATGCATTTCAAATTATTCTGGGAGCCCTTAGCAACAGCCAGCTAAATCGCGAGTTTTTTAACAGTCGTTAAAATTAGTTTCCTTTTGCAAAACCATTAAGTTTTAAGCGAGATTTGAAAAAGTCGAAAAGGAGTTTATTGGAGGATTACAAAGCGCCGGAGGCGATAAAGCCGTCCGGCGCTGTTACTGGATCTGGGATGTTAAGGGTTATTTATTTGATTTGGGCTTGACCAGCGCCCTTTTAACCACCTGGTCCATGCGTTCGGCAAAATAAAACTCCATGGAGTTTTTCACCGCCTTTGGCACGTCGGCTAAGTCTCTCTCGTTTTGCTTGGGCAAGATAACCTTTTTTATACCTGCCCTGTGGGCGGCCAAAATTTTTTCCTTGATTCCGCCCACCGGCAAGACCATGCCCCGCAAGGTGATTTCACCGGTCATGGCCATTTCCGGGTCAACGCTTCTGTTGGTTAAAAGGCTCACCAGGGCGGTTAACATGGTCACTCCGGCGGAGGGCCCGTCTTTGGGGATGGCCCCGGCCGGCACGTGGATGTGCAAGTCGTTTTCCTTGTGAAAATCCGGGTCAACCTTGAGCAGATCGGCATTGGCGCGTACATAGGACACCGCCGCCAGGGCGGATTCCTTCATAACGTCACCCAACTGGCCGGTAAGCACCAGGCCGCCCTTACCAGGCATGGCGCTCGCCTCGATAAACAGGATGTCACCTCCGGTGGGGGTCCAGGCCAAACCGGTGGCCACCCCGGGCACAGAGGTTCTAAGCGCGGTGTCCGGCGTTATTTTCTCGGGCCCTAAAACGGCGTTTATTTTTTTAACCCCAACGGAAACCCTCTCGGCCTCGCCTTCGGCAATGGTTCTGGCTGCATAGCGGCAGATGGAGCCGATTTCCCTTTCCAGGTTTCTGACTCCGGCCTCCCTGGTATAACGCTCGATAACTTTGGTGACGGCAGCGTCTGTTATGCTGAAATCACTACCGGTCAAGCCGTGTTCTTTTCTCTGCCGCGGCACCAGGTAGCGTTTGGCAATTTTCAATTTTTCATTTGCCGTGTACCCCGGCAGATGAAGGATTTCCATGCGGTCGCGCAAGGGCGCGGGAATGGTGTCCAGTACGTTGGCGGTGGCTATGAACATTACCTTGGAAAGGTCAAAGGTCACATCCAGGTAGTGGTCGCTGAAACTGAAGTTCTGTTCTGGGTCCAGCACTTCCAAAAGGGCGCTGGTGGGGTCGCCCCTGAAGTCGGCGCCCACCTTGTCAACCTCGTCCAGCATAAAGACCGGGTTGGCTGTGCCCGCCCTGCGTAAGGACTGGATGATCCGGCCGGGCAGGGCCCCCACATAGGTGCGGCGGTGTCCCCTTATCTCCGCCTCGTCCCTCACTCCGCCAAGGGAGATGCGTACAAACTCCCGGCCCATGGCCCTGGCGATTGAGCGGCCCAGGGAGGTTTTGCCCACTCCGGGAGGACCTGCCAGACACAAGATGGGGCCTTTCATGTCCGGGTTGAGCTTGCGCACGGCCAGATATTCCAGGATTCGCTTTTTAACCTTTTCCAGCCCATGGTGGTCCGCCTCCAGGATGGCTCGGGCATTTTTTATATCCAGCTGGTCTTCGGAATATTCCTCCCAGGGAAGGGAGGCGAGCCAGTCAAGATAGGTGGTTATCACATGGTATTCACTGGAAGAAGGGTGCATGTTGGCCAGGCGTTTCAACTCCCTGTCAGCCTCCTGGCGGGCCTGTTCGGTGAGTTTCTTCTCATCCAGCCTGCGTCTGAACTCCTCCACTTCGCTTTGGGTTTCGTCCGCTTCCTCGCCGAGTTCCTTTTGAATGGCCTTGAGCTGCTGCCTGAGATAGTATTCCCTTTGGGTCTTGTCCAGACCTTCCTTGACCTGATTCTGAAGCTTGGACCCAAGCTCCAGCACCTGAATCTCCCGGTTGACAAACTCACGGATCATGTGCAGGCGTTCTTTTACGTCCAAGGCGGCCAGCACACCCTGCCTTTCTTCCGGACTCATGCTGAGAATGGTGGAGACCATGTCACAGAGCGCTCCGGGTTCGGGAACGCTGGTGATCAAAGATTCCATTTCCTCCGGCAGGTTGGGGGACAATTTAACCACCTTGCGCAACTCGGAGCGCAGGTTGCTCATAAGGGCCTTGGTTTCAACGTCATCTACGTGTGTCTCAGGCGCCATCTCCACCCTGGCCTTGATAAAGGGCTCCAGGCTTACGAAATCGCCTGTGTGAAAACGGGTCAGCCCCTGGATAACCAGACTTAAGTCCCCGTTTTCAGATGTTATCATCCTGAGAACCTGGGCAGCCACGCCGGTTTTGTGAAACATGTCCCTGGTCTCTGGGCCATCCGGAGTGGCCGGTTCCTCTTTGTAGGCTAAAAAGCCGACCAGCTTGTTGGTGTTGACAACCTCGTCCACCAGCTCACGGTGCTTTTTACCTTCCAGCACCACAGGTATGACCATCCTGGGAAACAGGTTGACCTGGGTGACCGGTACGATCGGCAAGGTGGCGGGCAGGGCCGTGCCGCGTCTTTCCCGGGACTGTTCATCAAGCTCCGGCAGGCCGATATTGACTTCTATAGGGCCGTCAGGCCTTAGAATGCGATACTGATCGCTCATTACCATATCCTTTCTGAATACCCCTTGGCTTGAGGCCCTGATTATTTTGATTCCTCTTTGGGCAGGAATATGTAAAGAAGGCCGTCTTCCATCTGAGCCTGGACCTTTTCCGGGATAAAGCGCGGGGTTATCCGGAAGGAGCGGACAAAAGTTCCTGATTCAATCTCCATGCGGTGAAAACGGGCGCCTCCTGAACAACAGGTGGGCTCCCTCCTGCCGTAAAGCCTCACCACATTGTCGTCTAAGATCACCTGCACCTGGTCTTTATTGACTCCGGCCAGCTCGGCCACAATGACCACTTGATCCGGAGTTTCATAAATGTCCACCGCAGGCGACCAGGAACCCTGGTCTGATTGGTCATAAAGAGCTATGCGCTCCAGCATGCGGCGCATGCGTCCACTTATCAGATCACCGGATGAAAAACGTATAATCATGCTCATAAGGGTCCTCCGCAGAAAAACAATCGGACTTAAGCGATAAGGTAAGTCCGCTCTTGCCAAAAAAAAACCCCCCTCATTAAAAACCCCTACTTGACTTGGTGATGGGCGTACTTACCTTTGGATTGTATGGAAATTTCGGAAAAAACCTTTTTTCTTATACAAAAGTCTATTAAGTAACGCATGGCTGGAGACAGCCCGAAAATATAGGAGGGTAATTATGGCGGACAATCAAAGAATCATCGGTATCGACTTGGGCACCACCAACTCGGTTGTGGCGATCATGGAAGGTTCTGAAGCAAAGGTTCTCACCAACGAGGAGGGAAGCAGAACCACTCCCAGTGTGGCCGCTATAACGGATAAGGGTGAGCGTTTGGTCGGCGCCGCCGCCAAGAGGCAGGCCGTGACCAACCCCGCCAATACGGTTTATTCCATCAAGCGTTTCATGGGGAGACGCAAGGCCGAGGTCGCCGAAGAGGAATCTCAGGTGCCTTATGAAGTGGTGGGTGATGATTTGGTCAAGGTGCGGATCAGGGGCAAGGATTACACCCCGCCCGAGATAAGCGCCATGACTTTGAGCAAGCTCAAAAAGGCGGCTGAGGATTATCTCGGAGAAAAGGTGGAGAGTGCTGTTATCACAGTGCCCGCTTATTTCAATGATGCCCAGCGCCAGGCCACCAAGGATGCGGGCAAGATCGCGGGGCTCAAGGTGGAGCGCATCATAAACGAGCCCACTGCCGCAGCCCTGGCTTACGGCCTGGATAAAAAGACCAATGAAACCATAGCGGTTTACGACTTTGGCGGCGGCACCTTTGATATTTCGGTGCTTGAAGTCGGCGAAGGAGTGGTTGAGGTAAAGGCCACTAACGGTGACACCCATCTGGGCGGCGACAACCTGGACCAGCGGGTGATCGAGTGGCTGGTGGAGGAATTTAAAAAGGATCAGGGCGTGGATTTGAGCAAGGACCCCATGGCCCTGCAGAGGCTGCGCGAGGCCGCGGAAAAGGCCAAGATGGAACTCTCCGGCGCCATGGAGACGGACGTCAACCTGCCTTTCATCACTGCGGATCAAAATGGGCCCAAGCACCTGAACCTGAAGCTGAGCCGAGCCAAGTTCGAGGCCTTGGTGGAAGCTGAACTTAAGCGCACCCTGAAACCCTGCGAGCAGGCTTTGAAGGATGCCGGTATTGACAAGGGTCAGGTTGATGAAGTGGTGCTGGTCGGTGGCTCCACCAGGATTCCCAAGGTGCAGGAGCTGGTAAAGGAATTCTTTGGCAAGGAGCCACACAAGGGCGTCAACCCGGATGAAGTGGTTGCCATGGGCGCAGCCATTCAGGGCGGCGTGCTCGGTGGCCAGGTGAATGACGTCTTGCTTCTGGATGTGACCCCGCTTTCCCTGGGTATCGAGACCTTGGGTGGAGTCATGACCACTTTGATAGAGAGAAACACCACCATCCCGGCCAAGAAGAGCGAGGTGTTTTCCACTGCGGCGGATAACCAGCCCAGTGTGGATATCCACGTGCTGCAAGGTGAAAGGGAATTTGCCAAGGACAACCGGACCCTGGGACAGTTCCAGTTAACCGGTTTACCGGCGGCCCCCAGGGGAGTGCCCCAGATCGAGGTGACTTTTGATATAGATGCCAATGGTATTGTCCATGTCAGCGCCAAGGATATGGCCACCGGCAAGGAGCAGTCCATTGAGATCAAGGCCACCGGCGGTTTGAGTGATGAGGATGTGGAGCGCATGGTGGGTGACGCCAAGCGTTTTGAGGCCGAGGACAGTGAACGCAGAAAGACCGTGGAATCCAAGAACCGTCTTGATTCCTTGATTTATCAGACTGAGAAGCTTTTGAACGAGAATAAGGAAAAGCTCGACGCCTCAACCCTGGGCGCCATGGAGACTTCTCTGGAACAGGCCAAAAAGGCCCTGGAAGGCGGAGAAAGAGCCGCCATGGACAGCGCCTTTGAAGCTCTGCAGAACGCCAGCCACGCCATGGCCCAATCCATGTACCAGGCCGGTCAGGCGGGCGGGGACCAGGGAGCCGGGCCGCAACCCGGAGGCCAGTCGGCAGGGTCAGCCAAACCGGATGATGATGTAGTGGATGCCGAGTTTACTGAGCAATAATTTTCGACCTGTTAAGTTAAAAGCCCTGGCCGCCGGAAGGCGGCCAGGGCTTGTTTTTGAGTCAGGCTTCAGTCTCCCCGGATTAGAACTGAATGGAACACGAGTTTGGGGAATTGTTGCTTGCCCTGGCCAGGGCAAGGTCGATCAGCTTGTTTAAAAAGGCGGGCAGGGGATAGCCTCCGGCCTTGGCCGCCTTGGGTAAGAGGCTGGTCTCGGTCATGCCCGGAATGGTGTTGGTCTCCAGAATAAAGGGACCGTCTGCCGTAAGGATGAAGTCGCTTCTGGAGTATCCTTCCAGCTCAAGGGCTTGGTGCGCCCTGATCGCCATATCCTGGATTATGCGAGTCTGTTTTTCATCCAGCTCGGCCGGGCAGATTTCCTGGCTGGCTCCGGGCAGATATTTGGCGGAAAAGTCAAAAAAAGTATATTTTTCGCTGGGAATTATCTCTATAAGCGGTAAAGGTTCCGGCTCTTGATCACCCATCACAGCGGCAGTGACTTCTCTGCCGACCAGGAATTTCTCCACCATTACCTGTCTGTCCAGTAGAAAGGCAGCGTTAATGGCAGGCAAAAGTTCTTCTTTTTTCTTTACTATGGCCACCCCGTAACTGGAACCCTCTGTGGCGGGTTTCACCACCACGGGTAAAGGCACCAATGAGGTGATGTGCTTGATATCCAGAGGCCGCCCCTTATGAAGGAGGAGATCCGGGGCCACGGGCAGGCCCGCACTTTTAAACAGCACCTTGGACATGGGTTTGTGCATGGCCACGGCGCAGCCCAGGGGACCGGCGCATTGATAGGGAATACCCAAAAGATCCAGCATTCCCTGAATACGGCCGTCTTCACCGCCTTTGCCGTGCAGCATGATAAGCGCCACATCCAGTTCGTGGGCGTCTCTCATCAAGCGGGGTATATCCACCGAAGGATCGTAGACCTTTACCCGGTAAATCTTGGGGTTCAGGGCCTGCACCACCGAACGCCCCGATTTTATGGATACAGAGCGTTCAGAGGAGTCTCCGCCCAAAAGTACAGCCACATTAAGTTTTCTTTCTTGCGGGTTGGTCATGCGGCTGCCCCCTCCAGGCGGTTGCTTATTTCAGATGGTGTGTGGATGAGGCCGATTTGTTTGAAGATCAGGTCTTCCACTTCAAAGGCCCTGGCCCTGCCCTTGGCAATGCGGGCGATTCGTTCAGGCTCGCCTCTGCCGTAGCGTTTTTCAATGTAATCGTAACGGTCGTTCAAGTTGACGATACGGTCGTGCTTGACCCTTTTGTCTGCGTAATTAACCACCATGGTCTCGTCCAGAGGATGACCTTCCGGCAGATATACGTGAGCCCTCACCAGGTAACCCAGCTCGGGGTAACCTTTTTTAAACAGTATTTCGTAACCTTCTTCAGAGTGCAGGCGGTCTGAATTAAGGCATTGGGTTTTAGCGATATCATGGGCCAGAGCCCCGGCCAAAACGGCGTCTTCCCTTAAGGCAAGGCCGGATTCAGCGAGCCATTGATTTACCAAAAGCGCTACTTGGGAGACTACAAACGAGTGGGCCCTTATATTATCAAGCATTCCGTATTCATCCCACCAGGAGCGGACAAGCTCGGGCGTTGGAACCGGAGTATCTTTGCTTATGGCTATATATTCGGGAAACAAAATCCACCTCTGAGGCAACAGGGACGACTGGGCAGGCCGTTTTGCTGTTTGCGCAACTAAGGCGCAATAGTCGGCCCCGGCAAGGTTTAAGGTTTTTGCCCGGCCCGGGTGATTTTTTCAATCAGGCCGGGGAAGGCCTTTAAAATGAATTTGGCCACCATTACAGGCTGGTCTGCATCTAAAACAGGCAGGCCTTGAAAACTTTTTTCCAAAGGCGCCCGCCTGGCCAGGGCGAGCAAGGTCTTTTCCCCCAAAAGATGAGGCTCCTTACCCGGAGCAACCACCTCTATCTTGGGGATCGAAGCCTTTTTAAATCCCTCGACCAGTACAAAATCATGGTCCTTAAAATATTTGGCCGCAACCAGGGCGGGGGCGAGGTCTTTGGGGTCGCTTCGGGTTTCCAACAGGATACCCTTTTCGTGCACCAAGGCCACTGATTCCGCTCCGGCCCGGGAAAATTTATCCGTATCCTTAAGCTCCTCCGGCCGGATCAGACCCTCTGGATGTCCGTGATGCTTGATCACCGCTACTTTTAAACCGTATGCAGTCAGCTCCCGCACCACAGCTGAAACCAGGGTGGTTTTTCCGCTATTGGAAAATCCGCAAAATCCAAGCAAGGGTAACATTTGATTGTTCCGGTCCCAGCGCGAGAAAAAAACAGCGCTCACTTAAGTGGAGCATTAAAATCTAGTTTATGGTTTGGCTAATTTCGGGTCAAGCCATCATTGGCACCCGACCGGTTTGATTAACTTGCCCTGGGCCCCGGTGTTTGTTAAACCTGTTTATAACCGACTCCGGTCGTAAGGAAAAATCAAAATTCAGATAATTTTTGGTATACTTCGCTTTTTTTATCCAAGTTAAAACATCAAGTCTGTATCCAGGCCGACATACGGAGAGGGAAAAATGGAAAGAAAGATCATGCGGGCCTTATTAAGTGTAACCGATAAGTCCGGCTTGGACGTATTTGCCAAGGGGCTGGCCGAGATGGGGGTTGGCATTATTTCAACCGGAGGAACCGCAAAGATGCTGCGCGGCTCCGGTGTGGATGTGACCGATGTCTCCGAAGTGACCGGCTTTCCAGAGATGCTTGACGGAAGGGTGAAAACCCTGCATCCCAGGGTGCACGGCGCAATTCTGGCCAGGAGGGATGATTCCAGTCATAGGGCACAGTTGGGCGAGCACCATATCGCCACAATTGATTTGGTCTGCGTAAACCTCTATGCCTTTGAATCCACCATTGCCAAACCCGGCTGCACATTCAGTGACGCCATTGAAAACATAGACATCGGCGGACCTTGCCTGATCAGGGCCGCGGCCAAAAATCACGCCGATGTGACGGTGGTGACGGATCCGGCTGATTATCAGGCCGTCTTGGATGAAATGAAGGAAAACAAAGGCAGCGTAAGCGATAAAACCCGCAGAAAATTGGCTGCCAAGGCCTTCAGGCTCACCAACGGCTATGACGGCGCCATTGCCGATTATCTTGAGGCCCAGTCCAAGTAAGGAAATCTTTAAGGGGTATGGCGCTTGTTAAGAACTCCCACTTAACCACCAAACCCTGTTAATAAAAAGTTTAAACCTTAATAAACCAAAGGAAATTACCCCCTCGCCGCCCGGCGGCGCCAGGCGGGATTAATGATGGAGGCAGGTAAATGAAAGTCCTCGTGGTTGGAAGCGGCGGGCGTGAACACGCCTTGGTATGGAAGCTGGCCCAAAGCCCCAAGGTGAAAGAGGTTTTTTGCGCGCCGGGCAACGCGGGCATCAAGTCCCAGGCGACCTGCGTGGATATCAAGGCCGATGACATAGAGGGCCTCAAGGCTTTTGCCGCAGATAACGCCATTGACCTCACCCTGGTCGGTCCCGAGGTTCCCCTGGTGACCGGCATTGCCGATGAGTTTGAAGCCGCCGGGCTTAAGGTGGTGGGGCCGGACAAATATTGTTCCCAATTGGAAGGGTCCAAATCCTTTGCCAAGGATTTGATGGCCAAATACCAGGTTTCCACCGCGCCCTACCGGGTCTTTTATGATCACGCCGAGGCCCTGGCCTATGTGCGCGGCGCGGGCAGGCGTCTGGTGGTCAAGGCCGACGGCCTCTGCGCGGGCAAGGGTGTGACCCTTTGCAAGAATACCGAACAGGCCGAAGCGGCTCTGGATGACCTGATGGTCAAAAAAGTCTTTGGCGAAGCCGGGGCCAAGGTTGTCATAGAGGAATGGCTTAATGGCGAAGAAGCCAGTTTCATGGTCTTTTCAGACGGTGATAATGTTCTGGCCATGCCGAGCAGCCAGGACCACAAGGCAGTGGGGGAAGGCGACACCGGAGCCAACACCGGCGGCATGGGGGCCTATTCTCCCGCGCCCGTGGTTACTACCGAAATTTCGGATAAGGTCCTGGAAAAAATTATCTGCCCCATGATCCATGGACTCAAGGCCGAGGGGCACCCTTATCGCGGCGTACTCTATGCCGGGTTGATGATCAGCGAAGAGGGCGAGCCCAGTGTGGTCGAATTTAATGTGCGGTTTGGCGACCCGGAATGCCAGCCCTTGATGCTTCGCCTGGGTTCGGATCTGGCCGAGATTTGCCAGGGAATGATGGACGGCAACCTGGGCCAGATCAAGGTCCATTGGCACACCAGCCCTGCGGTGTGCGTGGTTTTGGCCGCGGAAGGATACCCCGCATCGTATGACAAGGGCAAGGAGATAAGCGGCCTTGAAGAAGCTGCCCAAATGCCTCAAGTGGAGGTTTTCCAGGCAGGTACTTCAGAAAAAGACGGTAAGTATTATACAAATGGCGGCAGGGTTCTTGGTGTGACCGCCAGGGGCCAGGATATCAAAGACGCCATTGATATAGCTTACAAGGCCTCCGAAATCATCAAATGGGAAGGCCAGTACTACCGCAAGGATATTGGCCACAGGGCCCTGACCAGAAGTGAGAAAAGCGCCCAGGTCGGTGTGATTATGGGTTCCGCCTCTGACTGGGACGCCATGAAGGGCGCGGTGGAGGCCCTGCGCATTCTGGGGGTCAAGGCCGAGGTCAGGGTGCTCAGCGCCCACAGAACCCCCGAACAGGCTGTTGCCTATGCCCGTCAGGCGCCTAGCAAGGGTATTAAGGTGATTATAGCCGGTGCGGGCTGGGCTGCTCACCTGGCCGGAGCCATGGCTGCCCATTCCATTTTACCTGTGATCGGCGTGCCTATGGATTCTTCGCCCCTAAACGGCATGGACGCCCTGCTCTCCACGGTGCAGATGCCTCCGGGAATCCCGGTGGCCACAGTTGCCATTGGTTCCGGCGGAGCCAGAAACGCAGGTATCTTGGCAGCCCAGATTCTGGCCTTAAGTGATGAAAACCTTGCCAAGGCTCTTAAGGGCCAACGCAAGAAACTGGCCCAAAAGGTCCTCACCGCAGATGAGACCATGACCCAAAGGGCATTGGCCGGCGAACCTTTTTTTGAATAGTATCTTAATCCTGCTGGGTCAATATATATTGACCCAGCAGGTGGAATTGAGATAAATTGCCCCGGATAATTACCATTAAAGAGGATTTGACTCGGCCGGAAGACCGGGAGACCCTGGAAAAGGCCGCCCAGATTCTGGAACAGGGCGGGGTGATTGCCTTTCCCACCGAGACCTTTTACGGCCTGGCCGCGGACAGTGAAAATGAAGATGCGGTTAAAAGGTTGAATTTTATAAAGAATCGCCCCAAGGGGAAACCCTTTCCCCTGATTGCGGGTTCCACGGACCAGGCCAGAGATTTAAGCTACGATCTTTCTCCTTTGGTTTTACGGCTTATGGAGGAATATTGGCCCGGCCCCCTTACCTTGATCCTCACAGCCGGAAAACCCGGACCCGCAGTATCGGAACAGGGCGGTGTAGGGGTGAGGGTCTCGCCCCATGCGGTGGCCCGCGGCCTGGCCCTGGCCCTGGGCAGGCCCATAACCGCCACCAGCGCCAATCTTTCCGGCAGGCCCTCAGTCAAAAGCGTGGCGGATCTGGACCCGGAATTGGTCGAGCGTCTGGATCTGATCCTGGATGGCGGTGAAACACCCGGTGGCTTGGCCAGCACCGTTGCCAGGGTTGATAATGACCAGATAGTCATTTTACGTCCAGGGCCGGTGGACCCGTCTTCCGCATAAAGGAACCTTCCCGGAATTTTTCCGCTAAATGAGCCAGTGTCCACGCCCTGATGGTGAGCCCCTACCACCGGTCTCCAGGTTTTAGTTTATTCGGCACCACTATATTGATTTTTCAGTATTGGGCTTGCTTTCAGATGGCCCTCACATCTGCTTAAAAAAACAAATTAACTTTAAAAACCGTATACCCTGTTGCCAAATTTTTGGAAGTTATTGGTCCTCGTTAACAAATGAGCAATGAATCACTATTCATTACAATGGGTTAGCTTGAGTGCCATGTTTAATAAAAACAAACACTTGACTCTAAACACCAATAAGTTTACTGTGAACACTCAAGTTTGAAACCTACCTCACCAATGGAGGTGCTTAGTGAGATCCGGGCAAGATGCGGTTATCGTGGCCATGGGTAGAACCCCAATAGGCGATTTTGGCGGTAAACTGGCCAAGGTCAGGGCTCATGAACTGGGCGCCTTGGTGATGGCCAGACTTTTGGAGCAGACCGGCGTGGACCCGGCCCAATTGGATGATGTGATCTTGGGTGATTGCGTGCAATGCCCGGATGAGGCCAATACGGCGCGCACCGCCATGCTTAAATGTAAAATTCCGGTTGAAGTCCCGGCGGTGACCATTCAGAGGCAATGTTCCAGCGCCATGCAGGCCCTGGCCTATGCGGCCATGATGATCAAATCGGGCGAGGCAAATATGGTCATGGCAGGCGGGATGGAATCCATGTCCAATGCCCCCTATGTGCTTCCCTCGGCCCGCTGGGGGGCCAGGCTGCGCCATAATCAGATGATGGACGCCATGTGGGAGATGCTTCATTCCGGCTCCACCTTGCTGGACCCTCCGGGATATATCATGGGCCAGACAGCGGAAAATTTGGCCCAAAAGTATTCTATTCCCAGAGAGGAACAGGACGTGATTGCCCTGCGCTCACATCAGAATGCGGCAAACGCTGTCAAGGAAGGCAGATTCAAAGAGGAGATCATACCGGTTCTCATACCCACCAGAAAAGGCGATCCGGTTTTGGTTGATACGGATGAGCATGTGCGCATGGGGCTTACCATGGAAGACCTTTCCAAGTTAAGGCCGGTTTTCAGTAAAGACGGCACCGTAACCGCGGGCAACGCCTCGGGCTTGAACGACGGCGCCGCCGTATGCCTGGTGATGTCCAGGGAGGCCGCTGAAGAACAGGGCCTCAAGCCGATCGCCAGGATATTGGCAAGCAGTGCCGCCGGGTGCGATCCCCAATACATGGGTTGGGGGCCGGTGCCGAGCACCAAAAAACTATTGGCCAAAACCGGTGTAGAGTTGGCCGATATAGAGCTGATCGAATTGAACGAGGCCTTTGCCGCCCAGTATCTGGCCTGCGAACAGGGGTTGGGGCTAAACCGCGACATAACCAATGTCAATGGTTCGGGTGTGGGCTTGGGGCATCCGGTTGGGTGCACAGGCGCTCGCATAGTGATCAGTCTCTTGCATGAAATGAAACGGCGTGACCTGACCCTGGGGCTGGCCACCTTATGTGTAGGCGGCGGTATGGGTATGTCCATGCTTTTGGAGAGGGAATAATGACCTACCAACTCACTGAAGAGCAGTTGATGCTTCAGCAGATGGTGAGGCGTCTGGCCAGGGAGCAACTGGCGCCCCATGCAGCCGAAAGGGACGAAAAAGGTGAATTCGCCTGGGACGCTGTGGAGATATTCAGGGAAAACGGTCTTTTTGGCTGTGATTTTCCGGAGAAATACGGCGGATCCCATATGGGCACTTTAGCCATGTGCCTGGCCACCGAAGAGGTTGCCAAGGTGTGCGCCTCCAGCGCGGTGGTGCTTTTGGTTCAGGAGCTGGGCTCCCTGCCCATGATGTTGGCTGCCGGTGACGAGCAAAAGGATAAGTGGTTTCCTTCTTTGGCTTCGGGCGAACATTTGGTGGCATTTGGCCTTACAGAACCAGGAGCAGGCTCCGATGTGGCCGGTTTAAAGACAACAGCGGTAAAAAAAGGCGATAAGTATATTATAAACGGACGTAAGCAGTTTATCAGCCATGCCGATGTAGCCCAATATGTTTGTTTGGCCTGTCGTACAGACCCTGCTAAGGCAGCTCACAAAGGGGGGCTTTCCATCATTGTGGTGGAAAAGGGAACTCCCGGTTTCAGTATTGGTAAGCATGAAGACAAGATGGGTATAAGGGGCTCCACCACCTGCGAGGTTGTGCTGGAGGATTGTGAAGTCCCGGTGGAAAACCTTTTGGGCAAAGAGGGAGACGGCTTTGCCATTCTGATGAAGACCCTGGACTTTACCCGGCCCTGTGTGGCGGCCCAGGCTCTGGGCATCGCCCAGGGAGCCCTGGACTATGCAGTCGCCTATGCCAGGGAAAGGGAGCAGTTCGGTAAACCCATCATCAGTTTCCAGGGGCTTAACTGGATGCTGGCGGATATGGATGCCAAGATTGAGGCTGCCCGCCAACTGGTTTACAAGGCTTCCGCCACCTTTGAAGAGGTGCCAAAGGATCTGAGCAGGGTGTCCAGGGAAGCGATCAGGCTCTCTGCCATGAGCAAAATGGTGGCAAGCGATACCGCCATGCAGGTAACCACCGATGCTGTACAGATTCTGGGTGGTTATGGGTATGTAAAGGAATACCCGGTGGAGCGTATGATGAGGGATGCCAAGATAACCCAGATCTATGAAGGCACTTCCCAGGTGCAGAAAATAGTTATCGCCTCCTGTCTTTGATCGGATCTAAGGCCTTTAGATCAAGGCAAACCCTCGTAGCCAGGCACAAACCCCGCCGCTGCCTGGCCGCGGGGGTTTGTCTTTTTTTTGATCTAGGTGAGGAATCCTTTTGTTTTTGCTTAAAAAAATATTTGTCTAACAATTTAATAGTATCTTAAATGTGGAAATTCAAAGGCTCTTGAGACCCTGATTTAGTGGAGAGGGAGGGCATGGAATTTCAGCTGTGTATTGGTTTTTTTAGCCATATCGGCTGCTTGCCAATATAATTTAATTGTTATCCTTTGCTTTTATATAAAAGTAGATCCCATAGCGGTTTTGGCCGGAAGAACGAATGCCGGGAGATGTCATGGTAGAGATCACAGGTGGCAGGAAAAAGGAAGCAGAGACCAAAAAACTTAAAAACAGGGTCCTTAGCCTGAGCCGTGAACTGGATGCCCTGGAAAACTCCTATCAGAAGAGCAGTAGAGCCTTTGAAACCACAGTAAAGGTGCTGAGCGGCCTTTGTGATACGGATCTTGAAGGCCAGGTCCAGTCTGCCATTGAGGGCCTTAAAAAGGTGGTGGCAGCCAAGAAGGTGGACCCTAAAGATCTTGACCGGGCAGTCAGAGAATTGAAAAACAGCCTGGTGATCCAGGGTGAAGGGGAGCAAATCCCAAAGGAAACCCCTGAAACCAAGGCCGCCGGACGTCACGTTGCCTTGGCTCTTTTGGCCGGACTGCGTCTGGGGCATGATCAGTTTGACCAAAGCCTGGAAAAAGCCATTGCCCGCATAACTTCATGCATAAATCAAGGCAACATCAGGACTGCAATGACTTATGTCGCAGATATTATGCAAGAGTTTAAAGAGGTCAGTGAGGTGAGGCGGCTAAGGGCCGAAGAAGCCCTGGCCGAGATATATGAAGAGGTGCTGGCCACGGAAAAGGAACTGGCGAGCATGTTTTCCTCGGCGAGTCGCGAATGGGTTAAAACGGGAAGCGAGTTCGATCAAAAAGTTACGGCTTCTTTGGGCAAACTGGCCGAGGGCCTTAAATCAGATGAAAACTTGGAGGCCTTAAAAGCCAGTGTGCTGAATCATGTCCGCACCTTAAGAGAAACCATCAGGTCTCGTAAAAGCCAGGAGCAGGCCGCCCTGGAAAAAACCAGACAAGAGCTCAAACACTTAAGAAGTGATCTGGTCCAGGCCACCGAAAAGATGCAGAAAATGCAGGAGGAAAGTAAAAGGCTGGGTAAAGAGGCCCGGACAGACCCCATGACCGGAGTCCTGAACAAGAGGGCCTTTTCAAATTTATTGGATAAGCACCTGGATGATCTAAAAGCTCTACCGGTTTCCTTGATAGTATTTGATATCGATCATTTCAAACGGATTAACGATAGATTTGGCCACCAGGCAGGTGACAGGGCTTTAAAGGCCATAGCGGAACAGGCCTCTGCCTCTCTCAGGGGAGATGATGTCCTTTTTCGTTATGCCGGTGATGAGTTTGTGATCGTGTTGCCCAAAACTCAGACCAAAGATGCCGCCAAGGTGGCTGAAAGGGTGCGTCAGGCTGCGGAGAAGATTTCATTTTCCTATAGGGGGGAGAATCATATCTCCATAACCATCAGCCTGGGGTTGAGCCAGAGTGTGAGTGGAGACAAAAGCGAGTCTTTGTTTGAAAGGGCGGACCAGGCGCTTTTAGAGGCTAAAGACCAGGGCAGGAATCGGGTTAATGTTAAGTGACCAGTAGGTCATATGAGTGGTTTGCCCAATGTGTTTGATGGGAAGACCAGCAACTGTTTACAAATGTTTCCGGATGAGGCGAAGCCGCTGAAACGGTTCTGGCAATCGGCCTGACTGTTCAAGGTGTTATAAAGAGGGGAAAATTCTCTTCCGGTTTGAATTTATAAAAGATCAATAATAGTTAATTGTCTTAATTCAGGGGATTTTTTAAAAAAAGGTCCTCCAGGCTTTTCATTTCATGGGGTTGTGGGGGGCTTTTCTTTAAGTTTTCCTGGCGGCTGTTTTGCCAACAGGCAGCCAGTTTCTAATTTTTGGTTCTAAAAAAGAGAGGGTTTAAAAAACGAGTTCGATAGCACCCTAATTAAAAAATAACTTGTTATTTAGCATGAGTACAAAAATAAAAATTTAGATCCCAATTTATGACCATTTGGTCATTTTATAAAACGAGCTTCTAAGAAACCTCTACTATCCTTTAATAACCAATAGGGGGACTGTCTTGGCCACCATGGGCGCTATGCCGGTCTCGTCCAGAATTTTAGCCACAATATGAACATCCTTGTAAGCCTGGGGCATTTCTTCGGCCAGGGACTTGGGGTTTTGGCAACGCACCTGAACACCGCTTTGCAACAGTTCCTGGATCAGGTTTCTGTTCTTGGCCAATTTTTTTGCCTGGGTGCGGCTTAACCTGCGCCCGGCTCCATGAGCGGAACTGGCAAAGGTTTTTTCCTGGGCTTTTCTACTTCCAACCAACACAAAACTTGCCCGGCCCATATCTCCGGGTAACAGCACCGGCTGACCAACAGCCTGATATTGGGCAGGCAGCTCCGGATGCCCGGGACCCAAGGCGCGGGTGGCCCCTTTTCTGTGAACCAAAAGACGGGTGGGGCGGCCGGAGATATTGTGAGTCTCCAGCTTGGCGATATTGTGAGCCACATCATAAACCAAACTTAACCCCAAATCCCTTGGCCCGATCTTCAGTGACTGTTGAATAGTTTCTCTGGCCAACCAGGCCAAAACCTGACGATTGGCAAAGGCAAAGTTGGCGGCCGCGCCCAAGGCTGCCAGGTAGTCCTGACCGATTCGGGAATTGATGGGGGCTGAGATCAGTTGCCGGTCTTTTTGATGAATGGCCTCAGGGCTGGAACCGAACAGCCTGAGATAGTCATCACAGACCTGATGCCCCAATCCCCTGGAACCGGAATGCAGCCAAAGGACAATTTGGCCCTTCTTGAGCCCCATGGCACCGGCAGCTTCCTTTTGATAAATTTCATCCACTCTCGCCAACTCTAAAAAGTGGTTCCCGCCGCCTAAGGTGCCCAACTGGGTGATGCCTCTGGTTTTGGCCCGTTCGCTCACCTTCTCCGGGTCGGCCGGAGAAAGGCGGCCATTGGCCTCCGAATAGTCGATTTCGGAAATTTCACCCATTCCCTGGCTTATCGGCCAGGCTGAACCCTTTAAAAAAACCATGTTCAGGTCTTTTTGATTTAACTTAAGACCTTTACCGTGACCATACCCGGCTGGAATGTTTTGAAAAAGAGCATCCGCTAAAAGTTTTAACTGCTGAGATTTAATTTCTTGTATATCAAGATTTGTGCGATAGAGTCTTACTCCGCAATTGATGTCATAGCCTACTCCTCCGGGTGAAATAACCCCTGTCTCTGGATAGAAAGCTGCTACCCCACCAATGGGGAAACCATATCCTTGATGGGCATCGGGCATAGCTAAAGCAGGTTCGCAAATACCGGGCAGCCAGGCAACAGAGGATAGTTGTTTTAAGGTGCCATCTTGTTTTATTGAGTCTATTATTTGTTGGTCAGCAATCAGGACCGCCCTGATCTTGCCTTGGGCGTCCGTTTTTATTACCCATTCATGGGGTGAATTTTGTTTCATAAGTATCCTTAAATTGGTATAAACTGTGGGTAATTTTTTGTTTTATCCCTTCTAAAGATCAAGGATGAAGTAAGCTTTGAACCAAACTCCGGATTTTTTAATTACAGCCTCGTGAAGGGTTACAGCCTTTACCGGATGCTTAATCCTTAACAGCTCTGGTGACTGAAGGCTAAAAATTAGAGTAGCTCGCAATTTATTATTTTGAATTTCAAGGTTTTCTACTTCATTAAAAATAAGGTAATCAACTTCTAACAAGTACAAAATATCGTTTAAAAAGTAAATTAACAGGCTTATATTGTCCGGAGCTTTAAGTCTAAATTCTCTAGTGGTGATAAGGTTGTTTTCTGAGGGAGTGCAGCAATATTCCATCAAGGCTGTTGCGCTGTTTATAAATAACTCTTCGATACTTTTTCCTTTGGCCCAAAGGCAAATATCCGCTGTATGCGGCTTTACCCCCCAAGTTTGGTCCATGAAAACTCCTTTGTGGTTCCGAAAAATGGAACCAACCCAAGCCAGCGCCTATTTTTCAGGTCTTTATTCAAGATTTAACAAAAAGTAAGGCCCGGGGCTATGGATAGCGCCACGAATCGGTGTTTTTTTAAAAACCAACTGATCTGAGAAAAATATCAAAACGGAATTTCAGGCGGTCTACGGCCGGGAAAAATTTGAAAGGAATCGTTAAATATAAAGGACCCAGGGCTAAAGCCCTGGGTCCGTATAAATAGAATCTCAGAAAATATTAGTAATGTTCAGGCTTTAAGTCTCGAGTCATGAGTTCTTCCAGGGCCTTGGCCGGAGTGATTTTACTGTGTATGACCCGGTGTACGGCGTCCACAATCGGCATCTCCACACCCAGACTTTGAGCGAGGTCAAGCACTGTGTCTGTATTGTGTACGCCTTCAGCCACCATGCGCATGGAAGATGTTATTTGGGAAATACTTTCACCCTTGCCCAGGCGCACGCCCACAGTACGGTTTCTGGAAAGTTCGCCGGTGCAGGTAAGGACCAGATCACCCAAACCGGCCAGACCGGAGAGGGTTTCAAGGCGTCCGCCCATGGCGAGTGAGAGCCTGGTCATTTCAGCCAATCCCCTTGTTATAAGGGCTGCCAGGGTGTTATGCCCGGCGTTCAGCCCTGTGCACATGCCTGCCGCAATGGCAAGGGGATTTTTTACGGCTCCGCCCAACTCTATGCCTACAAGGTCCGTCGAGGTATAGACCCTGAGCCAGGGCGAGGCAAACGCATCCTGCACCCTTTGGGCCATAGCCTGATCCACTGCGGCCACTGTGACGGCTGTAGGGACGCTTTTGGCCACTTCCCGGGCAAAGCTGGGGCCGGATAAACAGCAAAGTTGTTCGTGGTGCTCCCCGGGCAAAAGGTCCTTGGCCAGGTTGCACATGGTAAAGCCGGTGCCTTTTTCAATACCCTTGGCGCAGGAGACCAAAGGCGCCTCTTTGGGCAGGTGAGGCATGGCCTCTTTAAGCACCGTGCGGTACACATGGCTCGGCATTACCATTAAAACCATATCCGCATCAATAAGCCCCTGGCCCAAGTCATTTTTGGCCTTTAAGTTTTGCGGCAGCTCTATTTCCGGCAAAAAGGCTGTATTTTCGTGGTCTTGGTTAATAGACTCCGCCACTTCAGCTTCATAAGCCCAGATGGTGACATGGTGCCCCACTTTGGCCAGATGCGCGGCCAGGGCAGTTCCCCAGGAACCGGCTCCCAACACGCAGACCTTTAGTAAACCGTTTTTAGGACTGTTGGGGCTCATCATCTTGCTGGTCTTTACCATTCTCCTCGGGCTCAGTCAGCCGGGGTTGAAGCTCATCGTCTTGCTGGTCTTTACCATTCTCCTCGGACTCGGCCAGCCGGGCCACCGCCACCAGCTTTTCACCTGAGCTCAGGTTGATAAGTTTCACACCCTGGGTGTTCCTGCCGATAACGCTTATGCCGCCTACTTTGGTGCGGATAATGTTCCCCTGTTCAGAGACCATCATGATTTCGTCTTCGTCTTCCACCACAAGCGCGCCAACCACAAGACCGTTTCTTTCGGTGGTCTTGATGGTTATGACCCCTTTACCGCCCCGGTTGCGCAAGGGGTATTCTTCCAGCATGGTGCGTTTGCCGTACCCGTTTTGGGTGACGGTGAGAATAGTCGGAGTGCCTGCTATGGCCTCCATGGCAACCACGGCGTCGTCACCTGAAAGGTCAATACCCTTTACGCCTGCGGCGGTGCGCCCCATTGAGCGGACTTTTTCTTCAGAGAAGCGGATAGCCTGGCCGTTTTGTGTGGCCAGGAAGATTTCCATTTCCTTGTCGGTGAGGCGCACGGCTACCAGATAGTCGTCCTCGGCCAGGTTAATGGCAATGATGCCGCCGCTTCTGGGCCTGGAGAAGGCATCCAGGTTGGTCTTCTTGACTGTGCCTTTTTGGGTGGCCATGAAGACTTCTTTGTCGTCGCTGAATTCTTTGACCACCAGCACGGTTGAAACCGTGTCTCCGGGCAACAGATTAAGAAGGTTCACAATGGCCTTGCCCTTGGTGGCCCTTCCGCCCTGGGGCAGTTCGTGGACCTTTAACCAATAGAGGCGGCCCATTGCTGTGAATACAAGGAGATAGCTGTGGGTGGAGGCCACAAACAGGCTGGATACAAAGTCTTCCTCTTTGGTATCCATGCCTCGTTTTCCCCTGCCGCCGCGCAGTTGGGAGCGATAAAGGCTGATGGGGCTTCTCTTGATGTACCCGCTGTGGGTCATCGTAACCACCATCTCCTCTTCGGCTATCATGTCTTCCATCTCAATTTCAGTGCTTGCGGCGATGATCTCGGTGCGCCTTTCGTCGCCATAGGCATCGGAAACGGCCATGGTCTCCTGGCGGATAATGCTTTTCACCTTTTCGTCGCTGGCCAAAATGCTCTTGAGTTCGGCAATGAGCTTGATCAGATCCCGGTATTCGGCATCGATCTTATCGCGCTCCAGGCCGGTCAAGCGTTGCAGGCGCATCTCCAAAATGGCGTCTGCCTGGGCCTTGGAAAGGCTCAGCTCGGCTATCAAGGCATCCTTGGCAATGGCCGGGGTCTCAGACCCTCTGATCAAGGCGATGACCCGATCGATATGGTCCAGGGCGATCTTAAGGCCTTCCAGAATATGGGCCCTGGCCTCGGCCTTGCGCAGGTCAAAGGTTGTGCGCCTTAAGATGACTTCCTTGCGGTGCTCTATGAAAAGGCTCAGGATTCTCTTGAGGTTTAAAAGCTCGGGCCTGTTGTTTACAATGGCCAGAAGGTTGACTCCGAAAGAACCTTGCATCTGGGTGTATTTGTAAAGCTGGTTCAAGACCACCTGCGGCTGTGCGTCCCGTTTGAGATCAAAGACAACTCTTAAGCCGTCACGGTCGGACTCATCTCGAATATCGCTTATGCCCTCGATTTTACGATCTTTTAGCAGATCGGCAGTGCGCTCGAGCATCTTGGCCTTGTTGACCATGTAAGGCAGCTCTGTGACCACAATGGAGGTCTTTTTGCCCCGGGCCGCTGTTTCAATGTTGGCCCTGGCCCGTATCTGAATTATGCCGCGGCCGGTGCGGTAGGCCTTTTTGATCCCTTCGGTGCCGTGAATAAAGCCCCCGGTGGGGAAGTCCGGACCCGGGACAAGCGGGAGCAGCTCGTCGATACTGATATTGGGGTTATCCACAACAGCCACCACGGCCCTGGCCACCTCGCCCAGGTTGTGGGGAGGAATGTTGGTGGCCATACCCACGGCTATACCACTGGAACCGTTAATCAAAAGGTTCGGTATTTTGGTGGGCAGCACTGAAGGCATCTGCAGGGAGCCGTCGTAGTTGTCTACGAACTCGACGGTTTCTTTTTCAATGTCCTGCAAGAATTCCTGGGTGATCTTGGCCATGCGGGCTTCGGTGTAACGCATGGCCGCGGCGGAATCACCGTCAACGGATCCAAAGTTACCCTGCCCGTCCACCAATGGGTAGCGCATGGCGAAATCCTGGGCCATACGCACCATGGTGTCATAAACCGCCGAATCGCCATGGGGGTGATATTTACCGATAACATCACCAACCACACGGGCGGATTTTTTATAAGGCTTGTTATAATCATTCCTGAGTTCGCGCATGGCGAACAGTATGCGCCTGTGAACCGGTTTCAAGCCGTCTCTGACATCTGGTAAGGCACGGCTTACGATTACGCTCATAGCGTAATCCAGGAATGAACGTTTTATCTCTTCCTCTAGGAGGACGTCTTGTTTCCTCTGGTCAGTTGGCAGCAAGGTGTTTTCTACTCGTGTTTTAGGGTTAGCAACTTAATATGAGTGAGCCATATGCGGCTATGGCGAAAAGACATTCAATGTCTGCTGTCTCTGAAAGAGAGTTTCACCGCCGAGAGGTCTCGGATGACTCAGTGATTAAGTGCGAGTTGACGTCTAGACTAACTGGCGAAGTATACAACCTACCCAGAACAAAAGCAATCCGGTGCTGTTGGGGCAAACAGCCTGAAATAACTTGCTCATGAGGCGTATTGGGTGGGAAGATTGAAGATAATCGATCAGGGAAGGGGTTTTTTGAATTATGAAAAAGATCTTAATCGGCTTAATTGGAATTTTTCTTTTGGCGGTTCCGGCTTGGGCTTTAGAGGAGGCAGACTTACTTAACAAGGGAATCCAACAAGTTAAAAATGGAGATTATGAAAAGGCCTTCCAAACGGTGGACCAGGCGGCCCTGTCGATCTGGTTAAAGGCTCCTTTTAGTCTGCGCAATGTTTTTTACACCAAGGGAAAAGCTACCGGTTTCGGGGTGTATAACAAAAGGCCGGACAATATCTATCCCACCGAGGGAGAGCCTATATATATCTATCTGGAGCCCCGTTTTTATAAGATGGTGAGAAATAAAAAAGGGGTTTTTTCCTTTGGTTTTGATGTGGACCTATATCTCTCCGACAAAGACGGCGGTGTCCTTTTCGGCAGAGAGGGCTTTTTAAAGACAACCATGCGCAGCTTGGTGCCTAACCGTGAGTTCATGCTGACGATCACCTTGAATTTAAGCGGAGCCGAGCCGGGGGATTACGTTGTTCGCCTGGTGGTTACCGATAAGGTGAGCAAGCAAAAGGCTGAGACCAGGTTGCCACTTGTGATCAAGGCCGCAGCCAAAACAAATTAGGCGAAATTCTTGCCTGCCTTTTTAAGGGCTGAGATCAGTCGATCCAGCACCAAAACGGCGATATTTACCGCGGGGATTTCGCTTTGAATCTGCATTTGGGCGGCCTGGGTCAATTCCCCGGCCAGGGCCGCCTTTTTCCTGCCAAGAGGGGTGGGGAGTATTCTTCTTGCCCGGTGGTCTTTTTCATCCACGCTTCTCTTGATCATTCCCTTATCCAACAATCTGTTTATCGGTTTGCTAAGGGCCTGGGGGCTGATGCCGAGATGCTGTGCCGCCCGGGTTACGGTTACCCCCTTTTCCGGATTTTCGCAGACAAACCAAAGCAGGTTTAATAAACCGGGCTGCAACCCTGCCAGGCGGGCCTTTTGGCGTTTAAGGGCATCCAACTCCCTGTAAAGTTCCTCAATGCGTAAAATTACCTTTTCAGGCGGTATGTTGGAGGGGATATGTCCGGATTGGTTCGCTGGAGCTGTAGTCATGATTTTCTCCAACTTGATGGTTTATAGACTTGATAAATTGAGTTTAGTAAAAAAACCATTTAAAAACCAGGGAAATATGAAATTAGCTTTATTAAATCGCTGTTCGGATATCAAGGCTTATGGAAAAAGGATTTTAGGTAAGAAAAATATTAAACTTAGTTGAATATATTCTCCTGAAAACGAGGTGAGGGCGGCTAAGGGCCTTGAAAAACAAAGAAAAATGAAAGCGACGCTTATAAAAAGTCAATAAAAACAGTTGAGTACAAAAAAATTTTTCATAACCTGTAATTTGCATATTTGTTGTAGCTTGTAACAGCTTTAGTGTAGGGCTACAGTAAATAGATTAATCACCGGTTTTACCCTTGGGCTTTTTAGGGGCCTCTTGGGATGGGAGAGACAAGGAAAATCAAACCTTTTTGGAAAAGGCCTAAAAGATTAAGGATTTTTTATTGTTTTCGGATAAAGCAGTCACCTTCTTGTTAAGAATCAGCAAGGAACGTTAAATGACATTGCGCATGGCAGACAGCATCCTGCAGTTGATCGGCCGGACGCCCCTGGTCAGGATCAACCGTCTTAATGAAAACCAGAAGGTTCAGATATACGCCAAATTGGAATTCATGAACCCCGGTGGCTCCATTAAGGACAGGCCTGCGTGTTGTATGCTTGAAGCGGCTGAGCAAAAAGGTGAACTCACAAAAAACAAGATAGTCTTGGAGCCCACCAGCGGCAATACGGGCATTGGCCTGGCCATGGCCTGCGCGGTAAAGGGCTATCGCATGCTTTTTGTGATGAGCGAGTCCGCCTCCCTTGAAAGACAGAAGATATTAAAGGCCTATGGAGCCGAGATCCTGCTTACTCCGGCGCATATGGCCACAGACGGTGCTATCGAGGAGGCCTATCGACTGGCCAGGGAGGAACCGGAAACCTATTTTCTGGTGGATCAATACAACAATCCCAACAACTGGCAGGCCCATTATAAAGACGGCACCGCCGATGAAATCTGGCAGGCCACTGAAGGCAGGGTCACCCATGTGGTGGCCGCCATGGGCACTACAGGCACGGTCATGGGCCTTAAGAGGCGTTTTTCCGAGCTGGCTCCCCAGGTTCGGGTGGTGGCGGTTGAGCCTTTTCAGGGGCACAAAATCCAGGGCCTGAAAAACATGAAGGAGTCCTATCCGCCGGGTATTTACAACCCGCGGGAAATGGACCGGGTTGTGCACGTGGATGACGATGCAGCCTATGAAACAGCCCGCCGCCTGGCCAGGGAAGAGGGCATATTTGTAGGTATGAGTGCAGGCGCCGCCCTGAGGGCGTCGCTTTCGCTGGCCCAGGGCCTGGACAAAGGCCTGATCATTGCGATTTTACCGGACGGGGGAGAGCGTTACTTAAGCACACCGCTTTTTGTTTCTGAAAAGGTGCCGGTTCCCCTTAAATTCCACAACACCCTTACCAGCAAAATTGAAGACCTGGTGCCTGTGCGCCCGGGCCATGTGGGTATATATGCCTGCGGACCCAGCCTTGACGGCCCTGCGGACCTGGGTCTGGCCAGGCGAATGGTCCTGGCTGATCTCACTCGCCGGTACCTGGAGTTCAGAGGTTTTGGGGTGAAGCTTGTCATTAACCTGGCTGATATCGACGATCGCACGGTTAATCAATGCCTTAAAGAGGGCGGGGATTTGGATTCCTTCACTTCCCACTGGGAAGAGGTTTTCTTTGCCGACATGAACGCCTTGGGGATCAAGCCCGCCCACGACTACCCCAAGGCCAGTGAACATGTAGGTGAGATGATAGAGACCACCAGAGAGCTTCTGGACCGGGGCCTGGCCTATGAAAAGCTGCGTTCGGTTTATTTCAACATCAGCCGCTTTCCTGCCTATGGCAAGCTTTCCAATGTTGATTTGAACGCCTCTCAAAAGGGTAAAACAGTCGACTTTGACTACTATGAAAAAGAAAACCCCCGCGATTTCACTTTGTTCAAGCGGGCCAGCCTGGCTGAACTCAAGGCTGGGATCTACTGGAAAACACCTTGGGGCAACCAGAGGCCGGGTTGGCACGTGGAATGCGCGGCCATGGCCACCAGTCATCTGGGGCCCACCTTTGATATTCACATGGCCAGCCGGGATCTTATTTTCCCCCATGGTGATAATGAAATCGCCATAACCGAGTCTTTGAACGGCAAGCCCATGGCCAACATCTGGCTTCATTCAGAGGTGGTGATGGCCGATGGCCGCAAGGTATCCCGTCCCACCGGGGCTGACCTTACCTTCAGGGATCTTTTGGCAGACAGCTTTTCCGCCGCGGCGGTGCGTTACTGGCTGATGAGCCAGCATTACTCCAAGGTGCTCAATGTAAGTGAAAAGGGGTTGGCCCTGGCGAGCAAGACGGTGGAAAGGCTGAATCGTTTTGTAAATGCTTTAGCCACCTGGCCCGCCGGTGACACGGTTTTGGATTTGGACCAGATAATTTATGAGGCCAAAAGCCGCTGCCAACAGGCCATGGATAACGATCTGAATTTCCCCGGGGCCATGGGGCATCTGTTTGCATTCATGAAAAAGATAAACCACCTTTTAAGCCAGGGAAAACTGGATGCCAGGCAGCTTAGAAAAGTATTGAGCTTCATGAGAGGCATCAACCATATCCTGGGAGTGATGGATTTTAAAACGCCCGATACGGATCAAGAGGTGGAGAGGCTGGTTCAAAAAAGAGAGGAGTTGCGCACGCAAGGCGCGTACGCCCAGGCAGACGCCATCAGGGAGCAATTGGCTGCCCAGGGGATCGAAATTTCAGACAGCCAGGCAGGGCCGATCTGGAAAAGAAATTGAGTTCTTGCTAGGTTCATGATCAGCCGCCAACAGGCTTGAGTCCTGTTGGCGGCTGTTTATTTACTTCAACACCTCAGGGTGTTTGAGTTTCTGATAATAGGAGTTTGTCTGATAAATCGGAGCCAGCGGGTTATGCCCGGTCACCCGGTCCTTGGCTGCCAGCACTGTCACCGGAGCTTCGGCGTATTTGAAAAATAAAGAATCATGCCCCACGCAAAGCCCCAGAAGCACGTTGAATTCAGTCTTCGAGTCATTGAGGGCCTTGGCTTGGAAAATGGGGTTGCAAAGTGATTCTTCGGTATTATAGCGGATAGTTTCGTCTACCTTAAGGTCGAGAACCTCTTTGGGAGTGCGGCCAGCCTTACAGCATACACTGGCTACTTCAAATCCGTGAATTTTAAAGATTTCCTCTACGGCCATGGCCTCCTTGGCCAGGCCCACGCAAAAGGCCATCCCCAGGCGTTTGTATCCCATGCGGTGGGCAAATTCACATATTTCCTGGATACGGGTCTTGGCTGGCTGAAGCACGTAGTCGGATTGGCCGCGGTTGGCATAGGCAGAGGCCTCCTGGGCGCTGGCCTGGTGGGCGAATTCCTTTATGCCGGGGTCTTCATATTCTTTATTAGCTTCGGCCAGGACCTTTTTCTTGGTAAGGGTGGGACAGCCTTTGGCTGGAGTTCCGTTTTCAGAAACACAGATCTTGTTTGGATTTTCGTAAGCAAAAGCAGCACATGAGGGCAGATGCTCTTTTTTGTCCGAGCTCATATTTGTTTCCTTTCGCAATTATACACCGTGGATATCAGGGGAATATTACCAATACCCAAAAGCCATGGGAAGGAGCTATTATAACTATTCCCAAGGCGGATATCGGTAAAGGCATTTCAATCAGGAAAAAAGGCGGCTTAAATCAGGGGTCGCTTAAAGGGTCAGTCTTTTGAGGCGCAGGCCATACGGGGTTTGTAAGTGTTTGGCGGGTGGCATTGGCTGCAGGTTGGCTGTTTGTCGCCGCCCCAGCCCTTGGTGTGGCAATTCCGGCAGGGAAGGTCTTTATGAGGAGGTGTCAACCGGCAACCAACCTTGGCATGGTTCCACAGGCCAGGTTTGAAATCACGATGGCATTTCCCGCATTGTCTAGGTGTGTGGCGATAGTTGCCCTTGGCCTGGTGGCAGTCCGTGCAGGCAAGATTCAGATGAAAAGGCGAGAGGTCAAAGCCGGTCCAATTATGATTGAAATTAACCGGGTCGATCCAGGCCTCGGCAATGGGGTAGTTTTTACCCAGGTGCTCCTGGTGGCATCCAGAGCATTTTTTAACTGGTGCGTATTTATGGATGCCGGTTTCCAGGACCAGACTCATCTTCCCTTTACAGGCAAGGCAATTGGAATCGGGAGTACCCTTGAATCCGGGATGGCAGGCCTTGCAGTTGTTTTCCAAACTGCCGTGGGCTGTACTCAAATGGTCCGGCATGAGCAGGGTTTCATCAACCAGGCTGAAGATTAATAGAGCAAGGCCAATGAAAAAGAGAGGGTGAAGGAAGAACTTTTTCATACTAATAATAGATCCAGGCGAAAATATGCATAGCCAGAACCCACCACATGAAATAGCTCAAGGGTCCGTGGACTTTTTTCCATAGAGAATAAACTTCATTTAAAACCAAAAAGTTCCTGGTGTCGTTCTCCAGACGTAAAAGATGAAGTGCCTGGGTCTTGCGCAGCTCTAAACTTCGCTTTTCAAAGCCCGCCAGTTTTTTCACTTCCGCGGCCAATTTCCTGGTCTGGGCGCTGCTTGCGCGGTACTCTCCCCAAAGGGATTTTATGCGGGATATATGTTGCCCCAAGGTGGGGCGGGGCAGATGGATCTTCTTTTGCTCAGAATAGTCGGAAAGTGGGCCGGCTTTTCCCAGTTGTGATTCCAATTCTTGAACCTCTTTGGCCTGCACCTCCATTATCCCTTTAATTTCATGGAGTTTTTTTAGAATAGTTTCCCTCTCTTCGGTTCTGTGCCCCACTTCGTCCGGTAGTCGGCGATAAATAAAATGGCCGATAATGCCACTGGCCATTACCAGCCAGCAGGCCAGCAGTAAAATACCTCCCAGGCCATAGAAATCCCCATAAGCGTGGAAAAGGGCTAAGATTGAACCTGCCAGCCCAAAGGCGACATGGAGCCGGTACCATAAACGAACCTTGCCCCAGGTGAAGAGCTTCTTTTTTCTTGGTACATAAAGCAGGCAGATAAGCATGCAGACCAGGGAAATCCAGCCGCTTTGGTGATCCAATTGAAGTAAAAGGGTGTTAAAAAATTTCCAGCCCAGGAAGTGGCCCAGATAAATCACGTGGCTGAAAAGGAGCATTATAAAAATGCCCCAAAATAGCAGATTATAGCGGTAATAACCCCTCAAAATCTGGTTTTCCTGTCGGGAAAAAGATTGGTAAGGTTTAGTAGCTTGCGAGTATTTTAAAAGCTAACATAAATTACCGGATAGAAAAACAAATAACCTGCGCTTCACATTACGCAGAAAAAATAATTTTTCCTTATAAGGCGGAGTGTTGGCCTTGGCCGTTAGAATGACAAAACTTGAAAAAGTAAGGTTTATGGACCGACTGGCTCCCTATCCAGCCGTGCTTTGGCCGGTTCCGGAAGGGGGCATGGAGGTGATTTTTCCTAATTTCGCTGAATTAAAAGCCTTTGGAATTACCCGGGAAGCTGCGGTCAAGGCAGGCTCTGAGATTCTCACTGCCGAGATATTGAAGTATGCCGTCGGTGGTCGGGATTTGCCCAGGCCATCTGACCCCAAGAGGTTGATTGCCGATGAAGATGAGCCTCCCGGAACGGAGTTGGTCATGCTGGAACCGGACCGTCGGGCCCTGGTCCGTTACCTGGGCCTGGAAAAAACCCAAAAGGCCTCGGCCCTGCGTGCTTTAGGGGTTTTGGGCAAAAAATAAGCAACCTAGGGTCATTAGACTTTTTTAGAGAATTTCAGGGTCTTTGCCATTTCCGCAAAAGCACGTACATGGCTCCCGCGCCTCCGTCCATCTGCTTGGCAGTACAAAAGGCCAGCACTCTTTTAAGCAGGCGTTTGTGGGTCAAAACCTTGGCCAGCGCGTTTTTGATCACCGGCACACCGCCCACTGAGCCGGTTCCCTTGCCGTGGACAATAAGTACATGGCGCAGGTTCCTGGTGGCGCAAGAGGCCAGAAAAGACTCCACTTCGCTTAAGGCGTCTGCTGCGCTTAAGCCGTGCAGGTCCAGGTAGTCCTGAATCGGGAACTCCCCCTCGGCCAGTCGTTCAAGCAATTGAGGCCCCACTGCCGGCCCTGCGCCGGAGACAAAATCCCCGGTCAACCTCAGGTCAAAGGGCTCCTTGCCGCTGATAAGGTCGGCCAATTGAGCCAGGGTCTCAAGGTCTTCATCCACTTGAGAATGGATCTTAACCGAATTTTTGGGATGTTCGTTGGGGACCGTGGCCTTGTTTGAATTTGCCAGTGGATTCACTCCTTGCATGGCCCTTTCAAACAGATCTTCGTCATCCGCTTGATTTGCATCTTGTTTTGGGGTCGGGGCGACTGGTCTGGACCCGGGAGAGGCGTCCGCCACCTTGATCTGTTTTTTCAGCACGGCAAAGGGGCTGTTAAAGGGATGATCCTTTGCGGCATTTTGATTTTGCTTGTTTTTTTTCTTTTTCTTTTTTGCCATGCGACCAATCATAACCCCATATGCGGGTTTAGGGCAAACAAACCTCGACATAAAAGCCGGCCCAAGTTAGCATGGTACCCTTATAAGCCTTGGGGCGGAAAACAAGAACTGCTAAATCCGACTTCTTATCTCTGCCCTTAAGGGCGCCTGAACCAAAATGAGGGGAATAACCTTAGCCGGTTATTGATTTCAGATTTTTTGTTTCCCGGATGTGGAGCTTGGAATAATGGCTAAAGTAGACGATTATCAGATGAGTTTTGATATCTCCGCCGAAAAGCTGGCCAACCGGAACCTGATCGAGGTGGCCAAACGGGCCGGGGCCAAGGCTGATGAAGACGGTAAGGCCCTGGAACTCACTTATTATGGCCGGCCTGTACGGGTTGAGAGAGACCCCTGGAGTGTGCACGCCCTGGATGAGGGCCCTGAAATTCCCCTGCCTGAGCAGGCCTTGATTCTGCATTATCTGGAGACTGCGGAAGACAAGCCTCTGGCCAATGAATGGATAACTTACCGGGAGGTTCCCTCGGGAGAGTTTTACTGGTCCGCCTTTGTGAGAAGGGCCAAGCAGCCTTTGGTGGGTTTTTTCGGTGAGAGACCTCAATATTTGCTTGAAATGGCTCCCAAGGTCGGCGGAGAGCCGATCGAAGGTGTGAATGCCGATGCTGCCGTGGTGGTTTGGGCATTCCCCAAGGTGCCGATTTTATTTCAGCTATGGGCGGGCGATGATGAGTTCCCGGCTGACGGAAACGTGCTGTTTGATAAGACCGTGGCCGGTTTCTTACCCACTGAGGACATTGCCCTGGTGGCCGGCCTGCCTATTTATAAAATCATGGCAATGAGCCGCGGATAATCAGGTCAATTTCCTTGAGGGCTGGATAAATGGCTAGTCAGTGACTATTTTTTCATATGAGGCCCAAATAGCCTATCTAAAATCTTGAATATATGGCCCGGGACTTTTTAAGGAAGCCGGATCGGGGAGGGTAAACATGGAAAATCATTGTCATGAAGGCTGCTCATGTGGTTGTGGGTGCGATACCAATGCCGATGAGGTGGTTTTTCCCTGCGACATGCCTGATTGGGCAGCCCTGCCGGGGTCTACAGTGCTTTGTCCCTGTGCCGGGGTGACCAAGGAAATGGTGGTAAAGGCCATAGCTCAGGGAGCGGATTCCCTGCCGCTTTTAAAGGTGATGACCGGTGCGGGGCGTGCCAACCAGTGCCGGGATAAAAATCCCCTGGGCAGGAGCTGCGAACTGGACCTGTTGAAGATGCTCGCGATTTATGCCTGAGTCCAGGTTCCTGAAAGCGACCTTGCCGGAAAAATTTGCAGGTTCCAGATGTTTTTGAGTTAAGGAGTGCCTTATGAAAATAGCAGTTAGCGGAAAAGGAGGAGTGGGCAAAACCACTTTCTCCGCCCTTTTGGCCCGCAATCTGGCCAAAAGGGGCATGCAGGTTCTGGCTGTGGATGCAGATCCGGACGCCAACCTGGGCCAGGCCCTGGGTATGCCCGGTTATGAAAAGATAGTCCCGGTCGGTGACATGAAGAACCTGATTGAAGAGCGCACCGACAGTGAGGGCGGCGCTTTGGGAACTTTTTTCAAGCTCAACCCCACGGTGCACGATCTGCCTGAAAAGCTCAGTGTGGAGAATAATGGGGTGCGGCTTTTGGTCATGGGCACGGTGAAAAGCGGCGGCATAGGTTGTATCTGCCCTGCCTCGACCATGCTCAAGGCCCTGATGACCCATATGGTGCTTTCCAAGGAAGAGGCCCTGATAATGGATATGGAGGCCGGTCTGGAGCATCTGGGCCGGGGAACCTCCCGTTTTGTGGACGCCTTGGTGGTGGTGGTGGAGCCGGGCCGCCGTTCCCTGGATACAGCCCACACCATAAGGAAATTGGCGGCCGATCTGGGCGTTCAGCATATCTATGTAGTGGGCAACAAAATCCGGGGCGAAAAAGACCGCGAGTTTTTGGAAAAAGCCATGAGTGATTTTGAGTTCCTGGGCTTTATGTCCTATGATCAGGATATTATAGAGGCCGACATGGAGGCCGTGAGCCCGGCCTTAAAGGCGGGAAAAGCCATGCAGACCATCGATGAGATGGCGGACAAGCTTTTGGCTCAAAATGGAGATCAAGCCTGATTTTTATAAAGCTTAGTTTGAGCTGAAAAACCCCGCCGACCCAAGGTCGACGGGGTTTTTTAATAAATAGTATTCGGTAAGGCCCCGGCAGGGTTCAAGCCTAAGGGTTATTGCTTGCTGAACACCAGCTTGTTGCCTTCCACATCGGCCAGGATGCTGTCCCCCTCTGAAAAAGTGCCGTCCAGGAGCTTTACTGCCAGCTGATCCTGCAAGTGAACCTGGAGCGCCCTTTTCAAGGGCCTGGCTCCGTAGACCGGATCATAGCCCAGGTCGGCCAGGAGATTCAGAGCCTGGTCACTGATAGTGAGCTTAAGCCCCCTTTGGGACAGAAGCCGGTTCAGCCTTTGCACCTGAATCTTGACGATCTTGCCGATCTGCTCCCGGTCCAGGCTGTGGAAGATCACCACATTATCCACCCGGTTCAGGAATTCCGGCTTAAAGGCCGAGCGTAGAGCCTGCATTACCGCCCCTTCCATCTTGGGCCTTTGCTCTACCGTGTTCATTTCCTGGATAAACTCACTGCCGATATTGCTGGTCATGATCAGGATGGCGTTTTTAAAGTCCACAGTCCTGCCCTGACCGTCTGTGAGCCTTCCGTCGTCCAAGATCTGTAGAAGCGCGTTGAAGACGTCCGGATGGGCTTTTTCGATCTCATCAAACAGAACCACGCTGTAGGGGCGTCTGCGTATGGCTTCGGTGAGATAGCCTCCCTCTTCATAGCCCACATAACCCGGAGGTGCGCCGATGAGCCTGGCCACGGCGTGTTTTTCCATGAATTCGCTCATGTCCAGGCGAATCAGGGCCTGCTCATCGTCAAACATGAATTCCGCCAAAGCCCTGGCCAGTTCGGTCTTGCCCACACCGGTGGGGCCCATGAAGATAAAACTGCCAATGGGCCGGTTGGGGTCCTGCAAACCGCTTCGGGCCCTGCGCACGGCGTTGGCCACCGCCTCGACCGCCTCTTCCTGGCCCACCAGCCTTTGGGCAATGCGCTCTTCCATGTTCAGCAGCTTTTCGCGCTCGCCCTCTAAAAGCTTGTCAACCGGGATGCCGGTCCACTTGGCCACCACCTGGGCCACATCTTCGGAATCGACTTCCTCTTTCAGCATGGAGCCCTGGCCCTGCAGCTCGCTCAACTCCTCCTGGCTTTGGGCCAGCTGTTTCTGCAGCTGGGGCAAGCGGCTGTATTGCAGCTCAGAGGCTAAGGTGAGGTCACCTTCCCTTTTGGCCTTTTCGATTTGGCCCCCCATCAGGTCCAGTTCTTCCTTGGCCTTTCTGATACTGCCTATGATCTGTTTTTCCTCTTCCCAGCGGGCCCGCATTTCGTCACGTTCACCGCTCAGCTCTTTTATTTCATCTTGGACCTTATCCAGGCGGCGCGCACTGGCCTGGTCAGACTCCTTTTTAAGGGCCTCGCTCTCAATGGTGAGCTGCATGATGCGCCTTTCCAGGCTGTCCAGCTCGGCGGGCAGACTGTCAATGGCTATCTTGAGCTTACTGGCCGACTCGTCGATTAAGTCAATGGCCTTGTCCGGCAAAAAGCGGTCGGTGATATAACGGTCGCTCAAGGTGGCGGCTGCCACCAGGGCAGAGTCCTTGATGCGCACCCCGTGGTGCACTTCGTATTTGTCCTTTAAGCCCCTCAGGATGGCCACCGTGTCTTCCACACTGGGCTCGCCCACCATAACCGGAGCAAAACGCCTTTCAAGGGCAGCGTCCTTCTCTATGTTCTGGCGGTATTCCTTGGTGGTGGTGGCTCCCACGCAGCGAAGCTCTCCCCTGGCCAAAGGCGGTTTCAACATATTCCCCGCGTCCATGGCTCCTTCGGCCTTGCCCGCGCCGACCAAGGTGTGCATTTCGTCGATAAAGAGGATGATTCTGCCCGCGGCCTCCACAACCTCCTTCAAGACCGCCTTGAGCCTGTCTTCAAATTCTCCCCGGTATTTGGCCCCTGCGATCAAGGCCCCCATGTCCAGGCTCACCACCTGCTTATCTTTTAAGCCTTCGGGTACATCTCCGGCCACTATGCGCTGGGCCAGGCCCTCCACAATGGCGGTCTTGCCCACGCCTGGTTCGCCGATCAGAACCGGGTTGTTTTTGGTGCGGCGGCTCAGAATCTGGATCACGCGTCTGATCTCTTCGTCCCTGCCGATGACCGGGTCCAGCCTGTCGTGGGAGGCGTCTTCGGTGAGGTCCCGGGCGAACCGTTTAAGCGCTTGGTATTTGTCCTCGGGGTTTTGGTCTGTAACCCTTTGATTTCCCCTTATATCCTTGAGCACACCCATGACGGCGTCCGGGGTTACACCGTGGGACTTCAGCAACTCACCGGCCGGGTCCTGGGACTGGGCCAGGGCCAGGAGAAGGTGTTCCACGCTGGTGTATTCGTCTTTTAAGTTTTCAGCCACCTCCTCGGCGTTTTGAATCACCTGGCGGCTGGGGCCGGAGAGCACCACCTGTTGGGCAGCCCCCCTGACCTGGGGAAGTTTTTGCAGGGCGTTTTTAAGCTCTTCATCAAGCCGGTTCTGATTGACGCCCAGTTTACCGATAATGGGTTTGGCCACTTCTTCGCTTATGGCCAGGACCTGAGCCAAGAGGTGCACAGGTTCAATCTGGGGATTGCCCTGCTTCTCGGCCATGGCCATGGCAGCCTGTAGAATTTCCTGGCCTTTTACAGTCAGTTTGTCCAGTCTCATATATTGTTCTCCTTTCGGATACGTACTTTGCCTTTTCAGTTAAGCAAAAAATCAAAGGGACTTTAAGAACCCTATTAACAAAAAAGAATCTAAGATTGAGTGGGCGTAATAAAAGGGGGTGAACAAAAAAAGAAAAATAAATTAAACCGTAAAAATCAATAACAGATATTTTCTTAACACCCCTTCATCTATTCCCAACCACATTTCAAGTTAAGATCAACAAGTCGTGGTTTCAATATGCAATGGAATATTTGCTGGAAAAGAAGTGTTTTTTCAGTAAGTTAAATTGATAGGGCATTTTGACTGGAATAGAACGGATTTTTGCCTGAATTACCTTTTCAGTAAAAATGGAGCCAGGTTTAAATACGGTTATTTGTTTTTTATTTGACGGTGAAGCCAGAGAACCTGGCGGGCAATGCCTCGTAAAGCTCTTACTTCCCGGGAAGAAAGACCCGCCCTGTCCAATACGTTTTTAAAGGGCCTGAAAAAATGGGAGGGATTACTTTTACGTAATACACCTATGGCCAAAAGGGCTTCTTTTAAATGTTCCTTCAGGGCTTCTTTTTCCTCCAGGCTGGCAGGCTTGGGAAAGGAGGTTGCAGCCAGGGCCGAATGGTGGTTTTCTTCCTGGAGCGTGGCTATGCGTATCTCATAGGCCAGAACAATCACCGACTGGGCCAGGTTAAGGGAAGAAGACTCGGAAGTCGGGATGCGCACCGTCATGTTGCAAAGATCCACTTCCTCGGTGGTGAGCCCCCTGTCCTCCGGGCCGAAAACTAAAGCGAATTTGCCGTTGTGGGCTTGTTTTACGGCTTGCGGCGCCGCGGTCCGGGGGGAGAGAAGGCGGCCCCTTTTGGTTCCCAGGCGGGCTGTGGTGGCCATGGCGCCCTTGCATTCGGCCAGCGCCTGTTTGAGGCCGGTGTAAACTTCCATTGCCTCCAGAACGGGCTTGCCCTGATCAGTGGCCAGGCGTTGCATAGGCACGGGCCACATCCTTTCCGGGCTGACCAGTTTCAGGCCTCCCAGGCCCATGTTCGCCACCGCTCTGGCCGCTGCGCCTATGTTTTCCGGAAAACGGGGTCTGACCAGCACCACATAAAAGGCTTGTAAGATATCTGTTTCCAAGTCACACTCGCCTGGAGGATTTGTGTTTGCACAAAAGGCCTGAGTTCTTGTGATATGGCTTATCGCCGTTTACGGCAATCAGGCTTTTTACAGCATAAGCCACGATTCTGTAAAGGCTTCTCACACTCTGGTATGGGAGTGATTCCTGTTATAGCAGGCCTAGCTCCGCTTTTAAAAGATTGTTTTGCTACTGGTACTCTAGGCTGGGAAGCTTTGCAAGTGGTCATCTGAGGTTTTTTCAGAAAGGATGCGTCCGGCATGGATATAAAAACAGCTTGGCAAAATGTGGAGCGAGCCGCATTTGATATGGAAAGCGGCCAGGGTGATTATCAGATCAAGGTTGCCACGCTTTACGCTGCCATAGATATGCTTTTTGATTACCCGGTAAAGGAAATAGTGGAGCAGGTGGAAGCTTCCTATCTGCCCACCCGCCCCACCATGAGCTGGTTGGTTTACGAGGGAAGCAGGATAAAGGGCATTGACCATGATAGGGCGCAGGCCCTTAAGGAGTTCTGGAACAAAAATAATCCCGAGGATGAGAAGATCATGGACGGTCCCAAGGGGGTTGACCTGGTTTAAGAATTATTTGCGCATTTGATTAATAATCAATTTATGGTGGGTGTTGACACTATGGTTGGCGCTCTGGTACTGTCTTGACAGCCATAATATAAAATGGATCTCAAGGTGAACTCAATTAGACCTCAGGCATGCATTAATCTTTGGTGGTGGTGGCGTGGCTCACCCAGGGGAGGTGCGTCCTAAGGTCTGATTTCTTAGCTGAATAAATACATCCAGACCGAATACCAAGCGGGCCTCCTTTAGAAGGAGGCCCGCTTTTTTGTTTCCCGGACGGGAAGAGATCCCCCGGCCAGAATAACCGGAAAGGAAAACAAAATGGAGCAGATCAGGGTCGATTTGAAAACCGAAGATATGCCAAAGCGGTGGTACAACATCCAGGCGGATATGCCTAATCCCCTGGCCCCGCCGATACATCCGGCTACCAACGAGCCCGCCACGCCTGAGCAGATGAACGTTATTTTCCCCATGAATCTGTTGGAACAGGAGATGAGCCCCCAACGCTGGTGGGAAATTCCGCAAGAAGTTTTGGATATTTATGCCCTGTGGAGGCCAACGCCTTTGCAAAGGGCGACAAGATTGGAAAAGGCCCTGGGGACACCTGCCAAAATTTATTACAAAAACGAGTCGGTAAGCCCGGCCGGGTCCCATAAGCCAAACACTGCGGTGCCTTCGGCTTATTATAATAAACAGGCCGGGATCAAGCGTCTTTCCACCGAGACCGGAGCAGGCCAATGGGGAAGCGCCCTAAGCATGGCCACCAATTTTTTTGGTCTGGAATGCACGGTCTACATGGTCAGGATCAGTTATGAGCAAAAACCCTATCGCAAATCACTGATCAATACCTGGGGAGCCTCCATCTACCCCAGCCCTTCAGACCAGACCGAGGCCGGTAGAAGGTTCCGCGAAGAATACCCGGACACCCCGGGAACCCTGGGCATGGCCATCACCGAGGCGGTGGAGGACGCCGTCAATAATAAAGACACCAATTACTCCCTGGGTTCGGTTTTAAACCACGTATGCCTTCACCAGACCATAATCGGTGAAGAAGCCCTCAAGCAGATGGCGCTGTTGGGTGAAAATCCGGATGTGGTGATCGGCTGCGTGGGCGGCGGGTCCAACTTTGCCGGTCTGGCCTTCCCTTATATCCGGGAGAAGATGGCGGGAATGGATGTACGTATCCTGGCTGTGGAGCCAGGATCCTGCCCAACCGTGACCAAGGGTGTATATGCCTATGATTATGGCGACACCGGGAAAATGGCCCCCATTGTGAAGATGCACACCCTGGGGCATACCTTTGTGCCTCCGGGCATCCACGCAGGCGGCCTGCGTTATCACGGCATGGCCCCCCTGGTCAGCCGCCTGGTTAAAGACAACCTGGTGGAGGCCATCTCCTATGGCCAGACCGGCTGCTTTGAAGCCGGGCTTTTGTTTGCCAGGAGTGAGGGCCTGGTCCCCGCTCCGGAATCAACCCATGCCATAAAAGCGGCCGTGGATGAGGCAATAAGGGCCAAGGAGGAAGGTAAGGAACGGGTTATCCTGTTTAACTTGAGCGGGCACGGGCATTTTGATATGGCCGCTTATGACGCCTACCTGGCCGGGCAGCTTTCAGACTATGAATATCCCACAGAGCTGGTGGAACAGGCCTTGAGCCATTTACCCCAAATAGGCTGAGGTTGTGTGATTCAGGGCTAAATTAAGACCCTAAAAAAAAATTAGAGACATTTTAAAAGGGTAAAGAGGGCCCAATCCCTCTTTACCCTTAAATTTTTAAGTATAAAAATAAAGGTTTAGCACTTGGTTTTTTTAGGAATTGGGGTTAATCTTTAACTAACTGAAGATAGATAAAGAGAAAAAGTCCGGAGGTTATATGAAGTTTTTCGGACTATTTGCTTCTTTTACTATATTGATCGCCATAGCCAATTTTGCCCATGCCGACGGCAAGAAAAACCTGGACGCAGCTTTACTGGCCGACAGTGAGGGGAACCTGCATCTTGCTCTGGAACAAGCAGACAAGGCAATAAAATCACAAACTCTTTCGGTGCAAAATCTTTCCCTGGCCTACTACATAAGGGGTGCTGCTTACCGTGATTCAGGCAGGTATTCTTTGGCAGTAAAAGATTTTTCAAAGGCCATAGAGTTGACCCCGGAACCGGCTTTTGCCTATCATGCCCGAGGCCGGGCTTGGCATGCCCAAGGAAAATTGAAATTAGCCTTGCTTGATTTTGAGAAGGCAATAAAACTAAGACCAAATGCCTATATGTTTTTTTGGTCAAGAAGTGTGGTTTTCGAGGAGCAAGGTGATCTGAAGCATGCTGTAAAAGATATGCAAAATTATTTAAGGGCCGATCTTGCTTCGGAAGACGAGGATCGAGGTTGGAAGCGCCTGACCGAATTGGAAGCCAGATTGGCCAACCCGGCCAGACAAAGAAAGCGCCATTCGGCCATGGGGCCCTTGCCCGACCCTCCCCCTTATCCCAGTTCTTATCATTAACTGTTGTCTATAAAGAAAAACGCCGGACTAAACGGGGCTCACCTATTTGAAAAATATACAATTCCAGATAATAGCCACTTTCCAATCATTTTAAAAAAGCAAGTAACTCCAGCCAGTTGAAATTACCTTGCCTCTACCGGGCGGCATCTGACAAAGCCCCGAAGGACTTTGTCAGCAAGCTGGGTTTTAGATCCTGTCTCTACCTAGCTGAATAATTCTTTTGAGGTTTTAATTGTGAGGATGGGATCCAGGGGGCTTTTGCGATAAAGGCCCAGACAGGCCTGATGATCCTGATCAGTCATGGCATTGGAGGCGTCTTCCAAGATAACCGCGTAAAAGTCATTGCAAACCGCATCCAGGGCGGTGGTCAGCACACAATATGGGGTCATGATGCCGCAGACAGCCACCCTTTGAATCCCCCAAAGCCGCAGAGTTTGATCCAGGTCTGTTTTATAAAAAGCGCTCATGCGCCTTTTAGGCAGCCAGACATCACTTTCTTTCCGGTTAAGCAGCTCTGTGATCTCTGCTTCTTTTGTGCCCCTTAAGGAGCATTCCTTCATACGCCCTTTAAAGAGAAAATCACCGGGTAAAAAGGAATCCGTAGCGAAAATAACCGGCCAGCCAAGTTTGCGCGCCTTATCCGTGAGCCTGTTTATCTGGGGAACCACGGATTTGGCCCTTTGGGCCACCGCCTCATGGGGTGAGAGTTCCAGGTTGTCCTTTACCATGTCCACCACCACCACTGCTGTCTTCATGAGCTTCCTTCCCTTTGGTCTTTTGAGCATGAGTATTGTGCAGAAGTTCGGTTATCATCTGGGCGGATTCTTTAATCTCATCCGGTTCGGGGCCTGGGTGCACTTCCATGACAAAACAGGGGCTGTCAACTAAAAGCGGGAGTAAATCCGGCCAGGAGGCGTCTCCCTGTCCCGGGGGAAGATGATCTTTTTCAGCCAGGGTGTCATGCAGGTGGCAGCCCACCAGGTCCCGGCCAAAAGCCGTCAGCCATTTGTCCGGTCCGGGCAGACCCGCGGCCTGTTGCACCAGGGCGTGGCCCAGGTCATGCCAATGCCCCAAAGGCGCACCTTTGAAACGCTTAAGTAAAAGTTGAGCCTCTGTGAGGTCCGGAATCTCAAAGGCATGGTAGCGGTTTTCAATTCCCAGAACCACGCCCAGTGGTTCGGCTCTTTTGAAAAGCTTTTCAAGGGAGAAACTAACTGCGTCCCTAAAAGCCGGGGCCAGTTGATTTCGATATTCAAGTTGCCTGGTCAGCTCTGCCGAAGAAGCGGATTCCCCGGCCGCCAGTTTAATAACCTGCTTGTTTTCCAAGCCTTCCACCCAGCCAAGATGAAGGACCAAGCGCTCCACTTCCAGGTCGCTGGCCATTTCCAGGCAGGATGTGGTCAGTGAAACAGCCCTTTGCCGGGTTTCTTTGTCCCTGGAGGCCAGGTTGAAGAGATCTCCGCCGGCTAAGGCCGGATCCATATCAAGGGGCAGGGGACAGAAATTATGAATGCTCGATATTTTAAGGCCCCTTGGTTTCAACTCGGGCAGAAGATCCTGCAAAATCGGGGTGGTGAGGCGGTATTCCAATTCAAGCTTATCAAAGCCGGTTTTCCGGATCTGGTCCAGGAGGTCGGCGGCGGATTGACAGTTTTCAGAGGCCCAGCAGGTGGAAAGGGCCGGGACCGGGTCAAAGGTATTCATTTTCGGGATCTTATCCGCTTTGTGTTAAAACAAAAATAAGGCCGCCCTTAAGCCTCGCGGCAGGGCGGCCTGTGGGCTTTTAAGGTTGCTTTGTTATCCGGTTGCGGTTTTTTGGTTCCAGAATGGAGAAATATCCCGCAGCCGTTTTATGATACCTGGCATGTGTTCAAGCACATAGTCAATTTCTTTTTCCGTGTTGTAGACGGAAAGGGAGAATCTGATGCTGCCGTGGGCCGCCGTAAAGGGCACACCCATGGCCCTCAGCACATGGCTGGGCTCCAGGGAGCCCGAGGTGCAGGCCGAACCGGAGCTGGCGCATATGCCAAGGTCGCTCAGCATAAGCAGGATGGATTCCCCTTCCACATATTCGAAACTGATGGAGGATGTGTTCGGCAGGCGGTGCATGGGATCGCCGTTTATCATGCTGGCCTGAATCTTCAACAGGCCCTTTTCAAGTCGATCCCTCAGGGCCTTTACCCTGGTGTTCTCTTCGTCCATATTTTGGGCGGCCAGTTCGCAGGCCTTGCCCAGGCCGACTATGTAGGGGATGTTCTCTGTACCGGCCCGGCGGCCGTGTTCCTGATGGCCTCCGTTTATATAGGGCACAAACGGCGTTCCCTTGCGTACGTAAAGCACCCCCACTCCCTTAGGGGTGTGCAGTTTATGGCCGGAGAGGCTAAGCATGTCTATGTTGGTCTTGGCCAGGTTGATCGGCACCTTTCCCACTGCCTGCACGGAATCGGTATGCATCAGAGCACCTTTGGAGCGGGCCATGTTCGCGATCTCTTCCACTGGGAAAATAACCCCGGTTTCATTGTTGGCCCACATGACGCTGACTAAGGCGGTGTCGTCTGTGATGGCATTTTCCACATATCCCAGATCCAGGTTTCCCTGTCGATCCACCGGCAGAAAAGTCACCTCATATCCCTGGCGGGCCAGGTTCTGGCAATAATTCAACACGGCAGGGTGTTCCACCCTGGTGGTTACAATATGCCTTTTGGAGGGGTTGCTCATCAGGGCGGAGTTTATGGCCGTGTTGTCGCTCTCCGTGCCGCAGGAGGTGAAGATGATCTCTTCGGGCTCGGCCCCGATAAGGTCTGCCACCTGTTTTCTGGCCTTTTTCATGACTTCTGCCACCATGCCTCCAAAGGAGTGCATGGAGCTGGCATTGCCGTAAAACTCCCCGAAATAGGGCAGCATGGCTTCCACCACTTCCGGGGCGGTTTTGGATGTGGCGTTGTTGTCCAGATAAATTACCGGGTTTCCCATTACTTCACCTCCTCCACCACCAGGTCGGGGCTCACAAATTCCCTTAATTTACTTTGCACAAACTGGCTTAAAGTAGCCTGGCTGGCCTGGCAGGAACTGCACATGCCCCTTAAGGCAACCAGCACCTTGTTGCCTTCAATATCCACCAGTTCAATATCTCCGCCATCGGCCTGCAGGGCTGGACGGACTTCCCTCTCCAGGGTTTCTTCGGTGAGCTTCATTTTTTGGATATTGGTGAGCCTGCGCGGTTTGGGCTCCGGTCCGGGCTCCTGGTCCAGGGGCTTGGCCCCGCTCCAGATCTTGTCCAGAAGGGCTGCGATCTGGTCGGTGCATTTGCCGCAGCCTCCGCCCGCCTTGGTGAAGTTGGTAATCTCCTCCACTGTGTGAAGGTTGTTGGTCCTGGCTACCTTTTCTATTTCCTTGTCAGTCACCCCAAAGCACTGACAGACAACTTCGCCCTCAAGGGAAGGCAACGGCTCCAACCCCCTGGCGTTTCTGATGGCTGCTTCAAGCGCCTGCTCGCCCATTACCGAACAATGCATTTTTTCCTGGGGCAGGCCTCCCAGGTAATCGGCTATCTGTTTGTTGGTAACCTTTTCGGCCTCATCCAGGGTGAGGCCTTTTATAATTTCCGTGAGAGCCGAGCTGGATGCAATGGCGCTGGCACAGCCAAAGGTCTGGAATTTGGCGTCTTCTATACGCCCTTGGTCGTCCAGCTTGATCATGAGTTTTAGTGCGTCTCCGCAGGCTAATGACCCCACTTCCCCCACTCCGTCGGGTTTTTCAATTTCGCCCACGTTAACAGGCTCGGTGAAATACTTTTTTACCTTGTCTGTATATTCCCACATATTAAAAACTCCTGGCCTGCTTTGGTTCCGTTTATATAAGGCCGATTGGGTAAAAAAAGGCGGCCCGGGGCCGGCCGCCTGGTAATTTTTAGTGCCCTTCAGGGTACTGGCAAAGTTCAATCAATACACCGTGGGTCACCTTGGGATGTAAAAATAAAACCCTGGCTCCGTGGGCGCCGTCAAAGGGTTTGTCTGAAGTGAGGGGAACGCCTTTGGCCTTTAGTTCATCGCAGGCCTGCTCCACATCTTCCACTTCAAAGGCAATGTGATGAATGCCCTCTCCGCGTTTGGCGATGTACTTGTTCATGGTTCCTTCCGGGGTGGTGCTTTGCACCAGCTCCAGAGAGGTCTCCCCCACCGGTAAAAAACCGGTGACCAGCTCTCCCACGGTATCTTGGGAGGTTTTTTCCAAGGGCAGATAATCGGTGAAGACCTTAGCGGCGTCTTCCACGTCCTTACAAGCTATGCCAATATGAGCTAACCGCTTGATTTTCATGATGTTGTTTTCCTCTTTGAGCTGTATTTGATTGATGGTGTGCAGGCGACTTAAAAAATATCACCGCTTAAATATGATAGAACGTGCCTAAAGGCGTTGCAAGTCCTAGAACCTTATTTATTTACTGGGGTATAAAGGGCGGGCTGAGAATGGGTGTTCGGTGGTTATAAGGTTGTCTCTGCCGGTAAGAAGCCGGGCTCCCCTTATCGGGGAGACCGGCTTTTTCGTTAAAAAAACCTGTGAAAGGTCAGGGTGTGGTCACCGGCATGCCCATCAAGGGCCAGATGCCCCAGACCGCAAGTCCGGTGACGAGCATCAAAAGGATACTGGCGGGAATGCCGTAGAAGAAGAACTCGCCACTGGTGAACTGGCCTGAATTATAGGCAATGGCGTTCGGCGCGGCCCCCACCAGCAAGAGAAACGGCATGCCGGCCACCACCAGGGACGAATAGAGGATGATATCCGGAGACACATGCAGATAAGGCGCGATCACCAGGGCCACCGGCAGTGAGATGGCGATGGCCGCCACGTTCATGATGAAGTTGGTCATTATCATCACAAAGAAGGAGATGCTCATCACGAAGATGAACCAGTGGGCCTCCTTGAACATGGCCAGCCAGTTGATGGCCAGCCACTTGGCCGCCCCTGTCTCCCAAAGACAGAAGCCCATGCTCATGGCGCCGCCAAAGAGCAGGATGATGTTCCAGGGCACGCCTTCCAAGTCTTCCAGGTCCAGAATTTTGAAGACAAAGAAAAGCACCGTGGAGACGAGGATAATGCCTGTTTTATCTATAGCTTTGAGTTCCGGTACAAAGGAGCGCAAAGAGAGCATGGCGATCATGCCCAATACGATCAGGGCGGCCATGATCTCTTTTCTGGTCAAGGGGCCAAGATCATGGTTCAACTGGATCGCCTTTTCCCTGAGACCTGGGATGACCTTTTTTTCGGGTTTTAAAAAGATCATGAAAAATACCCACAGGAGAAAGGTCATTATCCAGCCAATGGGGGCCATGTAATAGGACAGCTCGAAAAAGCCCACATCCCTTTGCACAATATCATTGAAAAAGCCAATGGCCACAGCACCCCTGGCCGCACCCAAAAGGGTGACAATACTGCCGGCGCCTGCCACATAGGCCATGCCGATGAAAAGGCCCTTGCCGAATTTGGTGGGTTTGTCGCCTTCACCGTAAAGGGTGTAGATGGCGATGAGAAGGGGGAAAATGGTGGCCGCCACGGCAGTGTGGGCCATGATGTGGGTAAGGGCCGCTGTAACCACAAAGCAGCCCAGATAGATCATGCTGGTTCGCTCGCCCACAATAGCCAGCATCTTGTAGGCCAGTCGCTTGGTAAGCCCGGTTTTGGTGAATACCGTGCCTATCATGATGGAGGCAAAGATGAACATCACCGAAGGAGCCATGAAATCGTTAAAAACCGCCTTGGCCGGGCGCAAGAGGAAAAGGGCTTGCAAAAGGCCGATGGTGAGGCTGGTTACACCTATGGGAACCACTTCGAAAACCCACCAGGTGCCTGCCAGGAGAAAGGTGGCCAAGGCCCCCTTGGCTTGAGGGGAAAGCTGAAAGTGTTTGCCCATGGGATCTATCGCATCGGGCCAGGCCGGAGAAAATTCGACAATTGCAAACAGGGCTATACCGGTGAGCATCAGGATGATGCGCCACCAGTCAATTTTTTTCTTTTTGGTTTTGTACATTATGTCGGAACTCATATCCGGCTCCTTATAGACGGACAGATGGCAACTTCGCAGACCAGCATGTGTTTAAAAATAGTATTCAGAGTTCACAAAGTTTTATTCTGTAGCATATCTCTTTGAACACGTCGCTTAAGCGTAGGATGCCTACGACCTTTCCCCTTTTAGTGACCATAAGCGACTGGTTGTGCCCCATCACAAAGCAGTGGATCGCCTGGTCCAGGGTTGTTTCTATGTCTAAATATTCGTTTTTATCTACCTTGTTCATCATGTCCTTGACCTTCAGGGTTGCCGCTTTCTGGCAGACCTGGTCCAAGGGCGCTTGCAGAAGCTTATAATGCTGCATAATGGAACGGGTGAATTCGGGAGTGAAGCCAAAGCGGGAGAGCTTGGACGTGTCTACGATTTCATCGTATTTCGGTTCCAAGCCTTTTAATATGGCCCACTGGCTTAGCTTGCCGACCAGATCACCGGTTTTTTCATTGAAAACCAGTATGGCCCTGTGCTTGTAAGGCGACTTTTTAAAATTGATCTGGGCTTCTTCCAAGGCCAGCACCGCTTGTTGCAGGATGGCGTCCTCGGAAACCCGTGCATACTCTTCCACTGGGACCATGAGGTCCTTTATTTTCATTTCTTTCATGGCAGACCGTCCTGGATGGTGTTGTCATGACACTGTTGGCGGCATTCTACCCTGTCATCTGTGAAAAGATACACAAAAAAATGCCCCAAAATGAACTTTTATTTAGGGTGTTTCAAAAATTTATAATTTTTTCAGTGCGATACATTGTAAAAAAAACTGACACTTTTTTGGAAAAAATAACTGGTGTTTATAGGGGAATTTTGCTGGGACAAGTGGGTGCAGTCGAAAACCCGTTTTTTAAAAAGTGCATTCGGCTTACTTACCAACTCCTGTGGAAGTTCGCCGAATGTTGCTTGCAAGGGCAAAATTGCTGTCCCAAGGTGAGTTGAAAAAGACTGAACCAGCTTTTTTAACACCCGGCTGTTGACAAACAGCCGGAATGCGGGCCAAGGACACGCCCCTCGAAAATCGGCTATTTATCGAAGACTCCGAATGACGGCCCGCCAAATTGTGAGGCTGTCCTAAGACGAGTAATTCGAGCCGCTTGGCAAAACTCAAGTTTTTGCCAAGCGGCCTCTGACAAAGTCCGCATCAGCCTTTTTCAACATTTTGCTGGATTTCAGAAGGACGCACGCCTTCGGGTTTGGGCAGGCCGTCAAAGTAGACCAGGTTGTCTTGCCCGATTTGAAGCCTTCCCTGGCCCATCAGCTCCAGGGTCAGGGGAAGAACCACCCAGTCGCCCGCTTTTTTAAGCTCTTCCTGATGTTCATCGGCCACCCGGCGCAGTTTTGGGGGATTTTGCAGCAGCTCAGCCAAGGGGCAGGGCAGTTTAACCGGCAGGGGATCGCTCACCATTAAAAGAGGACCTGAATCCACCCCCTGATCTATCCACAAGGTGGATGAGCGCAGCTCGGTCTGTCCCGCTTTGATGGCATCCAACACCGCGTCATCCCCGACAAAGCGTCGCTCCCCGGATTCACTAACCAGGGAGAGGTCTGCGGGATGTACGTTTATGCCGCCGGTCAGGGTAGTGAAACTCATATAACCGCCCAGGGCGATTACATCGATCTCAAATGCTTTGAGCAGGGCTTTTGCCACTTGATCGTATTCATGCCTTGCTTTTAAGCCTTCCGGATGGGCAAGGCTTCTTTTAAGGCCTCTGATTTCATGAAACCGCCTGATATCAAAACTGAAATAGGGCAGCCCATACTCATGGGCAATTTTTTCTCCCTGGCAGGCTCCGTCGGCCCGGTCGCTGAAAATGAATTTGATATGGTAAAAAGGGCTTTTTCTTTCCAACAGGCGTCTTATGTTGCTGCCGCTGCCGCTCATAAAGGCCGCCACCCGAAGCCCCTGTTCACCTGCCCCCTTGTCTGAGGCCGGGTTTTGTGAAAGGCCCATTGACACTCCTTTTTTTGACGGTTCTTAAGGGTTTGAGCTGTAAGTGCATAACTTTGCGTATATAAATTTGAATCACTACATGTGGGAATCTGATTGTGTTAAAAAGTTGTTCAAAAAAGTACAATATATCGTTAATATGGGCCATGCAAAATACGGAGATGGTACAGTGATTACTATGCTTAAGGCCTTGCCTCCTTGGGCCTTCAAGGCCTTGGCTGTTGCAGCAGGCTTGTTTGTGGTTTTTTTGGTCGGACTTTTGGTCCTGAAGTATTACCGCAAATTAACAGATCGGCTGCCGCTTGACTGATTAAGGTGAGTCGGCTGCCTGTCTTGACAAAGCCGGTTCAAATATGAATTTATTAGCTTAATGGATTCATCAAAAGCCTGCCCCTCACTTTCCAGTCTGCCCTGGAAAGTGTCGCTATGCCATCTTAATAAATCAGGCTGAACTGTAGAGTACTGCAAAAAAGATACAACAGTTTGGCGGGTTGTGCACAAAAGCGGTTCTTTGCCGAGGCCTAGTGTACAAAGGGAGAAATCATGCGTAATGCCCTTCGTTTCAGGCTGATGATTCTACCGATTGTTTTTATTTCCATATTTGTGATAACCGGGGTGGCTCTGACGGTGTTTCAGGTCAACTCCCTTTGGAGGGGGCAGGAGCGGCAGATAAGCAAATCCCAGGTCAGAAACCTTAAAAAAAGCCTGAGCACCCTGGAGTCCAGGGCATTGATGGCAGCAGCCCTGGCTGCAGGCGCCCCAGGGGTCCAGGAGGCCTATGATCTGGCGGATAAGGGGCAGGAGGACCAGGCCCGCATAGTTCTCAGAAAAACCTTTGATCGCATACACACCCATGTGACCAGGGCGCTGAACTTGAAGTCCTATAAAATCCATTTTCACCTTCCTCCCGCCAAAAGCCTTTTGAGAATATGGCGCAAACCCGGCAAAAAGGACGGCGGAGACGATCTTACCAGTTTCCGGAATACCGTGCTCGAGGTGAGTAAGACCAAAAAGCCCGTCACCGGCATAGAGATTGGCCGGGGCGGTTTTGTGGTCAGGGGGCTGATGCCCATAGAGGATGATGAGGGTAATTACCGGGGATCGGTTGAGTCCCTGGTGGATTTCGCCCAGGTCTGCCAGCTCTCCCGGGGGACCGAAAACGAGCACACCGCGGCATACATGGTCAAGGATTTTCTTTCCATTGCCCGTCGCCTGGCTGCTCAAAACCCTCCGGAGGTAGGCAATCTGGTCCTGGTTTTCACGACCGACAAAAACGAGACAAGCCCGGTGGTGGACGCCTCCCTTTTGCAGAAGGCGCTTAAAGGCACTGTTTCTATCCACAAGAACGACAAGTACATAACCGCCGAACCCATTATCAACTTCGCCGGTGAGGTTGAGGGGGTCATGGTTTTTGTGCGCGACATTGCCCAGCTCGACTCAAATATGAGCTTTATAAGGAACAGCCTGATCTTCGGCGGGCTGGCTGCCTTGATCCTGCTTTCCCTGTTCTTCTGGCGCTCCAGTGCAGGGGTTATCCGCACCGTCACCCAGGCCATCAAATCCCTGAATAAAAACAGCACCACCATGCATAATTCCTCGGCTGAAATGGCCGACTCCAGCAATCGGCTGGCCGACGGGGCCAGCCAGCAGGCGGCGGCCCTGGAGCAGACCTCAAGCGCCTTGGAAGAGATCGCTTCCATGACCAAAAGCAATGCGGAAAACGCATCCACTGCCGATGCCCATATGAAAGACGCCAACCAGATTATAGGTGGGGCCGGCAAGACCATGACCGAGATGGCGGAGGCCATGGAACAGATAGCGGGCTCCGGGGGCGAGATATCCAAGATTATCAAGTCAATTGACGAGATAGCCTTCCAGACAAACCTTCTGGCCTTAAATGCCGCGGTGGAGGCGGCCAGGGCCGGAGAGGCCGGAGCGGGTTTTGCCGTGGTGGCCGATGAGGTTAGAGCCCTGGCCATTAGATCGGCCGAGGCGGCCAAAAACACCCAGGACCTGATCGGAGAGACGGTCAACAGCATTGAACAAGGGTCTCTTTTGGTGGCCAAGACTCAGGAAGGCTTTGCCAAGGTGGCCGAAGTGGCGGAAAAGGTGACCACCCTGGTCTCTGAGATTGCGGGGGCATCCAAGGAGCAGACCCAGGGAATAGAAGAAGTAAACCGTTCCGTGCGCGAGATGGACACCGTGGTGCAGGGCAATGCGGCCACAGCCCAGGAATCGGCTTCCGTGGCTGCGGAACTAACCGGGCTGGCTGATTCCTTGAATCGAATTGTGGGCGAGCTGGTGCTTCTGGTCGGCAAGGCGGCCCAGTCGGAAACCGGTGAATCCGCCCAAGTTTCTTTAAAAGAAGCCCCGGTGAAGAAACAGATGCTGCTAGAATAACCAAGAGCATCAGCTCTTTTACTTAGAGGTTCTTGACAAACTTGGCAAGACTTCGAGTTTTGCCAAGTTTGGGTTGAAAAAGGCGATCTTTGCTGTTTTCAAAACCCGAGAAGGGCCTTTTTTGGCAAAGCCTTTTTCCGGTCCCGAATTCCCGTTGAGGATGAAGCGCAACCTTGCCGGGAATGCCATATGGCAGCGGGCTTTGGTGGGGATAAGTGCCTTTTGACCCTGAGTTGAAAAATCAGGACAAGGAAACCCTGATCAGAATGGTGGAGGAACAGCGCTCCGCCCTGGCCACCTATAAAGAGACCCTTAGTCGCATCTACCGTGAATTCGACGCCAAAATCGAAGAACTTTCCCTGATCCGCCGGGTCTCGGACGCCCTGCGCAAGGCTGCGGATCTGAAAGGCCTCACCGCCGGATTGGTGGAGGTGGTGATAAGTGAGCTTCCCGCCGATTTTGTGGGGCTTTTGCTCACAGACCCGGAAATGACCTGCCTTATCCCTTCTGCCTTGTATGACCGCGGATGGGAGCAACCTGAAATCAAAATAGAAATATCCGATAAAAACAATATCCCCCTGGATCAAGGCGTGCTGGGCAGGGCCGTGGCCAACGGCAGTATTCTGCTTTTGCCGGATTGGGATCTCACCGATGAACAGCCCTGGCCCGGTGTGTTTCCCAAACAGGCCAAAAGCCTGTTGGCTTTGCCGTTGGTGGCCAGGCAGCAGATCGTGGGGGCCATGGTGCTGGTCAGCCTAGCAACCGGAGCCTTTGGTCAGGAACACACCCGGACATTGACCATTATCTGCGACCATGCGGCCCACGCCCTGATCAATTTCCGTTTGATCGATCAGTTGGGCGAGATCAATGAAAGACTCCTGGCCAGTGAGATCAAGGCCCACCAGGCCAGGGAATACCAGCAATCCCTCTTGGATAACGCGGCGGACCTGATCATAGTGGCCGATGCCTCAGGTTGCATAAGCTACACCAATAAAGCTGCCTTGGAGCTGGGGTTTTCCCCCCGTGAGATTGAGGGCAGGCCTCTTTGGGATCTTTTCAGCCAGCCGGAAAAGGCCAGGTCCTGGTTTGCCTCCTCGCGCAAACAGAGTCGGGAATTGGATATGCTGCCGCCCTATGGGGGGGAAAGGCAGGTTTCGGTGAGCTTAACCCCCATAAGCCGCACAGGTGAACTTTTGGTCATGGCCAGGGACATAACCAGACAAAAGGAGCTGGAAAGAAGCCTGCTCCAGGCTGAAAAACTGGCCAGTGTGGGAATATTGGCGGCAGGTGTGGCCCATGAAATAGGAAACCCCCTTTCCGCCATCAGCGGTTATGCCGAACTTCTGGCCAAAAAGCAGATAAACCAGGCTGAAAGGACCGAGTTTTCCAAGGCGATTTCTGAGCAGGCTGAGCGGATAAACCGCATTATCAGAGACCTGTTGGATTATTCCCGCCCCAGCCCGGACCGGAAAAGGGTTCTTCTGGTTAATCAGGCCATTGAAGCTGTTTTGAATATGTATTTCACCGAAAAGCGCCTGTTGAGTCATGCCATGACGATCAAAACCCGGCTGGCCAAGGATTTATCCGGCGTAAACATGGACCGGGATCAGTTGCAGCAGGTGGTCTTGAATTTGATCATGAACGCGGCCCAGGCCATGGATAAGGGCGGTAAACTCAGCATTGTTTCGGAAAATGAGGGCGGGTTTGTAAAAATCCGTTTCATAGACACTGGCCCCGGGATCAAACCTGAGCATCTGGCCCACATTTTTGACCCCTTTTTCACCACCAAGCCGCCGGGCCGGGGCACTGGACTGGGCTTGAGCATTTGTCAGCGCATAGTAAGCCAGGCGGGAGGGCGGCTCACTGTGGAGTCGCAACCTGGCAAAGGTGCTGTTTTCAGCCTTTTTTTACCTGTAGCAGACCAGGAAGGGAATTAAGATGAGCCCGGTGTCCCCAAATCTGAGCGGGCGGGTGCTGGTGGCAGACGACGAGCCTCATGTCCGCAGAGTGCTTGAGGTCATGCTGAACCAGGCAGGTCACGAGGTTTTCTTGGCCCCGGGCGGGGTCAAAGCCCTGGAGCTTTTTGCGGCGGATATTTTTGACCTGGTCATTTTGGATCTCCGCATGCCTGATATGGACGGGCTTACGGTGCTTGAGAAGATCAAGGAACAGGAGCCTGAGCAGACCGTGGTTATGATAACCGCCTACGCCAGCCTGGAGACAGGGCTCATGGCAATGAAACAAGGGGCCTTTGATTACATCACCAAGCCGTTTAAAGAAGAGGAAATACTGGTTTTGGTGGAAAAGGCCCTGGAACGCAGCCGTATGCTGGCCGACAACCGGAAATTGCGTTCAGAGGTGCAGGGGCGTTGGGACTTTGGCCATATAATCGGTGAGTCTCCTGCCATGCAAAAGGTCTTTTCGGTTATGCGCAAGGTGGCCGACACCAGGGCCACAGTGCTGATACAGGGGGAAAGCGGCACTGGTAAGGAGTTGGCGGCCCGGGCTCTGCATTACAATTCCAGCCGCAGGCACAGGCCCTTTGTGGCGGTTAACTGTGCGGCCATACCGGCCAATCTTTTGGAAAGTGAGTTTTTCGGAGTGGCCAGGGGGGCTTTTACAGGGGCCGACCGTTCCAGGCAGGGACTGATGGAACAGGCCCATGGTTCAACCTTGTTCCTGGATGAAGTGGGCGAGTTGCCTTTTGAAATGCAGGCTGGCCTTTTAAGGGTGTTGCAAGAGGGCGAGATCAGGCGGGTGGGAGAGACCAGGTTCAGAAAAGTGGACCTGCGCATTGTTGCAGCCACCAATCGGGATATCAAAAAAGCCGTGGACCAGGGAATTTTCAGGGAGGATCTGTATTACCGGCTGAACGTGGTGCCCCTGATTTTACCGTCCTTGCGAGAGCGAAAAGAGGATATCCCCCTTTTGGCCCGTCATTTTTGCTTAAAGGCCGCTAAAGCACATGGCCTGCCGCCAAAAGGCCTAAGCGCAGATGCCATGGATGCCTTGGTTGAAGCGCCCATGAAGGGAAATGTGCGGGAACTGGAAAACTGCCTGGAACTGGCTGTGCTGATGAGCGAGGCGGGCGAGATCGGTCTGGAGGATCTCTCATTAAGGCAGACAGGTAAAAACAGCGGCCTGATCCGGGCTGTGGTCCCCGAAAAAGAAGAGGATCTTAAAAAAGTGCTTATGCTGGTGACCCAATCAGCCGAAGTACAGATTATTGAAAGGGTGTTGGCCCACACCAAGGGAAACCGCACCCGGGCGGCGAGGCGCCTGGGTATCTCCCGCCGGGCTCTTTTGAATAAAATCAAGGCCCATGGTTTGAAGGTGTGAATATTATTTCCCCTTGGTGTGAATCATCCTGCGCACTTACCAATTTGATAATTTTTGTTACAGGCCAAGGACGGCCAAAGGCTTTGCCCATGCGGCCCAATTGAGTTTTCTTTTTGATTTTTATAAGAAATCAAATGCATTGGAAAACAAGAGGGATTGACTGAAAACACCTTTTGCTTCTTAATAAAAGTGTGAATAAAATTTGTGATTTTCTGGCAATCCCTGGGTGAATAAAGCCGCAAAATACAGTTAAATCAAGAAGTTGTCTTGATTGAGATCTGTTGGCGCAAGCCTTGCATCAGGGAAGGTCTGAATGGTGGATTTTTCAATGTCCACCCCGGAAAGGACCTGACCAACATGGCCTCTGATCACGATCTTAATAAATGCTACAAAGAATTGGGCCTGTCTCCCGGTTCTTCCTTGGCCCAAGTTAAGTTCGCCTATCATCGTCTTGCCAAGGAATTTCATCCCGATCTGAACCCCGGCACCCTGGGGGTGATGATGTCCAGGGTGAATAAAGCCTATCGCATCTTAAAGGCTTATCTGGAAAAAAAAGAGAATTACCAAACATACATATTCCAGAGTTTTGCCGATTCGACAAATGACTCAGGGGTTAGAAGCCGCAAAACCGCAGGCGGCCCTTTGGCAAGCAGCCCGGAATTCGGGCCTGAATTTCATTTAGGCCCTTTGGCCGGGGGCCAAGCCGCAGATGACAATTCCCTGAATCCCGGACCATTGGCCGCGCTTAAAGGGGAGGCCAATAACAGCTCCTGGCGTCTGGTGGGGTTAAGCCTTAAAAACGGGGCTTTACTTTACCGAATAGAGGTTAACGGCACACCAGGCAAGCTCAGCCTGCCGGTGAGAAAGACGCGCCCCTGCACCAGTTGCCGGGGAAGGGGGCTTAACGGGGAGAACCAAAATGAACTTTGCCTTCATTGCGGAGGCAGGGGGCGTATTACCTGTTCTGAGACTATAAGCGTGACCTTGCCTGAAAAATGGCGGTCCGGCCAGACAATCAGGACCTCTGTCAGGCACCAGGGCATGCCCATTGAAGTTAAACTCGTGACTCCATCCAAACGTGGAAGGGAGAGTTAAGAGATGGCCCAACACCAGTCACGGGGGGGTAAATGGGCAAAGGTATTGGTATTGGTTCCCGGTGAGAAAATTTTCAACTTAAACGGCTTAACCAATGAATCGGATTGGGTCGGGAAAAAGGCCCAACCCAGGCCAAGTCATAAGCCAAATCTCAAGTCTCCTTCAGGCTATGGCACAAAGGAAAAACAAGACCACGCGCCGACTGGTTTTTTTCTGGATCGTTATGTTTGTTGATTCGGGATTATGCCCCGGGCAACCCTTTTTAGGCAGTTAAGGGGCGGCCCGAGGATCAACGCATTGTTTTTCTAATTTAAAAATTTAACCTGAAAAATACACGGAAAGGTTTTTTCCAGTGCCGAGTAGTTACGCCGCATGGCAGGCCCGGCGCTGGGAATACCAGCGCAGGGGCATGAGCATCAGATAAAGCGGCAGCATGTAAAGGGCTGCCAGCAGGGTGGAGTCCGGCCCAAAGAATTGGGCAGAGAAAACCACGGTCAGTACATTGTTGATATAGGTGAACCCCACCGCGCCGCTCAAGCCGTCCAGTCTTTCGGGAAACATCTTGGCCGCCAGGATGGGAGCGCCCCCGAAGATCGGTCCCAGGATCATGGCCAAGGTTGTGAGTTCCAAGAGCCTGCCCTGTTGATTGATCAGAAAATCCGCATAAGGCGCAAACACCCCCATATTGATGGTTAAGAAAAGGCATACGGAGATATAGTACTGCACAGCTCCCAGGGCCTTGACCAGTCTGGGTGAGAATTTTTTGATTAAAAAGGCCGCAACAAGGGGCACAAAGATCACCATGCAAAGCATGCGGGCCATTTGGAAAAAGGAAAGCTCCATCTGGGTTCCATAGAGCACTTCCACCAAAGCCGGCATGGTTAAAGGCACGGTCAGGGAGCTCAGCACCAGGGCGTGGAGCACTGGAGTGGTGCGTGCGCCGAGCATGGCGGCGAAAAAGGGAGAGGTGACCCCCACCGAGGTGCCGCTCAACAAAAGAACCGGCAAGGCATATTGCGGCGCGATAATCATGGTCAGACCCCACAGGATCAGGGGCATGACAATGAGCTTCAAAATGGTCCAGAACCCCGCTTCCCATACATGCTCTTTTTTGATCTGGATCAGGACATTGAAATCAAGGGTCAAAAAAGCCAGAAAGAGTATGGTCATCATGCCGAAGATGATATAGGGGGTGATGGCGCCTCCGATTTTCGGAAACAGCACTCCACCCGCCATGCCGGCGAAAGCCATGATAATCAGGCCAATATCCTTGGTGCGCATGTTAAGGGAAGCTCCTTGTAAAATAAAACCAGGCCAGGCAGTATTAACAGGGTGTCTTGAAAAAACCATGCATGGTTTTTTCAAGACACCCTGTTGGTAGTCACTCTGGTTAAAAATAATTTTCCAGGGGAAAAATTGTATTATTCGTTTAAAAAAACCAAAAGATTCCCATATGTATTCTCCAAAAACTTAAAACGCAGGTGCCTGCCTGTCAACCGGAAGCTTGGTTACAGGCAACAAAAGGGAGGCCTTAAATGCTTAAAAAACTGGTTATGGCTAATCGCAGCTATCGCAGGTTTTATCAGGATGAAAAAATCAGCACCGATACTTTGCGGGAGTTGGTGGAGTTGGCCCGCTATTCAGCCTGCGGGGCCAATCTGCAGCCCCTGAAATTTGTGCTGATCAACCAGCCCGAGCTGAGCCAAAAGGTCTTCAGCCGCCTTGGCTGGGCTGCGGCCCTGAAAAATTGGCCCGGGCCGGAGCAAGGCGAGCGCCCGGCCGCTTATGTGGTCATTTTGAGAGATCATGCAATTGACCGGGGCTTTTTAAAAGACGATATTGTGGATCACGCCATAGCGGCCCAGAGCATGCTTTTAGGGGCAGTGGAAAAGGGTTTCGGCGGTTGCATGATCGGCATGGTCAACCGAAAAGGCCTGTCCAAGGACCTGGGGCTTGGCGAACAACATGAAATTCTTTTGGTGGTGGCCCTGGGCAAGCCCAAGGAAACGGTTCAAGTGGATGACCTTGAGCCCGGCGCAAGCACCAATTACTGGCGGGATGAACAAATGGTGCACCATGTTCCCAAGCGCACCTTGGATGAACTGATCGTGGCGGAGCATGGGGATGAGGTTTGATCATCTTCACCTTTTGTGTAGAGATCTGGAAAAATCCGTTTCCTGGTACCGGGATGTGCTGGGGGCAAAGGTGACTTTGCGCAGCGAGGCCACCGGCCGCAAGATAGTGCGTATGGATCTGGCGGGCATGAAACTGGCCCTGTCGCCCTGGAGCGGGCCGGAGCAGGGAGCTGACCGGGTTGCCGGGCCGGGAGCCTATCAGATTGGTTTTATGGTCGATGACCTGGAAAACACCTTGCGGGACCTGCAAGGTAAAAAAGTGAAACCCACGCGAGGGCCGCTTCAGATCAAGCCGGGGCTGTTGGCCGCTTTTATCCAAGACCCCGATGGGGTGGAAGTGGAGCTTATGCAGGAGACCGGCTGAATCAAGGCCGCAAGTGGCTCTAACTGAAAACGCAATTCCAAAATACCGAAGCATCGGCCCGCCAGGCTTGACGGACCGATGCTTTTTTTAGGTGTAGTCAACCCGTTAGATATTACTCCAACAGGCCTGAATATGGGTCTGATCCATTTTTTTGCTCGTCAGGCTCACCAAAAGGCAAAGGATTATGCTCAAAGGCAGGGCTACGATATTGGGGTCCACAAACTGCATATTCCAGAGCCAGGTGCCCTTGTCAGCCAGAAATGCCAGGCTCTTCACCCCGAATAGGGCCTGGCAAAGGCCAATGGGCCCGGATTCCGCGGTATGCACAAAGAGCAGGTAGAACAGAGAGATAAAAAAGCCGCCGACCATGGAGGTAATGGCGCCGGTAAGGGTGGTGCCTTTCCAGTACAGGCCCATGAAATAGGCCGGTAAAAAGCTGGCTGCGCACAGGCCAAAGAAAAAGGCGGTGGCCCGGGCAATGATGGAAGGAGGCAGGATCCAGCTCCAGAAGAGCGTCACCACGATTATGATCCCCACACAGCCGCGGTTGAGGGCGACCGGATTGGAGACGTTAACCTTCATTGCCCGCTCGTAAAAATCCCGGCCCAGGCTGGTGCCGCCTGCGTGATACTGGCTGGCCAGGGTGGACATGGCCGCAGCGAACATGGCCAGTAAAAACAGGATGCCGAACCAGTCGGGCAGGAAGTCGGTGATAAAGACCGGTATGATTTTGTCCATGTTGCCGCCCGCGGCCTGTATGGCAATCTCCCCCGTCTCCCGGAAGAACATCACGTTGCTCAAGGCCCCGACCACAAAGGCCACGCCGGTCATGGAAAGGAGGAATATTCCGCCATAGAGGACCGCCCGGTTCAAGTCCCGGTCCGAGTTAACGGTCATGAAGCGCACGGCCAGCTGGGGCTGGGCCAGAACACCGATTCCCACGCCATAGACAATGGTGGTGTAGATGATAAGCCAAAGGGGCGAGCCGAACTCGGCCCCTTGGGTCCAGCCCAACATGCCCATGGCCTTAAGCTTGGCCGGCACCTGGCCGGCCAGGCCGGTGAGCTCTTTATGCGCGTCGATCAGGCCGCCCAAATGTCCGTAGGTGTAGAAAAGCAGGATCATCATCATGCCGAACATCAAGGAGCCTTGAAAGGCCTCGGTGTACATGACCCCTTTCAGGCCGCCGGTTATCACATAAACCGCCAGGATGGCCGTAAAGGAAAATAAGGCCCAGGCATAGCTTATCCCCAGGTTGACTTCCATCATGCGGGCTATGCCGATCAGGACCGCGGCTGCATAGACCGGGATGAATAAAAATATCACCACCCCGGCAAAGCCCTGTACAAAACGCGACTGATAACGCCTGCCCATCAGCTCTGGAAAGGTGAGCGCCCCCAAGGACACCCCCATGCGCCTGGTGCGTTTGCCTAAAAAGACCATGGCAATAAATATGCCGACCATGATATTCAAAAAGGTGAGCCATAAAAGCGGGAACCCGAACATGCCGGCCGCACCGCCGAAACCGATAATGGCCGAAGTTGAGATGAAGGTGGCGCCGTAGCTCATGGCCATTACAAAGGGGTGCATTTGCCTGCCGGCCAGCATGTAGTCGCTTGCCTGTTTAGTCTCGCGCCAACCTTTGAAGGCCAGATAGAAAATTACGCAGAGGTAGCCCAGGGTCAGGATGATCTTGATAGCCATGACTGCTCCTTGAAATAATCGCGGGGAATTTCAGAGGGGGTGTTTAGTCCTTTTCCTTTTCGTCCAGGACGTTATCCAGTTCCTCGTTCAAGGGCCCGGTGTCATTCCACTTCAGCGCGCCATAGACTACGCAGAGGACCGATGCCGCGATACAAAGAATATAGACCAAGGCCAGTTCAGTACTTGCAATGCCGAGCATTTACCGCTCCTTTTCCAAGGGTGGGGCTGAAAGCACAGTCACTATGTAGCTTTTATTGAGCTATATTGTAACTACCACAGGTCTTGTGTAATTTGTCAAGAAAGTTCATATGTATTATGGGTATTAATGGTTTTAAGCGGGCGGAAAACAGCATGGGAAGGGATTTGTAATGAAAAAACAGGCTGGATATTGGGTGATGTGGTTGTCTGGGCTATTGGGACTGCTTGGGGTGCTTGTGCTTTTGGGGCCGCTGCCGGTTCATGCCAAATCTCTGTTTGATTCAAATAAGCCGGAATATGCTTCTTTGTCGGAAAAAATGCACGCCTTGGAAAAATCCGGCGAACTGCGTAAGGCCCTGGCCTTGATACCCCGGATTTATGCCTGCGAAGATATTCCGGTCTCTGCCTATTACAACACCCTGGCCAACCGGCGGTTGGCCCTTTTGCGGGGGATTTTGGGTAAAAATTCTCATGCCTGTTTACTGAAGGAGTTTTATCAGCTTCTTTCCAGGCCTGATCATGCCTGGCGAGACCTTTCCAGCCTGTCTCATTTGCCTCCGGCCAGATTTTTATATCTGTGCCTGGCCGGATTCAGCAAGAAACCGGTCCTGGCCAAGCCCGGCCTGGAGGGACTTGACCTCAAGGCCTGTGTACAGTCAAACGATCCCTGGCTGGTTTCAGCGGCCATGTTTGTGGGGCGGAAAAAGGTGTTTCAACTTACCTGGCCCGAAGTGAAGCAAAGGGCCAGGGCAAGAGCGGATCTGTGGGACGATATCTGCGCTCGGCAGGCCCTGCTTTTTTGGGCTTCATCCGACCGCCCCGGAGCAGATCGGCCCGAAGCCGTAAAACAGATCCCCGGGTTTTTACTTGGCCCGGACCAGGGAGCACTTAGGGACAGATTGGCCTTGGTGCCCCAGGGTGAGTGCCTGGTCCAGTTAGGGGTGTTTGATCCCCGAAATGCCTGGTTTGTCAGGCAGGATCCATTTTTTGAGGCGGATTTTTTACTGGAAAGAAAAAATTGCGAGCCCCAAAGGCCGGGGAGCACGGCTTTGCAATTAAGGGCCGGTGCCTTTACGGAGATCAGGGCCTCCAAAGGCGAGTTCACAATCAGTCCCAAGGGATCGGATAAAAAGACTTGGTCTCAAACCATCAAATGCCTTTCCGGAAAATGCATCAGGATTCTTTTGCCGGGAGATTAAGGCGCAGGAGGACTTTGACAACAGCCTGAATGCGGGCCATGAAACACCCCCAAAATCAGAGATTTTCGGGGACCCCGAATGACAGCCCGCCGAATTGCGAAGCTTTTATAAGACGGGTAATTCCAGCCCCTTGGCAAAACCCAAGTTTTTGCCAAGGGGACTCTGACAAAGTCCAGGAGGTCTTTGTCAGTAAGCTGGGGACTGCCGGAAAAGGCAGTCCCTTAAAGATTCATTTCATCCTGGCCAGGATTTTTTTGGCCAATTTGGCCTGGCTGGTTTTGGGATGGTTTTTTATCAGTTTTTTTAGGACGATTTTGGCTGTGCGCTTGTCTCCCAAGGCAGAGAAACTTAAACCCTGCTTTAAAAGGGCGGATGAGGCCTTGGAGCTTTTGGGATAGCGTTTGATCACCTGGTTGTAGGCCAGGATAGCCTCTTCGAATTTCTTTTCTTCGTAATAGGTGTCGCCAATCCAGTAGTGGGCGCTCGGCGTGAGCTGGGATTTGGGGAATTTCTTTATAAGTGCTGAATACTGGTCCCTGGCCGCTTGAAAAGATTTTTGCTTGCGCAGCTTATGTCCCAAAGCATAGTAGGCCTTGGCCGTAGTGGGCTTTTGGGCCGATGCCTGGGTATTGGCTGGTTTGGCCTTTGGGGCCGGCGCGGGCTTCAGGGTGGGCTTGCCGCTTTTCTTATCAACCCCAAGGTAGTTTTCCAGCTTTTCCAAACGGGCTACTATCTCGGCCAGTTTGGCCTGGTTTTTTTCTTCCACACTGTTGATGGCCTGGGAGTTGGGCAACTGGTTCATGCGGTAGGCGGTTTCCTCCACCTGCCCCCTCAGTTTGGCCAGTTCCAGGGAAAGGGCATTAACCTTGGCGGTGAGCTCGGCCTGGGGGCGCCTGCTTTGGTCCTGGCGTTTACTTAAGCTGTCTAGGGTTTTTTGGTTGTTGTATACCTGCCCCTGGAGGGCCACAAATTCTTCACGCTCAACAGCGGCACAGCCGCCCATAAAGACTAAAGTGGCCAAGAGGGCAAATAGAAAAGTGCTTTTTTGGTTCATGCCACTTCCCCCTCTTTTTCTTTAGTTATTTGCCAGCAGGCCCGGGCTGCCAAGCACCCGGGCCCGGCCTTTTATTATTTTATAACAAAATGCACCCGGCGGTTGGCGGCATAGGCTTCTTCGGTCACCCCCATAACCAGGGGTTTTTCTTCGCCGTAACTCACGGTTTCCATGCGGTTGGCCTCGATGCCCATGGCCTCGAGATAGGCCTGGCAGGCAAGGGCGCGCTTTTCGCCCAAGGCCATGTTATAGGAGTTGCTGCCCCTTTCATCGCAGTTTCCCTCGATGATGACGGTCAAACCGGGGTGGGACTGCATGTAATTGGCCTTGTCGTTAAGAATTTGCTTGGCCTCGGTCGAGAGGTCGTAACTGTCATAGTTGAAGTGCACATCCTGGTTTGCGAACAACTCGCGCAAGGAGGTCTCTCCCTGGCGGGCCTGCTGTTCCCTTAGCCTGGCTTCGCGCAGGCGGCGCTCTTCTTCTGCTTTTAACTTGGCCTGCTCTTCGGCGCTTAAGGTCTCTCCTGGTCCGGGAACCGCCTTTTTGGCGCAACCGGCGCTCAGAACAAGGCCTGCCATCAAAGCGGCCATCAAGGCCCATACTGCAATACGTTTCACCTTTGCCTCCTTAAAAACTTTTTTGTTCAGCAGCCGGCATTGGGGTCTTTCCTGCTGCGTATGATTTCAGCGGCCGGCCACCCCTCTGGGAGACCAGGAAGGGTCGGTGTTTTCACCGGCTAAACTGGTCAGCCTTTTTATGAGTTGGCCGCCTGCGGTCATTACATAAATCTGATACCGTCCGGTCCTTCTTCCGGCATAGGCTATAAGCCTGCCGTCCGGGGACCAGCTGGGGTCTTCAGCGCCGCCGTAGCCCCTGGTGAGGATCTGCACGTCCTGGCCTTCAGGGGTTATGGTCACTACCTGAAAAGTGCCTTCAATCATGGCCTGGAAGGCAATACGGTCTCCCCTGGGCGACCAGTCCGGCGCAGCGCAATATTTGAAACCAAAGGTCAGGCGGCGGAAAGACCCGTCTGTCAGGTCGGCTATGTAAATCTGCGGAGAACCGCCCCTGTCCGAGACAAAGGCCATTTTCTTTCCGTCCGGAGAGAAGCTCGGTGCAACCTCGATGCCCCAGCCGTTGGTCAGCCTTTTTAAGATGTTGCCCGCCAGATCAACCAGAAAGATATTGGTTTTGCCGGTATGGCTCATGGCTATGGCCAGGTTGTTTCCACCCGGCCTGAAAACAGGGGTTATGTTGACCCCCGGCTTGTTGATAACCATTTTGCCCTGTCCGCCGGCCATGGCATGGATAAAGACCCCAGGCCGCCTGTTTTTGTAAGAAGTGTAGGCAAGAAGCCCGCCGTCTGAGGACCAGTTGGGATAAAGGCAGATATCTTTTCTGTTGGTGAGTTTGCGAACCCGGGAGCCGTCGAAATTCATGGTGTAGATTTCTTTGTTCACCCCTTTGTCATCCTGCCGGGCCCCCACGAAGGCGATCCGGCTGGAAAAAACCGAACGATCTCCGGTAAGGGCAAGCATGATTTCATCGGCAAAGCGATGCATCATGCGGGTCAGGTCTGCCGGTATTCCGTCATATCGCCGACCAACCAGCAATTTGCCGTCTACAACATCAAACAGCCGCATCTCCATGGTGAGCTGTTTTCCCACCAGGCCATAGTTGCCCGTGACCAGAAGCTCGGCCCCCACTCTGGACCAGCGGCGGTAGTTCAGGTTGGTGGGGTCCGGCTGCCCCAAAAAGCTGTTGGGGTTCAGAAAATCAAACAGGCCTGTGAATTCCAGGTCTTTTTGCAAAATCCCGCGGGCCTTGGCGCCAATGGGGGCTGTTTGTTCCAGGGCCTGGAACTCGGGCAGGGCCAGGGGAAGCTTGCGGGAAAAGGGCTTGGTAACGTCAATATAAACCCTGGCTTGGGCTGTATGATACGTAACCAACGGTAATAAAAACAATAAAACGAAAAACAGGCTCAGAGATTTACGCATTATTTCCTTCCCAAATCAGCCGGATAAATCCTCGGGCTTAAATCTTATGCCTACTTCGTGAGATTTCTGTCGCAGTCCCGAAGGCAGGGGGGGATAGGGTGCGGCCCTTTCCACTGCCCTCACGCATGACTGGTCATAGCGGTTGTTACCGGAAGACTGTTCCAGCCAGGCCTTTTCCAAGGAACCGTCCTGGTTAATCCTTATGACCACCACAGCCTCCAGGCCCTGGGGATTGGCCACCAGGGCCTCGGGCACCACCCAGTGACGGCTGATCCTGCCCCAAAGCTGGGTGTAGTAGATCTGGTATTTAAGGGGCACGCCCTGATCACCGCCGCCTCCGCCACCGCCGCCGACCGGGCCCGCGGGTTGACTGCTTGCCCGTCCTGCGACCTTTCTTTCCACATTGTCCAAGGCGCTGGCCAGGCGTCTTTCCTGGTTAACCTTGGCTTTGAGCCGATTGATCTTGGCGTCCAAGTCCCTGTTGGTGGTTTTTGAAGAGACTGCTTTTTCTTTACGCTTCAGCCTTTTGGTCGGCTTTACTGTTTTTTTGTTGCCAATGGCCTCTTTGGGCTTGGGGCTTGGTTTGGGCTTTGGCTTTGGCTGAACCGCCACCGCCTTTGTAACCGGTTTTTTAGGTGCGGGTTTCGGCTGAGCCGTGGGCTTCGAAGCCTTGGCCCTGGCCACCGGCCCGGGGGGCAGGTGGGGAGATCCCACTAGTTTGACCTGATATACGGGCTTGAATGTATGACGCTTGGAGCCGGAACCCAGTCCCGGCCAGAAAATAATAACCGCCACTATAAGAAAGTGCAGGCCCAGGCTGAGCCCCAAACCCCACCCTAGCTGGTCTCCGGGTCTGTGCTTGATGTTTGAGGCAAGGCTTTTAATCACGATTTCTTCTTTTTGTCCGGAGGTGCGACCTTCTCCGGTTCGGTGACCATGCCCAGGTTCACCACTCCGGCCTTGCGGGTTTGCGCCAACACCTTCACTACTGTGCCATAGGCCACGTCCCGGTCGGCGCGTAGATAGACTCTTGTTTTGGGCTTTCTGGAAAGGATGTTTTTGAGCTTCAGCGAGAGCCCTTCCACCTCCACCTGGAATTCATCCAGAAACACCCTGCCGTCTTTGCTAACACTCAAAATCAGGAGCTCTTCACTTTGCTTGAGCGCCCCTGCGTCGGTCTCCGGCAGGTTCACGTCCAGGCCCTGGACCATCATCGGCGCAGCGACCATGAAGATGATCAGAAGCACCAGCATGACGTCGACCAGGGGAACCACGTTGATTTCGCCCATAACCCGACGTCTTCCGTTTTGCCCCACATAAGGCATCGATCAAACTCCCGCCGGACGAACGGACTCCACGGCCGAGCCTTGGCGCCGCATGATGTCGCGTTCAACCAGGTTAAGGAAATCTTGGATAAAAGAGTCCATATCAGCGTGCAGAACATCAAGTCTGCGGTTGAAGTAGTTGTAAAAAACCACTGCCGGAATGGCGGCAAACAGACCAAAGGCAGTCGCCACCAGGGCCTCGGCAATACCCGGGGCCACAGTGGCCAGGTTGGCCGCGCCGGTTGAACCTATGGACCGGAAGGCGTCCATGATTCCCCAGACCGTTCCGAAAAGCCCGATAAAGGGGGCCGTGTTGGCGCAGGTAGCCAAAAAGGTCACCTTGCGCTCCAGGCTGGTCATTTCCGCCGCTTTACCCCTTGAAAGGGCGCGCCTTAAGTTTTCCATGGAGCCTGCCGGCAATGAGCCGCCCTCGCCCAGGCGCATTATGCGGCCCAATTCGGTATAGCCCAGTTGGAAAATAGCCGCCAGAGGGCTTGACTCCAGATGCTGGGTTTGGGAGTTGGCGACTGAAAGGGAATTGGCATGCCAGAAAAGTTGGTGGAACTCGTCATTCTGACGCCGGGCATCCCATATGGCCTTGGCTTTGGAAAGAATAACCCCCCAGGCGATAACGCTGAACATGAGGAGTAAAAACAGCACAAACTGAACCACCAGACCAGCACCCATGACCATTTGCCAGATGTCGGCGTTATCGCCTACCAGGTTCTGGGTTTGGGCCTGGGCCGCCAAGGCGGCGGTTGGGTCGAAGATTCCCAAGATGTAGTTGATCATTTTTGCTAAGTCCCATTATATTGGGGTCAATATAGCCTCAGCCCATGGTTTAAGTCAAGGCCGGGAAAATACTTGTGATACAGCTTTCCTTTTCGGGTTTCAAGTCTGGCATTGAGACGCCCCGGCCCCGTTTTAATCTTTCAACGGGTCGGGTATTAAATTAAAAAAACCTGGTATCTTGTCCAAAGGAGGTCTCAGACCACAATCCCTGGTAGGGCAACTCTTCTTCACATTCTAGCAGTAGTCCTGCCATACGCCACTGGTCCTTATTACTATTTATTCAGGTGCACACCTGTTTCGGGTTGCAGTTTTCCCGGCTTTGTCTTTGAGGGACAAAGAGTTGCAACCCCTCTTAAAATCGTTTAATTTGAGTTCGGGAATCTTTTTTTGGATTAATGCAAGCACTAGCTTCCTTTTTTTGGAATAAGAAAAATGACCGGCCAAAAACCTGATTCAAGCAAAAACTATTCCAATGGACCCTTGAATCAAGACCAGCTGATCCCTCCCATGTTGGGCGGGGAGCTGGAAGACCTGGAAAGGGAATTGGGTAAAAAAGCCCATCCGGATTATCGTGACCTTTCCTGGGCAGAGAGAACCTTTTTCTTCACCCTGGCCTGGGATCAGGCCCAGCGCAAGCGCCTGGGCAGTCTCAAGACCTATTTCAGTTCTTTTGAGCCCCGTTGGCTCAGACCGGATTGGGTTCACTTTAACCAGGCCCGCGTCCTGGCTGACGGGGCCCATGCCAGATATGAAGATTGGATAGCCTTTCAGATTGAACGCGCAAAGGCAACAGATCTTTTTGATCTGGACCTTTCCTTTTTGCACGATACAGAGGCCCTTAGTCAAGGTTACCGTTTGTTTTTAGGGAAAGAACACAACCCCTCCCGCGAGGTGAGGCCCTTGTTGAAGCTTTGGGCCAAGGTGGACCTGGCGGCTGAACAAAGGGCCAGGAAAATGGTTGAGACCGCCAGCCTGGGGGTGGATGAAGAGACCACCTGGGAGGAAAAATTAAAAGCCCTTTTGGTTTTGGCCACCAAGGATTCCCTGACCGGCCTGGCCAATGAAGATTCCCTTAAGAAAAGCCTGACCCAGGAATGGGACCGTTTGTGCCGCCAGCAGGAGCCCCTTTCCCTGGTGCTTTGCTCCCTGGATAATTTCCGCCATTTTGTGGAAAAAAGGGGCAACCAGGCGAAAGACGCCTGTTTGCGCCTCATGGCCGGCATGCTCAGTATGGAGTTGAGGAGGCCGGCCGACCTGGCCGCCTGCCTGGCTGAGAACCATTTTGCCCTGCTTTTACCCCACACCCCTGCCGAGGGGGCCGTGGTGGTGGCTGACAGGATCAGGCGGGAGGTGAGGAAAAAGGGCATTGTGCATCCGGAATCAAGCATGGGTGTGGTTACCGCTTCCTTTGGTGCGGCCACCCTTATTCCCCAAAAGGCATATTCTGCAAAAGACCTCCTGAGGGCGGCGGCCCGCGCCCTGGGCCGGGCAGTGGAAGACCAGGTTGTCCAGGGAGAGGTTTGAAAGGAAAAAATATGGACCCCAGAATCAGTATTATCACCTTGGGAGTATCAGATCTCGACCGGTCCGTTGAATTTTACGAAAAGGGTTTAGGCCTGCCCAGGTTGCCCGGTATGGAAGGCATTGCCTTTTTCCAGACCAAAGCCACCTGGCTTGCCCTTTTTCCCAAAGACGCCCTGGCCGAAGATGCGGGCGTCCCTGCCAACGGCAGCGGGTTTCCCGGCTTCACCCTGGCCCATAACCTGGGCTCCACCAAAGAAGTGGACAAGTTGATGGACCAGGCCCAAAAGGCCGGGGCCAAAATTCAGAAACCAGCCCAAAACACCTCTTGGGGCGGCTATTCCGGCTATTTCGCCGACCCGGACGGCTACCTCTGGGAAGTGGCCTATAATCCGCATTTTGAGGTGGAGTAGGGGACTCGGGAAGCCGAGTAAAATTGTTCCGATCGGATTGTAATAACCCCCGGAGCCCTTAAGGGCTCCGGGGGTTATTTTTTCTCGAATGCTTTTCCGCTCTAGGCCAGCTGAAGCTGGGTGAACTCGGCCAGTTGGGCAAAGAGTTCGGCGATGTTGCTTAAGAGCGCAAGCCGGTTTTTGCGGACGTCTTCGTCTTTATCCATGACCAGAACTTGGTCAAAGAACTGGTCAATGGGGCCTTTAAGGGCTGAGATCTCCTGTAAAAAGGCCACATAGTCTCCATCGGCGAACCTGGCGGCGGCGGTTTCGCGCAGGGCCAGGAAGGCTTTGTGGAGTTCTTTTTCCGCCTGTTCGGTCATGACGCTTGCGCTGGGCTCTTCGCTCGGAACCTGGTCTTTTTCCTTGCGCAGTATATTCATCACCCTTTTCATGCCCACGGCCAGGGGCTTGAACTCAGGCGAATCCTTGACCTGGGCCAGGGCTTTGGCCCTTGCCTGGGTGAGGTAAAGATCGTCCATGCCCGCGGCCAAAACAGCCTGGGCCACGTCTGTGGGAACTCCCTGGTCAGTCAAAAGCCCCTGGAAGCGGGCGGCTATAAAGCCTTTCACATCTTCTTTGACCTCTGCTGCGGGGCGCTCGAGCCAGGGCTCCAGGGTCTCCAAAGCCTGATCCAAAGCAGTATTCAAAGAAAGGCGCAAGGATTTTTCCGTGAGGTTGCGCAAGATGGCCAGAGCCGCCCTGCGCAGGCCATAGGGATCTGCCGCGCCGCTGGGCTTCAGCCCCACGCCAAAGCAGCCGCAAAGGGTGTCGAGTCGGTCGGCCAGGCCGACAACCAGGCCGATCATGCCCTGAGGCAAGGGGGAGTTGGCCCCACTCGGCAGATAGTGCTCGTAAACAGCCTGGGCAACCACCGGGTCCTCGTTGTCCTTAAGGGCATAATCAGCCCCAACCTGACCCTGCAGGTCCGGGAACTCGCCGACCATCTCGGTAACCAGGTCGCACTTGCACAAACGGCAGGCCCTTTCAACCTGGGCGCACTGGGATTCATCCATGCCCAGAACCCGGCAGATATGGGCCGCAACCTTGGTGAAGCGCTCCACCTTGTCAAAGCTGGTGCCCAGCTTGGCATGGTAGGTGACGGTTTTAAGCTCTTCCAGGCGGTTGATCAAAGGCTCTTTGGTGTCTTCGTCCAGGAAGAAGCGGGCGTCGGCCAGCCTGGCCCTCAGCACCCTTTCATGACCCTGGGCCACCACGGCCAGATCCTTGGGACGGGTGTTGTTAACCGCCACAAAGGCGGGCAGAAGATTGCCGTCCGTGTCTTCCAGGGCAAAATAGCGCTGGTGGGAGCGCATGGCGCTGATGATCACCGGCCTGGGGACCTCCAGAAATTCCTGATCAAAGCCGCCCTTGCAGGCCACGGGCAGTTCCACCAGGTTGGAGACCTCGGTCAAGAGCTCCTCATCCGGCACCAGGCGTCCGCCTGCTTCGGCTGCCGCCTTTTCCACCTGTTCGGCCACCATTTCCCGCCTGCGCTCAGGGTCAAGGATCACAAAGGCTTCTTCCAGTTTGGACTGGTAGTCTTTTGCGTCCTTTACCTGAATCGGCTCCGGGGCCATGAAGCGGTGCCCCCTGGTTTGGTCGCCTGTTTTGATTCGGGCCACCCTGAAGGGAAGCACCTGGCCATCCAGGATGGCGACAAGCCAGTGGATGGGCCGGGCAAAGCGCATTTTCTGGTTGCCCCAACGCATGGTTTTGGGAAAGGAGAGCTTGTGCACCAGATCGGGCAGCAGCTGTGAAAGCACTTCCAGAGTGGGCCTGCCCGGAACATTGCGCACAAATCCAACCCTGGGGCCTTTTTCCGTGTCAATCTCCTTGAGGTCTGAGACATCCACGCCCTGGCCCTTGGCAAAACCCTGGGCCGCCCTGGTGGGCTGGCCGTTGGCGTCAAAAGCGTTTTTAACCGGAGGGCCCAAGAGGGTTTCATCCACATCGGGCTGACGGTCGATCAGGCCTTCGACAATAAGGGTCATCCGTCTGGGGGTGCCCATGGTGCGGATGGAGGTGTTTTCCAAACGCTCGTCTTTGAGCATCTGACCTGCCAGTGCGGCCATCTCCTTCAACACGGGAGGCAGAAAACGGGCAGGCATCTCCTCGGTGCCGATTTCAAATAAAAGCTCTGCCATTATTCCGCCTCCTTTTTCTTCAAAAGGGGATACCCCATCTCTTCGCGCTGGGCCAGATAGGCTTCCGCGGCCATGCGGGCCAGATTCCGGATGCGGCCGATATAGCTGGTTCTCTGGGTGACGCTTATGGCCCCCCGGGCTTCCAGCATGTTGAAGGTGTGGGAGCATTTGAGGCAGTAGTCATAGCCCGGCAAAACCAGGCCCATTTTCAGGATTCTCTTTGATTCCTTTTCATAAAGGTCAAAGAGCTGCCAGAGCATATCCGTGTCCGCCTGCTCAAAGTTGTAGGTGGAGTGCTCCCACTCGCCCTTTTGGTGCACATCGCCGTATTTCAGGTTCTCGTTCCAGGCCAGGTCATATACATTGTCAACCTGCTGCAGGTACATGGCAATGCGTTCCAGGCCATAGGTTAGCTCCACGCTGATGAGGTCCAAGTCCACTGAGCCCACCTGCTGGAAATAGGTGAACTGGGTGGCTTCCATGCCGTCCACCCAAACCTCCCAGCCCAGGCCCCAGGCGCCCAGGGTGGGGGATTCCCAGTCATCCTCCACAAAGCGGATATCATGCTCCAGGGGATGCAGACCCAGGGCCTTTAAGGAATCCAGGTAAAGCTCCTGGATGTTCAAGGGCGAGGGTTTGATCAACACCTGGTACTGGTAGTAGGCCTGCAGACGGTTGGGGTTCTCCCCATAGCGTCCGTCCGTGGGGCGGCGGCTGGGTTCCACATAGGCCACTTTCCAGGGTTCCGGTCCCAGAGCCCGGATGGTGGTGTGGGGGTTGAAGGTGCCTGCTCCCACTTCAATATCGTATGGCTGACCGATGAAACATCCCTGATCCGCCCAATAGCGATTCAGGGTCATGATCATCTCTTGAAAGGTCATTGGCGTGTTCTTGCTCATTTCCTGCTCCAATCACGCTCGTTGATTGCGAAGTCTGGATGCTAACACTCTCCGGCCCGGCTTGCAAGCCGCCGTGATTTGCTCCGGGATAAACATCCTTGAATAAGTTTGCCGAAAACAGGGCTCTTATTTTTTTCTGTTTTTTAACGCCCGGGCATCGGGCGTGAAAAGATACAGAACCGTAACCAGGGCCAGGCAGGCCGCTCCAACATAAAAAATGGGCGCGAAACCTTCCGGTCCGGTGATGCCCTTGGGATCTCCCTGGATCACCAGGCCCAGGGCCTGGGTGAAGATTGCGCTTCCCATCATGGTAAACAGGTTTATACCTGTCATGGCACGGGCGGTCATCTCCGGCGGGGCCAGTTCCTTTATATGGGCGTACATGATCTGACCCGGCCCTGAAAAGAACCCGATCAGGAAAAACATGAAATAGACCAGTAAATGACTTATATCCTTGCTCCAAAAGGCAATGGATAGGCTTATCAGGGCCGAGATGATAAGTGAGGGCCAGATCACATGCTTGCGGGAAAGCAGCACCCGGTCGCTTAAGCGGCCGCTCAAGGGCATGCCGATCATAAGCCCCACGCCCATCCAGAAAAGGGCGTTTCCGGTTGAGATCTGGTCCCAGCCCAGGCCGTATATGAGAAAAGGTCCTGCCCAAAGGCCTTGAATGGCCACAAAAAAGCCGTAGCGCACAAAGGTGGACCAGCTGATGGCCCAAAAGGAATAGGTCTTGAACAGGTTGAAAAGCCCTTTCGGCGATGCGGCGTTGCCGCTTTCCGAAACCCAGCTTTGAGGCCTGTTGCGCACCACCATAAACAGGAAAACCACCTGCACAAAATTCAGGGCGGCCAGGCTGTAAAAGGTCCCCCGCCAGCCCAGGAGTTCAGCCGCAAAGGCCAGGGGGGTGGTGGCCAGGATATTGCCCAGTGTGCCCAAAGCGGTTATCAGGCCGGAAACAAAGCCAAAGCGGTTGATCGGAAACCAGGAAGCCATCAGGGTGAGCGAGCCCATGAGGTTGCAGCTCATGCCAACCCCCAAAAGCAGCCTGCCAAGCATGGCCTGCCAGGGGGCTTCGGCCGAGGCAAAGGTCAGGGCCCCGGCCACGCCGGTGAGCCCCAGTCCGGTCATGATGATTCTGGGGCCGTAGCGGTCCAGCGCCAAACCCAGGGGAATTTGGCTCAAGGCAAAGGCATAGAAAAAGGCGGCGGCCAGCTGCCCCAGCTCCGCGCTGGTAAGTCCCAGCTCACTGGTGAGTTGAGGGGTGATAACCGCTGTGGATACCCGGTAGAATAAAGAGAGCAGAAAGCCGAAGCTGGTGAGGGTCAAAATACCCCAGCGCCTTTTGCTTTGAGGGGCCGGGTCAAAGGCCGGATCCAGGCTGTATGTTTCAGGGCAGGAAGGTTGGGGATCTGTGCGCTTCATTTGGTTTTCCGCTCTACCCAAATCTAAAAAAACACGCCCGGCTCCTGGATAATACCCGTAGCCGGGAAAAAAAGACTATTCCAATCAAGTCAAAGGGAAAGATGTATAAGCAATTTTACCCCAAAGATAGAGAACTTCATACCCTTTGCAGGGTTCTTTTTGGCCGGACTTTGGTTGACAACCCAGAGTTTTAGGGCATAACAGGTAATCATGAAAAGCGGATTCATAGCCATAGCAGGGGCCCCGAATGTGGGCAAGTCGACCTTTTTGAACCAGGTCCTTGGTTTCAAATTGGCCATTACCAGTGATAAACCCCAGACCACCCGCCACAGGCTCTTGGGCGTGCACAATGACCGGAAAGAGGATCTACAGATAGTCTTTCTGGACACTCCCGGTCTGCACGATCCGGACAAGCCTTTGAACAGGGTTTTGGTGGACACCGCCATGGCGGCCCTGGAAGACGTGGACGCTGTGCTCTTTATGGCCGACGTCACCAGAAAGGGTTTGGAGGCCTCGCAAAAGGTCGCTGAACTTTTACAGAAAAGTAAAAAACCCACCCTTTTGGCAGTTAATAAGATTGATCTTCTACCCCAGAAAAAGGCGCTTTTTCCCATCCTGGACCAGGCAAATTCCTGGGGAGAGTGGAGTGCCCTGGTGCCGATCAGCGCCATGAAAGGCGACGGCTGCGAGCTGGTGGTATCTGAGTTGGCCGGGCTTTTGCCCGAGGGAGACCCGCTTTTCCCGCCTGATGTGATAACCGACTTGAGCATGCGTTTTCTGGCTGCCGAGATGATCAGGGAAAAGGTCTTCCGCTTGACCGAAAGGGAGGTCCCCTATTCAGTGGCCGTGACAGTGGATGAGTTCCTGGAGCCCGAGGAAGAAGACGGCACCACAGCCATAAGCGCCACCATCCATGTGGAGAGATCCGGCCAAAAGGCCATCATCATCGGCAAGCGCGGGTCCATGATCAAGAAAATCGGCACCAAGGCCAGGGAAGACCTGGAAACCATGATAGGCACCAAGGTTTTTCTGGATCTTTTTGTGCGGGTGGAGCCCAAATGGTCCACCAATGCCGGCGGCCTGCGCAAGATGGGTTTTGACTCTTAAGTCAGACAGGTGATAAGTAAATAAACCACGGCTCAGGGCAGGTGCCCCGGGCCCCACATAGGCCGGCAATGTCCGGCCTTTATTTCTTTGATCAAGTCCTTCATGCCGGTGATCGGATAATCGAAATTCGTCACCACCCGCCCCAGTTCATCCAGGGCATGGGCATCGCTTCCTCCCAGCATGATTTTACCCTTGGCCTGCCCCAGCCCCAGGGCAAGCCGGTTTTCCCCGGACTGATTGCGACCGTTGATCCCTTCGATATAGGCCACATAGGGTTTGTTTAAAAGGGCAAGCTCCACCGAACGGTTTTTGCGAAAGGGATGCGCGGCAATGGTAATGCCGTTATTGTCTTCCACCTGATTGATCAGATCCGGGGCGTCAAGGTCCGAGGCAAGCTGCAGGTTATCTCCCAAAACCAAAAAATCACCCTGATCTGTGGCATATTCCATACCCACCAGGAGCATCAGCCCGTCCGGTTGTAAACCCGGCCTTACCCAGCGCATTGCTTCAGTGGTGTCATGGTCTGTGATCAGGACTCCATCCAGGCCTTTTCGTCGGGCATGCGCCAGAATATCGCCCAAAAGCAGCCTGCTGCAGGCCGAGTAGGTGGTGTGCACGTGAAGATCAAAGAGCATGTTGTTCCTTTTTGCTGAATTCAACAGGAAAATTCAATTACGGTTCTTTCCGTACGCTCCCCGGGTAAAATAAACTTGTTGCCATTATTAATTGTATGCTTTTTTAAAAATAGGGTCTTGCTTCTTAAAAGCAAACCCTGAACCGCATTCCGATTAACAAGTCATTTAAACAGGGGGTGTTAATTGCCCAGCCGCTGTTTACTGGTTCTTTTGGATGGCCTTTCGGACCGCTCCCACAAAGCGCTGGCCGGAGATACGCCTTTGGCCTTTGCCCACACCCCCAACCTGGACCGGCTTGCCGGTTTGGGCTCAACCGGGCTTTATCACGGGGCCATGGTGGGCCAGGCCCTGCCGAGTGAAGAGGCCCATTTCAGCCTTTTCGGCTATTCTCCGGCCGAGTTTCCGGGCCGAGGGCTCCTGGAGGCCATGGGTGCGGAGATAGATATAACCGAAAATCGGGTATATCTCCTGGCCCGCCTTTTAAGCCTTTTTGATAATCAGGGCAGGCTGCTGGTAAAGGAATATAAACCTGCCCTTGCCCAAGAGGCGGCAGCGGAACTTTTTCAACAGATTGAACGATTCAGTGACCTGGGCATGGAGGCCCGCCTGGTCCCCACCAAGGGCCTGGAGTCTGTTCTGGTCCTGGGGCCGGAGGCCAGCCCGCATATCTCGGATTCAAGCCCTCTTGGCCCGGGCAAGAACCTGCAAAAGGTCCTGCCCCTGGCTAAAGCGTCAGACCCGGCCCTGGCCGAGAAAACAGCCGGGTTTTTGAACCGCTACCTGCTCTGGTCTTATGAAACCCTGAAAGAATTTGGAGTTAAAAGGGAGCTTGTCAAGGCCGGTGAAAACCCGGTGAACGGACTGGCCACCCAAAGGCCGGGCCAGGTGCGGCCGGTGCAGCCTTTTGAGGAAAGATGGGGGCTGAAAGGGGCCATTGTGGCCTCAGGGCTCATCTATCTGGGGCTGGGCCGCCTGCTCGGCATGCGGGCCAGGGCGGTTGGCGAGACCGATAACTGTGCAAAGGATCTGGCCCAGCGTTTGGAAGAAGGGCTTTTTTTGCTTAAGGACCATGATTTTGTGCATGTCCACACCAAGGCTCCGGATGAGGCGGGCCATAAAAAAGACCCTATGCTCAAAAAAAGCATTATCGAAAACCTGGATAAGGGGTTCGGTGGCTTGATGGAGAGAATTTTGGATGACCCGGAGCTGTTGGTGGTGGTCACCTCTGATCACGCCACCCCTTCGGCAGGCCCTTTGATCCATTCCGGGGAGCCGGTGCCCTTTTTATGTGTGGGCAACGGAGTTTGGCAAGACCAGGTGGAGAGGTTCGACGAGGTTAGTTGCGCAGCCGGGGCTTTTGGCCTTTTGCGGGGCCCTGAGTTGATGCATCTGCTGCTTAACTGGCTGGACCGGGTGAAATTAAGGGGGCTTTTTGACACGGCCCATGACCAGCCTTATTGGCCGGGCAATGCTGTTCCCCTTACCTTGCCGGGAAAAGGAGGCTGACAGTGCACGATCTGGGAGTGATACACGGCAGGTTTCAGGTCTTGCACAATGATCACCTGAAATACCTTCTGGCCGGTAAAGAGCGTTGTAAACACCTGGTGGTGGGGATAACCAATCCGGATCCCCGCGCAACCGCCGAAGACAAGGCAGACCCCAACCGGGCCTCTCTGACTGCCAATCCCCTAACCTGGTATCAGCGCATGGTGATCATAAGAGAGACCCTCTTGGCCCAAGGGCTTTTGGCCGCTGAATTCACCCTGGCGCCTTTTCCCATAAACCTACCGGAGCTCATACCCTGTTACCTGCCCATGGACGGGGTGTTTTTTCTGACTATTTATGATCAGTGGGGAGAGAAAAAATTGGCCCTTTTCAAGTCCCTGGGGCTGAAGACGGAAGTCATGTGGAGGCGGCCCATAGAGGAAAAGGGGGTTAGCTCAACCAGGGTGCGTAAGCTCATGGCTTCAGGAGAGCCCTGGGAGCACCTGGTTCCCAAGGCCGCCTGCCGGGTGATGAATGAAATGGACGTACCCGGCATTGTCAGATCCCTACATAAAAAGAACAGGTATTAAAAGGCCTAATCGTAAATCGGCCGGTAGTAGCTGTCTCTGCGAACCGCCTTGAGCCCGGCTGCCTGGATCATCTTGAGGAGTTGGGGTTCGGTGAGTCCCTGGGCAGTGGTTGCCCCGGCATCGTGACTTATATGTTCTTCCACCACCGTGCCTTCCAGATCATCCGCTCCAAAAAGCAGTGCAAGCTGGGCCAGTTTGCGCCCCAACATCACCCAATAGGATTTAATGTGGGGGAAGTTGTCCAACAAGAGCCTGCTTACCGCGACCACCCTGAGGTCGTCCAAGCCCGTGGTGGGCTCCAGATCACTTAAGAAGGTGTTGGTGGGGTGAAAGGAAAGCGGAATAAAGGCGTTGAACCCGCCGGTTAAGTCCTGCTGCTCTCTCAAGGCCAAAAGATGATCCACCCTTTCTTCCGGGGTTTCTATGTGGCCGTAGAGCAGGGTTGCGTTGGTGGGGATGCCCCTTTTGTGGGCCAGGGCCGAGACTTCAAGCCAGCGTTTGCCCGAGGCTTTTCGAGGGCAGAGCTCCTGCCTGACCCTGGGGGAGAAGACCTCTGCTCCTCCGCCGGTCAAGGCCCCCAGCCCGGCCAGGATCAGGGCGTCGAGCACCTCTTCAGCCGACAGGCCGGAGACTCTGGCAATGTGGTCTATCTCCACCGCCGTGAAAGCCTTTAAGGCGGCGGTGGGATGCACCTTGGAGAGCGCCTGGAAAAGCTCCAGATAATAATCCAGGGTCAGGGTGGGGTGACAACCGCCTACAATGTGGAATTCGTCCACCTGGCCCTGGGGAATTTCGGCTGCCTTGGCCGCTGCCTCGGCCGGGGTCAGCAGGATGGCGCTCTCATGGTTTTCAGTGCGCCAAAAGGCGCAGAACCGGCACTGGTTGGCGCAGATATTTGTGTAATTCAGGTGACGGTTAAGAATGTAGTAGGTTTTGTCCTGGTTTTTGGCCTGACGGGCGGCCTGGGCCATTGCGCCGAGTCCATATATATCAGCTGTGGTCATTAATAAAAGACCGTCTTGACGGTTAAGGCGTTTGCCCTGGGCCAGTTTTTTGGCTGTGGGCAAAAGCTCCTTGTCCTGAATCTGGTTGGGGTCGAAATCCAGGGGCGGCAAACAAGGGGCGGGCGGAAAACCGGTGGAATGAATATTTTTAGGTGCCAGCACGATAGATTCCCTTGTTTTAAGTTTTAAATAAAACCCTGTGAAATGCCTTGGCTGAATTTAACCTACTCTATATTTCATTTGGATTGTTGGCAATCATATAACGCAAAATATAAAATCACGGCCAGATTATCATCTGCCTGAATAAAAGTCATCTTTTCTATTCCCGAGGTCGGATAACTGTAAATAATGAAACAATGTTTTATTTTCAGGATTAGGAAAATATTGGCGACGCCATGGCCGTTAAACTGTAAAAAGCTGCATTAAGACCTAAAAAATTTGTATTTTTAATAGGTTAAAACTTGGCTTCAAGGCCTTTTATGGGCTACAAATGTATTTCCAGATTGAGCCGCTTCTTATTTTTGTAAAGCAAGAGTTCTTCTTTGAGTGACCCCCAAAATGGATGGTTCCTATCCCACACTGCCTCTTCTATTGCGTTTTTTTTGTTTGGAAAATAGTTTTTTAAAATTGTCGCGCAATTTACCCGGTTAATAGTTTGGCGGTCAGTTATGCCGAGCTCATATATCCATATTTTTTCCGTATTTTCCGCCAGAAGATTCAAAAGGGGCCTTACCCGGGTGATAAGCGGGATGACCGGGCATAAAAGGGCCGTGGTTCTTATTCCCGCCTTTTTTAGTTCAGCCAGAGCCCGAACCCTTGTCTTGGTGGGAATGGTGTTGGCCTCAAATAGTTTTCTTTGCCGTTCATTTGTAAAGGCAACAGATATGCCCACAGACGCTTCCGGCATTTGGCCGAGCAGGTCCAGATCTCTTAAAAACAGGTCTGATTTGGTCAGGATGCTTGCGGTAAAGTCTTTTTCCAAAAGCAGGCTCAACACTTTTCGAGTCTCAAGGCACATTGCTTCGCAGGGTTGGTATGGGTCTGAAAAATAACCAAGGTAGATTCTTTGGGGCTGAATTCCGTTCAGTTCGCGGGCAAGTTGTCCGGTTATGTCCCGGTGTTTTTGGATATGGTTTTGCCAGTCGGTTTCAGCCTGATTAAGGGCGTAGCAATAACGGCACAGGTGGGCGCACCCCACATAAGGGTCGATCTGAAAGTTATGGCCGGGAAGACTGCACCGGGTAAGCACCGGTCGTTCGGAGCAGATACTAAGCTTCATAATTTTCCCCTGGTTTTGGGGAGGTTATGTCTTAAGCAGCCTTGACCCAGTCGATCAGCCAGTCTGTCCACTCATCAAGGCCCTGGCCTGTTTTGCAGGAAATCTCAAATATTTTCTGGTTTGGATTGAGCTTGAGCGCGGTCTGGCGGATGCGGTTTAAGTCCACATCCAGATAAGGGGCCAGATCCATCTTATTTATTAAAAGCGCTCCGGCCTTTTGGAAGAGCTGGGGATATTTGGCCGGTTTATCGTCACCTTCGGTCAGGGAGAGCACCGCCACCTTGAGGTCTTCCCCCAGGTCAAAATCAACCGGGCAGACCAGGTTGCCAACATTTTCAATTATCAGCAGATCCAGGTTTTCCAGGTCAAAGGCTTCCAGGGCCTTTTGAATCATCGGCGCATCCAGATGGCAGCCTCCCATGGTCTCGATCTGAAGCGCCTTGACCCCGCAGGCAGCCACCCTTTGGGCATCTTCCTGGGTTTGGATATCTCCTTCTATAACCGCAATCTTGAGATTTTTGGTGAGGTTGGCCAGGGATTTTTCCAGAATAGAGGTCTTGCCCGCCCCCGGACTGGAGATGAGGTTTATGGATTTCACTCCGGCCCGGGCGAGTTTTCCGCGGTTGGTTTGGGCAAGGTCCTGGTTCGCCTTCAGCACCGGTTGGGAGAGATCTATTCGTTCCATTTCAAATTCCTTGCTAAGAGGGGGCCTCATCCACCTCTATATAATCCACCATAAGCTCCTGGCCCTTGTCCACCTCCACCCGGTCTGAAGAACAATAGGGGCAGGTGAATACCGGCTCGGAAAAACTTATCTCTTTCTTACAATCAAGGCAGCGTCCGCTGACAGGCACTTTTTTTATCTCAAGCACCGCCTGGGCCGCTTCTGTATCCTCTTTGACCAGGTCAAAACAAAAGATAAGCGAATCCGGCGCTACATGTGTAAAAGCGCCCATGCTTATGCCAATCTTTGCTATTCTGGCCGCCTGGTTGCTCCTGGCCACCTGGACCACCATGTCCAAAAGTGACTGAGCCAGGGATAATTCGTGCATAACTGGTTCTTTTCAGTAATTAACCGGTTACCTTGGTTACAATAAGGATATTGTATCCAAAGGTGTATCGCCGGGCCAGATACGGTTTCCAGGTTTGGGGCAAAATTCGTCTGAAAACTAACACGTATGCCGGTAAAGGGTCAAATTGCGGTGTGTTGGCATGCATGTTGGGGTCTGGTAAAATCGGCAGATGGGAGTGTACTTATCGGCATTGCGCTGCTTTTTTGGAGGCTGTTCCCGATATTGCCTCCTCACTCGGAGGTCTGATTGTCCACCCGCAAACCCCGCAAAAAAAAGAAATCCGCCTGGAAAGTCATCAAGAAGATCTTTTTGTGGACCGGTCTTTTGGTCTTGATGGTGGGCGCCTTGGCCGGCGGCGTGGGTCTGGGCGCCTTGTATTGGATGAGTCAAGGCCTGCCCCGCATTGAGCGTTTGGCAGACTACCGTCCCCCGGCCGTTACCCAGGTCTTGGCCAGAGACGGAAGCCTGATGGTGGAGTATTTTCATCAGCGTCGTTATGTGGTCCCCATCAGCGAAATACCGCCCCTGGTCTGCAAGGCCTTTGTTTCGGCGGAAGACGGCAATTTCTATAACCATCCCGGGGTGGATGTCTGGGGTATTGCCCGGGCCTTTTATGTGAACTTCAAGGCCGGGCGCACAGTGCAGGGGGCCAGCACCATTACCCAGCAGGTGGCCAAGATGCTTCTGCTCACCCCTAAACGCACCTGGGAACGCAAAATAAAAGAGGCCATTCTTGCTTATCGCATGGAGAAATATCTCAGCAAGGATGAGATCCTTTACCTTTATCTGAACCATATTTACCTGGGGCACGGCGCTCACGGTATTGAAGCCGCGGCCCAGATTTATTTCGGAAAACACAGCCGCAACCTTAACCTGGCCGAGGCCGCTTTACTGGCCGGGTTGGTAAAGGCCCCCTCCCGTTACAGCCCGATCAGGCACCCCCGCCGAGCCAGGACCAGGCAGGAATATGTCATCACCCGCATGGTTGAAGAGTCTTATCTGACCAGTGAGGAGGCTAAAGCCGCCCTCAACCAGAACCTGGATATACGCATCCATAAAAAAGACAGGGTGGATGCCCCTTATTATCAGGAATATGTGCGCCAGTGGCTGGAAGACAAATTCGGGCGCACCCAGTTATATGAGGGTGGCCTCACTGTGATAACTGCCTGTGATCCCGCACTGACCAGCTATGGCCAGGTAGCCATAGCCAAGGGATTGGAAGACTTGACCAAACGTCAAGGCTTCCGTGGCCCCAAAGGCTTTATGAAAAGCGATCAGCTAAGGGAAGTAATAGAGCGCCCCATTCTGCCAGCCGGTCTGGAAGCCGGCCAGGAGGTGAGCGCTGTCGTGACCACGGTCTCACCCGATGAAGAGCAGGTCTCTTTTCGCATGGGCAATGCCCGGGGACTCTTGGACCCGGTGGACGCCAAATGGGTGAGAAAAGGCAGAAAAAGCCCGGGACTCAAACCCGGCGATATCATGGACGTGCGTTTGGATGCCTTTGACCCCGCCAGGAACCTTTGGCATGTGGGGCTTTGCCCCACACCTTCGGCCCAGGCCGCCATATTGGCCATAGAGGCTGTCACCGGCAGGGTTAGGGTTATGATAGGCGGTCGGGATTTCTGGGAAAGTCAGTATAACCGGGCGGTTCAGGCCCATCGCCAGCCCGGTTCGGCTTTCAAGCCCTTTATTTTTTCCGCGGCCCTGGATCATCCGGTGCAGAAATGGAATTCGGCCACAGTGGTTATGGATTCGCCTGTGGTCTATGAAGACCCGGGCCAGCCCGGGGCCAAGTGGAAGCCCAAAAACTATGAAAACCGGTTTTACGGCCCCACCACCCTGCGCACCGCATTGGAGCATTCCCGAAACGTGGTTACGGTAAAGATCCTCTCAGCCTTGGGTATGGATTACACCATTGACTATATAAAACGTTTTGGCATCCAAAGCCCACTGACTCCCAACCTTTCCTTGGCCTTGGGCACCAGCGGGGTGAGCCTTTTGGAATTGACTCAGGCCTATTCGGTTTTTGTGAACCAGGGGCTCTTGGTGGAGCCGGTATGTGTGGAAAAGGTTATAGATCGCCATGGCCAGGTAATTTTCGAGGCCAAGCCCCATAAAGAACAGGTCATTCCCGAGCAGACCAGCTTTTTGGTCACCCACCTTTTAAGGGGTGTGGTGGAAAACGGCACCGGCCGAAAAATGAAGCAGTTGAATCGGCCTGTGGCAGGCAAGACCGGAACCACAAACGATCTGCGCGACGCCTGGTTCCTGGGCTTTTCCCCTCAGTTGGTTTGCGGGGTCTGGGTGGGGCAGGATGACAACCAGCCCCTGGGGCGGCGCGAAACCGGGGCTAGGGCAGCCGGTCCCATCTGGTTGGAGTTTATGAAGGAGGCTCTCAAGGACCTGCCTCCCATGGATTTTACGGTTCCGGAAGGAGTGGTTTTTGCGAGGATAAATCACGATACCGGTAGGGCCATACCAACCGGTAGTCCGGGCGGTTTTTTCGAGGCCTTTAAGGCGGGAACCGAGCCCGCGCCTCAGGATGCGCCCACGGCTGGTGAAACCACGCCCAGGGCCGAAGATTTTCTGCAGGCGGAGACCTTTGCCCCAGCTCCAACTCCACCGCCCGAGCAGAATTAGCCAGGTTATGGATAGACAAAAATAAACGCCGCTTAACCTGTGCTAAGCGGCGTTTATCTATTCAGCTCCAAGCGGGCTAGAGGTTGCCCAACTCGTCTTTGATGATATGCAGGACAGTGAAGTCCCGTTCCAGGGCCTGGATCAAGGTCTCCATCTTGGATTCGGGCAGATCCGCCACCCTGATGCTTACATGCCTGGTGCCTTCTTCGCACATTTCATAGGAGGTGACAATGCTCACCATCCTGCCGCCATGCTGCCTGATGACATCGGCCACTTCCTTGATGGAGCCGGGCCGGTCTTCCAGCACAAAGGCAAAAAGCACTCCGCCCCTGTAAACACCTGTGATGGTGGTCAAGACCCTGAAAACATCACCCTGGGAAAGGATGCCCACCAGTTTGCCGTCTTCCACCACCGGCAGGCCGGTGACCTTGTGTTCCAGCATGATCACCGCCGCTTTTTCCACTGTGTCGGAGGGTGCGATGGAGATGACCTTGCGGGTCATGATGTCTTTGACCTTGAGTTCGCTCAGCAGGTAGTAAAGCTCATGTACATCAAGGGTGGTGGCTTTACTGGGGCTGGCTTCCTTGAGATCCCGATCGCTCACAATACCGATAACCTCGTCGTCGTCATTGATCACGGGCAAACGGCGGACATTGTTTTCCTTCATGATCTGTGAGGACTTCATTACAGAAGTGTCCGGCTTCACAGTGATGGGATCGGTGGTCATCCAATCCTTGACCAGCATGGGCATTCCTCCCTGGTTGGCAAGAAAGAAGCAAACTGGGAGGCTTTTGAGGTCGCCTCCCTGCAGTCTTGCAAGTTGGTTAATACCAGAATTTACAGAGCGCCCGAAGACGCCGGATTTTTTGACGGTGCAATACCTGTTGCATCCGCTGTTGCAAAATGGCTGTTGCCCTGTTGCAAGCCGCACCGCTTTACCTGTCTATCTGGTGTTTAACGCCGATTTATATAGATCAGGCCTTTAAAGGCTCTTTTCCCAAAAGGACTGCTTTCAAGCAGAGAAGATTAATAAGTGTTGCGTGACTCTTATATCAATCTGTGTCACGTCCTTGCTTCCCGGCTTACTGGAATGAATCACCAATTCCACTCTAACACAGTTGTGGCACAGGTTCCATCAAGATACAATCCATCACTGGTGATTTGTCAAGTTATTTCCTTTTAGTTAACGGCACGTAGCCTCTGCTCGCGGGTGAATGATATATGGGCGGTAAAAACCCCTTGGATATGGGAGCCTTTTTAGGCGACCAAAGCCCTTTAAAAGAAAAAATCAAAGGATTTTCTCCCAGGGAGGGGCAGATCCAGATGGCCGAGGCTGTGACTGATTGCCTTTCCAAGGAAATCCCCCTTTTGGTGGAAGCCGGCACCGGCACCGGTAAAACCCTGGCCTATCTCACTCCTGCCGTGGCCCTGGGGCTGAAGGTGGTGGTGAGCACCGGCACCAAAAATTTACAGGATCAGGTGAACAATAAGGAGCTGCCCCTTTTAAGGAACTGCGTCAAGCCGGACCTGCGCTGGGCGGTTTTAAAGGGGCGGGCAAATTACCTTTGCCTGCGCCGTTATGAGGCTTTGGCCGCCCAACCCGAACTTGCGCTGGCCGGAGGGGACAAGGGCCTTGAAATGCTTGAGACCTGGGTCAAGGAGACCAGGACCGGAGACCTGGACCAGGTGCGGGGCAAAGGTCTTACCAGCCAGCTCATAAGCGAGATCACCTCCAATTCCGAGCAGTGCCTGGGCGGACGCTGTCCGCGCAGGGAATCCTGTTTTTTAATGGAGGCCAGGAAAAAGGCGGCCGAGGCGGACATTGTGGTGGTGAATCACCATCTTTTCCTGGCGGATCTGAAGCTCAAGTCAGAGGGCCATGGCGAGGCCCTGCCCAGGTATCAGGCGGTTGTTTTTGATGAGGCCCACCTTATGGCCGATGTGGCCACCCAGGTCTTTGGGGTGAGTGTTTCCAGAAGGCGTTTGTCTGTTCTGCTGCGCGATCTGGGCAAAGAGGCCGGGCAGAGCGCTGCCGTGATGCAGGCCGGCGCCGCCTGTGAAAAGGCCGGGGCCGGACTTTTTGCCAAGCTTTTAAGCTTGGCCGCTCCGGCCGGAACCATGGCCCTGACCAGCAAACATTTGGAAAAGTTGGCCCCTCAAGGGGAGAAATTGAGCCAGGCCCTGGAAGGGCTCATAACCACCTTGGGCGGCAATGAAGAACAAGAGGCCCTGGCCGAAAGGGCAAAGTCCATAGTCCATGATTTAAAGGCCGTGGCCCAGCCTGTTGCCGGTTTTACCGTGGCCTGGGCCCAGGCGCGGGGCAAGGGCGTGGCCCTTAATCTCTCCCCGGTGGAGGTAGGCCCCCATCTGGAGGCCGCGCTTTACCAGGAATACGGAGCCCTGGTCTTTACCAGCGCCACCTTGGCCCCGGCCGGAGACCTGGAGCCGGCCCGGGCCAGGCTGGGCTTGCCCTATGAAAGCAAAAAGCTGGTGGTTGCCTCGCCCTTTGATCCGGCTCATCAGTCACTGCTTTATGTTCCCAAGACCATGCCCCCGCCCCAGGCCCGCAATTTTGTGCAGGAAGTTGCCAAGGAAGTGGAGTCCCTGCTCGAACTTAGCGGGGGCCGGGCCTTTGTGCTTTTCACCTCTTATAGAAACCTGGAGGCGGTGAGCAGGCTTTTGATTCCGGAGCTGCCTTATCATTGCCTGGTGCAGGGACAAGCCCCCAGGACCAGTCTTTTGGAGAAGTTTGTAAAGAAATCCCCCAGTGTGCTCTTTGCCACATCCAGTTTTTGGCAGGGAGTGGATGTGCCGGGAGAGGAGCTCTCGGCCGTGATAGTGGACAAACTGCCTTTTTCTCCGCCGGATGATCCCTTGGTGGCGGCGCGCATGGAAAAGCTGGAGCAGGACGGCAAGAGCGGTTTTGCCCATCTCATGGTTCCCGAGGCCATACTCACCCTGCGTCAGGGCCTGGGGAGGCTGTTGCGCACCGCGGAGGACAGGGGGCTTTTGGCTGTGCTGGATGTGCGCTTATTTACCAAGGGCTATGGCAGAAGGTTTCTAAAGGCCCTGGAACCCATTCCCCACACCAGAAAGATTGAGGATGTAAAGGCATTCTTTAATCAGGAAAAAACAGCCGGCTAGCAGAGATGGCAAAAGGCCTTTATCTGATCCCGCAGGCCGATCCTATAGGGAGAGGGACAAGGCCCCCAGCCAGGCCAGGATAAAAGGAGCGGCCATGGCCCATACCACCTTGCGGGGATGGATTGCATGTAGATTGGCAATTGCCGCCACCATAATGACCAGGTTCCATATCATCCCCAACTGCCTGCCGATAAACGGCAGGGCGAATAAGGGGAATACCGCCAGGCTGTAAAAAACCGCTCCCACTGTGGAACCCAGGCTTTTCAAAGGACGCCAGAGAAAAAGATGCAGTATAAGAGCCTCTAAGCCTAGAAGCAAAACCAGGTTAAGGGCTCCGGTCAAACTCTGGGCGCAAAAGGTGTTAAGAGTAATCCTGCCGCTTAAAAAATTCCCCATATTCAGAAAAAAAGAGGCAAAAAAAGAGGCGGGCAGGGCAAAGGCCAGGCCTTTTTTCCAGGTTGGACGGGAAGGGCCTGAAAATGATTTCCCTGGATGAAAAAGGATCTGCCTGATGGTGCGCAAAAACGCGCCTGCATCCATGCGCCCTTCCCAGGGCAGGGGATGGTTCCCGGGATCTACCCTGTCTTTTGGGGAGCCGCCTGGGTATTGGCTGGGGTTTATTTTTGTATAAAGGTTTTGCGGGGCGTTAATCATATGTTGGTTAACCGGTTCGGACCAGTTTGGGGGCTTTAGTAGCTCATCATTGATTTTTGGGCGGCCAAAAAGCCCAGCAATGCTCCGGCTCCGGTGAATATGATCACAGCCAACACCAACAGGAAAATAATGATAAAGGGCAACAGGTTGGCCATAAAGGCCCTGAAGCGGGTGGTTTCATGCACCACAGCCAAACCGTTTACCAGGATTACCATGCCCCAGACCAAACTTATGATCACACCTACATATGGCAATAGAAAGAAGATGGAACTGGCGTTGCCATAGCAGACTACTCGGAAGGTGGCCAGGAATCCGTTTTTGGTGCCTCTCAAGATAAAGAGCATGAAATGGATCACGGCCGTTCCCACAAATAAGCCTATGATCACAAGAAAAGGGGTGAAAAGCAGATTCACGAGATGGCTTTGAGCCTGGTTTCCCAGAAAATTCCAGAATAACTGAAAAGAACCTCCCAAGGTGCCGAGAATAAGGGCAAAGCTGATCGGCCAGGCCAGGCGTTCGGCAGCGGGTGCGCTGAAGGTTTCGGAAGGCTTGAAAAGCACCTGTTTTATGGTGCGGAAAAAGGCGCCAAGATAATTGTCCTGGTTCTCCCAGGCAGGCCCCTCAGGTGTTGGTCCCGCGGTTTCTTGGGTTTCAGGACGAGCAGGTGTGTCCTGAAAATTTGCTTCGGCTTCTTGGGGAATCGGGGGTGTTTCCGGTCTGGAAAAAGAAGTTTGCCAGGCAGGAGATTCAGTGGATTCAGGTTCCCACGCTTTCGTGTTTTGCGATATAGACTCATCTTCGCCTTGGGGAAGATCCAATAGAGCAGAGCACTCCGGACAGCGGATTATATTTGGGTCATCCGTTTTGGGGGCTTGGGTTGTCTCAATGGAAGCACCGCAAAATGGGCAAACCTGGATCACTTTTTTTCCTCCCCACGGTTTAATGATTTAAGCCGAGACCATCTTTTAAGAAAGCCGTGCACTCCACCGGTGATCTTTTCTTCCCTGGCCGCTTCCTCTATCTGCATGGTCTTGTGCCCGCTGCCTTTGGAAACAGCCTGTTTCAGGCATTCCACCCTGTGGGTGCAATCCCAACACTCGTCAGGGACCTGGCGCATCTTATTTTCCCCTTTGGGAAAGACTTTTTCCAGCACCCCATAACATTCCGGTTTTGTATTGCTTTTTTGGTCTTGGCTCAATTGATCCGCCTCCGATATTAAGTGGCAGGATATGCCCTGAGAACGGCCAGGTCAAGAGTGGGAGTATTGATTAGCTGAATAATTGGGTATAAAGGGGCAGTTACCATTCCGGGAGGTTGCTTGCCAGGGAATAATATACTCAAATAGGAAAAATGAAAGAGGTTGTATCCAAAGTATTCTTGAATTGATTTACTGAGATATGGGTCAATGAAACCAATATAGATAGCAATGTAATTTTAGACAAATCACTAATGACTATTACCGACAGGCGATATGCGTTACTAACTTCATTGAAAAGTAAAACTTTGGTTTTGCAAGCCGGAAAAGGCCTGTATGGCCTTTTCCGGCTTTGGTTGAAAAAGTCATACTATTTTGAAGATAACAAATATAAAAGCAATGAAAAAAGGACTATAGGTGCTAGGATGGAAGAGAGAAGAGCTAAGAAAGTTTTAGCCCTGGTTGATTGATGAGCAGCAGCTGTGCCGTTAACAAGAATAGTAAAATTCCATATGAGCCCTACTAGATTACCGATTAATGGAATTAAGTTAAATATAAAAATAGTTGAAGAGTAAGCAGTAATTCGTATGGTGGCTTTAATACCATTTCCCCCTGCTCCGAATGTTTTTAAAAAGAGATGTATGTATGCACCTCCGATAATTAAAGATAATGGGCTTATCAGTAAACCCAGCCCATAGATGAGAATTATATAGCTGGTTTCAAGATACTGGAAATATGGGGAATAAAGAAAATCAATAGCTAAACCAAAAAGAAGGCACAGGAAAAAAAACCAAAAAAACCGTACACTGGATCCATGGTAAGGACGGATAAATGTTAAATAGGGTTTAAAAAGAGATTGAAACGTGGTTTTGAAAAAGGCTGTAAAAAAATTACCGTTTTCTTCCCAGGCTGGACCTTCAGGAGTTTCTAAGTGTTTGAAATTTTCCAAAGGTTGTGAATATTCATTATCTTTATCATGATTGTTGGGTTGCGGTTCGAAACTATTGTTCTGAGGATTAGTTTCAACTTGTTCATTAGCCAATTTATCTGGTTGCATACTTTGAGAGTCAAAGGTGCTTTCCAGTTCCGCTTTGCAATTCGGGCAACTTGTAACAGGTTCGTTTTCTGAAATGGTGATGCGGTGCCCGCAATAAGGGCAAAATTTTTTTTGCATAGTTTGCTCCCGCCTTTCAAAGGGTTCTCAATGTTTAATTAAACTTAAAAATCCAATTGATAAAATCAAGAGAAAAAGGCCAACCAAATTGGCACAAATAATTGCCAAAAAAGTTCTTGGTTTAGCAGTCTGGTGAGTGGCAGCCAGACTGTTGGTCGACATGATAATATGCCATATAACAAAAATCAGATATCCTACCATCGGTACGATATAAATAATACAGAGGGCTGTAGAATATAAAGTTACTCTTATGGTTGATTTAACCCCGTTTGCACCAGCCTTGAATAATTTTAGAAATAAATGAAGGTACAAGCCGTAAAGAATAAGTATTATAGATCCAAGAATTATCGTAATTAAGGAAATTGCAGCAAATGAAACGAAATCTCTATGAATGGCAAAAATAGTAAAAGGAATGATTAGAAGGAAAATTGAAAAGACTAAATAAAATAAAACAGGTTTTTTTAAAGAACCTTTAAATGGTTCTTTAAATGTATCATAGGGTACGAAAAGTACCTGCCCAATGGTGCGGAAAAAGGAGTTAAATCGATTGCCTTTTTCTTCCCAGGCAGGTTTGTGAGGCTTTGGAGAGGTTTTAAGGCGACTTTTGGGCGGGGAGTATCTGGGACGGCTGGTAGCACAGGTTGGATGAGTATTTAAAGGCAACATTTCAGCAATAGATTGAATTTGTTTAGAGCCTTTCTCGGGTTGCTTGGAAGGGGGTGGAGTTGTTGAGAGTTTAATTTTTGCCTTGCAAACGGGACAATATACCGTGCCATCTTTTTCAATAGGCGTAAAGCGGGCCCCACAAAAAGAACAAAAAGACTTAGACATCAAATTTATCAACCCTTTTAAATTTCTTGTGCTTGGATCTGTTTTTGTATATTTTTCAAAATAGAATGTAATTGATCAGGATCACTAAGGATTAGGTCACATACAAAACCAGCTATGGCAACTGGTATTAAAATTAAAACCGAATAACCTAAAATGACTCTCCATCGTTCCGTTCCATGGACTATAGCCAGACCGTTTACCAAAATGAAAAAATACCAAATACCTGCGATAATTATCCCTGTTTTCGGAATGATACAAAAAATACCGCCAGCATGAGAATAGCATTCAACTCTATAGGTTTCCCAGAATCCATTTTTGGTTCCTCGCACAATGAATAGTAAGAAATGGTTAAAGGCAGCTGATAAATACAACGCAGCAGAAGAAAGTATAATTTGAAAAACAAGATAAGTATTGTTTATATGATAGATTTCTGAAAAATAAATTGAAAATATAGCTACTATTTGCCAAGTAAGAGCAAAAAAAGTAGCTTGCAATTTTCCTTTATCAGCAGGCGCTGAAAAGGTTTTTGAAGGCATAAACAAAAATCTAAAAGTCGTTTTGAAAAAAGAAATGATTCCTCGGTTGTTAGGCACCCAGACAGGATTCTCAGCTTCTTTAGTGAAATGTTTGCTTTTGATCTTTGTTTTTTGGCATTGGGTTGGTTTTGAATTTTTATTACAAATGATGTCTGAGTTAGAATTTAGAGAAGGTTCAATGTCGAACATCCCTAATGCTCCGTTGCATATAGGGCATATGACTGTTTCCTGAATAGTGCTTTCATCTTTTTGTAAATCAATTACGTTAGCGCCGCAAAACGGGCAGATCCGTTTCATGCTTACGACCATAGTTAATTTAAAAGTTACATTCAAAACTTATATTAATTTAGTATTTGTTTCATATAATAGAGTAACAATATGTTGATAATAAATGATAAAAAACTGAAACAAAAAGCTACAAATGTATCCATGTTGTGAACTTTTGCCAATCCTCTGGTTTCTATTACAAATTTCCAGATAATAGAGATGGCAAATAAGAAATAACTAAAACAAAAGAGATAGGCAGCCCAGGAAAATCCAATTACTTTAAATGAATTCCAGTAGCCATTATTTTTAGCCCTAAATAGCAAAATTAGTAGATGAGTAATAGATGATTGAATATGCAAAATAACTGGAGAGATTACCGAAAAAAACAATAGAGTAGCTATTTTTTGAGGTTTCAACCTTTCTTCTGTAAACCCAAACAATATTTCTAATAATAAGATAATAAAAATGCAAAAAATCGAAAAATAAATAGTAGCAATCACGCTTTTGTTGTCCATATATTTGAAAAAATAGGACGGTTTAAATAAAATTTGCACAATCCATAAAAAGGCTTTTTCAACGGGGCTACTGATAGTGTCATCAGCTTCTTCTTGGGCTTTCTTTCTCTCTAATTCTTCAGCTATTTCCTTTTTTGCTTCTCTGTTAGAAATCGGGTCATACGGTGTTTGTTCTGCTTTCCCAGGTAATAACTGTCCGAGATGCAATTTTGCCTTACAGCGAGGGCAAAGGTATATACCGGGTTGTTTTGTGCTCAGAGCCTCTTCCGGCTCAAATGAAATCTGGCAATAAGGACAAAATTGAATTGTCAATTAATTCCCCCAGAAAAATTCAACCCTGTTGAGCTTTTGAAAACTGCATATCAATTAAACCGTATTTTACTATTTCAAATAAGTTGTCCTCTAAGCCTTAAAAAATTTTCAAGATAACTGGATATAAAGTATCTGATTACAATGAAAATTCCAAAATCTATAAATGTTATAAATGAGGCCTTGACTTTACTTATTTTATGTACTTCAGAGAGGCCTAGTATTTGAAGGATCATTGACCAGATAAAGATAGGATATTCAAGGACAGGTATTATTAAAAAGATTCTGGGAGCTTGTTCAAAGCAAAGAATTTTTGCTGTGGACCAAAACCTTGGGTTCCCTCTTAAAAAGTAATATATTAGGGAATGAACTATACTTGCCCTTAGAAAAGTAATTATTGTATAAGTATAAATATTAAACCATAATGGTGGTGATAGGTTGGCGCTAGGTAGATAATTAAATACAAAAAAACAAATATAGTCTAGGATGTATCCTATTACATAAAGTAATATTAAAAAAGAAATTGCAGATTTCTTATTGATTTCTTCAGAATTTTTAAAAAAAGAGACAGGTTTAATAAGTATCAACTTTAAGTAATCTATAAGATCCTCGATGTGATTACCAAAAGTTCTATATGATTCATCATTTTGTTTGTCTTCAAGTATATGGTGCTCAGGATTTAATTCTGCTCCACAATCTACACAATAGATTTTTTTATTGAATAGTGATTTCTCAGATTGATTCATTTTAAATAACGCCCCACAAAACGGGCAATGTATCTTGACCAATAGAACTCCTCCTCTCTAAATAAAGTTTAGCAATAAGAACAAAATTGAGTTGCTACTTTGGGCCCCCTCACATTAATTTTTTAATCTATTTTTCCTTTACTTGGCTAACTATTTAGATAAATCAAACTCATAGAAATGGAACTACCATATCAAATTTTTCGAACAGATAGGTCGCCATAAAAAATTTTACTGAAATCAGTAAACCATAATCACTGAATGTAAGAAAAAAGCATTTGCTTTAGTTGTTTTATGTGCTACAGATAATCCGATTGTTTCTATTACAAAGGACCATATTTTGATTATTTTTCCGGAAAATGGTAAAATCAGTAATACCCTTGTAGCTTCTTCAAAGCATAATACTTTGGCAGTAGTCCAGTACTTAATATCTCCCATTTTGAAACCTAATAGTAACGAGTGTATGATTAAGGCTCTTACTAAAATGATTAATGTAAGGTCAGTAAAATCCAGAAGAATTTTATTACATTTTCTTTTTCAATGTCGTCAATGTCTCTAAAAAAGAAAGAGGAGCTAAGTAATATTGATTTTTTATTAATTAAATACTCTTCAATATGACTTCTGATAGATCTGTGAGAGCTGCCAGTTCGAATTTCTTTTTCGACTTTTTTAGGGTATTTCAATCTCAGGGTCAAGTTCAGCACCACAGTTGATGCTAAATATTTTGCTTCCATGCTTAGATATATCTTTTAAATATTGCCCACAGAATGGGCAATAGATTTTTTCATTTGGATATTTTCAACTTTTTTATTGTTTTATTTTTTTACTTTTTTGTTCCCTTCCAAATGATTAGACGCCCAGTATTTGTCTGTGTATATAAAATATATAATTAGCAATTAATATTGCACCAACATTAAATATAATTGTTGGTAAAAAAGACTTGGCTTTGCTGATTTTATGGACCTCAGCCAATCCTATTGTTGTATATATTACGTAACCTATACGAATAACCAGTTGAATATTTGAATACGGAATTAGCATCAATAGAAAACAAGCCTCTTTGAAACATACGACTTTTGAAGTTTCCCAAAAATTTTTATTTAGTCCTCTAAAAATGAATAAAAGTGAATGAATAAATGCGGTTTCTATTAAAATGCCTATGGGAATTAATATTATATAAAACCATAAATTTGTTGGGCGTACTATTCCGGAATAACCAAAAACATGTGACCATAACGTATTAAGAATTATGCCGATTGTCATTATGAGCATAGCGAACTGTATCGCGACATTTTTATTAATTTTGTTTACTGTTTTAAAAAATGAGATTGGATGAAAAAGAATTGGTTTTACCAGCTCCAGCCGCGTAGCAATTTTGTTGCCAATAGTTTCGTCTGGATCCTCTTTAAAAAAGGTCTCTTCTTCTTTAGCGTTTGAAGTTTTGGGTGTTTCTGTAACAAGAACTACCTCACCACCACAATCCGGGCAATAGACTTCCTCTTGGTTTTCAGTTAATCCATTCTTATCTATTTGAAAGGCAGATCCACAGAAAGGACAAACCAGATCCATTTTTTCCCCCACATGTTGTTTTATTCAGAGTTGCATCACTTTTTACTAAGACGTGAGACTTTCAGTTTTATTTCATGGTTTAAGTTTTTTAGAGATACACATATATCATTGATAATTAGATATCTGTAATTAACTCAAATTATCAACAAGTTAGCCGATAAACTCAAAAAATGAACATAGACTTTTAAACTTAAAACGTCAAGTCAATGATTGATTTAAACCTAAGGCAGGTAAGCCGCCCGGAGTAGTTGTTTATATTCCGAGCGGCTTTTAATTGGATCAGTTTTCAGGGAAGTCGGTTTGATCTTTTTCAAGTATTATTTTAGCTATATCCACCATTTTTTGGTTTTGGTTACGGCTTAGATTTCTTAACCAGGTCATGGCCCGATTTTCTCCATACATTTTCTCTCTCATAATCACCCATTTGGCCCGTTCTATCATTCTCCTTTCCTCCAGATATCGGTTGGATTTTTCCAATTCGCCCAAGAGATTCCATATACGGCGATGATTGGCCAAGGCCACCTGCAATGAAGCATCAAGAGCCGCCGGGCTTGACGGAGTCAGGCAAAGGCCCAGCGCCTGGCTGAGACTGAGGATGGCCGGGTCCAGGCTTTCCGGTTTTTCAGCCAAAATTAAAACACCAGTCTCATTGGCCTTAAAAAGAGCGGCTGTTTTAAGGTTTTGGGCCTGGTTTTGACTGTTCAAATCCCAGATGACCATTGCACCTGACCCCAACACTTCCGTGGGTATTTCCTGGTCAATTGGCCAATAGACCACTGCCTGGGGCATATTTTTTAATACGCTGTCCAAAAGGTCGTGCAGGGGAGCGTCTTTATCCTGCAACACAAATATCAACTCGGTTTCCATGATAAGCCTCCTTTGAAAAGGCTTGTCATGGCAATATCTGGTCCAGAATTTTGTTGATGGAATTTGGTTGTAAAATCAGGCAGAAAAAAGGGGAAGGCATTCATGCCTTCCCCGAGTTTTCGGTAAGTTTAAACCTGAACTACCGAAAGATTAGACCGTCATCTTGAAGTTGCCGGCAAAAGCCTGCCGGGAAACCCAAAGACGGATCGATCTGTTGTTTTTCAGGTCCTGCGATTCAATACATACCAGGCCAGGGAATGGAGCAGGGCAAGGTGTTGGTTGTCTTTTTGGGATGCAAGAACCCATTGTAAAGACTCCTGGGCCTTGATGGCGTGTTCAGTTGCCTTTTGATAGGTGATATCAACACCGCCATTATCCCGCACCAGGGCCTTGGCCTCTTCCAGGACTTCCGTCTGGGTCTTGCCCAGTTCCGTCAGTTCCAGAAGTCTTTGCGAAACCTCTTTGGGCGCGTTATCCCGCACATGAATAAAGGGCAGGGTTATTTTACCTTCGGCCAGGTCGTGCCCCACAGGCTTGCCGAATTCGTGTTCAGTGCCCACATAGTCCAGGGCGTCGTCTATCATCTGGAAAGCAAGCCCCAGTTCCATGCCATAGTTGTAAAATGCCTGAATCAGATCCTGGTCCGCCTTGGCGTAAATAGCGCCCATCTGGCAGGAGGCAGCCAACAACACAGCGGTTTTGGCCCGGATGATTTCCAGATAACCTTCCATATCCAGCTTCAGGTCACCTGTGTGCAACAGTTCCAGCACCTGGCCTTCGGCCATATAGGTTGTGCAGTCGGTGAGCGCCTTGACAAAGCTCGGTATGCCGGTGTCGGCAGCCAGGGAATAACTCTTGGAAAACAGGAAATCACCTACCAGGATGACCGCGTCGTTGCCGTATTTGGTGCGTGCGGCCGGGCGTCCCCTGCGCAGGCCTGCTTCATCCACCACATCGTCGTGCAAAAGGGTGGCTGCATGCAGGAATTCAAAAATAGAGGCCAGGGTAGGTTCAGGGCTGTTTCCCCCGGCTGCGTGGGCGGCCAGCAAGAAGAGCACCGGCCTTAAGCGTTTACCCCCGCTGAAGATGATGTAGTCGCTGACCTGTTCAATATAGGATACGTGGGATTTGAGGTTGTCCGCCAGAGCCTGGTCGGCAGGCTGGGCCATCTTTAAAACCCCGGCTTTTATTTCATCCAGGCTCATGGTGGTGCTCAACCCGGCGGCTGAGGTCTGATCTTGTGTGGTCACTTGTCTTCCTTTTACATTACGATACAGTGTAACAACCGGCGAATCCTTGCTCCGGCAGCCCGGAAAGGTGCGGTGGTTGACTCTTGGCGCGTGCGAATGCCTGGGGCGAATAGGGTAGTCCACCCCTTATAAGTGAATTACTTGCATCCTCAAATATATCAGACCACAGTGGTTGTCAAATGGACAACCCCCCACTTGAAAAATGAACCCGGTTTTTTCTTTAAAAGTAAACCAAAAGACCTTTTGGGGAGGTTTTTTAACCTAGTTCAGGCAGGGGTAGGGTGGTGAAGGTCCGGTTAGGTTGTAGAGATGAGCTTGATTCGGCTGCCGTCTTTAAAATTTTAAAAAAACAGCCGAGCGGCTGATCGGGAAGTTGGAAAACCTGGCCCGGAAGATTTTGCTCACCTTGCCGGGTGGCTTGTTGTGGTCCCTGCTTTGCGAAAATTAGGCCGCCCGGTGCGTAATTGAGTTTATCTCCGCCGGATATAAAAGTAAAATCCCTCCCTGGATTTTCCCCTTTCAATCCTAGTTGGGATGGGCCAGGGCCAGGGTGTTGTAAATAAGCGGATAGCTCTCAACTGATTTACGGTTGTTGAAAAGCATAAGCGCAGCCATGCTGACCTTGGGAAGTCTGGGGCGCAGGCTCTCATAAACCCCGCAGGACAAACTAGAGATCTCAGCTGTTTCTCTCTCTGAGGCCAAACGCATTTGCAGATACTGGGCCAATATGGAGGGGCTGGGCTGGGCCAGGCTGGCCTGTACGGCGCGGTATTTTTCTTCCGGGTCAGGGGTTGAGATTTGATGTTGCAAGAGCATGATTTCCTCCGGTTAGCTTGGTTAACCTAATGCTCTAGCAAAAACCGGGCCTGATCGGAAAAACCACTAAATATAAAATAATAATAAGGTGTTATATCTATTGTGCAGTTTTGAGCCCTTTGGGTGGGGTAATACTTTCTTCCCTTCAACCGGCAAAAAACGTCATCTCCGCACTACCTCAACCGCAAAATCAATGCTAATATAGACCACCGTAAGAAAAGCCTGGGTGGTGGAATTGGTAGACACAGGGGACTTAAAATCCCCAGGTCGTTAGGCCGTGCGGGTTCGAGTCCCGCCCTAGGCACCAAACTGGTTATAAGTAGTTGAAAACACTACATTGCTAGACAGGCTCCGTCTCGGTTTGCGGCTTTTCCATGAAGGTCGTCCAAATTTGGAGGCCGGAGCTTGTATAATTTCAGCCGTTCGCCCTCATACCTCACCAAGTACAATCATGTTCTTTACTTTCGTATAGTGATACCTACTGAGCTGCGCCCAAAGTTGAGGCAGTCAGAGTTCAGGATGAGCCTTAAGACCGCCTACTTGCGCGTTGCCCGCCCTGCCGCTACAAGACTAGGCGTGGCTGCTAAGTCGATCTTTAAGGAACTGAGACGGGAAAATTCTGCAATGCGAACCATGCCCCCTAAAGAGATTCAAGCCCTGGCGCTTAAGTACCTGCGTGATGTGTTGGAAGATGATGAATTCCAAAGGTTTGCCCCTATTGGTCCGGATGTTCAGTTAAGAACCCGCAATGATGGAAGGCAAAGCCATGTGGTTATATTGAACCGACCTAAGTTCTCAACCGACACCCTGGAGAAAAGAAAAAAGCAGCTGGCAGAGAACAACACCAGCTCAATTGAAGTTCAGGTCAGGCGATACCTGAAGAAAGCCGAGATAAAGGAAGATGAGCTAAACCCCCTGAGCCATGCCCAGCTTTGCAGGGAGTTTTTAAAGGCCGATATCAAACACCTGGAGATAGCAGAGCAACGGAGCAAGGGGAACTATGATTTTGAGGATGACTACTTCAACAGACTAAAATCATTGGGGTATTTGCAGGGAGAAAGACCGGCTGCCTCACAATGCCAGGAGGTGACGCCAGTAAACCCCATAAGCCCTGGACCATCTGAACCCATGCTCTCCGAGGTCATAGACGATTACGTAGCCGAAAAAATAAATGATGGAAAGTGGACTGTTTCCAGTCAGCAAGACTTCACACCAATTCTGAGGCTGTTCCAGGAGGTTATAGGAGATCGCCCGGTTGATCGAATTAACCATGAGGCGGTGAGGGAGTTCAAACGGTTCACCAAGGAGTCTTGCCCTAAAAACAGGAACAAACTAAAGGCTTACAGGAACAAGAGTGTTGCTATCCTGAAAACCCAAAAGGTTCCTGACAAAGACAGGCTTTCCGACAAGAGCATTAATTTCTATTTCTCCACCGTGTCAACCTGCCTGAACTGGATAAAGGACCAGGGGTATAAGCTGCCGGATGGTTTACCCCGTATTTTGAGCCACCAGGTTAAAAAGCTGCCTCATGAGCAAAGGGACTTCTTCACCCAGGAAAACCTGAAGACCATCTTTAACGCTCCTCTCTATCAGGAGGATAAGCACAATAAATCCTACCAGTTCTGGGTTCCGCTTATCGGCCTTTACAGCGGCATGCGGTTGGATGAGATAAGCCAACTGGACCTGAAAGATATCCGCCAGGAAAACGGTGTCTGGGTTTTTGATGTGAACGATAAGGGAAACAAGCATCTTAAGAATCCTTCTTCAAGGCGTTTAATTCCTATTCATGATTTCCTGCTCAATGACTTAAACCTGGTGGGTTATAGAGATTACCTGGCTAAACTTGGGAAAGTTAAAGTGTTTCCTGAACTAAAGCAAAACGGTAGAGGCAGGTTCGGGGCTGCGGTGTCCAGATGGTTCAATGAACGCTTACTTATGACCTTAGGGCTAAAAGATGAGGGGAAACTTTCCTTCCATAGTTTCAGGCACACATTCATAAACACCCTTAAGCTTTTAGACACCGAGGAGCGGAAAGTAAGCCAGGTTGTTGGTCATAAAAAAGAAAGTTCAATGACTTATGATCGCTATGGTAAACCATATCCGCCTGAAATCATTTATCGCGACGTGATACAAATGCTGGATTATGGGGTTGATTTGTCACACCTGAGCAGATCCAAGTTCGTCAGAAGGAATTGAGCCTGAGGGTGGGTTGATTGTAAGAGTTAGTTGCTTGATAACAGTTAAAAAGAGGAGGTATAGAAAAAGCCAAAGGTTGAATGTGCTATCAGTCTGCATGGCTTTTAAATAGCCTTGCCAAGGCCATAACTTAATAAACCCTATGATGAGCTATAGGTAAATACGAAAAACTTCATAGTGGGGCTATGCGTAAGCCTGGTGGGAATTATGGGTTCAATAAAGGGTTTTGGTTTAGCTAAACCATTTAGATCCGTGTGGTTTTTCTATGCCGCTTACAAATAAGGTCTTTTATAGCCAGCAGGAGAGGGTTTAAACAAAAGGGGTAGATGACCCAAGGCACAGGGACAACAAACATGCTGTTAACCGGCAATGCAAACACGGACATAACGTGATCCTTTTTAGCTCTAAACTTCCAGATTTACTTTCTGAGAAGACTTATTGGGCTGCCCCTAGCTGCGCCATTAGTTTTTAAGAATCTTTGCGTGGTGAGCCTATACGGCGCTTTAAACAAGTTTTAGGCTGTAGGGTTGTAAACAAAAAAGCCCCATGCATCCAGGGGCAGGCATTGCCAAGGACACACAGGGCGGTGTGGTTTGACACACTCAATGATTATATATGGTTAAAGCCGTTTAAGGGTGCCAGGGTTCCCAAGTTACCACTCTTAAAACAACTCACTATTTTAAACCGTTATCAACACTCGCCTTTTATGACTACCCTTTGAGATCCACTCTTCACCAAGGAAAGCTTTAATAGGTTTAACTGGGAAGAACCGGGAGGAGGGGAGTTAACATGGTTCCCCCTCTAAGACAGGTGCTTTAAATCTAACTTAAAATATATTTAAATTATATGGATCCCCCCCCTCCCCCCTTAGGTCTTATCTTTAACACAGGTGTTTTAAATGAAGTTTTAAACCTAGTTTTAATTTAAGTTATTATTAAAGATATTCCTCTGGGTAGTTCCCCCTCTTTTAGTTCTAAACTAGTTTTAAATATATTTGAATTATATCTACCCCCCTTTCCCGTTCTACTAAGAATGCAACTTAATTGATTTAGCCGATATATCAACTAGTTATGAGGGTTGAAATGTGACAGCAGGCCTATGTTTGGTTAACTAACTGTTATTAAATGACTTTTATGTTTATCTGTTTAAATTGCTCACTTTGGAGGTGCTGACCCGTAGGGAGGTTTGTTTAACCCCATGGTGAACGGGCTATAAGGCCAAACAGATATCAAAAGAAAAACAAATCGAATAAATCTGAATAGTTACACCTAAATAATAAGGGCGTGTTTCCACCGTGCCTGTGGTGCGGTATGGGGCAGTGTGAGTTATAGCCTTGTAGGCTGATAAACTTAAAGTTCTTTCTTAAGGTTGGCATTTATTGGCTGGGATTTGGGAATTTGGGAACCAGAGTAATCAGCCTACAAGCAAACCTCATCCTCAACAGCGGCTATTTCATCAGCAGTTATGCCAATGTAGCGCCTGGTGATAGCCGGGCTACTGTGACCGAACTTGGCTTGGATCAACTCTAAGGGCACACCCTTTTTCCTGGCATGATAACCCCAGGTCTTCCTAAGGGTGTGAGTTCCACAGTCCTCATTGACACCCGCCTTTTTGCACCAGACTTTAAGCAAGCGCCAGACCTGGACGCTATCGACCGGTTTGGAGGATCTCAGGGATTTAAACAGGTAGGTGTCCCTCTCCGGGTAGTCTGTCTGATTAAGGAACCACTCTAAGGCTTCCCTGGCAGGCTTGTTGATAACGGTCTTCCTTTGCTTCCTGGTTTTCTTCTCCCTGATGGTGAAGGAAGGTTTAACCTGGTACTGCTCGTCTATCACATCACCCACCGTTAAGGCTAGTAGGTCAGAGATCCTTAGGGCGAAGTTAATACCCAGCACAAAGAGCAGGTAATCCCTGGGGTGACCTTCGATCTTGAGCATGGATCTGATTACAGCAATCTTTTTAGGGTCTCGGATAGGCTCTACTGCTCTGGACATTTAGCTTACCTCCACACAATGTTTAAGCCTCATATAGTAGTTTTGTTGTGCGGATTCAAGGTGAAGGTGGAGTGAATGGAGGCGAATGTGGACTAATCATGTAATTACAGTAAGTTGTGTTTTTAACTGGAGCACAAGAAAATATGCATTTTATTGTGTTGTTGAGGTGAGGGGGTTAGCTAATGTTCAGAGCTGCTGGTTACCCGGTGTGGCGGGGTGGGTGAGGACAGCTCAAGGAGAAAGGCTACAAAGACCAGTCAATGGGGTGGGTGCCTTGATTAATCCTGTGCATGATACGTAAAAGCCCTACCGGGGGAAGCGCCAGTAGAAAGCCTAAGCGAATAGGCCTTAAAAAATTTGTGTGGTAAAAATTTGCCCGGCCTTCCGATTTAACAAATAGCTTATGGATTAAATGATACTTAGGAAGTTTTAAAATTTGCTGTGTATTTTTGTGTAGTTAGCTGAGTAAATCGGAATGCCTCGGGGCAAATTTGGCAGGATTAGAGGGTATTCATATAAATTTTGGGTGTGTTTTTATGTTTTTTTAATTTTGGAAGTGCGTAAAGCTAATTAAAACACAGTTCACTAGCAGTCGGGGAAAAAATGAATATTGAAGACTTTGAGAGTTTAATGCGCGCGTTGGCGAAATGGGTGGCTAACGAGACTCTTGATTTAAATCTTATAAACCAACCGGATACGAGAGGCTATGTAAGTCTACAAGAATTTGACTATGAAAATTATCTTGAGACTAACCAACAGCTGAATCAAGATGATTTGCTCTCTGCCGCTAAAAAGTTAGCTGAGATGGAATACTTACAAATATCAGACGCATGCGATACCGACGTGAGGGCAACGAAAACGTGCGTTGCAGATGCTTTCCCCAATGACCAAAAGTACAAAGATTTTCGTCCTGATGAAAGTTTTCTAAATCCACCACAAGCAAACAATGATTCAGGCCTAACCTTCCGTGAAGGGGATATTCTTAAAACGGCTTGTCTCACCACAGGGACTTTTGATCCGAGAGCGTATGCTGATGAAAGAACTTTACGGCGTAAAGACATAAACCAAGTAGTACGTAAATTGTATAGTAAGGGTCTTATAAAACCTTCTAGTATTTCAGGGGGACCTGATTTTTTGGAATTTGGATGTCAAGTCACAGATTTAGGTAGATCAATCTATGCTAAATACAAAGTTAAAAATTCTGAGATTAGGGATAATCTTAAAGGTAATTTTGTAAAGAATTATAAGGAAATTATCTATATTTTGGCTGCAATATTTACTATAATTGCTGGGGTCATAGTTATTTATGAATTTTGTCTTTCTTGAATTATTTTAAACTTGGAATAAAGATAGATTTTGATTTAATTTTAGTATCTGGTACTATTAACACACGTAATTTTTTACATTACCTGCGGCCGATTGGAAACACCAACTGAGATGTTTATCTAGTAAAAATAGCTAGTTGCCGTGATTGGGTTGCGGAATTGTCAATTCCCGCCCTAGGCACCAAGTAAAATCAATTAGTTAGGGAACCTATACGGGTTCCCTTTCTTTTTGACTTTTCGGCTTTGGGCTCCACATGGGCACCACTTGAAAAATATTTCCAGAGTTCTTAAACGCAGCCTTTGCGATATTGGTGAAGGCTGTAGCCATTGTTCAGTGGCGGGTATATGCTCATGCCTGCTAAGAGTTAATCAACTTTGCCTCTTTGACCTGCCCAATCAATAAGCACAGTAATTTGGTATGTTTTTGTTTTTTGCCGGTCAGAAAAGAAAAATCTTTCAGCCGGGTCTTTTGAGCCTCCTCAATCTTTCTCCCCAAGGCCTTAATCAATCCTTTCCCTTTCCAGTAAAGAACACGCACAGGTTTCAGATCTTTTCCCGGCCCCTGGGGTTGTTAGGGTGGCTATATTAAAGAGCCCACAGGGGCGTTTTGAATTTCTTGCAGCAAAAATTATTTAGTTTCAGGATAAATGATGGTTGGGAAAAAGTGACTTGGCTAAAATCCACATATAGTAAAAATGCTGTCTCCTACTCAAAGCAACTACCTGTTTAGGAAGGGGCTTTGCAAATAGTTGCCTGGGTTAAGGAAACAGTATTACTTTGTAATTTTGGTGTTGCTCATGTCGTTTGGTGCTGCCGGTGCTCAAGATTCCGATACATTAATAGACAATGTCATCAATGCTGCAGAAGCAGGAAACCTAAAGGCCTGGTGTATCCTTATTGAAAACCCAGGACCAGCAAACCTTGACCGGATAACAAGGTCTATCCTTAACTTTCTCTCTATCATTCGGTCCGAAGAATATACTTCTCTCCGACCATTGAAATTAACCAATTTGTGTCTGTCAAGGCCTGAAGAAACCGTTTGTCATGGCTGACAAGCACCAGCGCTGCCGGGGTTTTTGACAATGCCCTCTCCAATCGTTCGATGGATTGCAGATCGAGATGGTTAGTCGGCTCGTCCAATACGATTAGCCATGGCCGCCATCTTAATCCCAAAGCCAGTAAAAGTTTGCGGGCCTCGCCGGGTGAGGGCAATTGACTGGCCAAGAGACGTTGGGGTCGAGAGCCGAGTCGGCTGACCATATTCATGACCCAACCCAACTCCACACCCTTGAGTTCCCGGGCCTGCTTCAGAACTGCTCGTGACCGCTGGGCTGATATTTCCTGAGGAAGATATAACAACCGGCCTTTCGGCATATCTACACTTGCCAGCAACGTCTTTATCAGGGTGGACTTTCCTGCCCCGTTCGATCCCTTCACAGCAATTTTGTCGCCTGGGCGAACCAGTAATTCTGGGTATATCAAATTTCGCCCCGGTCCCAAGGCAATGCTACCGGCTGATAATAGAATCAGGCCGTGCCTCCGGCAGACTTCGCCAGTGACCTCAATCCCGATGGGGTGCTCTTTACTAGGTCCAGTTTTGTTCAAACGCTGGCGGGCCTGGTTAAGCCGACCGGAAATCTGCCGCTGTAGCCGGCCGCGGGCTGCGTCCTGACCGCTGACTCGGGCCAAGTCGATTTTTGCCCGGCCATCGGAGTCTTTCCGGTTTAATTTGAGCTTGGAGCGCCTCGCCCCGGCCTGGGCCGCTTCCCGTCGCCGAGCTTCCCACGTCCGTTCCAGGCGGGCCACCTCCTTGGCCGCTTTTTGTTGCCGACGTCCTTTTTCTTTTTCTTCTCGTAAGACTTCCCGGCTGGCCCGGGTGTAACTGCCCGGGCGCAATATGGCCTGAGGAGGGTCGACAAACACAGTGCCAATGCACAGCCGGTCCAAGAGGTTTCGGTCATGGCTGACAAGTAAACCTATACCCCTGAAAGCCCCCAAGGCGTTCAGGAGTACATTTTGGGCCTGATTATCTAGATGATTGGTGGGCTCATCTACAGCCAGCAAGTCAGGCCTTTGGTATAAGGCTGCCCCTATCTGGAGGCGTTTTCGCTCTCCATGGCTTAAATCAGGCCAACGGTTCGGCCACTTTTCATCCAATCCCAGCCGGACCCTGATCAACATCGCTTCACGGTCCGACGCACCCATCAGTAACTCCAAACCATCCGGCGGGTGGTCGGTGCGTTGGGGACAATAAACCGCCAAGGAGGGCCCGCTTACCGAGCCGGCCACCGGTGTGAGTTGACCGCAGGACAGACGCAAAAAAGTGCTCTTTCCCGCACCATTGGCGCCCACTACACCAGTCCAACCAAGCCCTAAATGAAGGTCGATGTTTTGGAAAAGTAATTCCGGGGACGCATCGTAACCGAAATCCACACTTAAGAGGCGCAAGAGGTTTCTTGACATACTTAGGCAGCACCTTTCAAAACAAAAGCCGCCTGGGCTGAAAGCCTCCAGCGGCTATGCTGCCTGGGGCGGGATGGAGCTCCCGCCATATTATGAGGCCGTAATAGGAAACACCGCTTGTAAGGGCTTCCCGCCACCCGTGCGAGCTCTTCCCGAAGCCAGCCGTATATAAAAAAAGGCATTCGGGATAGTTAACGAGAAGGGGGTAAGATTTATTTAACGGTTGTTTCTCATTCGGCTCTATTGACTCCTCTTGGCTAAATTTAATTCAAGTCAATGTAGCATGAATTATCTGAAATGAAAATATTCAATGCTCGGAGGGAGTATTTTGGCTGGACCACCGCACCCCGGGTCAGGCATACTTTCTTGGTGCTCAAAAGGCGGATTAAACATGACCGTCCAAATCAGCCTTAAGCAAGCCGCCAAACTGTCCGACAAATAGGGGGCGCCGCTCCTGGGGGGGATGGATGTACATATCTTTTTGTTATCTGAATATCCGTCCAGGTTAAATTGAGTGACGCCTGCCCGCCAGGTTGATGTTTCATTTCTCATTAGGGGGGATCAATGAAAAAATCCATCGTACTCGTGTTTCTTCTTTTCTCCGCATTGGTATTTTCAACAAGCGTTGCTCTTGCTCAAGAAGTGATTCAATCCTTTTCCGGAAACGGCTCAAAGAATACCAGGCCGTTCACCGTTCAAGACGGTTGGGAAATCCAGTGGGATGCAAGGGGAGCTATCTTCCAGGTATTTTTGCATAATGCCAATGGTGAAATGGTCGGGGTTCCGGCCAACCAGCAAGGCGCCGGTAAAGGAGCCAGCTACCAGGCCAAAGGTGGAAAATACTACCTGATGGTCAATGCGGTTGGGCCTTGGAAGGTAAAACTCGTGAATTTATCCAAACAGGCCTCTGCCCCAAAAACAAAACCCAAACCTGGATACATCGCCAGCTTTAAAGGCAACGGGGCTAAGACCACCCGGCCTTTTGAAGCGCCAAACGGTTGGGAAATTCAATGGGATGCAAGGGGGGCTGTCTTCCAGGTATTTTTGCATAATGCCAATGGCGAAATGGCCGGGGTTCCGGCCAACCAACAAGGCGCCGGTAAAGGAGCCAGCTACCAGGCCAAAGGTGGAAAATACTATCTTATGGTGAATGCCATGGGCGCCTGGAGGATTAAGATTGTGAAAGTGGATTAAAGGAGATTGTGATAAAAAAGCAACTTTTTGCGAAGGTATTGATTCCTGCTTGGCAGTGGCTTTTTCCTTTGCCCTGGTGCTGCTCGAAGAAGGACATGGGTCCTGATGGGCAAACCTGTTTTGCATGAATACTCAAGGTAGTTTTTCATTTTAACCAATTTCAGCCTCAATGGTGAAATTGGTTCGGGATTCATGATCTTGATAACATGTGTGATTCGTAGTCATCTTTTCTACCGCATTGAAAGGATTTCTACGAATCACACACCTAAAATAGACCTGAATTATTCTAAACGATGAGCTTATTTCTTGTCCAAAATGTTCCTAACTGATGTGAGCAGATCATCAAATTTGAACGGTTTGGTTACGTAAGCCACCTCTCCTGCTTCTAAGTTTTTTATCAACTGAGTGTCAGCTGGATAACCACTTGCGATTAACAGTTTGAGTTGGGAATTTATATCCATCAGAGCCATTGCCGCCTTGGCCCCGCCCATGCCGGGCATGCCCAGATCCATGATCACTAAATCAATGGCAGGCCCTTCGGAGCGGTAAAGCGCCAAGGCTTCCTCACCGCTATTTGCCGTGAACACCTTATAGCCCCTGCTGGTTAATATTCTCGCACTTATCTGACGCAAGGGTTCCTCATCGTCCACCAATAAGATGGTTTCCGTTCCGTGCAGATCTGTATTTACGGTACGATTTTCGTTGGAGTACGCCTCGAAGCTTTTTCTCTCGATGATATTCAAATATAATTCGAAGATCGTTCCCCGGCCAACTTCGCTTTGGCAATAGATATAGCCTTTGTGGCTCTTGGCTATGCCGTATGCCGAAGCGAGCCCCAGCCCGGTGCCTTTGCCTATCTCTTTGGTGGTGAAAAATGGGTCAAAAATATGTGCTAAGTGCTCCTTTTTAATCCCGTGTCCAGTGTCCGCTATTTTAAGGAGCGCATAATGTCCAGGAAGCATTTCCGGGTGTTGATTTTTGTTTCCCTTTTTCACCTCGGTTGCGCATGTGCTTAGGGTTAATCGTCCACCGTCCGGCATGGCGTCTTTAGCGTTAGAAGCCAAGTTCAGCAGCGCCTGTTCAATCCGGACCGGATCCCCAAGCACTACCGGCAGAACTTCACTTAGTTCGCAGTCGATCTCAATCATTTTAGGCAAGGTTCTCTGGAGGATGACCTGAGTGTTTTTTACTACTTTATTCAGGTCGATGGGCTTTAATTCCAGTTTCTTTTTACTGCTAAAAAGCAAGATTTGCTGTATCAGCTCTTTGGCCCGATGGGCGGCAGCCAAAATTTGCTCAACGTCGTTTGGTGCGACCTTACCGTTTTGAGCGTCTTCGTGGATTATCTCCGCAAAGCCTGAAACCGCCGCCAACATGTTGTTGAAATCGTGGGCTATGCCTCCCGCCAGTGTGCCTACGGCCTCCATTTTCTGTGCTTGTCTGAGTTGATCCTCCAAGCGGCGACGGTCGGATACGTCGCGCAGGAAGAAAACGAACTCGTTTCCGCCTTCATCCTCTTTAAATTGGACGCTGATTTCAACATCGAAGAGACTGCCATCCTTGCGTCGATGTCGGCTCTCGAAACAAGCGCCGCCATGTTTCATCGCAGTGAATGTCAATTTGGCTATATCATCGGCGGTTTTGTTGGTGTCGAGCTGATGAACCTTCATTGAAAGGATTTCATCCGATTCATAACCGCTCATCCGGCAATAGGCTTGGTTGACTTCCAGAATATTTCCGCTGGTGTCTGTGCGCCAGAATCCATCCAACGCGGTTTCAAGAATGCGCTTGTGATACTCTGCAGTTGCGCGCATCTCCTTTTCGGCCTGGACCAATGCTGTAATGTCACGTGAAATACCTAATACAGAGGCCACGCGGCCATCTTGATCAAACTCAGGGCATACACGCCAATCCAAGACTAAATGCCCTATTGTACTTTCCCACTCGGAGGTCGCCTGCAACGGCTTTCCGGTTGCAAATACCTCTTTGATCGAGTTTTCCCAAAATTCACACAGTTCAGGCGGAAAACCCAATTCGCGATGGGTGCGCCCCTCAAAATCCTCCGCGCTTATACCTGTGACTTGGCAAGAGGCCTGATTCACGTACAGATGGCGTCCCACCCGGTCGTAACGTGTTATGTAATCCGGACTGTTTTCAGCCAGACTGCGATATCTGGACTCACTGTTTCTTAAATCCTCCTCCGCCCGTTTTTTTTCAGAAACGTCTTCGGCAGATCCCATGATCTGCTTACATCGGCCTTGTTCGTCTCGTAAAAACACTACCTCTCTACTTCGCAGCAATATCCAGCGCCCCCGGGCGTGCCTGATGCGGTATTCAAGCTCCAGCATTCGCCCGTCCGGGCTTTCCGCCAATCGTTGGTGGTATTTAGCCACTATGGGCATATCATCAGGATGCAGCATCTTGGTTGAAAAGAACTCGCCTCGTTGTTTGAGTTCTTCAGAACTGTAACCCAATGCCTCAAGCATTCTTGGATTGCAGTAGATTAAAGTGTTTTTTTGTAAATCGTAAATATAAATGAAGGTTGGAGAAGTCTCCAAAATGCTGTTGGTGAAACCCTGGGATCGGCGTAGTTCGTCTTCGGCCTTTTTACGCTCGGTGATGTCGCGGGTCACTCCCACGACACCCGTCAATTGACCCTCCTGCCCTATAACAGGCGAAGCGATGAATTCGATCCACATTTTCCGGCCATTTTTATGGAATACCGGAATCATTGACTGAACTCCGCCTTCATGGAGATTCCGCCGCATTTCTTCAGAAAAACTTGAGATGATTCCTTTAGCGTCTGGATGAACGAACTTGCCCCATTCCATAGCATCCCACTCTTCGCTGGTGTACCCGAACATTTTTTCCGTAGAGGGGGACAGATAAGTTAAGTTAAATTCGGCATCCATGATCCAAATGCTGTCAGAGGTGTTTTCCGCCATCAGGCGATAGCGCTCCTCGCTGGCCTTGAGTTCTTTAGCCACGCGCTTCTGGTCGGTAATATCCAGGATGCTAATCAGCACCATTTTGGCGCCCGGGCGGTTTATGAGGCAAGTGGAGATTAACAAATCCAGGTTTACAGCCCGCTCCCCGGCCATCACTTTTAGGCTGCTTTCCTCATTTGTGACAGACTGCCCGGTGGAGAGGGTATGCTCCACCCGCGTGCGTATGGGACATTGGGCGCATTCCGCTTTGTTGCCGCAGCCTTCTCTGCCAAAAGAATTTATACAATTCAAGGCCTGCCCACCCAGGAGCCCCAGTAAATCCTCCTTGGACCGCCCTAGCATATTTTCTCCGGCATGATTTACGTTCACCACTCGAGCGTCCGCATCGATCAATATCAAGACATAGGGGGCACTGGCGAAAATTGCCTTCAAATTTTCGTTTTTAAATTTGATGTCTTTTTCGGCCAGCTTGCGGCCGGTGATATCGATAATGACTGAGTGCAGCAGAGTTCTACCTTGTAGGCGCACAGGGCCGGAGTGGACCTCTACGTCACGCACCTCGCCGGAATTGAGGCGGTGACGGAATTGAAAAACAAGGCAATCCCTTTGCTTGGCACGCTTCATCTCATCAATCACCGCTTCCGGCGACAGTGTGTTTATATCGTGAATTTTTTTGGTTCTGATCTCCGATAGGGAATAGCCATAGAACCGGCAGGCTGTTTGATTGGCATCCACGATGAGCCCGTCTGATGGGTCTATGATCAACTCTGGGATATGATTGGTTTCGAAGATGGTTCGGTAATAAGACTGGCTTTTGGTTGGCTTATCCACGGTGCCTTTGAGTTTCGTGAATGAGGTCATCCAGATGGCCGCCGCTGCCTCAGCAACATATTTACCGGTTAATAAACGCGGGTCGGTCAAAAGATTGCTTGACTTAAGATATCCAAACGGATCTTCAACTTTTTTTGTATAAATATCGGCATCATCGTCTACCATAAGTGACTTTTGTCGGTGCATCGCCCCAGTCTGATCAATTGGCAAGTGCGCTGGTTTGTTTGCCCGCATGGCCTCGCCACTCCATAAGTGGACGCCCTGTCGGTTTCCTCTGCCTAAATAAAATCCATAGAAACCGTATTCATTTTCCACCATCATAGTTGGCCTTTTCAAAGCGTGGTCTAAAATGGTCTTGGGGTCTGCGCCCAAAAGCTCGGCAACCCTAAGACAGGGCATGGGTCTCTGATAACTCCCGGTCCGTGCTGAAGACGGGCCGTGGGTTGAATCCACAGCATGCGCCTGCCGCTTTTTATCAGATCTTTATGAACCTCCTTACTCTCCCAATACGCCTAATCACTTTGGCCGGACGGGATCCAAAGGCCTTATTGCCGCCTGTGAGTGATTTCTTGCTGAAAACACAACAAAAACTATCATTGTTTTGATTGTTTTAAGCATAGTAGCCCACTCGGATAGTCTCAGTCAATCTTCCGGAGTCTCCTGTTTAGCCGGTGCATGGCCCCCAACCCAGCATGGTCGATAGGGTTGTTTAGCTGCATGCCCGCTAAAACGATGGATGACCAATCGAACAGGTCGTGGAATCGGTCTTGATCTATCTACTGGGACATATTTCTGCGATTGGGGGCATTAGTCTGGTGGTGGGTTTCAAAATGAGGAGGGTCCGCTGGCATGAGGATGGGTTTATCTTCAGGGTCAATTCCATTATTCTATAGGACTTAGCGGCGGTTATCGGCCTTTGGTGGAAGCGCCGGTTTTAATCGCCCTGGCAAAGAAGGCCCCCGGGCCCCGAAAACAGCATTTCTCTCATGTTAAAGAAATCCCACTCGGGGTCTGCCATGTGTCCTACAAACCCTGATGGTTCATAGGAGGGCTGCCGCGAAACAAACCTTGACCCCGGAGTTGCCGACGCCAGGACGGCTGGTTTGACCTTGGGAATATCTGAACTGGCTATCGGCTCAGGCGGCTTGGTTTTCGCTTTCATCTTCGCCGCCAATGCTCATGATGAATGGCTCCCTGTCCTTATCATCAAACAGGTAGAAGTATTTAGCCACTGCCGCCTCGGGATCTTTTTCATAGGCCTCGGCGAATTCCGTGTGCGCTTCAATGGCCTCTTTGATTTCGGTGTGAACCTGGATATCCACGAAACGGTCACGCATATCCGGATTGTCCTCAAAATACTGCTCAATGGCCTCCTTGTCCGGGTGATCCCCCACCACCCGAACCGAGCCGTCCCGGCCGGTGGTCAATTTGAACTCGGTGCCCATGTCAATGCCTGCCGACTTCAGCCCATGTTTCAGGTCGGCCTTAAATTCCTGAGTTATCTTTTCCAGGTTGTTTAACATGTAGGTCATGTGCTCCATGATATCATCACTGATGTCAAGAAGATTATTGCCTCCTGGGACATCTTTTCCGGCAATATCGTCCGCTTCACCGGACCTGGAATACGCGTAAGCCTCAGCGGAAATGCTGACTTTATCGGTCTGGCCGACTGTAACATTTTCGGATGGGTTGGTGGATTTTGCTCTATTAACCGCATAGTTATAGGTGGCTGCTTGAACAGTGCCGCTGCCGGTAATGCTGTCTATCATACTGAACCCTCCCCCGGGCTGTTAATTATGCAAACCCATGGCTTGCATAATTAATGCCTGGAAGGGAAAGCTGATAGCCGCCACCATGAATGAGCTGAACGCACCCCTGCCGCCGGGGCGGTTAATGCTATAGTTTCCATATATTGCCACAGGACACTTTGCGCATGCCGTCCAATATACGCCTGGCTCCGCCTTTGACATGCTTAAAGGCGCGCCGGCTTTGTGGCGCAAGGGGGGGGGCGCCGCCGCCAGCTTAGTCGCCTGCCCATGGCTGAGTGGGTCCGCGTCGGCGTTGAAATGGGGGCGGTTGGCCGCGTTCCGAATACGCCCGGCCTCCATTCCAGGGCGTTCAGGAAAAGTCCCGGGATCAGCTTATGGAGGATGCCTCGGAAAGCCGGATTGTTCCACAACTGGCCACCGGTGGTGTTTTCATGGCCCGCCTACCAAGTGAACTCCGTGGGGGGTAATTTCAAAGGGTGGCCAGGGCCTTGATAACCTCTCTCAAATCCTGGTGGCATCTGGTCTTGATATGAAGGTTCAGGCTAAATACGCCTCATCCTGGATCTGCAGGAGAAAAGAGGCTCAGTCTGCTGTTCATAACTCATGAACTGGCCTTGCCCAAAAGGTGGCTGACCGAATCGTGATGTTGGCCCAAGGGGAGTTTGAGCGGAGCTGATCCTGAAAGTTTTTTGCTTTAGTAGGAGAATTCTCCTGGGGCTGAGGCTTTTTTATTCCCCGGTCTCAATGGGGAATCCGGCCACACGCCATTCGGGAAAGCCGTCTTTTAATTTACGGGCCTTGAAACCTGCGTCGCGCAGCACCTTAAGGGCCATGTAGGCCAACTGACAATACTGTCCCCTGCAATAGACCACTATCTCTTCATCAGGGGAAAACTCGTGTAATCTTTGGGACAGTCCCTCATAGGGAACCTTTTGGGCCCCCTTGATGTGGCCGAAACCATATTCCAGTTCAGGCCTGACATCGAATATCACCGCGGTGCCTTGATCGATCCTTTGCAACAGCTCCTCGCGGGTCAGCTGTTCGATGCCGTCCGGGTCGGTGAATTTTTCGCGCACCATTTTCTCGGCCTCGGCCAAATTATTTTGGGCGACCCTGCGAAGAATTGAGAACATCTCCACAATTTCATCGTCAGATAGACTATAGATCACCCGTTGGCCACTCTGGCGGCATACTGCCAGACCGGCGCGGCGCAGTTGCTGCAGATGGTGCGAAGTGTTTGCCACGGACAAATCGGCAAACTTGGCCAATGTCTCAACATCCCGTTCACCTTGGGCCAATAGCTCCAGTAGTTCCAGGCGGTTGGCGTGGCCTATGGCTTTTCCGACATTGGCAAACTGGTTAAAGAGCAATTGTTTTTCATAGCTTCGCGGCATGTTGTGGTCAGACCTTTAGCAATTGGGCTATAAGGGGTTAATAAGATTACCTATTTTATCTTATGAATACAAAGCGGCTTAGTCCGGGCAGCCGGTCATGGGGCACAAGCGGCGGCTGCCTGGGATCATCAATGTGCCTTGAGCTAGGCCTTGGGACTGTCCAGTCTGGCAAGATGTGGCTTAATATCCAGCACCGGTGTTCCATCCAAGGCGTCCACTCCCTTAACTTCCAGGCGATTTTCATTTATAGATAAAACCTTAACCAATGTCATGCCTATAGGCGCTGGGCGGTTGGGAGAGCGGGTGTTGAAAAGACCGGTTTTGTGTTTGCTTTCTCCCCCGTGAGGATAAAAGTACAGTTCCGGCTCTTTGGCGTGATTAAAAAAGCTGAACACCCAGATGTGGGCCCCGGGCTCCACTCCGGTCAGTCCCCTGGCCCAGCGAGGGTCCAGTTCGATCTCACCATTGATGCCGCCTTCTATCCCCTGCCGGGGGGCATCCTTGGGGTTTTTAATTGGGGTGTGCCATACTCCGATGGTATTCAAAATTGCCTCTGCCATGTTTGTCCGGCTCCAGGGATATTTTGGTTTAAAATTTTAATTCCTGGCCAATAAAAGCAACGCCTACTGGTGTGAATGAAATTGTGTCCCGCGAATCAGTCCCGCCAATAAGCGACATGTTCTAATTCTTTTGCAAGATACTATTGTGGATTAAAACGTTCAAGCAACTATTTGAAAGAAGTTGTGGAAGAGGAGGACCTCGAGTCTTGCAATATCCTGCTATGAGGCCCAAAGCCCCTTAGGGATAACTTAAGCCTGCCCTGCCAATTAAAATGATCTGTTTGACTAAAAACCTCTTATCCGGAAGGCCATGGCTCTTTTTAAAAATCAAACAAATTGATTTTTCCCATATGGCCACCGGCCATTAAGGTCGGGTGCTAAGGCGCTTCAGCAGGGCAATGCCCCGCCAGCCGATCGACGGATTCCAAAATACCCTGCAAAAGCCGAATGGCCTCTTTTAATTAAGACAAGTAAAGACCAGTACACAAAAAAGCTCTTAGAAGATCTTAATCACCTAAAACTAACAAATACTTGTTTATTACTTCTAGATTACATGCCGTAATTCTGGCATGCTTTAAGACGTTGCCTGATTTTTCTTTCAGATGAATGAACAACGTCTTTGGCAACAAAAAGTCCGCTAACCTTAAGAATGTGAACCAAAAGCCGGAGACATCATATGCATATACGACTTATGCGTTTGGCTATAGCAATTTGCATGATTCTGGTTATGGCCCTGCCTTCCATGGCCGCAAAAACGGATTACCCGGAGGTGGTCTTTATTCTTGATGCTTCCGGCAGTATGTGGGGCAGGGCAGGCGGTGTTCCCAAGATAGATATAGCCAAGAAGGTCATGGCCAAGGCAGTGCCCGGTTTGCCCAAAGAGGTGCGGGTGGGGCTGGTTGCCTATGGGCATCGCCGCAAGGGTGATTGCAAAGATGTGGAAATCTTGGTGAAGCCGGGGTCGCAAGACCGCGACGGCCTTTTGGCCAAGGTTAAGAAACTGAGTCCAAAGGGAAAAACACCGCTTGCGGCATCGGTTATGCAGACTGCCGAGATGCTTAAGTCCAAGGAGAATGAGACAACCATTATTTTAGTCTCCGATGGCATTGAGACCTGTCATGACGACCCTTGCAACTCCATAAAGAAATTAAAGGAAAGCGGTATCAAGTTCATTTTGCATGTGGTTGGCTTTGATGTTGATCAAAAGGGCAAAAAGCAACTTGAGTGCCTGGCCCAGGCTGGGGCCGGAGAGTATTTCACTGCCTCGGATGCAGATAGCCTGTTGGCTGCCCTGAATAAAGTCAAAGTTGAGGTGGCCCGGAAAGTTGAAAAGGCCAAAAGTAAAAAGGTCAAGGCAAAGAGCCGGTTGGGTAAGCTTAAGATCAGCATGCCCAAGGATTCTTCCAAAACCCTGGCCGGGGTGCGTATTGTAAGGGCAAAGGACAACAAAAAGATCAAGGAAACTCAAAAAGCGGAAGGCACCCATCCCCTTTTGGCGGGGAAGTATAAGGTGTTGTTGCTATATGCCAACACAAACTACAAAGTGGCCGATCAGGTAAGCATTGGTGAATATGAAGTGGTCGGCGGGGAGACCACCGAGATTAATCTTGGCGCGCTGGCCATCAACATAGCCGAGCCTCTGGGAAAAGTGGTTACCGGGGTGGAGCTGATGGATCAGGATGCCGAAAAGCGTTATCTGCTTCATTTTGATGATAAAAATGGATACTATATGTTCCGTAACCGGCCTTTGCCAAATGGAACTTATTCCCTGGGCTTCCAATTGGGGAGAAACGAAAAACCTTCGACCTTGTACAGAGATATAAAGATTGAACCGGGCAAGACCACTGTTCAGACCGTGGATTCCGGCATTCAGCTTAAAAAAGCGCCAAGTGCCGATGTGCAGGCCTGGAAGCTGACCAAGGCAGGTAGTGATGAAGAGCTGTTTACCATTGCCCGGCGCTGGGATAATGACTGGCCTATTTGGCTGGCAATGCCTGCACCCCCCGGAACCTATGACCTGTGGGTGAAGACCAAGGGAATGGAAGATTTTTTACCGGTGGGTGAGGGCATTGAGATTAATAAAGGTGAGACCCTCAGCTTTGACACCGGTCTATAGGGATTCCCCTTTACGGACTGCCAAGCCCGATGGCCTTGGCGGTATCAGGCGATTCTAAAGGGATTGGCTCCCAAGTTTGGTTGAGAGCACACCTAATAAATTTATTTTACGAATGATGTAAGTCGGGGAGTCCAGTAGGGCTCCCTGACTTATTTAACAGTTTGATTTGTCGGGATAAAAATAGGCTGAATTTAGAGAACGCAGGTTATCTAGGTGTAGTTGCTAAGCTATGCCACTGAGGTGGAACTGAGGCTTTTGGTGTGGCCGGTTTGAGACGGCAGTTTTTGTAACGTGATTGAATCTGCGGCCTGAAAGGCGACTGAAAGGACTTCTCCGTGATCTTGAGCGCCGATCAGGTCG
>NZ_AZAC01000011.1:0-401623 GCF_000931935.2 Dethiosulfatarculus sandiegensis
TCAGGCGGTGGCGGTTCAGGCGGCGGCGGTTCAGGCGGCGGCGGGGGGGCTGGTGTCGGCGGTCCTGGTGGTTCCGGCGCCGGGGGTCCAGGCGGCAGCGGAGCCGGGGCCGGAGGTAGAGGAGGCAACACCGGCGCGGGCGGCGGGTCCGGCGACGATGCCAATCCTTTACCGGTGCATAACGTCTGCCAGGGCAGGCCCTTCACCCTGCACGGGGTGATCATAGAGATAATCGGGCCGCGCGCGGGTCGGGGTTTTTTGCTCCGATCGGGTGATAAGGTAACCAAAATCTACGGCACCGGCCCGGCGGGTTTCTGGCAGGCTCAAGGAATTGCTCCCTTGTCCGTGGGCCAGCACGTCACGGTTGATGGTTTCAAGGTAAACTACAACGGAATCAAGCGCAGCCTGGCCGCCAGACTCCACCTGCCCAAAGGAGTTGTAGTGCTGCGCTCGGACAAGGACTGTCTGCCCGTATGGCGGCGTTTCATAGCACGCCGTGATCAGGAGCAAACAGCTTCCCCAAAGTGATCACTTAAGTTTACGGTACAAGGTGGCCAGGTTTACGCCCAGGTCGGCGGCTGCCTTTTCCTTGTCACCTCCGTTGACAGCGATAGCCTGTTCCACTAAGGACCGCTCAAAACGGGCCACTGCCTCCTTGAGTGAACCCGGGCCGCCTTCCTCGGAATTCAATGCCCCGCGCAGCTTGGCCGGGAGGTCTTCCAGGTGAAGACGCCGCCCCTCGGAGAGCACCAGGGCGCTTTCCACCACGTTTTCCAGCTCACGAACATTGCCCGGCCAGTCGTAAGCCTGTAATGCGGCCATGGCGTCCTGGCCCAGCCCCTCCAGCCGCTTGCCCAGGCGAACACCTGCCTGATCCAAAAAACGTTGGGCCAAAAGAACCACGTCTTCCGGTCGCTTGCGCAAGGGGGGCATGGCGATCTCAAATACGTTTAGGCGGTAATACAGGTCTTCTCGAAAGCGGCCCGCAGCCACCTCCCTTACCAGATCGCGGTTGGTGGCTGCGATCAGGCGCACATCCACCTCCACCTCCCGCCCTGCGCCCAAGGGAGTGATGGTGCGCTCCTGCACCGCATGCAAAAGCTTAACCTGCAAGCCCAAAGGGAGTTCGCCCACCTCATCCAAAAAAAGGGTTCCTCCCTTGGCCTGGCTAAAAAGACCGGCCTTATCCCGCGCCGCGCCGGTGAAAGCGCCTTTTTTATAGCCAAACAGTTCAGACTCCAACAGGTTTTCCGGGATGGCCCCGCAGTTCACCTTGATTAAGGGTGCCTGGCCACGGGGCGAGGCCTGGTGGATCAGGCGGGCGGCCAGGCTCTTGCCCGTGCCGGACTCTCCGGTGAACAGCACAGTAGTGTCAAAAGGGGCGATTTTCTCCATTAAACGCACCACCTGGGCCATGGCCGGACTGGCCGTCACCATTGCCTTATCCGCGCCCAGGGAGCGCAGCCGCTGTCTCAGTTCAAGATTTTCCGCCCGCAGTTGGCCCAACTCAAGCAACCGACGCACGGTAGCCAAAAGCTCTTCCCGCTCGACCGGCTTGGCCACGTAGTCCGCCGCCCCGGAGCGAAGCGACTCAACAGCGCTGTCCACACTGGTGTTGGCCGTAACCATGATAACCGGCGTGCCCGGACTGATCGCCGCCGCCCGTTTCAGCACCTCGAGGCCGCTGATATCCGGCAAGCCGATATCAACCAAGGCCAGATCCAGCCCGCCTCTGGTCAGGGCCTCCAAAGCCTGGGCACCATCGGTCGCCGTAACCAGTTCGTGCCCTTCACCGCTTAAAAGCACCTCCAGAACGGCCAGGGATCCGGGATCATCATCAACCAACAGCAAACGCGCCATGCCTATTCCTCCGCTTTCTTTCTGGGCAGCTGCAAGATGAACTCAGTGCCGTTTTGGGCCGAAGAAACAGCGGTGATGGCCCCGCCGTGACCCTCCACAAACAGACGGGCAATGGTGGTGCCCAGCCCGGAACCGCCTTGCTTTTCCTTGGTGGTGTTGAACTTCTCGAAAATAGTGGACAGGCGCTCGGGCGGGATGGGCTCGCCATGGTTATGCACCGTAACCTTTAGCCAACCCGGAGCGGAATCGGCAAGGCTGACCGTCACCAGACCGGAGTGGTGCTCCCAGGCGTTTTGCATGAGATTGGCAAAAACTCGGGCCATTTTTTCGGGGTCGTGAAGGATTATTGTGTCCAATTCCGGTGGGGCCTCAAGTCGCCAGGCCGGGGCCTCTGGTCCGGTCCACAGATCGGGCCGCGCCTGCACTGCCGTGGAAGCCTGCTCCGCAGCCCGAAAGATGGTGGCGGACAGGTCGTGTTCCACCAAGTTCAGGTGCAGCCTACCGGCTTCGTAGAGGTGAACCTCGCGGGTGAGGTCCAAAAGTCTGGTCATATTGCGCGCGCCATTGTGAATTAATCCCAAATAGCGCAGGTTTTCCTCGGACTCTGGCTCCCGGCGCAAGAGTTCCCCGGATAAAGCCTGAATTGGGTTTAGGTGATTTTTGAGTTCGTGGCGCATAAACGATTCCCACTCGGCCCGGAGCCTGGTCAATTCCTTTTCATGGCTGATGTCACGAAAAGTCTCCACTGCGCCCGTAATTTCTCCCGCATTATTGCGAACAACTTTTGCAAATTTGCGAATAGGGATCACCTTGCCGCCCCCTAGGCGCAAGCTGGCCTCCACCCCCTCCTCGCCTGTAGGCATCCGGTTTGGCCCCAACAAGGGACAACCCATACTGCACATGTCTGATGCCAGTATTTCCGAACACTTGTGTCCGATCATCTCCTTTTCGCTCATGCCCATAAGCTCGCTGAAACGGCGATTGGCAAACATCAGGCGGCCCTTTGGGTCCACGGCAAAGAGACAATCGCTCTGGGTGTCCATGATAACACGAAGCTTTTGGCGCTCCTGGTCGGTTGCGGCCAGAGAGTTGGTCAGGGAATCGGCCATCTGGTTGAAAGCCGCTCCCAGACGGCCCAATTCGTCGCCTCCCACCACTGCGACCCTGGTCTCAAGCTCGCCTTGGGACAAAGCAGTGGATGCACGTTCCAACCGTTCCAGCGGCCGCACCACCAGCCAGTGCAGCGCACCGTAGAGTACGGCAATCAAAAGCGCCCAACTGCCCAGGCCCAGCCACCAAAAACTGCGCTGCATAACCTCTAGCTGACGGGCCAGATCCTGAAGCCAAAGCAGCCCCACCAAAGTGCCCGCCCTGCGGTCTCCCCGCTCAACCGGCTGCAGAGCGGCAAACAGGGGCTCCGGCCCGATTCTCACCAGGGACGTCCCTGCTTTATCCAGGTAAGTCGACAGCTTGGCAAGCAAATCAGGATCAACTGACTTGGGCAGCAAAGGGCGGCCATCCTGGTCAAAGGGCAACATTGCCCGCAAACGGGTGCGCAAGTGGGTGTGGTAGTCGATGATGCGCTTAAGCTGCGGGGGCGGCAGCCAGCGCCCTTCCAGCACCATCTCTTGCGAGGCGTGGGAAAGCACCTCCCGGGCCTGCACCGCGGCCTCGCTAAGGAGTTCCTCCCTGGCGCGCTGGTGAAACCAAACTCCGGCCAGGGTCACAAATCCTCCGGCCACCAGAAACACCACCAGAAACATTTTTAATTTTATGGATCCCCGGGGCATCCGGATTCCTCCCTGTGCATCCATGGGTATGATTTGGAGCATACTACTCCGATCCGATGAATGCACCCCATAAGCCATCCCAGAGAGTTGGCACGCGCGTTGCATTTATGGTCGGCAACTGAAAACGAAATCAAATTTTAATTGGAGGTTAAAACCATGAAAATCATGACCGGTATTGCAACCCTCGCCTTGATTCTCAGCCTGGCCCTGGTCCTTCCCTTTAACGCTGACGCCCGTTTTCGCGGCACAGCAGCCGCGCCCGGCCCTAACGCCGGATCTGGCCTGGGCACTGGACCGGGTTTTGTAGATGAAGACGGCGACGGCGTGTGTGACTGGGCCCAGAGCGCCGAATCCTGGAATCAGGCCACCGGCGGCCAGTATGGCGAGTACGTGGACGCTGACGGCGACGGCGTGTGCGACAACTACGCCGATCGTCCCCTGGACGGCACCGGCAGGGGCTACCGCGGCGGCCGCTAGGCACTTAACCAATTCCGTCGGCCGCCGGGGCTTTAAGCCCCGCGGCCGATTGGCACCACCATCACCTGGAGAAAAACACCATGCCGCGCTCCTTGCTCTTTGTTGCAACCCTCCTGACCTTCTGCACCTTCCTGATCCTGGCGGCCCCGGCCCAATCGCGGGCTTTTGAGAGCAAAGAGGCGTCCACCGGCTCGGAGGCAGCCTCGAACCTGGCCAAAATATTGGAAACCGAACAGGTGTTGGACGAACAGCTGAGGCGCCTGGCTCTGGATGCGGGTCAGGGAGTCAACTTCACCCTGGCCGCAGGCCAGGGGTTAAGGGCTGAGATTCTCTGGAAACTGGTGGGGTTCTATCGCACCGCCCTGAAAAAAGACCCGGAAAATCCCCTGGCGGCCTCCGGACTGGCCAGGGTGTTGGCCGCCCTGGGCAGGGGCGATGAAGCCATGACAGCCTATGAACGCGCCCTTGCCCTCACCCCGGAAGACCGCCGCCTGAAGGGCGAGATGGAATCCTTACGTTTGTCACGGGCAACCCGTTTGCGCGCCGGTTTTTTCCACAGCCTGACCCGCGAGTACTGGCCGTCCTATGAACGGCACGTGTACCGGGTCTATGAAACAACCTGGCAGGTGCAGGCCGACACTCCGGTTGGTCAGTTATGGAGGCTGGGCGCGGGGTATTTAGAAGGCCGTTTGCGCCAGGAAAGCATCATCTATGGCGATGATGACTTTGACCTTAGTCGGCACGGCGTCTTTTTCACCGGCCAGTATCGCCCCAGGCCGGACCTTAACCTGCGCTTCCGCCTGCGGCGCGAGACCTTCAGCAACGACAATGAGGGTTCCTATTACCAGATGCCAGACGATCAGGAGCTGTGGACCGGTTACGGGTTGCTGCAATACTCTTCCGCTCCCTGGTGGGTCAACTTAAGCGCCAGCCGGGAGCGCGACACCTGGCCCATGGTTGACTCCAAGACCGGGCGGGGGGTGCTGCGCCTTGAAGCCCAGGAACTTTACGGCCTGGCAGCCGGTCGCTCCCTGGGCCTGAACTGGGAGGCCAATGCCAGTGTTTTTTATGAGCAGTACGGCAGCGACCGGCCCGACCAGATCAACATCAACGGCCAGGTGCTGCACCGTCCCTCCTGGTTGCCGGAGCTGCGACTGGGCCTGGGCGTTGGGCACTACACCGAAGAGCCCGAGACCCTGGTCAATTGGTTGACCGGCTGGCAGTGGACGCCACTCAAAGGCCTGGCCCTGGACTTGTCCTGGCAATGGGAATATTCCAAAAAGGAGTCCAGCATCCTGGGCCTGGGCTCGGCGCTGGTTTCCTGGCAAATTACACCGGCCGTGGGCCTGACCTGCGTGGCCTCCTACGGCCAGGAACACAACGGCGACAAAGACGAGTGGTGGTCGCTGGATGTGGGACTGGAATTACGTTTCTAAGCGTAAAAAGCTATTATCGCCGTTGCGAAGCGCAGGAAAACAGAGTCCGGATTAAGTGAAGATGTAAACGCTCTTCAAAAAAATCCTATTCAGACCGGCTCAACCAGCCTTGAACCTTCAAACCAGATCCGGCCTAAAAACCAAACCAACGCCCTAGAATGTAATGCATTTATCTTCCCAAGTCGCGGATTAAACGCAACCTCTGAATCACAACCCATCAAAAATCTAGAGCCCTATACTCTTTTGGTTTTTATTAGTAAATCCAACACATATAACCATAACCAAAAGCTGATATTATGACTATGCCTTTTAAAAAACCAAGCTTTTTTATATTTCAGAAATTTATAGCATCAAAGAAAGTATTTGGAATAAGATCTAAGAGATAAAGATGTATACTACTTAAAATGAATATAGAGATCCAACAGGGGGCATATTAAGTGAGTGGCATGGTTAAAAAAATATGTTGTTTTGTCTTATTCACGTCTTTTGCTTTGCTTGGGGTGGCCGGAGCCCGAGAAGAAAGTTTGCCTACACAGAGTAAAATAACTGAAATCATAGAAGCTGCCGAGGGAGGAGACCATGAAGCTCAAACCCACTTGGCGGATATGTACTTTCTTGGAACCAAAGGGCTTGCCCGGGATTATAATAAAGCCAAATTTTGGTATCAAAAAGCCGCCGAAAAAGGACAAGCAGAATCCCAATATAAACTTGCAATCATGTATTCCACAGGTGAAGGAGTACCCGAGGATCATGAAAAGGCCTTCTTTTGGTGGAAAAAGGCTGCTGAAAATGGCCATATACATGCCCAATACACCCTTGGAAAAATATATTTCCTAGACCAAAACACACCACGGAATTTAAAAAAAGCTATCTTTTGGTTTAAAAAAGCGGCCCAAATGGGAGAAGCAAGGGCCCAATTTAAGCTTGGCTACCTATTTTTCAAAGGTCTTGGTGTAGCAAAAGATATAAAGAAAAGCTTCTTTTGGTATAAAAAATCTGCCGAAAATGGTGATGTATTAGCCCAATCCGGATTAGGATTCTTATATGCTAAAGGCCTGGGTGTGCAGAAGAACCTTGAAAAGGCTGTTTTTTGGTACCAAAGAGCTGCCGAAAAAGGTGAAACATTAGCCCAATGTGACCTTGCGTCTATATACTATACCGGCCAAGGCATACCCCAGGACTTTAAAAAAGCATTCTTTTGGTACAACAAAGCAGCCAAGCGAGGTAATGTAAAGGCCCAACGCCACCTTGGCAAACTGTTTTTCAAAGGTCAAGGGGTGCCTAAAGACCTAAAAAAATCATTTAGTTGGTTCCAAAAAGCTGCCCAAAAAGGAGATATGGCAGCCGAAACTTTTCTCGCTGATATGTATTTCAAAGGACAGGGAACAAGAAAGGATTTTAAGGAAGCTGCTTTTTGGTTCGAACAGGCTGCAAAAAAAGGAGGGAGATTTGCCCAACTTCGACTTGCCTTGATGTATTTTAATAACCAAGGTTTAGCCCAAGACTTCCAAAAAGCAATTTTCTGGTTTGAAAAAGCTGCAAAAGCTGGAGACCGAACGGCTCAAAGTATGCTCGCAGCCATCTACCTTGCTGACGGCTGCGGAACGCCTCAGGACCTAGAGAAGACTGTTTATTGGCATAAAAAAGCCGCAGAGCAAGGTGAGCCATTAGCCCAAAATGGACTGGGTTATTTATATTCTGAAGGTTTAGGGGTGCCTCAAGATTTTTAAAAAGCCCATTTCTGGTTTAAAAAGGCCGCAGAAAAAGGATTACCGGCAGCCCAAGTTGATATTGCTATCATGTATCTTAAAGGTCAGGGAACACCCCGCGACCTTAAAAAGGCGATCTATTGGTACAGAGAAGCTGCGGAACAAGGTCGTTCGGATGCACAATACAATCTTGCAGTTATTTATTCCATGACCACACCTAAAAATAACATTTTAGCCTACAAATGGGCCCACCTTGCCGCCTCAGCTGATAATAGCCAAGCAATTAAATTTAAAGACGAAATTGCAGGTAATATGACACCTGCCCAGATAACAAAGGCTAAACGTCTGGCTGCTGAATGGAAGCCTAAAAAGGCCTTTATCCCTTACCAGTAAGAAATCGGCTACAAAGCCATTCAAAGCTTGGATTGATCAAAAGGGCCAATATTCAAGCCGCTTCAACAGGTTTTGTAACAGATTAAAGGGGCCATAAATACTCTTCTAATTATACGTTGGAATCCTGAGGTGCTATCAAGTAGCAGTTTTTCATGGGGTGTTTGCTTTGCGGGTCACTTAAGAGATTTTTATCGCATTTTATCACATTCTTTAGGCGAGGACTCAACTATACCCTCCGCCTAGAATTTTTTTTTAAAACCAGGCTAGGAAGAACAATCTCTAATTCCCCAGCCGACACATAAGACTTTCTCTCATTATCAAGTTTTCCATATCTAAAAAACTTAAAAAGCTAATTATTGCGAAAAGCCATTGCTTACCGATTGCTAACTTTAAAAAACGCCATATTACAAAAAACTATAACACTAAATAAAACATTTAAAGCAAAATCTAAAAACTAAAAATATTCCCGACTTAAAACGAATAAAAATGCGTGCAAGGGGGGGACAAGCTGAATGTCTGGTGAGTTGAAGAAAATAATTGTGGTCATTTTCTTTCTTTCACTTTTCTCCCTTGGTGTAGCCGGGCTTGGAAAAGCGGCATCATCTCGGGAGAATGAGATAAAAGACATCACAACAGCTGCCGAGGCGGGAGACGATCAGGCTCAAAACCATTTGGCCTTTTTGTATTTATTGGGGAACGAAGGGCTTCCGCAAGATTACGATAAAGCCATATATTGGTTTCAAAAAGCCGCTGAAAACGGCCACAAAACAGCTCAAGTTAAACTGGGGAATATGTACGTCAGGGGACAGGGCACACCCCGGAACTTTGAAAAAGCCCTCTTTTGGTATAAAAAAGGCTGCCGATCAAGGTTATGACGCTGCCCAGTTTAACCTTGGCCTCATGTATTTCAAAGGTCAGGGTGCACCCCAAAATAACAAAGAAGCCGCCTTTTGGTTCCAAAAAGCTGCTGAACAGGGTTTTAAGACTGCTCAGCGCAATCTTTGCCTAATTTACGCCACAGGCAATGCTCAATGGTGTACCTGTAAATTACATAAAGGCCTATAAATGGGCCGAAATTGCCGCTGCCAATGGTGTTCTAAATGCAGATAAATTCCGGGACGAGCTTGCCCGGATCATGACACCTGCCCAGATAACCGAGGCTAAACGTCTGGCTGCTGAGTGGAAGCCTAAAAGCAAAGAATAGTCATTACCCGCAAGCGGTTAGGCAAAATTACGTGAAAGCCGGGCCCTAATCAGTGAACATAAGGGTGAGCCCTTCTTTTCGACCCGCTCTTTCAGGTTTTTATCTCCCTCTTGCCAAATAGTCCGAGGAGCGATTTAAGCCTGGGCAAAAGGGCTGTGCATTTGTCCTACCTCAAACAGGCCAGGATTATTATGGGATAGGAGGTCAATGTAACCACAGCAGGCATAGTCTTTTCCTGGGTTGGCACACTCAATTCTAAAAAACTTTAAAAAGAACTTCTTGACAGTGACGTAACTGTACAGTACAGTGCCCTCCATCATGGAGACACCGCTTTTACAGATAGGCGAAGTAGCCAAAAGATGTAATACCACCATCCGAACTGTGCGTTATTACCTGCAAGAAGGCCTGATCAGCGAAGCAGACCGCAGCCAGGGGGGGTTTTATCTCTTTGAAGAGGCTGCGGTTGAGAAGGTTCGCTATATTTGCATGCTCCGTGAAATAGGCCTTTCTCTTCAGGAAATAAAGATGTTGATCCACATTCGTCGGAGCTCAGACACTGGTGGAGAAGCAGCACAACACCTGCGGGAACGGCTTGGCGAACAGCTCAAGATGAGTGAAGAAAAAATAGAAGAGTTCAAGAAGCTTAAAACGGAGATCACAGGGACTATCAAGGTGCTTGAAGGATGCGAAGGCTGCCAGAACAAGCCCAGGCATTCAACCTGCAGTAAATGCAGGGTATTGAAGGATTCAGAAAAGCTACCCGCCCCTATGAAAGCGGTATACTGAACTTTCCAAGCGGGGATAGTAAATAATTAGCCGAATAGGGGAAAATTTTTTACCGGCAACAGTACAGTAACGTAACTGTATATAATAGAAAGGAAACAAAATGGCGGATTATCAAGTCAAATGCAGTGTGATGGAAAACGAGAAATGCCCTATTGCCAATGGTGATTATTTCATCGGAGGCAAGACACCCTCGGAAATGTGCGTCAAGGCCTATGGTGCAGTCAGTACATTTGCCACTGCCATGCGCTTTGCCGATAAGACTCCCTGGGAAAATGAAGCGGGTGAAATACTCGTGACTTGTCCCGATGGTTTTGTGAAGTACAAACTGGAGAGAGTGCGCTAGCCAATTTCCTGCTACAATTAAATGCGGGAGGCAACGGCGCAAGCAAACGCCTGATCTTGTTGCACACTGATCGACAAAGACAGCTCTGGATTTCAGTGGCCGGCCATCGGGTCTGGCCGCTGAAATCCGTCATTTTCACCTAAGGACGCCGGTCAAACAACCCGGATGCGGTATAGCAACCTTCAGCCGACTCTAAAGCGCAATTCAGGAAAGCTGTCTACTCCCACTTGATTTGCCTCTTCACTGATAATCGTCAATGCATGAAAATGGTTAGGTAATGCATTTTTTTGTTCGACTATTGAAGTTTCGGAACAGATCTTTATTGGCAGACACACCGGGATGGAGATTTGTATTTGCCACTCTCATCTTTTTTTTAATATCCGCAGTCTTTTGCCTGGGCATCAAGATTGCCGAATCAATTGACTGGCAAGAAGCGGTATGGCAAGCATGGCAGGTGATGACCACAGTCGGTTATGGCGACAATCCTGCAAAAACCATCCCCGGCAGGGTCATAACAATATTCACCTCACTTATAGGAATCGCCTATCTTGGGGTGATATTCAGTACATATTTCGATTATTCACAATATCGAAAGTGGAGGAAAAAACACGGCATGGAGCGGAACCCCTTTGAGAACGGCATAGTAATCTTTAACTGCCCCAATGCTGAAATCATTTGTCGACTTGTCGAAGAAATCAGGTTCATACCCGAGTATAAAGGCATGGGGGTTTGCCTGATTGACAATGAAATGGATGAGCTGCCCACAGATGTCTCCGCCCTGGGGGATATTCACTTTCTGAAGGGAAGCAATCTTGCTGAAAACACCTATGAAAGGGCAAACCTGAAAAATCAGCACAGTGTGATCATATATCCGGATAACTCAACCGACCCAGATTCAGACGGCCAGACGGCAACTATCATACGCCTGGTTTTGAGGCACATTAATATTGCCGAAGAAAAATCCGCGGTGAAGATCAAACACATTCAGATGTCGGAGCAGAACAACCACCTCTTTGAAGGCTTGAACTCAACCCCGATTCCCATTGACTTGGAAACATTGGCCATTGTTCAGGATATTTCAGACCCGGGCAGCAGCATCTTTGTCAGGACCCTTTTATCCAACCAAACCGGAGCCAACCCCAAAAGTGTAAGACCGGATGTGCTCACCGGCATGGATTATCATGATTATGCCGTCAAGCTGATGCAAGTCAGCCGGGATCTTAAACTCAGGCTTTCCCCTCTTGCCTTGATTCATAACGGAACCAGTCAAACCTGCCCTGCTTTTGGAACAATCATCCAAGAAGATGACCATCTGCTTATAGCTGCGAAGGATAATTTTAACTGGTCGAAAATCCAGCAAAAAATAGCGGCAAAAAAAGCTTCGGATTAAAAACCCGTTACCAAAAGAAACACTGCCGAAGGAAAATTCAGCAGGCGCCCTTTCCATGGACCTCATGGGGACATCAAGCTCCGTCCGATATCCTCCCCTATTGACTAAATATACGGATTCTACGCCTGTAATTAATTAGTAAAATAAAGGTGTGGCCAACCGCTTGGCCCACACCTTTATCGGTTTTTGCACTTTTTTTGGCAAGCCTCGCCTTGATTCCGCAAACCAGCCGGGATTCCCCCTCAGATTCGATGCCCTGAAAAACTGCCCCAGCCTTTACAAGCGTCCTCAGGCTAAAAGCTGTAGCGAAGACGCAAGGAAAAGAAATCATTGTAATCATACTGACCGTATTGCCCGCTCTCCGGCCCTTCAAACAAAAAAAGCGAGGCGGATAACAGTAGATCATCAGTCAGCTCATAATCGGCAAAACATTCAAAAGTGCAGCCTTCCCCGGAAAAAGAGGCTATTCCGCGTGCTCCGGCGGTCAGGGCATCATCCCAAAAAAGATCATGCACATCATAGGTTATGCCGTATTCGTATTCATCGGAGACCAATTCCTCCAAATCGGAAGCGCCGCCGATTGCAGTGCAAAACAACTGAAAATTAACGTAGAAATTGGTTCCAAAGGTCCGGTCCCAGCCCAGCACCCCCTCCACCACACGATGCCTTTCATATCCCGGCAGGGAGGCATAATCGCTTATCATCACAGGCAGATTGGGCTTAAGCGATATTTCTCCCCTTATGGTGGAGTGCTCCAGGCCCTTGGCAAAAGTGAAGCCCAGCGCCGCAAAGCTTGGGTGTATGGGGGTTATCTCCAATTCCTCATGACCAGCCTGATTAGTGACCATATTCCGAGCCAAAACCGGCGCGTTGGTGAATCCGTAAAAACCGATAAGCGCCAAGTCCCAGCCGGAAAAGGTGGCGGCCAGGCGGGCCCCGCATTCGGCATTGGCCAATGATTGGGAAGGCTTGACCTGATCCCTCAGGATTAACTCCCCCCTGGCTCCGGCCCGGCGCAAACTGGCGAGACCCGGACTTTCCCAAGGCGACCCAGGGCTGTTAAGCTGGTTCACCTGGGGAAAAGGGATCAAAAACAATTCCAGGCTGGCTTCCTGCAAAAGGTCAAAGGTGGGCAATTGGGCCAATCCCTTGACCAGAAGCACTGGCAGCCTGGAGTCCGCCCTGCCGGTGGCCAGGGGGTCCCTGTGATCCAGGGGGTTGATCAGATCCATGGGATTGACCCCGTCGCCAGTGCCTATACGCTCCAGTTTGCGCCCCACCATAAGGGCGGCGGACTCTGTTTCCCAGGTGAAAAACATTTCTTTCAAGCATGGGTGAAACAAAGGCACATCATCGGAAAGGTCAGAAGCCGCCGGATCAAAATCCAATGCCGCCGAGGCAAACAGCCTGGCCGGAGAATCGCTGCGCGGCTCATCAAGGGTGAGGAGGTCAAGCTCGGATTCCAGCCAAAGCCGTTGCCGTAGAGATAAAGCCTCGGCATCGCTGGTGCGGATCCGATTTCGGCTTTCCAAATAGCCGTGAAGCTCAAGACCCGCGGATTGATCAGCCACGGTTCGCTCACGGCCTGCCCCACTCCTGGCCGCATCGGTTTTTTCCTCAAAAACAGACAAGTCGGCAAAGGGATCTTTTACTGGCGTGTCGGCAAAAGGATCCCCCTGCACGGCGACCTTCCCGCCGGGTTGCGGGGCGGGTGATTCAGTCTGAGCCTTGAGCGGCGGCGCATGCAACATCAGAAAAACCAATAGTAAAACCAGGCACGCCCCTGAGGTGTTTCGCATGTTTTAACGCCTGAGGTTGCTTTGTAAAAAGAGGGTGTCATCAAGACCCTGGTTATATTTCACTTCCTGGCGCTGGTATAGGGTGCGGGTTTTGCGCCGGGGAGTCTCGATAATGCTCTTGGTGATGGTCCAGATACCGTCGATCTCTTTAAAGCCGCCATAGGTGCCTATTTTTAAAAGCTTCCCCCGCTTGTCATAGTATTCCACCCGGCAGGGTAGATAGATATCCTTTCGAATATACTGAACCCTTTTGGAATAGTTGGTGTCTTTTTTCAATTCCGGCCTGGGTACTGACTCTATGACAAAGCAATCAACCCCATGCTGTTTCTCATTGCCAATCAAGGTGTGGATATCGTCATCCACCGAGCGGTCTTCTATATCCTCATTGGCCAAGTCCGAGCGCATAAAAGCGCCTTTTTTCCCACCACCGCTGATCCTGCGCACCAAGCTCTCCGACGGCAGGTAAAGCCACATGTCATCGGTGCGCTCCGGATCATCGTAAGACCAGGTAAGGTAGGATGTGTCACGGACATCGGCCGGTTCCATAAAGCGGATCAAGGTGCGTTCTCCCTTGATCTCTCCTTCATTTTTTCTGGTCATGTGCCTCATGCGGCGAACCAGCTTTAACTTCCCTCTTTCAATAAGCATCACCGACAAGGCGGTTGAGTCCAGGCTGGTGTCCACTGAATCCACCTGCCTCATGATTTGCCGGCCTTTTTGCCGGGCGTCATCATCAGCAGCTCCCGCCAGCACTTGGCCACCTGAAACCAGGGTCAACATCAGAAGCATCAAAACTATTCTAGGCATTATAAGACTCCGCCAACATGAATTCCGGTTCCTCACGCTCCTGGCCCAAGGGCTTAAGCAAAACAATCAGGGCCGGTGCAAAATAAAAATCAGCCAACAGCGCCCACAAGAAGGCGAATCCAAAGAGGATGCCGAGTTTAAAGAAACCCAGAAGGCTGGATATGGTGAAAACAGCGGTGCCGATGATGAGGATCAGGGTGGTGAAGGTGATGGGACGCCCCACCGAGGCATAGGTTTCCTTTAAGGCCTTGTCATAGGTTCCCCACCGGATGAATTCAGAACGGAACCTGGTGAAGAAATGAATGGTGTCATCCACGGCAACGCCGATAATTATGGCCGCGAAGCTTATGGTTATTACATCCATATAAAACCCGGCCAACCCCATGAAGCCCATGGTCAGAAAAACCGGGAATAAATTGGGAACCATACTTATAAGGCCAAGTTTTATCGAGCGCAGCACCAGAATCATCATCAGGGTTATAGCTGTCAAGGCGGCCAGGAAGCTGCGGCTCTGCCCCTCGTAGAGGATGTCGTTCATGGCCAGATACATGGACATGCCGCCGGATTGCACTATCTCCACCTTGCCGCCGCCAAAAAGCTCCTCGCACTTTGCCCTCATTGCGGCCTCCAAGGCCCTGGCCTCTCCGGTGTCCACGGTCTTCATCTTCAGCGACAGCCTGGCCATATCGTAGGTAAATCCCACCAGCCTGTCCAGGGTGGCGCCGCCGGAGCCTTCATAAAGGAAAAGATGTTGAGCCACCGAGTTCCTGGTCTCAGGCAACTTATAGTACTCGGGCTGGTTGCCGTGCAGGGAGCGGCGCATCCTTTTCAGCAGGTCGGTTATGGAAACCGCTTTGGTGACCAGGGGGTAAGCATCGGCCGTAGTCATGAGCTCATCCAGGCTGCCCATGAATTCCGGATCCTTGATTCCATTTTGCCGCCTGGTGTCAATGAGATACTCCAGGGTCGTGCTGGTTCCCATGTGCTCGTCAATAAAGTCCAGGGTCTGGCGCAAGGGCTCCCGCTTGAAAATCAGCTTGGCGGTGTTTGATTCGACCTCCATCATCAGATAGCCAAAAAAGGTGACCACCATGATGCTCCCGAAAACAACCACCACCGCCAGGCTTTTTGTCATGACTATCCTGTGGGTGAAGGCCAGCCATTTATCGAAAATGTCACCATTGGCCTTGGGGCCTTTCCGCTTGGCATTAATCTTCGGCTGCTCCTTGCCAAAGGAGTAAAAGATGGGCGTGAGAATTATGGTGAGCAAAAAAGCGAAAACAACGCCCAGGGCAATGTAGATCCCCATCTCCCGGTAAGGTTTCAGATGGGTGGTGAGGTAGGCCAAAAAACCGGCGGCCGTGGTCAAGGAAGTAAGCATCACAGCCCCGCCCACATCGGAAAATGCCTTTCTCAGCGCCTGTTTGCGATTGTCGCCCTTGTCAAAATGGTCATAAAAAGCCGCAATGCCGTGCACCGAGTCTCCAATGCCCACGCAAATCAACATAATCGGCAGAGCGGTGCTCAAGAGGTTCAAGGTATAGCCCAAAAGGCTGATAGCCCCCATGGTCCACAAAACACTGGTTACGGTAACCACAAGCGGCACCACCACCCCCCTGAGGCCTCGTCCCAACCAAAGCAGCAAAAGGGCCTGGACCCCCACCACGGCCAAAAACAGTTTGGAGGTTTCACGCCTGGCCAGCTGGTCGTACATGTAGTTGAAATGCGGGCCGCCCGCTACATGGGGCTTCAAATGTTTGTAGCGGGGATTTGCCAGGATTTCGTCTACTTTCAAAGCAACCGTGTAATTGGGGTTTTCCGCCTTTTCGTCTTTAATACCCTTGTCCGAGGGAAAGGATTCCAGCTCAACGACCATGGTCAAGACAGACCCGTCTTTTGATATGAGGTCGTTTACAAAAGCCGGCTCGTCCAATGCTTCCAGCAACAGGGCCTCAATTGCCTTTTGGTCCCGCGGAACCTCGGGCATGAACTGCTCTATCAAAACCTCCTGGTTTTCCTGGCCCCCGCTGCGAATGCGCTCCACATTGCCCAGCCAGGTAACCCGGGTGGCATATGGCACCTCGGTTTCAAATTGAAGTGCCAGATCAGTCATGGCCTTTAAATTTTCATGATTAAAGGGCATCTCATCTTTGCTGAACAAAAGAAAGACAAATCTATCGTTGCCAAAGGCATCATGGAAACGGTCCCTGGCTTTGAGGGCGTCATGGTCTTCTACAAACCAAATTTCAGGGGCGTTATCGAATTCAAGGGTGGACATCTGGGTGACCATAAAGGCGGTGACCAGGATTACAGCCCCGAGCCACCACCAGCGCTTGCGGATAAAGTGTGCCGCAGCGCGGCCGAAAAAAGCCCCCTTGATGCCGATATGGTTATCATTGTTTTGCCCGGATCTATAATCCATCAAACCACTTTCTTTTGAAAAGGCCGGTCATGGAAACCGCCGTTTCGGCAAATGGTAATCCTTACTTTTTGGGACCGGTGACCCGAGGGGCCAAGCCCCCCAAGGCCGCCCATACATTTCTCCGACACTAATGGTGTGAACCGGAAAAGCGCAATTAAGGTAAGGCGTCATTTAACGTTAAAAGTCAGGGATGCTCCGTGGTACACCTGATTTACCTTGCCGAAGAGGTCTTTGAGAGGCCCGTCTTTGCTGACATCATCCTTGTGGTTTATGCTTATGATCCACTGACCGGCGCTCTGCACCCTGAATTGGGCCTTGCCACCCATTACGTAAGAAAAAAGGGCAAATCCATCGGGCTGGCCAAAGCTGTTGCTGCGGGCAGTTATGTAATCAATGCTTTTTGCAGTGGCCGAAAGGGGCTTGCCATAAAAAAGAACCTCAACTTCAACCAAATCACCGACCCGAACATTACTGAGGTCGGTTTTGGGGATTATCTCCAGGCCGTGGCCCAAGGGCTTGGGATTGGTCCATTTACCCAAAGTGACATAGGATTTGGCAAAAGCCTCGTATTTAACAGCCATCAAAATCTTGGAGGCATCCTTGACCTTATCCATGGAAACCAGCTTAAGACGGCTTCTTCCTTTATTGTCAATATATTGGGTATAAAATGCCGGCTTCGAAACCGCGGAAAGCTGATAAAGGCCGGGTTTGCTTTCCTTTTTGAAAGCGATTTTCTGAACCGCCAGGTCCGCTGCGTACAAATCAAAATCAGCTGTTTTCATTTCCGGCTTACTCATCTTGGATGCAGGTTTCAGCAGGTTGGTTTTCTTGAGCGCAGGGTCCAACAACTCAAACTTGTCTATGGCAACGCTTCCATTGGGCGAGTTGAGGATATCATCCATGGGAAGCGCGTGCCCCCACCCCAGGGATACCATGGCATGGGACGATTTGTGCGCATGGGATTCAAAGGAATTTATCCAGATAGAATGAGCATTGGCCTGACTAACGGGGAACATAAACATGAAAGCTGCAAGCAATAACTTAGTAAAATATTTCATTCTTACTCTCCTGGCTACCTCGGATGCCAATATTATTTAGAACTTTAAACATAATTCAAAACGGCTAATCTACTCAGGACCTCAACATACCACCAGGTTTTGACTGGAGCTGTCACTCTCTGAAAAAAAGACGGCACTTGCTGAAATTATTGAAAGGAGAGTGGGGTGAGCAGAGCCCGGGCGCCAGCTTGCGAAAACCGGCATCCAACAAATTACTGACAGGTGTCGGAAGGCCGCAGTATATATGGCCTTTAGTGACAGTTAGTTAAATTCTCGCGGAGTTGATGCTGGGCAAACTGCCGAATTGCTTTTTGTAGGCTCTGGTGAAATGGCTGGGGCTGCTGTAGCCCATGGTGTAAGCAACCTCGGTAATTGTAACACCCGGTTCTTCAAGCAGGGCGCTGGCCCTTCGCAAACGCTCATTTCGCAAGTATTCGAAGACCGTGCAGCCAAACAGCTGCTTGAAGCAACGATTCAATTTGGGATGGGACATGCCCACAGCCTTGGTGATGTCCTCCAAATGAGGTGGCTTGGCGATATTTCTCACCAAAAGATCATGGGCATATTCTGTTCTACGCCGGTCTTCCGGATGAATGTCTAAAGGCCTCGTATGGCCGAATTCCACGCCGGCAAAACCTTCCAGCTGATGGACAATTAACTCCAGGGCTCGACTTTCCAGGAAAAGTTTGCGGGCCAGACCGCTTAGGCGGCAGTTAATAATTTGCTGCAGAGCGTTCAACATGGCCGGCGTGGTGCAGCCAAGCTGGAAGTTACCAGTTCCGGGACTACGCTCCAGGGCATGTTTAACAATCAGGGGCAACGGCTGCCTATCATCGCTGAAGATGCGATGCACCTGATTAGATTTAAGGGATATGAAGACCTGTTGAAGGGGTTCTCCGGGGAATATACGACTAACACCTCTATTATGTGTGGAGTAAAAAATACCCTGGCAACCCTGATGGATTTCCAGTTCTTTATTTGTGCTGTTGAAGCGTGACACCGTATTGCCCGAAAGGCAAAAGCCAAAAGCCAAATCAATGGCATTATCCTTGGCCAGGCAGACCATTTCCCTGTTAACCAAGGCATTGGTCACCCACACTTCAAAGCCGGGCCTTAGCTCTGTGCGGTTAAAGGCCACCTCACCAGAATCGCTCGAGTACTTCCAACGATTGACAGAATGATCCGGAGACGCTTCAGCCAAGCTGACTTGCCCCTTAGTGGTAAACCCCTGGGCAAGGCTGTAGAAGATGTCTCCATCATCAGGGAAACCGGCTCCGATATTATCCTTTTCATGGAACACGGTGAGCGGCATTCGGGCTCCTTCCAAAAGTGGTTGTATCGGCCGGTGGGTGTGCCGCCTGTATGGTTCATGCCCACAAGCCCCAAACGCCCTGGACGTCAATATTGACTCTCTTATCTTGTTAGCTAATCTAAAAAGATATTAATGTCAATACATTTTGTTTGGCAAGTCTTGTAAAAACAGTAACTAATATTCCATGGAACTCTAAATAGTCAGCCAAGAAAGCGAGGCATGCCTATTCAGTAGCTGAAAAATCGGCAAATATATCGATGAGGCTCCGGAAGGTACTTTCCGATAACGGCTGACACCAGGCAGATCCGCCTTTTTTATGGCCTTGGCCGAGCGATGCAAAGTAAAAAGCCAACAGGCGGTTTGCGGTCATCCCGCTAAAACCCGGCGCAGCTTAGTTGAGAGAGAAGCTATGGTTATCGGCTTTTGAATCAAGTCCACCTCGGCATCTAAAACGCCGTGATGCGCAATAACATTACTGGAATATCCCGAGATAAAGAGCACCTTCAGTTCGGGATCTTTTTGCCTCAGGCGGTCGTAAAGCTCTTTTCCATTCATCCGGGGCATAATCACATCCGTAAGCAACAGATCTATTTTCTCTTCTGTTTTATCCACCAGTTCCAAAGCCTCAGGTCCGTTTTCCGCTCCAATGACATGATAACCAAGTTTCTGCAAAGCCTTGGCCACAAAATCCCGCACTACCTGCTCATCCTCCACGAGCAGAATCGTCTCTGAGCCGGTGACTATTCCTTTTGGTTCCGCCTCTTTTGCAAAAACATCTTTTTCTCTCTCAAAAAAGGGCAGATAGACCTTAAAACTGGCGCCTTGGCCGGGCTCACTGTACACATAAATTGTTCCACCATGTTGTTTGACAATGCCGTGCACAGTGGCCAACCCCATCCCCGTGCCCTTGCCCATTTCCCTGGTGGTGAAAAAAGGATCGAATATTTTATCGATTATGCTTGCGTCAATACCAAGCCCATTGTCATTAACCGCGAGCATTACATAATCGCCAGGTTCAGCCTCCGGATGATTGACCGCGTAACTTTCATCCAGGTAAACCTTTTCCGTTTCTATGATTATTACCCCCCCATCCGGCAAGGCATCTCGGGCATTGGCAATCAGATTCAAAAGTACTTGCTCTATTTGGTTAAAATCAGCCCGCACATAACCGGCATCTTCGCCCAAAACGGTTTTCAGCTCCACATCTTCACCAATTATTCGGTGGAGCATGGCCTGATTTTGGTTGATCAAGTCATTTATAGCGAATGTCTTGACCTTTAAAACCTGCTTCCGCCCAAATGCCAGGAGTTGAGAGACCAAATCACTGGCCCGTAAACTGCTTTCCAAAACATGGTCGAGATTATCCCGAACAGGGGACAATTGGGGGAGTTCAGCCAAAGCAAGCTCGGTGTATCCTATAATGGCAAAAAGGATATTGTTGAAATCATGGGCCACCCCCCCGGCCAAGGTGCCTATGGATTCCATTTTTTGTGATTGCCTTACCTGCTCCTCAAGCCTTTTCTGTTCGCTGATATCAGTCAAGGTCAGAACAGCACCGGCGAAACCGTTGTCCAGTCCCTGGATCATGGCCGCGCTGGCGATTATATCCAATTTGGTGTTTTTTTTAGAGACCCCCTTTATCTCAATCTTTATAGGACCTTCCCTGTTCATCACCCGCTCGAGCATTGCCTTTAGGACGCCTTGACTGGCTTCAGCGGCAAAGGGGAAACGCCAATCTTTCAATTGAGCCGTTTCCCAGCCGAAACGCCGCTCAAATTCAGGATTGTGATACAATGCGCTTCCCTTTGCATCAAAGACAACAATGGGGTCCGGGCTGGCCATAAAAATCGCGTTTAGCTCCTCACGACTTTGTTCCAGCTTTTGGGTGATTATCCTTTTTCTTCTGATCTGCACGGAAAGGGACAACGAAAGGATGACTAAAACTGCAAGCAGGCTTATCAAAACTGTCATTTCAACAGGAAAAGACTCGAATATTCCCGGAGTATAAAACAATATGCGGGCATCTTTAGGCAACTGATCCTTTTCAATATGCCATTTTTCCATCTGCCGCCAGTCATAGATATTTTCGAATACACTTAGTGAACTTTCATTTCTCCAGGGGGTGTTTTCATAATGCGCGAAGACGGCATCGCCAATCATCTCGCCCACCTTTTTCCCGGAAAGGACGAAACCTCCCAGAACACCACTGCCCATGAGGGTGTCCCAATGGGTGAAAATCGGGGCAGATGCCTTTTCAACAATTTTTTGAGCGGCCCGGTATGGGGTTATGCGATTACCCGCTTCATCTCTAAAATAGAGAAGAAAAAAAATAGCCGTTTTGGGGGGCAATTTTGCGGCACGATCAATAATAGACTGCAGGGATGAATCCGTAAGATAGATAACCGGCAAGTTTGAGCCAAGGGTTTTGAGCCCTTTTTTGAACTCGGCCAATCTATTTTTTCCGTGGCTATCGGATATGTCGGCAATCACCGCGATTCTTTCAGCCGGCCAGACCTCCAACATTGATTTAATATTTTGGAGATAGTTCGAACGTAAAACAATACGCCATGGCTCTTTATCTAATTGCGGGGCAGCGCCGCCGGAGCTATGGACTACAAGTTTTTGAGCCTTGGGGAAAAATTCGGCTGTTTTCTTCATGAGCACAGCCGCCGGGGTGCTTTCGACCACGACCATGTCAATGGAGGCATCGGCATATTTGGCCTTGAATAAGGAATACAACCCATCCGCTGTTTTGCTTAAGGGGAAACGGCTGGCCTCGATATATTCCACAAAAAGTTGAACCGGGATCTTCTTTTGAGCGATTTTTTGCCTGATGCCGGTCTCTATGGCCTTTTGCCAAGGCATATCCTTGAACCAGGAAAACAGCAAAAGCACCTTTATGGGAGGTTTAGGCCGAGTCTCGGCGCATCGCGCCGTCTCCGCCGAAAAAAACAATAGCACCACAACAAATAGGCAACCAAGCTGTTTAAATAATCGCAGCAAAATAAAAACCGTCTCCTGGTTTCATTTCCACGAGGGGAAAAACACTCTTCCGATAGGACCTATGATGAGTCATTTACCACGGACGAAAAACAATTTTTTTGCGGGGCAGTGATTAAGGTTTAAAAGGCGATCGTTCGCCTGAAGGACATTTGGGGAAAAAATGGGTTTAGATTTTAACTATCGGGAAAGTAGTTTAGACCCATTGCTTGTTATCATAAACATACCAAGAGCACTTGCCCGCATAAAAGACCAAATTAAGAACTCCTGCACAAAGACAGAGGCTAGCACATATTAGTCCCGCCAAACTTTGACCGGCATATCCAACCAGCCGATCTCCTTGACCATAAAAGAAATTCTCATGTAAACACAGCAAGTTGCCGAAAAGAACTATAGAAGGCATTAAAAGTCAAGGAGGACGGAATGCGGTTGGAAGCACTGGTTGCAAATCACGACCATGTGGCTTGGGGTTTATCTAAAAATAAAAACCAGCCACCACCGGAAAAAGCCCCCCCTCAAGAGGAGTCAAGCGTCACCCCTCTTGATACCGCTGAGAACAAAGCCGAGCAGGGCGGCTTTTCCCCCAAAGGGGTGATTCGGAATTTACTTAACGGTCACTTCAAAGGTGTGGCGGATGTTCGCCTCCGTATTGTTCACAAGGGAGAACTCGATGCCCTGGAAACCGGGCAGGTCAAGGAAGTACTTACTCAACCAACCGAAATGTTAGCTGATTTACGATCAGACCTTGAAGAGTTAATGGCCCTTGATACTGAGTTGCCCTTGGATTCCGAACTGGCGCAAAGAATCGCAGCCATGGCCGGAAAAGTCGCGGAACTCTCCCAAAAAGATGAAGTAAAACTCGGCCAGGCCAAGGCGGCGATAGATAATTTAAGAACCGAACTGGACAATTTACTGCTTGCAATCGGAGATTATCTTAAACAGTCAGAAAACGTAACTGCCCTTGAGGAATTGATCGAGCCCGTCGATCCGCAAGTCGCGGCAGGGCAGGAAGAATCCGCCGTTGCCGCTCCTGTTCCGGAGCAGGAAGTTATTCCGGAGCCGGATGCCTTGGAAGAACCTTCAGGGGATGGGACCGGGCAAGTTGCGGCCGGAGCCGATGCAGCCGACCCCAACCAATTCCTTGCCGAATTTCTGGCCAAATGGCAAAGAACAGCCGCTGATGAGGAGCCGGCAATCCCGGAGTCAGCACCCCAAGCAACAGCCTTAACCGCAGGAGATCGCCTGGCGGCTGAACTTGACGACCTGCTGGACAGGCTTGATCAGGTTACGGTTCTTCCGCCCCTCTCCCCTCCTCCAGACAATCAGGGCATTGCCTATTACAAATTTCTAAGCATGCTGCAAAATCCTGATAAAGATGAAGCAGCGGGCCTTTTAACCTCGGAGCAAAATCCAATTCCGCAAATTGACGCTGTTGTTTAGGAGGCATCTTTAGAATCCAAAATTATTTATGATTTTTAAACAGTAAAAGGGAGCCCTTTTTAAGGCTCCCTTTTACTTGCCGACAAAATTTTGCTGGACTTTGACAGAGACCGCTTGGAAACAACAACCTCAGTTCACGGCATTTTTTGGGACACATGCAGATCGGCCAATGCCGCCGCCTTTTTACTCTTGCCCTCCCTTAAGCCATGAAAGTCTTCCAATAAAAGGTATAGGCAAGGCACCAAAACCAGCGTAATTACAGTGGCGAACAATATTCCGAACCCCAGGGAAATGGCCATGGGTATCATAAAACGGGCCTGCCGGGAGGTTTCAAATATCATTGGCGCCAACCCGCCAAAAGTGGTCAAGGTGGTTAGAACAATAGGCCTGAAACGCCGCAGGCCGGCCAAACGTATGGCATGTCCCGGAGTTAATCCCTCTTGCCGCTTTTTATTGGCAAAATCAATCAAAACCAAAGAGTCGTTCACCACCACTCCGGCCAGGGCCACAACCCCCATCATACTCATGAGGCTGATGTTGTACCCCATAAGTAAATGCCCCAAGGTGGAGCCCAATATGCCAAAGGGAATAGCCGTCATAACTATCAGCGGCTGGGTATAGCTGCCAAAGGGAATGGCCAAAAGGAAATAAATAGTCAACATGGAAAGGGTAAAGCCTGTTATCAGGCTCATGAGGCTTTCACTCATATCGGCCTGCCGCCCCTGGTAACCAGAGGTTAGCCCGGGGTATTTCCTGGCCAGATCAGGCAGAATGCTGTCTGAAACGGCGGCCTTGATGCGGCTGGTCTCGCCAAGGGGCTCGACATTGGCGCTGACGCTTACAGTGCGGCGGGCGTCTCTTCTGCTTATGGTGGTATAGGCCCTGCCCCGTTTCAGATCGGCGATCTCCATTAAAGGCACAAACCCGCCGGAAGGAATGCGGATCATCAAATTTTCCAAATAATACTCGTTCTTACGCTCTTTTTCCGGCAAACGCACCCGCACAGTCACCTCATTGCGGCCCCGCTGTTGGCGCAGGGCTTCGGCCCCGTTAAAGGCGCTTCTCACCTGGCGGGCCACCTCCCTTGAAGTCAAGCCCAGGCTCTGACCTTCCGGTTTGATGGAAAAGTCAATTTGCTGCTTGCCCGGGGTGTAGCCGTCATCTATATCCTTGACATTGGGAAAGCCCTCCAACTGCCGGGCCAGATCATGACTGGCCTTCTCCAGCACATTGATATCCGTATGGGAAAGCTCAACCGTAAGGGCAGCCCCTGAACCCGGCCCCCTGCCGTCGGAGGTGAACCTCAAGGATTCCAGACCGGCGATGGTCCCCACCTTTTCCCGCCAAAGCCGATTGACCTGGGCAGTGCTTAAGTCGCGGAGTTCAGGCGAGGTGAGATAAGCCCTCACCTCCACCTCGTTTTCATTGATCCTGACGAATACACCCTTTAGCAGACGATCTCCGCCGTTTTCACGGGCCACTTTGTCCATGGCTACGGTCAATTTATTCTGAACGGATTTCATCCTGTCCAGGGGGCTGCCCACCGGCAGCACAGCACTGACCTCGGCGGTGTCTGATTCAACCCTGGGCATGAGGATCAAGCCTATGCGGCCACTCATGACATAGCTGAAAACCACAAACAAGCAAGCCAGACCAATAGCCACGGTCAAGCCCCTGAAACGCAGGCAGAGCTCCAGGAAACCACCATAAACCCTTTTGTTGAATCGCTCCACCAGCCTGGTGAAGGCATCCTGGCGTCTTTTGATAAGCCTCCGTAACCGGCCGTCAGACGCCTTGTGCTCCTTGGCCAGGTGACTCGGCAGGATCAAAAGCGACTCAACCCAGGAGAGCAGGAACACCGTCACCACCACCAGCGGGATCACCTTCCATATTTTTCCCATGACCCCGGGAATAAGGCATAGGGGTAAGAAAGCGACCACATTGGTTAAAATGGAATAGGTGATCGGAACCGCCACATCTTTAGCACCCAGAATGGAGGCTTTTATAAAGCTCATTCCCTTTTGCTGATATTCGTAGATATTCTCACCGGCCACAATGGCGTCGTCCACCACAATGCCCAGGGCAATGATATAGGCGAACATGGATATCATATTTATGGAGACGCCCATGCCCGGTAAAAAGAGCAGGCTGCCCAAAAACGCGGTGGGGATGCCCATGGTGACCCAAAAGGCCACCCGGAACTCCAAAAACAACCCCAAAACCACCAGGACCAGCATCAATCCGAAAAAGGCGTTTTTGAGCAATAAATCCAAGCGTTCCTGGTACACCTCGGACATATCCCGGCTTATGCGCCACTCGATGCCCGCAGGCAGATCCCGCTCTATCTCTTTCATGGCCTCACGGGTGGCAATCGAGACTCCCATGGGGGTTTGTTTACCCACCCGATAGACCCCCACGCTAATGGAACGGCTGCCGTCGTAAAAACCATAATGGTCGCTGTCTCTAAAAGCCTCTCGCACCGTTGCAATATCTTCCAGATAGACCACACTGCCGTCTGAAGTGGTCACAATGGGGATGCGGGCGAATTCGCTTGCCCAGTCACGGCGGTCCTTGACCCGCAAGAGAATATCCCCGCCGCTGGTGTCTATGGCTCCGCCGGGGAGTTCGGTGGAGGCGTTGTCAATGGCCTCGGCAACCCCGGCCAGGGTCAGGCCATAGGCCCTTAAGTTTTCCTGGGGCACCTCAACGGAAATCTCATAGTCACGGGCCCCCAATAGTTCAACCTGGGTGATATCCGGACTCTGCAAAAGACGTTCGCGAACATTTTCAACAGCCTGGCGCAACACCATCTCTGAAACATCGCCGAAGATATCCAGGGAAAGCACCTCCCGCATATGGGTCACCAAAGAGACCTGGGGCAATTCGGCATCCTCGGGAAAGGTGGTGATGCGGTCTATCTCCTGTTTGATTTCCTGATAGATCTTTTGCTGGTCCGAACCTTCTTCCAACTCGGCATTGATGGTTCCGTTGCCCTCGCCCACCGTAGCGGTGAGTTCCTTCACCCCTTCAATGCCCCTGATAGCCTCTTCCACGGCCAGGACAATACCCTGCTCCACCTCCTCGGGGCTGGCTCCTGAATAATCCACACTGATGGTGGCCACATCCAGGTCAAACTCCGGGAAGACCTCCTGCTTGATATTCATGCTCATAATCAGGCCGCCCAAGAGGAGAAACACCATCATTAAATTGGGAGCCACCCGGTTTTTGGCCATCCAGGAGATTGGGCCCTTCATTTCCGCAAGCCGCTTGGTTTTCATGACTGTTCCTCCTGGTCAGAGGCCTTGCGGCAGGCGGTTTGCCCCGCCCCGTTCTCACGAATACACAATTCCATGCCCGAAACCGGGGTGGATAGGTCGGTCAGGACCAACTTCTCACCCGGCTCTATACCGCCGGTAACATAGAAATCCTTCTCACTGCGAAAGGCGGTCTTGACTTGGCGGATCTCCAGATTGCCCTTTTGATTCATGATCCAGACATTGGAACCGTTTCTGATGTACTTGCGCTCAACCAATGCCGCAGACTCAATGGTTTTGCCTTTGATGGCCACCCGTACATAGGAATCTATGAGCATGGAAGGCAATTTTGCGTTCTCGGGCTTAATGCACAAGGGATCGTCCACCTGGATCAGCAAGCGGGCCATGCGCCCTTGTTCCTCAAGTTTGGGCTCAAGGCGAATCACCCTGCCCTTTCGAAAAGCGGCCTCACCCCAGGCGGCGGAGTTATACACAAGGGCCTCCGAGCCTTTTTCGCCATTTTGGTTCGGCAACTTTATAAACCGCAACTGGCTCACCGGCACGGAGACCTTTACCCAATAGGCGTCTGTGCCGACCAGGGTGGCCAATTGTGTTGACTGGTCTGCCAGGGCCCCGAGATGGGCGTCGCTGGACTGCACAACTGCGTTGAACGGCGCCTTGACTTGGGTGTGATTAAGATCAAGCCTGGCCAGGTCCAGTTTGGCCTGGGCCGCATCGAGGCTTGCCTGCAGGCCCTTGAGTTGGGGTTGCCTCAGGATCAGGGTCTTTTCCCGCTCGGTTAGCTTTTGCCCCAAAAGTTTATATTCCTTTTGGGCGATAAGCTGGTTTCCCTGTTCCAAGGCTATCTCTGATTCAGCCTTGGCTACATCCGCGGAAAGCTGCCGCACGGAAAGGAGGTATTCGGCAGGGTCAATCTTGAACAAAAGAGAGCCCTTGGCAAAAAACGTGCCGGGGGACATATCTTTGCTGAGCTCAATGATCTTGCCGCCCACTTGGGGCTTAAGCTCCACAGACTGGGCCGCAGCCACTGAACCCATACCTGAAACAAGGGTCTGACGGGGCGCGTACTCCACGCTCTTCACCGTTACTAGAGTCCTGTTGTGGCTCCTGGGCTGAGCTCTTAATTTGGGCGAGGTTTCAAACAACCAAATGGAGATCACGACACCCGCGGCCAATACGGCCAAGGGCATGAGAATCCGCCCCAGCAAGCGAAGAGCCCTTGAAACCTTATTGCCTTTGCCTGTGGTTGTTGGTTGCCCGGATTCGGTATTCTGGGGAATATCTATTTTTTCAGGCATGATTTTCACCTTAAACTTTTTCCAAAAAAGTGTTCTTTTTCCAAAGGCCCCTTATAAAACTTGCCGATCACACACCCGATGTTTCCGGGTTATTTTCTTTCGGCGTTTTATACTGAACCGGGCTTTCCCGGCCGGAGAACATATCGCCCTTTTCCATTGGCTCCCGGTTCAATGTCCGGGTTGAATCAGGCGGGCTGAGCTCCCACCCGCCGCCCAGGGAACGGCAAAGATCGATTCTGTATTGAAGCAGGTTCAGTTTGCCGCTTAACAGGCTCTGCATAAGGCCCTGCCTGCTGATAAGCGCATCCAGCACCCTTTGATAATCCACAGTTCCCTGCAGATATCTGTCATTAAGCCTCCTCACCACCATCTGCGAAAGCTCCAACTGCTTCTCAAGGCTGGCAATGGCCTCCTGCTGCCGCGTCTCCCGGACCAGGGCGTCTTCCACTTCACCCAGGGAATCGATAATCACCTGGCCGTAGCTGTTTATTTCTTCTGATAAAATCGCCCGCCTGCGCTCCACTTCCGCTTCGCGCAATCCGCCGTCCACAAGCGGCGCAACCAGGTTGGCGGCCAAAGTGGCGAGCCAGTTCTCAAACAGGCCGGAGATATTTTCATGGGTGGTGCTGGTCCCCGCGGTAAGGCTCAAACGGGGAAAACGGTTGGCTATGGCAGCCGCAGTTTCCTTGTCCGCCGCCTTTATCTGGTAATAGGCGCTTTTGATATCAGGACGACGCCGGATCAGCTCCAGGGGAAGGCCGGTTTTAGGCAACAGGGGCAGATCCACCAATGCGGCAACCCTTGGCGCTACTCTTTGGTTCGGTGGAGAGCCCAACAAAATGGCCAACTGGTGTTCCAAAACCCGGGCCTGGGCTGAGAGCAGGGCCTTTTCCCCTTTTTGCGACTCAACCAGTTGCTGTTGCTGCAACATGTCCGAGATGCCGACCTGGCCGGTTCTGACCTGAATCTCCACCAGTTCCAGAATCTGCCGATTGGTTGAGATCAATTTATCCAAAAGATCAAGCTGGCCGTTTTTTTCAACCAGTTGATACCACACCCCGGCCACCTCGGCCGAGAGGCTCATGGCAGCGGCGCGCAGGTCTTCGGCGCTTGCCCGGGCGGTGAAATCAGCCGCAGCCGCCTTTGATTCAATACGCCCCCAAAGATCCACTTCATAACCCGCGGCCAGGCCAAGGGTGAATTCCTGGGCATCGCTTGAAACACCGTTTTTACGGTTAAAGGATTGGCCGGCTCCGGTTTCCAGATCAAGGGTGGGATAAAGGCTCGCACCCTCGCTACGGGCCAGGGCCCTTGCCTGCCTCAGCCGGTCCCAGGCGCTTTTAAGGTCGAAGTTGTTGGCCAAGGCCTTTTCAACCAGCCCATTCAAAACAGGATCATTAAAAGACAACCACCATTTATCAGGCAGATCCACTTCACCGGACCGGGAAAATCCGGCGGGAACCTCAAGCGGGGGGGCTATTGCAGCGCTTTTGGAACTGCAACCTGCCAAAAAACCGCTCATCATCAAAAGACTGATCATGACGGTTATACCCATATCCCTTAGAAAGGGCTTTCCGGTCTTATTTGTCGATTGGAACGCCATGTTTTTTCACATTCAATTTTCTTGAAAAGAGACCTTGTTTTGTTTCACCTATGGAGCGGGGTTCCGCTAAAAAAGCAGATCAACCCTTTGTGAAACCGACCTTTTCAACTGTTCAATTCTTTAAAATTGACTATAGCGGGGGGGGCATGAACCGGGCGTGAAAGAAATGTGAAAAAAACGTAAAAAGCCCCCGGCTTCATCTCCAGGGGCTTGAATGGACTTGAAAATATTTAAAGCTGCTTAGCGGGCTTTTTCAGCATCCCAAAAAATCACCACCCTGGTGCCTGATTGCTCTGGGTCGCTTTTTATATCAAGCCGCCAGCCATAGCGTTTGCAAAGCCGGGACACAATATTCAGCCCCACGCCAAATCCCCGGCTATCTTCACCTTTGGTGTGGGACCGGGTCACCAAGGCGATTTTGTCTTGGGCTATCCCCACCCCGGTGTCCTCCACACTGAGGCTGTTTTCCGAAACCGTTACCTTGACGGTTCCCCGGGAGGTGAAATTAAAGGAATTGCGAACCAGGTTTGCTATGGCGATATATAAAACCTCTTCCTTTACCCTTACGGATTTGTTCTGTTCTACCGAAAGGCTCGCCTCTACGTTTTTCTTGTCCAGAAGATAACGATTGTCATTGATCGCCTTTTCCGCCACAGGAGCCACCAGGCAAAACTCTTCTTCGCCGCTTTCTTCCCTGGCCAGCCAGAGAAAGGTCTCAATGGTGTTTTCCATATCCCGCACCGACCGCGAAATCCTTTGCAAAGGCCTTTTTAAAAGGGGGTTCGCCTCCACCTCTGTCTCTTGTTCCATGATCTCCACAGCACCCTTGACTATGGTGAGGGGGGTTCTGAGCTCGTGGCTGGCGTCTCTGGTAAAGGCCTTTTCCCGCCTTATGAATTCGTTTATCCTATTCATTGCCTTTTCAATTGTCTCGGTAAGCATGCCTATTTCGTTTTTGGGATGCTTTTTGGAAAAACGAGATGGGATATTCTCCGGGTTCAGGGCCTTCACCTGCTTCATCAAAACCGAAACCGGGGCGAACACGGCCCGGGAAAAAAAATAAACCATCACAATTGCCGGTATGAGAAGAAGAGCCAGGGAAAGTAAAAGAATCTGCCTGGGATGAAGGGAAGAGTTTTCTTCAAAGAATTCCCTGCCCCTGAAAAACATGTAATAGCGCTGGGCCTTGTCGGACAGTTTAATAACTCCCACATGCACGGGGTGTCCCGGGCCTTTAACCACGTGAACTCCGGGCGGCAGATCCCTTACCAAACCTCTGAATTTCTCAGAAATCTTTTCGATTCCCGTGTAGACCTGCATGTACTTGGAGTGGGGCAAGGGTGTGGTTTTGTCCTTTTCATATTTATATAAAAAGGTATCGACCTCGGTGGCTAAAAGGTTGCCGACCATTTTGGACATATTGCTGCCCATTATAAAAAAAGTGATGCCCGAATTAAGGGTGAGCAAAAGGGCCCCGAACAACAGAATTCCGGCCACAACCCTGAACCGTATACTTTGGTAAAATTTCATGGCCTGTTTTCCCTAAGCCGGAAGCCAACCCCGTGAACAGTCTCGATCATTGCGTATTCAAAGGGCTTGTCTATTTTTTGCCGCAAGGTGTACATATGGCTCCTCAGCACATCCGTGCCCGGAGGCATGTCCCCCCAAAGGTGGTTGGTCAGCTCTTTTCTGGTCACCACATTGGGAGACGCCTCCATGAGCATTTTCAAGATGGAGGTGCAGGTGTTGTTGAGTTGAATCTCCCGGCCCGCGCGGGTCACTTCAAAGGTGCCCAGGTCCATCTTAAGCTCGGAGACCTCGAGAACCTTGTTTTCTGAAACCCTTCTCTTGCAAAGCGCCTTGATGCGGGCTTCCAGCTCCTTTAGGGCAAAGGGTTTGACCAGGTAGTCGTCGGCCCCGGAGTCAAACCCCAGTAGTTTGTCTTCCAGGGTGTCGCGGGCGGTGAGCATGATCACCGGAACCTGTTTATCCGCCTCGCGCCTGAGCTTTTGACACAGGGTTATCCCGTCCATGCCCGGCAGCATCAGATCCAGCACAATGACATCGTAGTCATTGGTAAGGGCCAGGTGCAGGCCGCCGATACCGTCCATGGCATAATCCAGGTCATAGCCCTTGAACCCCAGAAAGTCGGTCAGATTCTCCACAATGGCCGGGTTGTCTTCTATAATCAAAAGCCTGATGTTCGGGTTCACTCTTCACCTCCAGAGCTTTTTACGCGACCGCGATACCGATGCGGTATTTCAGCTATATTATCAGGCATGCTCCACCAAACCTGGCACAAGATTAAAACACGCAGGGTAAATCACTTGTGAAAACTATGTAAAAAAAACGTGAAATCAATCGATTTGGCATGAAGTGCAGCATCTGGTCCGGCGGGTGTTTCAAAACAGGTGTGGAAATTAAAGCCTTCGGGGGTCGGCTAAAAGAGTCATTGATAGGTGTCAAGCCTAATCCAGGGTCTTTTGGTAACGCATGAGCCCGATCACCAGCACCACCAGAAAAAAAACCCCAATAGGCCACAGATGCACCCAGACCTCAGGCAAGCCGTTCCCCTTCAACAAAATTCCCCGCACAATCCGCAGGTAATGGGTGAGCGGCAGGGCCGAACCAATGGCCTGGGCCCATTGCGGCATGCCCCGGAAAGGAAACATAAACCCTGAAAGCATAATGGAAGGCAAAAAAAAGAAAAATGCCATCTGCATAGCCTGAAGCTGGTTCTTGGCCAAGGTGGAAAAGGTGACCCCCACCACCAGGTTTGCCGCGATAAAGAGCAGGCTCACCAGGATCAACAGGCTGACGCTCCCCAAAATGGGTACGCTGAATAAAAATATCGCCATGGTGATGATCAAGCCGATCTGCACGTAACCCACCAGAATATAGGGGATGAGCTTACCCAGCATAACCTCCAAAGGGCGCACCGGCGTGGTCAGGAGATTCTCCATGGTGCCCCGCTCCCGCTCACGGGTGACCGCCAGGGCGGTTATGATAACCATGGTCATGGTAAGCACCACCCCCATCAGCCCGGGCACAATGTTGTATTGGGTTATGGCCTCGGGATTAAAGGCCGGATGAACGATTACCCTGAAGGGGGGCGGCCCTGCCTTTAAATAGGCAAGCGGGCCGGAAAGATCCCGGTTCAGCACTGAATTTGCCAATACGTTAAGGGAGGTCACGGCATTGGCCACGGCCGAGGGGTCTGTGGCGTCTGCCTCCAAAAGCAGGGACGGGTGCTCCCCCCGGACCAGGCGCCTGGAAAAATCGACCGGGATATGGAGCACAAACTGAACCTCGCCCAGGTTTATCAACTGCCTTGCCTTGGCTTCGCTTTTGACCTGACCCGCTATCTTGAAGTAGTCGCTGTTTTTTAACGCAACCACCACTGTGCGCGCAAATGGGCTGTTGTCATTACACAAAATCGCAGTGGGCAAATGCTTGGGGTCTGAATTAATGGCATAACCGAACAGGATAAGCTGCACCAGGGGAATGCCCACCATCATGCCAAAGGTGAGGCGGTCCCTGCGCATCTGCACCAGTTCCTTGGTAATCATGGCCCAGAGCCGCCGCAGGGAAAAACTTAAGTTTGGCATCAGTTCTTCTCCGCCCGGCTCATAAGGCTGATGAACACCTCTTCCAGGCTTGTGGGCGCCTGTTGCCAATGATAAGGCGGCTTCATAAGGGGAGTGAGGCTCTGTTTTAACAGGTCCGCCTGTTTGCCTATCACATGCAGGGTGTTGCCAAAGGCCACGGCCTGTTCCACGCCGGGTAAACTTTTCACCCGTTTTTCCAAGGCAAAAAGATCGCCTCCGGTCACCGACCAGGTGGTAAGCCCCTCGCGCTCCACCACCTGTTCCACTGTCCCTTTGGTCATGAGTCTGCCATAGGCAATGTAGGCCAGGCTGTGGCAGCGCTCGGCTTCGTCCATGTAGTGGGTGCTGATAAGCGAAGTTATGCCCGTTGCGGAAAGTTCATGGATATGATCCCAGAACTCACGCCGGGCCTTGGGGTCCACCCCTGCGGTGGGCTCATCCAAAAGCAACAGCCTGGGGTTATGGATGGTGCAGCAGGCCAGGGCCAGCCTTTGCTTCCACCCGCCTGAAAGCTGGCCCGCCAAAAAACCTTTGTAAGGTTCCAATCCCATGCGCTCAAGGCTTTTGGCCACTGCCTTTTTATGGGCGGGTACGCCGTACAAGCGGGCAATGAAATCCATATTTTCCTGTACGGTGAGGTCCTGATACAGGCTGAAATGCTGGGCCATGTAGCCCACCTGCCGCTTGATCAGATCCGATTGTCCGGAGATGTCAAACCCCAGGCAGACCCCGTTGCCTTGATTGGGCTTGAGCAACCCGCATATCATGCGGATGGTGGTGGTCTTGCCGCTGCCGTTGGGTCCTAAAAAGCCGTATATCTCACCCTGGCGCACCTTCAGAGACAGGTCATCGACCACAGTGCGGCCCCCGAAGCGCTTGGTCAGCCCCTTGACATCTATCACCACCGGCTGTTCCATTATTCAACCGCCTGGTTTTGTTTGAGCATAACCTCCATGGGCTGGCCCGGATGCAGATCAAGAGCCTCTTTGGCGGCTGGTTTTGCCTCGGCCATAAAGACCAGTTTATCCCTTGAATGCCTTGAGTAAATCACCGGCGGGGTGTACTCGGCCTCGGGGGAGATAAAACTGATATTCGCCTTTAGCCCTTGGGGACAGCCATCGCAGGACAAGAAAACCGTCTGCCCCAGCCGCAGGGAAGCCAAATCGGCTTGGGGCACAAAAAAACGAACCTTGAGGTTCTCCGGGGTGAGCAGCACAACCACCGGTCTGCCTGCCTGGACCAACTCGCCTTTGGTGTATAAGGTGTCAAAAACCACCCCTGCATCGCCGGCCTTTTGGATTTTTTGGCCAAAATTCCAGGAAGCCTCTGCCAGCTTTGCCTCCAAAGCCTTTACCTCTGATTCGGCGGCCTTGACCTGATCTTCGCGACCCCCCAGGCGAGCGGTCTCCAATTGGGCTTCTAACTCGGCGACTTGAGCCTTGTCACTATTATAAAGGGAGCGGGCCTGGTCCAACTGGGCCTTGGGAAGGCTGTTTTTCCTGTAGAGCTCTTGCTTGCGCTTGTAATTAAGAATGGAAAGGTCCAAATAGCTTTGGGCCTTGGCCAGGGAAGCCTTGATGGCAGATATCTCGCTGGGCCGGGCCCCTTTTTGCAGATCCGCCAACTTTTCCCTGGCCTGATCCAACAGTTGGATGGCTTCATTTTGGGCCTGCTTTTCAATAACCCGTTCCAATCCAAAAAGCACCTGGCCCTTGGAAACCCTTTCTCCCCTTTGAACCGCCAAGTCTTGCAAACGCCCAGCCAAGGGAGAGGCCACATAGGTGTAATCCGCCTCCACATAGCCCTGCCAATATTGCCCTTTATCGGATTTTTGGCAGCCAATCACGAATAATGCCGCTAGTGCAACCATAATAAATCTGAAATGCCTTTGCATTCTTTACCCCAACTTTAAAGACGAGAAGCCGGATTACAGGAAGAAATAACAATTCGGGCTTACAATAAATTTTAGCCGAAACTGCCGACCAAGGATCACCCAACGCCCTCAAACCTTGGGTAACCTGCCGGTTTTTAAAAGTATAGCATTTTTGTCAGGCTTTAAGTGGAAGGAGGTCTCTGAAGAAGGCAAGGTCAACCTAAAGGCCTAAAAAGGCATTAAGCAGGGTTCATAGTTGATTGCGCCGGACCGGTAACCAAAAGCCGGAAAAGAGCACGAAAAACCGAAAGCCGCCTTGATCCGGCCAGGCAGCATCGGCGGGCGGTATGACCAAGTCTTTTCCCAAACTGTTCTTTGCCAAAAACCACCTCGAAAAAGACTTATAACCTTAAAAAAGGCGGGTCACGGATTTGGCGATTTCCTAGTACTGCCGCAACCCGCCCACTGGTCTGCCTATTCCCTGAGCCCCATATCCCGGCTGATAATGAGCTTCATTACTTCGCTGGTGCCGGCAAATATGGAAAGAGCCCTTACGTCCCTATACAAACGGCAGATGCGATACTCTTCCATATAGCCGTATCCTCCATGGAGTTGGAGAGCCTGATAAGCCACCCGGTTCACCATCTCTCCCAACCAGAGTTTGGCCATGGAGACTCTTCGCACCACGTCTTCCTTTTTAAGGTGAGATAAGACAACCGAATCCAGAAAGGTCCGGCCCAGCTCAACCTCTGTGGCCATCTCGGCCAGGCGAAAGGCATTGGCCTGGTGCAGGGCCACCGGCTTGCCAAAAACCTCCCTGGTCCTGGCGTATGCCAGGCCTTCCTTAAGGCACTCTTCGGCCATGACCTGGCACTTGATGCACACCTCCAGGCGTTCCTGCTGCAACTTTTCCATCATATATTTAAAGCCCTGCCCCGGCTCGCCGAGTACGCGCCAGGCAGGCACCCTGCAATCGGTAAAATAAAGCTCCGCGGTATCCTGCATGTGAATCCCCATTTTATTGAGCTTTTTACCCCGCTCAAAACCAGGGTCGTCTTTATGCACCAGGATAAGGCTTATGCCCTTGTACCCGGCCTGGGGATCTGTCTTTGCCGCCACAACTACGAGGTCTGCGTAGTAACCATTGGTGATAAAAGTTTTTTGCCCGTTTATTACATAACTGTCGCCATCTTTGACCGCGGTGGTGCGGATGGCGGCCAGATCGCTGCCCGCGCCGGGCTCGCTGAACCCCACGGCAGAGACGACCTCGCCGGTAACGCAGCCGGGAAGCCAACACTCTTTTGCCTCTTCGCAGCCATATGAAGCCAGATAGGGCGCTGCCACATCCGAGTGCAAAGGCACCCCCACTCCAAAGCCGTTGCCCCGGATAAGCTCCTCGTTGATTATCAGGGAATATTCAAACCCCAGACCCAGGCCACCGTATTTTTCATCGATCCAGGGGCACAAAAAACCCTGTTCTCCCATCTTAAGCCACAGCTCCCTGGGCACGGTTCCCGACTCTTCCCAGGCATCCGCATTGGGGGTGATCTCCGCCGCCACAAAACGGCGGAAAGTTTCCCTGAAAATCCTGTGTTCCTCTGTATAGATATCTGAAAGCACCCTTGCTCCTTTGACTTCTCCCCTCGCTCAAACAGCGCCTTAAAGGCTGTTTACCGCCCGGCCTGTCAGGCCATTAATTGGCGGCGCAGGGTTCTTTTCAAAAGCTTGCCCGTGGCCGACTTGGGCAGATCCTTGAGCACCTTAAAGGCCTTGGGCACCTTAAACGGGGCCAGCCGGGCGCGCAGAAACTCCTTGATCTTATCCGGCTCAAGTTCCGCCCCGGGCTTAAGCTTGATCACGGCGGTGACCCTTTCCCCGTATTCCCGGTCCGGCAGGCCCACCACGCTGCATTCGTCAACCTGGGGCAGTTCATATAAAAGTTCTTCAACCTCCCGAGGATAGACGTTTTCTCCGCCTGTGATGATCATGTCTTTGAGCCGGTCAACAATAAAGACATATCCCTCTTCATCAATCAGGCCGATGTCCCCGGAACGGAACCAGGGCCCCCAGAAGGCGTCTTTGGTCTCCTCGGGCCGGTTCAGATACCCCTGCATGATGTTGGGTCCCTGTATGCAAATCTCGCCCTCCTGCCCCTGCTCCACCGGCTCGCCCATGGGGTCCATTATGGCCACTTCCACGGCCCCCACAGGCGTGCCCACAGACCCCACCTTGTGACGGTAATAATGGTTGTAGGTGACCATGGCCGCTGATTCGGTCATGCCGTAGGCCTCGTGAATGGCAAGTCCCGTCTTTTTGCGCCATTCCCTCACCAGCTCCAGGGCCATGGAGGCCGCCGCGGAAAAGGTGTAGCGCACCTTGCCCAAAAGCTTGCCGATATCCTTTTGCCCTAAAAGCCGCACATAAATGGTGGGCACGGCGTAAAACTTGGTCACCTCCAGATGCTCCAGGGAGTGCAGTACCTCTTCCAGGTCAAAGGCGGGCATAAGCACCAGGGAACCGGCGGTCAGAACCGTGGAAAGCATTACATGCACCTGGCCGAAAACATGGTTCAGGGGCAGGAAACAAAGAACCCGGTCCGCTTCGGTGGAGCGCTCCTGGCGGGCAATGGTGTGGGCCGAGGCCAAAAGGTTCTGATGGCTCAGCATGACCCCTTTGGGTATGCCCGTGGTGCCGCCGGTAAAAAGCACCGCGGCCAGGTCGCTTCGGTCCCGCTCTATGCTCTTGAAACCCCCATCTCCGGCCAGCTCCAAAAACGCCTGCCAGGAAAGATCCCCGGAAGGGGCCACAACCAGCCTCACAGGCCATTCTTCATCGCAATCCCTTAGTTGCCGGAGTTTTTCTTCGGTGGTGACAAGCAGTTCAGGACGGCACTCGACCAAAAGGGGCACGAGTTCCGGGCCGGTCATGGCTATCCCTGGCGTCACAATTGCGCATCCCGCCTTGAGCGCACCGAAATACACGGCCAGCCATTCGCTGGAATTGGGCAGACAGACCGCGACCCTTTGCCCCGGCTTCAAACCGGAGGCGAGCAAGGCACCGGCCACTCGGTCGCTCAATTGGTTCATCTCGGCATAGCTCAGCTTCTTTTCGTTCTCCAAAACAAATGTCCGGTCCGGGAAAAACCGGGCCGAGTCTTCCAGGATATGGGCCAGGTTCATTTTCAAACTCTCCTAACGCCGCTTAAGGCCCCAAAAGAAGATTGGGGACCACAGTGGATATCCAGGGAACAAAGGCCAATATGAGAAGCGCCGCGATATAGATAAGCAAAGGAGGTGTAATTGCCCTTGAAACCTGCATAAAGTCCAGGCGGGTAATGGCCTGGGCCGTATAGATCAAAAGACCCAGGGGCGGGGTGATGTAGCCGATGCCCAGCCCCACGGTGATCAGAAGGCAATAATGAATGGGATCCATGCCCATCTGCTTGGCTATGGGCATCATGATCGGCACTAAAATCATGATAGCGCCTATCTGGTCCATAAAGGTGCCCAGGATCAAAAGAACCAGGCAGGTGAAGATCAGAAAGGAGGCCTGGCCCGGGATATAGGCCATGGAGACCTCCAGTATGGTCTGGGGTATGCCGCGCAGAATAATGTATTCGCTGATCACGCCCGCGCCGGAGACGGTTATCACCAAGGCCCCGCTGGTCATGCCTGAAGATATGAACAGCTCCTTGAGTTCCTTAAGCCCCAGGGAGCGGTAGATCAAAAGTTCCACAATCAAAACCATGGCGCAGGAGACGACCGAGGCCTCGGTTATGGTGAAAGCCCCGGAATATATACCCCCAAAGAGCACCGCGATAATCAACAGGGGGAAAACCGCCCGCTTCACAGCCCTGGCCAGTCCGGCCGGGTCAAAGGCCTCCAGGGATTCCCTGCCGAGCCCCTTTTGCCGGGCCTTTCGCCAGGCATACAGGGAAAGCATAAGCATGATCAGGCCGCCGGGCAGATACCCGGCCGCAAACAGGCGCACCACGCTTTCACCCGCGGTAAGGGCGCAGATGATCATGATTATGCTCGGTGGAATGATGATTCCCAAAATAGCCGCGCTGGTCACCAGGCCCACGGAAAAAGGCTTGGGATAGTCGTACTTTTCCATGTGCGGGAACATCACCCCGCCGATCGTCACCACAGTTGAGATGGAAGAACCGCTTATGGCCCCAAAGACGCCGGAAGACATCACAGCCGTGATGCCGAGCCCGCCGGGGAGCCAGGAGACAAACTTCCAGGCCAGATCCACCAGCCTCCCGGCCGACTCTCCCCTTACCATCACAGCCCCCAGCAGGATGAAAAAGGGAATGCTCAATAAGGAAAAATTCTCCAGTTTTTTCAGCATGGTCTGGGCCACGAAACAGAAATCCATATCCGTGAAGATCCAAAGGCCAACCACGCCGGTCAAGTAAAGACAAATATAGATAGGTATGCGCAGAAACAGAAAAACAAACAGGATCAAAAGTAATAACAGGGATTCCATGGCTTCATCGGTCTTCCTGGCGGGGTTTCGCCCAAAGCTTGTGAACCTCTCCTATTGAGCGCAAAGCCAACAAAAGGCCAAAAAACGGCAACATGCCCGAAAGAAGGCTGTTGGGAATCTTGAGAATGGGGGTTACGGTCTCCATCTCCATTTCAATCAGCATGAAGTTTACGCCTGCGTAGATCAGGGTCAGCCCGACCCCCAGACGCACCAGATGCAGAAGCAGGTCCAGGCCGAAGCGGGCTTTTGGGAAAAACTCGTAGAGCACATCCACCTTAAGCTCCGCTTTTTTCGGAACCGCCATGACCGCCCCCAGAAAGGTCATGAACATGAAAAGGCAGGTGGTAAGCTCATCGGGCCAGGTTAAAGGCCTTTGAAACAGGTAGCGGGTGACAACGCTTATGCAAAGCGCCGCCAGGGAAACAGTGAAGCAGATCAAAATTCCCCACCGCTCCATCCGGTCCAATACGGCGTTTAAGGCGGACATGTTTCTTTTTCCCGAGATCCGGTTTCATGCTGGTCCGTTCCATGGGGCCGCCCGCCAAAAGACGGACGACCCCACGAAAGGGAGGGTGTGCCTATTGGGCTTCTGTCCCGGCAGCAAGGTCGCTGACCTTGGTCAGCCATTCCCGGCCTATTTCAGACTCGAACTTTTTCCAAACCGATTTTTGACTGGCCTTGAATTTGGCCATCTCATCGGGGGAAAGGTCCATGACCTTGACTCCCTTGGCCTTAAGCGCCTCAGGCGCCTTTTCGGTCAGATCCACACTGGCCTGACGCGCCTTGGCCACGTTTTCCCTGATAATGGCGTCCATGGAGCTGCGTAGGTTGTCATCAAGGGAGTTCCACCATTTTTTATTCACCACCAGGAAAAAGAGCCCCACCATGTGCTTGGTGCGAGTGTAGTATTTGCATACATCGGCAAGACGCAGACGGGTTACGTTTTCGGTCTGATCGGTTCCGTCCACCACCCCCTGTTTAAGGGCCGGGAAAACTGCACCCCAGGCCATGGGCACCGGATTCACCCCCAGGGCGTTCCAAAAGGCCAGGGGATACCTGGCCTGGGTGGTGCGCATCTTAAAGGATTTAAGGTCATCCAGGGTTTGCACCGGTTTGGTGGTGGCAAAGCCGTAGGTCCCGAAATAGCACATATCCAGAACCAGAAGCCCCTTGGACTCAAGGCAGGTGAACAACTCAGTGCGTAAGCCCTTGTTTTTTAAAAAAGCCTCCCATTTGGCATAACTGTCCATACAGTAGGCCAGGGTTCCGATGCCGAACTTGGGATTAAGCTCAGGCGCGTAGTTGCCGGTGAGAAAAGCGCCTTTAAGGGTCCCCATGCGGACCTTTTTCACGATCTCAATGCCATTGCCCATCTGGCCGGAATGAAAATACTTGGCCTTGACCTGGCCTTTCATTTTTTGATTGAGATCCTTTTCCAGCCAAAGCCCCACCTCTGCCCCCGGTTCATTGGGAGGGATAAAATGGGCAAAGGTGAAATCAACGGTCTTGGCGGAGGCCAATGCAGCCAAGCCAAACAAAAAGATGAATGCGAAGACGGTAATGGAGCATCGACGTAACGAAGGCATTTAACCCCTCCTGTCTTTTGTTGAAACCAGGATTATTGAGAAAGACCCGACGGCCTTTTATTTCTGAATCAAACACTCACCCGTTTTAGGGACTTGGCTTAAGATCTACTTTTTCCTGAAAACATTTTTATCCATGGGAAAAGTGTTTTTTAAAATCGAAAAACTTTGCTTTTTGAATTTTCCTTTTTGTTTCTGGGAGAAAAACAGTTGCGGCTTTTTTACCGGACACACGGTAGATTTACCTAACGGGCGTTCGGTATAATATAACCTGTCACATGGGATTACAGATTGTCAATCATTTTTCCGACTTTTCATGGATCATTTATAGGGTTTTAGGTATTATGCCGTTATTGTGCGGGATTACTAAAATTTCAAACAACAGCCAGGGAGTGAACCTGGCTGCCAAGCGTCGACAGGCCCTGACGCCGAAAGAATAGATCAAAAGAAAAACCAGCAAAGGAATTCGTCATGTTGACCCGCAAGGAAATGGCCGAAAAAAGGGCCGCGGAGATCTACAAAACCTCGGCCAAGGTTCTCTGCGAGATGGGTTATGACCGGGCTTCCATAAGGGACCTGGCCCATGCCACCGGTCTGACCAAGGCTGGGCTCTACTACTATTTCAAAAACAAGGAAGACCTGCTATTCATTATCCTGGACGGATATATGGACAAGCTTCTGGACGGTGTACGGCAAATCTCAGACCAGGAGACAAACCCGGGAAAAAGGCTGCGGGCCTTTATTGGCTTTCAGGTGGAGCTTTACTGTAAGGACGTACACAGGAGCAAGCTGATCATCCATGATGAAAACTGCCTTTCCGGAAAACGTTATCAAATTGTTAAGGATAAGCAGCGGGCTTATCTTAAATATTGGAAAAGGACCCTTGAACAATACGCATCCCGAACCGGACGGGAGATACCTGAACTATCAGCCCATGTGATGTTACTCACAGGTATGTGCAACTGGATTTATCAGTGGTATGATCCCAAGGGTTTGCTCAAGCCCGGGGACCTGGCGGACCTCATCTTCACCCGATTCACCAAAGGGCTTGAAGCCTGAACTTTTGGGGAAAATTTTTAAGCCTCGCTTTCCGAAAAAAATACTTTCGGGCCGGCCTTAAACAGCCTTCCTCAGTAACTACAAACAATCTCAGACGGTTTATATAAAAGTCGTCTACACCTGTGCCTTTAGTTGCATTATTAAGAACTCTTACTATTTACTTGTAATTATCCACACCATGTTGTAGTACTGATCTCATATACAGCTACATATAGTATTAAGGAACCTCAAAATGAGCATCAACAACCTACAGGAATATGTATTTTCCAGCCGCTACAGCCGCTATAATCCCCAGCTCGGAAGGCGTGAGACCTTCAGCGAGGCCGTTGACCGGGTCATAGATATGCACCGGGCCCATTTCGCCCAAAGGGACCTTATGATAGAGGATCTTTTGCGGGAAGTGGGCGAGGCCATGAAAAACCGTCTGGTCCTGGGCTCCCAAAGGGCGCTTCAGTTTGGCGGCGACCCCATTCTTAAAAAAAACGCCCGCATGTACAACTGCACCACATCCTATTGCGACAGGCCCCGGTTCTTCCAGGAGGCCCTGTGGCTTTTGCTTTGCGGCTGCGGTGTGGGCTTTAGTGTACAAAAGCACCACATAGCCCGCCTGCCCGAGCTTGCCGAGCCTCTTTCCGAAGAAAAGGTTTTTGTAATCCCGGACAGCATTGAAGGCTGGGCCGACGCCCTGGGGGTTTTGCTCTCCAGTTATTTCACTGAAAAGCAGCCTCATCCCGAATATTTCGGAAACAAGATACTCTTTGATTACTCGCTTATCCGGCCCAAGGGGACCTCCATCACCAGTGGTTCGGGCAAGGCTCCGGGGCCCAAGCCCCTTAAGCGCTCCCTGGAGCTGGTGCGGCAAATCATGGACCGCACCCTGGCCCAAGGCCGCAACCGCCTGCGCCCCATAGATGCCTATGACATGGTGATGCACGCCTCAGACGCGGTGCTTTCCGGCGGGGTGAGAAGAAGCGCCACCATCTGCCTGTTCTCCCCTGATGACGAGCTCATGGCCAAGGCCAAGACAGGCAACTGGTTTGTGGAAAACCCCCAGAGGGCCCGCTCCAACAACTCCGCCCTTTTATTGAGGAATCAGACTGAAAAAAGCCGTTTTTTAGAACTGATGAAGTCGGTGCGCGAATTCGGGGAGCCGGGTTTTGTGTGGGCCGATGACAAAGACGTCACCTATAACCCCTGCGTGGAGATCGGGCTCTATCCCCAATATGACGGAAAATCCGGCTGGGCCTTTTGCAATCTCTGCGAGATCAACCTGGGCGCTGTGGAAAATGAAGAACAGTTTACCAAGGCGGCCAGGGCGGCGGCCATCTTGGGCACACTGCAAGCCGATTACACGAATTTTGACTATCTGGGGGAATTGAGCACTAAAATCGCCCGCAGGGAAGCGCTCTTGGGCGTTTCCATGACCGGCATGATGGAGCATCCGGAGACCAGTTTCGACCCGGAGATCCAAAAACGCATGGCCAGGCTGATCCTTGAAATCAACGAGCAGGTGGCCGAAAGGATAGGCTTAAACCCGGCGGCCAGGGCCACCTGCGTAAAACCCGCCGGTTCCACCAGCTGCATTCTGGGGACCAGCTCGGGCATTCATCCCCACCATGCCCGCCGCTATTTCAGACGAGCTCAAGCCAATGACGACGAGCCGGTGGCCGCCTTTTTCCGCAGGCAAAACCCACACGCAGTGGACGAAAGCGTATGGGATCCCAACGGCCACAGCATTGTGATCACCTTTTGCATTGAAGCCGGTGAAGATGCCAAGGTGCGCAAAGAGCTTGACCCGGTGGACCTCTTAAAATACGTCAAGCTCACCAAGGCCAACTGGATAGACGCGGGCAGGCGGCCCGAGCGCTGCATCAAGCCCTACCTCAGCCACAATGTGAGCAACACCATAACCGTGCCCGAAGGCATGTGGGATTGCGTGGCTGATTTCATCTATGACAACCGGGACTATTTTGCGGGCATATCCCTTTTGCCGGATGGCGGGGATCTGGACTATCCCCAGGCTCCTTTTTGCGAGGTGCTCACCGCCGCTGAGATAGTGGAACAGTATGGTGTGGGGACCATCATGTCCTCGGGCCTGATTGTGGACGGCCTGCACGCCTTTGACGAAAACCTGTGGGAGGCCTGCGACGCTGCCCTGGGGAGGGGGCATGACATTGATTCCCTTTTGGAACCAGGCCAGCCAAGGCGTGTGCAGGAGGCCATAGCCAAGGTTATCTTTGCGCGCAAGGACTGGGTGCGCAGGGCGCACAAATTCGCGGCCAACTACTTTGACAATGACGTGCTTAAGATGACCCGCTGCTTAAAAAGGGTGCACAACTGCAAGATGTGGGAAGACCTGCAAAGGGAAAACACCATTGTGGACTACACCCTTTTGCATGAAGACCAGGACAACACCATCTTGGAGCAGACCATAGCCTGCGGCGGGGGAGCCTGCGAAATCCTTTAGAAATGAAAAAACGCCGGGTGATGCTTAGGTGCGCTGCCCGGCGTTTATCCGTTTTTACCCACACCCCTGTTTTCCCGACTAGAACTCAAAACTGCACCCCGCCCTCACCAGAACCTCGTCCCCGGCATAGGAAGCGCCCGCGTTAAAATAAAGCGAGTCATACTTTTTGGCCCGATGCACCATGGTTAAGCCAAGGGCGGACTGGTCCTTAAATGCGGCTGTGCCCAGGTTCACCATGGTCTTGCCCGGGGCAGTGGGTTGCAGCTCCACCAGGGCGGCGGCTGCGGCGATGCCTGCCCGGGATTCTTCCCGCAGCTCGTTCAAGCCGCGATCCAGGCTTTCGATGCTTGCCCGGTTCTGATTGATGGAAGATTGATTCTGCCTGATTCTGGTGTCGTGCTGGGCCAAAGAAGAACGGTTGGCATCAATATCAGACCTGTTAACCGCAATGTTGCGGGCGTTTTTGGCTATATTTTTGGCGTTCACCTGAGTCTTTTGATCCACGGCGTTCAGCTGGGAGACATTCACCGCATCGGTCGAGTTGACGCCGGGAGCCAGGTTCACTATGCGTCTTTCATTGCCAACTGAGCCCACACTCACGGTATTGGCTTCCGTAGCCACGGAACCCCGGCCCAGGGCAACCGAGTCCGTGGCTCCGGTTTCAATCCTGGCGTCCTGACCCAGGGCCGTACCGCCGGCTGCGCCGGACTCAACCCTGGAATCCGCGCCCAGGGCAACGGCGTTGGTGGAGGCTATGTAGGTGTTGGACCCAACGGCCGTGGAGCCGTCTGCCTCAACTGTGGAACCGGAGCCTATGGCAGTGTCGTAATTTTTAGCAGTTGCGCTTGAGCCGATAGCCACGCTGCAGGTGCCGTGGGCCTGGGCAGCGCCTCCCTCTGAATCAGAGAGCCACCTTGTATCCGCCCCAAGGCTGGATAAAGCGGAGTTCATCTGGCCCAGGTTCACTGCGTCTGTATCATCAATAGCCAAAGCCACATTTACTATGCGCCTTTCATTGCCCACGGAACCCACACTTACGGTGTTGGCCTGATCGGCAATTGAGCCCTGACCAAGGGCTATGGAGCCGGATGTCCCTGCCTCAACCCTGGAATCTGCGCCCACGGCAACCGAGTTGGTTGAATTGATGGTGGTGTTTGCGCCAACCGCAGTGGAGCCGTCGGCGGTTACGGTTGAGTTAACGCCTATGGCCGTGTCGTTGGTTTTGGCTGAAGCACCTGAGCCCACAGCCAGGCTGCCGGTGCCGCTGGTGCTGGCTGAGCCTGCGCCTGAATCTGAGACCATGCGGGTGCTCTGGTCCATGGCCGCGTGAAGCTGCCCCACATTAACCGCATCCGTATCTGCCACGCCCGCGGCCAGATTCACAATGCGCCTTTCATTGCCGGATGAGCCGATGCTAAGGGTGTTGGCCTGATCGGCAATAGACCCCTGGCCCAGGGCTATGGCCCCGGTGGCCCCGGTCTGCACAATGGAATTTTGGCCCAGGGCCATGCCGCCGGATGCACCTGACTCAACCCTGGAATCCGCGCCCACTGCCACCGAATTGGTGGAATTGATGGTGGTGCTTGCGCCAACCGCGGTGGAGCCGTCGGCGGTCACGGTTGAATTAACGCCTATGGCGGTGTCATTGGTTTTAGCCGATGCTCCGGAGCCAACGGCTATGGCGTTATTTCCTGTGGCCTGGGCAGAATTTCCGATAGCTATGGTGTTCAGAGCGGTGCTCTGTGCGCCCGAGCCCATGCCGATATTGTTGTCACCGCTGACCGTGGCGCCCATGAGCGCAACACTATTGGATCCTGTAACCTGGTTGCTCCTGCCCGCGACCAGGTTGTCATCTCCATCTACCATGTTATTTGAGCCGGAAACTTGGTTGTACCGGGAATCGTGGTCGAGTATATTTTGTATGCCACCCACTTGGTTAGCATCATTTCTCTCCCCAAGTCTATTATCATACCCGCTCACCAAATTATACGCAGAAGTACGCATCACCTCATTGCTATCTCCTCCAACTATGTTAGAGGACACATGGTAATGCAGCTTATTATTACTACCGCTGACTATGTTATCTTTAGCTCCTTCACCGATGTGGTTAGAGCTCCCGGAAACATTATTATAGGTGCTGGATTTTTCCAAAATATTGCCGTAACCCGTAACGATACTACCCGTCACATATGCACGCGCTTCATTCCTACCCCCCCCCTATTATATTATAATTAGCAGTCCCATTATAGGTGAAATGATTTGCGGCATCTAAATCATTGTCGCCCCAAGCCAAACTCGAAGGCCCCACTCCAACAATCACCAAAACAAGAGCCCAGACAAATAGTAAACCATATTTCCTAAACATCACTACCTCCAAAGCATCAGTATCAATTCATCTGCATTCAAGAAAAGCGGTTCAATAAAGGATAACTGACTGCTGTTCAAGTAAGCGTAGAACCAACCAGGTTGGACTTAAAATTTCAAGCAGCCTGATGATAAAAGTTCAATATTTCTTACCTGTTGACATGGTCAACATCATCTTAAAAATTAACCAGCTTAAACGATACTAACCGGCTTACCTGTAAAAAATTTCAGCAAAGGAGAAAGACTTAAGCATCAAGAAGGTTCTTAGCTCGGATCCAGCCCCTTCAAAAGGGTGGACACCGCCAGGTCAAGCACCCGCCCTTCCCTGGCCAAGGAGACCCCTTTGGCCTTGGTTAAAAAAACAGGAAGCCCGTGGGATTCTTCTGTGGTCTGCAGGTGGCCATCGATCACAAGGCTGGCTACACCGTGCATGGTGCTCCAGAGAACACTGGCAATGGCCTGAGCAGGCAATTCCACGAGACGCCCCTGTTTTTGGCATAGTTCCACAGTGGCCAACAAAGGCGCAAAGGCCTGATCCGCAGCCTGATGTAAAAAGGGCGGCCTTTCCTCAGTAGTCAACATGGGGCCGAACATAAGCCGATAGAGCTCCGGATTCTCAAAGGCAAAGCCCACATAGGCCCTGCCCAGGTTCTCCAGGATTTCACAGGCATTGGGTGCGGCTTCTGAGGTTATGATCTGATAAGCCCTGGCTATCTCCAAAAATCCTGTCTCAGCCACCCGGCAAAGCAGATCCAGCTTGCTTTCAAAGTGCCGATAAGCCGCCGTTCGGGAGGCCCCCACTGCCTGACTCAGGCTGCGCATGGTCAGGCTCTCAATACCCTGTTTGTTTATTATGGTAAGGGCAGCCTCAATGAGCTGCTCCCTTAAATTTTCATGATGATAAGTGTCTTTTTTCTGAGTCATCTCTCCTCCTGACAAGGATGTAACCTAAAATGTAGACGCTATCAACATAAAAATTAGAATTATTTCTTTTTGCCAGGCAATAAAAAGCCCCGGCCAAACCTAATTCAGCCGGGGCTTATTTGATACTGTTTTTTTAGCAGGCTAGCTTAAGACAGCTCCGCCAGAACCATAAAAACCACGCAATAGCCGCACCAGTGCCTTGCCAACCGCATTTTGACAATCAAAAAATAAAAAAATCAGCTTAAACGAATTTGCCGGTGTTGCAGGGCCTGGTACCTGATCCAAAAATAACGGGCCGCCTGGATGAGTATCATCAAGACGCTTATACCGGCTGAGATAACAATCTCCAACCAGTTGAAACCCTTTATAACCATGGCGGAAAAATGCATTAAAGGCAGCCCGAAAAAAACAACCGTAACCAGGCATCCGCTGATGCCGTAAACCCAGAAAGCGATCCTTTCCTTACGGCTTGGCAAAGAAGGCTGCGGGGGAAGCTTATCCCCTAAAAACAGCCTTAAAACCGCCATCTTTATATGGGCAAAGGAGCGCTCCCTCAAGTTGGGGATATTGAGCCCTTCCATGAGCATGTAATAGGCATCCATGCGCAGAAAAGGGTTAAAGTTCATGATCAGGCTGGCCAGGATAAAAACAGCGGCATACACCCAGAAATGAAACCAGGGGCCTTGGGAGTCGGCATTGTAATCAATCAGCCACATAAAAAGCCCCAGCAGGGCAAAAGAGACAAACGGCCCTCCCAGGGCGACCAGGACCCTGTGCCGCCTCTTCAGAAAAATCCAGGCGGAAGACACGTCGCAGTAAAAAATAATAAAGCTCACATAAAACATGGCTCCCATGCCGTTCACCGAGCCGCCGAAGCGCTTGCACACAAAGGCGTGCCCCAGTTCATGCACAATGGAAGAGGCAACAATAAGCCCGTATAACAAAACCCAGAGCCAGGTGTAGTCCAAAAAATGGCCGCCCATTTGGTGCAAGCCGCCAAGATACTTGTCCCAATGCTCAATCAGGGGGATAGCCCCGCTGACACCCAAGGCAAACATGGCGATAAGCCCCAGGGTCGAGGTGAGAAAACCCAATCTCCTATGCATCCTGGCAACCAGTGAATCTGCGTTTTTAAAGACCAGGTTAAGGCCAACGACGGCATGAAGAATTCGGGACAGCCTGCCCGGTTGAGGGCGGTCCTGACCAGCCAGGAGCCCTCTGTCCTCTAAAGTTTCATAAATCATCCCCACCCTGCGGGGGCTGATGGGGCCGGCCAGATCCACATAATCCAGATACATGTCATAGCATTTACGCTTGCCGTCCATACGGCTTATGACAAAGGCCCCGGCCTGGTCAAAGCGCAGGCCCTGTCCGGTGCGTGGGTCTGTAACCACCGCGCCGGAGGGCAACTCCGGGGAGGAACCGGGGATATAGTCTATGCGCAGATCCGACCTCAGGGCGGGGATCAGGTCCATGACCCAGTACTGGCCCTCCTTGCCCTTGCCCCTGGGGTATTTGGAAAGGCTTATGTAACGGATGTTTCCTTCCACCCCATAAGCCACCTTGTCCATCTGTTTGGTCAAAAGCCGGGCCAGGAGATAGGCCGCATCCACTTCTTCTTTCTTATCCTCGGGCAAGGACGCCTTTGGGGGAGTGAGATCCAGGGGCGTTTTGCGGTCATAGCTTATCTTTATCTCAAGGCTATGGTCGTTTACGCCCAACTCCACCTGAAAAGGCGCTTCCAATCCCACCTGGGCCGAGGCCTGGATTATCGCCCTCCCCGCCTCGGTGACTGATTCTGCGATAACTCCTGTTACTTCTTCCGAAAAGCCAAAGCCAAGGGCAAAATCAGCGGCCGCGAGGCCTGCCTTTTCAGCCCAATTCTGTTCCAGGGGCAGGATCAATTTCTGGCGGGGAGTTTTTTTCATTTACTCACCACAAACAATCCGACGGCCGGTTCTTCCAGCGCGTCCAGCCCGGTGGCCCGGGCGAACAGATCCACCTCCGCCGCGCCCAGGCAGCAGGGTTTCAACTCCAGGGCCGTGGCCACCAGGTACAGGGTTTGGTAAAGACACCCCAAATCCATCTGCACCAGCCGATAAGCGACACTCTCGTATTTCCAGGCGGTGCGGCCAAAACGGGCGCTGATCCAGATCTGGGCCTGGGGCGGGTCATAGTCCCAGGGAGCCAGGGGATTGAAGGCAAGCAGGTCTTCCATGCCCTGGTGGTTTCCGGCCAGCGGACTTAAGGAATGCTTCTGGGGCTGGTAATGGTAAAGCCCCGGCTCAAGGCCGTTTACTTTATTGGCAGCCAAATACAGCTCCAGGGGATGTCTGGCCCCGGCGCTGGGATAGGGGCGGAAACTCACCACCCCTTCCTGCTCCAGCTCCTTGCTGGACTTGAGCCGGGCCGCACTGTGCAAAAGCGCGGACAAACATCCCAAGCCCACCGGCTCTTTAGCGGGCCTGCGCCGGGTCCTGCGGTCCGAGAGCACCTTGCCAAAGGGCCGATCCAAAAGCGCCAGGCAATTTTCATCCACCGGCGGCAGTTCCAGACAGGGGCGGCCGCTTTTGGTTTTGACCACCCTGGGGCAGGGAAATACATCTTTAAAGCGCAAGGTGTCCGGCGGGTCGTAGTCGGAAAGCCGCCACAAGGAACGGCTATGGAACATAAGGTCGTGCCACTGCCACCAGGCCAGGGGCGGTTTATCCTCGGCATCATCTAAAAGCGCCAAAAGCCCCGCACCGGTCAGCACCTTGAGGACCAGATCGATCTCTTCCTCTGAAAACCCTTGAACCTTAGGCGGTTCGGCCGGATTTTTCCCAGCCAGTGCGGAAACAAGCCCGGTCAAACCAGGCTCGGCGGTGCTCACAACAAAAGAACTTAAGGGCGAAGCCAGCCTGAGGCCCGTTTTTTCCGGCCTGGCCCAGGCAAAGCGGGAGAGCCCCTTTCCGTTCCAAGCAGGCAAAGGCGTCTTTATCGCCGGAAAGACATATAAAAGCGGTCTTTCCCCCCAGGCGTAACAGGCATCCAAAAGGCCCGCCCCCAGGGCCTGATGAATCAGAAAATGCCCTCTGGCCTGGAGGTTGAAATCATCCAACCCGGCCTTTTCCAGGGCCTCTTCCGGGCTCTGCCAGGCAGTGGAAAGCACTTCCAGCAACCGTGCTTCCGCTTTTGCCCCCGGGGCCAGGCGCATAAGCACCCGGCGGCCCTTACCATAAAGCCAGGCCCCGTCTTCCTGGTCAAGGGTGAGTTTTTTACTTGTCCTATAGGTTACTTTCAGCATTACCAAGTTTCCTAATAATCAAATGGAACTTTAAAGAGCTCTTCTTCCCGGCGCGGTTCATCCAGCCAGCCCAGTTTCACCGGTGCGTCATAAAGCCTGCCCGGCCCGAACCTGGGCCACATGTGGCGCAACCCCGGAGCCATGACCCTGGCCACCTTGATCGGTATATCCGGTTGGGATAAATCTTTGACCAGAAGCTCCACCCCCATTCGAGCCAACTGTTTTTTCAAAAACTCAATATCTTTTTTGATGTCATCTGTGGAAAGGTTTTTAAAATCTTCCGGTCTTTTTAAAGGGGCCTTGGGATCAGGCAAAAGATGCTGTTTTTCTTGCCAAGGCGTCTTGATAAGCTCTTGCAAAGCCTTGCCGACCATCTCCTGATTCGGTGAGGCCCAGATCTGGCCCAATTCGCCCAAGGCCCTTTTCAGGGCCACCGTGTAGTCAAAATCACAGCCCAGACCAAACCTGGTGTGACGGTTGACAGGATCATCCAAGGGCGCGCTTATGGCGCAAAAGGCATTCAAGCCCACTTCGTTGGATACATCCAACACATGCAGGCCTCTGTTTTTTTCGGCAAACCCCTTAATTGCCCTCTTTACAAAAAGGCCGGGTATGGCCTCAAGATCCAGGGCGGGTTTCTTTATCCGGTTGGCCCACCAAAGGGCCACGGAATCACGCTCGATCAGCTCGATCAGGCCCTGTAATATGGCTTCTTCCAAACGGGAGCCTGCGGAAAGGCCATTGGAATTGGACCTGGCGTAGCGGTCGCCGTTTTCCAGGGGAAAGCCAAACCACACATACCCTCCGGGAACCAGTTTCCAGCGCTCTTCAGTCAGGGACCAGGCCTGGGTCCAGCTTATAACCTCGTGGTCCTGGTAAGGCCTCGGCACATAGGCCAACAGTGAGCCCCGATTTATCTGCTCCCGATTTTGGTATTGCTCTTTACTGAAATTCAGCAGGTCTGATGGATGCACGGCCCGGTCGGCCACCTGTTCATAAGAGGCTTGGATCAGGTCTTCATCTCCCTGATAGCGTCCGCAATAGCGCTCCACCGCCTCGCCCACGGTGCTCACCCTGGCCTGGATGGCGGTGTATCCCTTGCCCGCCGAGGCCCCCACCGGATAGGACCGCCCCTCCTGATTGGGGTTGATGCAATCCTTTTTGCTCATCACAGTGCCGAAATGGTGCCCTAAAAAGGAGGGATCGCAGGGATTTGGTTTTACATAGGGCACAATTCCGGTGATGGGGCTTATGAGTTTTCGCCAGTCCCGCCAGGTCTCCTCGGGGGAGCGAAAACGCTGCCCGCCCTCGGACAAAGGTGATTTGGGCAAGGGATCGAGCACAAGGGGTTTCAGTCCGGCCAGGTTGGAAAGATCTTTGGGAACCAGAGCCTCACCGCAGACCGGGCATTGGGGCCGTTTGCGTAAAAGGTGCCACTCAAATTCCAAGTTCCTGAAATCAATGCTCAAGACCTGGCCCAAAAGCCCCCTGGCCTCAAAAGGGGCATCTTCTTCCGGTTCGGTCAGCCAGTCACCTCCGGCCAGTTTGGCAAGCTCCAGCCCCAGGGTGGCGCCCACCATGCCCAAGGTCTCTCCCAGGCTGGCCCGGGAAAGGCGCAGGGTGGATTCGGCCCGGGTCTGCTCCATGAAAAAGGCCTCCAGATCCTGGTGCCTCTTAAGGCAATGGGTCAGGCAATCAAGGCAGCCGGTCTTTTCCGGCACAAACAAAGGCCCCAGCCAGGCCAGCATCCCCTTGGGTTTCACAGGCAGCCAGGCGGCTTTCGCCTCTAAAGCCGCCCGGTTAAAACTCAAAAGATCCGGTTCCAGATAATCGGAAGTGACCAAAACCCAGATATCAGCCTCATGCCAATCAAGGCCTTGCCAATCCGCCCCACCGTCATAGGTGGGCTGGAAAAACCCGGTTTCAGTGGTTTCCGGCAGATGGTCGGCCAGCAGGGCGGCATCCGCACCGCCTGCGCTCAAAAGGCCCACCTTTAATTGTTTTCGTCCCGGATCCGGGAGAGGCTCATCCCGATAAAGGGACCAAAAGGCCCTGGACGATGCCTCCGGGCTATGAAACCGCCCCGCACCCGATAGGTCGCCGTTGGTCTCTTCGATAAAGCCTTGCCTGGCCAGAGCCAGGATCTGAAAATAAACGTGGGAAGCCTCATGATAAGGAGCCAGTTCATCGACGATCTCATCTGTGGACCGCTTTCCGTTTATCAAAGAGACCACTCGCCGGGCCAGGGGGTTGGTCACAAAATAGTGCTCCAACTCCGTAACAATGGCCACCTGTTCGGGCCCCAGAATAAGAGGGCTGCAATGAGGGGCAAAACAAGGCCGGTTAATCACTTTACCATCTCCTTAGGGTCGGGGCGTTCTCTTTGCTTCAGCCAAACCAGGTCCCGGCACGGATACGTCGAGGTTTGGAGACAATTCCTTTTGCCTTTCAAACCAGGATCTATTAAACCGTCTTCGGTTTTTCCTGAAATCCATATTGTCAATGAGTTCCATGTCAAAGTCGGGCGAGGCCAGGTCCAGACAGTCGATCATGGCCTGACTCAGGTTGGGCTGCCAGAATTCGCCAGGCCCGCTCATCACCATCCTGTGCTGATCAGGGGTCAGAAGCCCTATCTTTTGCCACTGATCAGTGAGCCATCCCAGCACCGGTTCAAGATCAAGGCCGAATTTTTGACGAAAGCGCTCAAAAGAGATCATGCGCATGCCGGTCTGGTCGGCCACGTCAAAATAGGCCCTGTATTCGGGCGGGGACTGGGTGCAAAAGAACACCGGCCACTTGCCCCGCTCAATCAGGCTGAGGTAACCGTTTAAAATGGGGAAGTTAATAGCTCCAAAACCATTCACCTGGCCATGGGCCGCACAGCCCAGGCCCACCATATCGGTGTCTGAGAAGCTCTCGCTGTCGTAAAGGCAGCGTTCACGGCTGTTTCTTCCCCAATGGGTCATATTGAGGCGTTTCCAGCCCGCGGCCAAAAGGGTCTTGCGCAGCCTGGCGTACATGCGTCCCCTTTGGGGCAGGTCTGCCTCGGCAGGCAGAAGATTGGCTCTGACCGCCTTTTCCAGGGGGTTGTTCACCGCGGTGCGCAGCATATAACCCGAGGCCCCGTCCACCCCGCTTTGCAAAAGGTCGTCCAGATCCCTTTGCCACACATCCATATCCTGATCAGGCAGCCCGTAGATCAAGTCCACGATAACCAGGGCCTTGCCCTGATCGGTTATTTCCTTAAGGGCCTCAAGAAGCTCCTCCCTGGCCAGTTTGCGGCCCATCTGCTTGCGCACCTGGGTGTCAAAGGACTGCACCCCAAAGGAAAAACGATTCACGCCGGATTCAATCGCCGCCTGCCTGCGCTCCTTGTCAAAGCCCTTGAGCCTCCCCTCCAGGGTGATCTCGCAGTCATTGGCCAGCGGCAGATTCTCCCGCACCGTATCCAACAAAAGGCGCAACTGGTCCGGCTCCAGATCCGAAGGAGTGCCGCCGCCCAAGTAAACGCAATGAAAGGGAGCGGACCGCACCCAGGGTTCCTTGGCCTTTTGCCGGATCTCCCTCAAAAGGGCGGAGAGATAGTTTTTCACTTTTTCCGGGCGGTTGAATCCCATGAAGAAACCGCAATAAAGGCATCTGGACCGGCAAAAAGGAAAATGAATATAGATTTTGCGCAGGTTGTTTGAGGGCTTTTGACTGAGCAGCCAGTCCATCATGGGCTGGGAGTCATAACCCGGCATCACCCTGCGGCGCTTGGTGTATTGGTGATACCCCCTCATGTCGGCAAAACTTTCGTAAGTGTCAGGCGGCCTTGTGAGCCCCATGATCAACTCACGGTCTTTTTGCTCCAGGGTGGCAAGGCGTTTTTGAAGCAGATCAGGATCAAACATGCCCGGGTTTCTCCTTTTGGTTGCAATCCAAGGGCGCTCTCTGAGCCATAAAAAGGGAAAAATGCCTGGGAGGGGCCACAGGCCTTTGGGGCCTTTGCGCGGGCCGGGCCAGATCCAAAAGGTCAAACAACCCCTGGATCAGGTTGGGGGCGAAAAACCAACCCGGTTTGCTGAGGGCAAGGCCTTGGGGTGTTTTTTGCAAAAGGCCCTGGCTGAGCCAAGGCCCGGTGACAGACTCGATCAGGGCGCTGATTTTGCTCTGCGCAGACCGGCTTTTGATCCCCAGTCCGGCCGGATTTAAAAAGCCGTGGTTAAGCTGGTCCGCCACACGGTTTATGAGCCTGTAATGCCCCGGCTGTTCAAGCCATACCATCACCGGCTGTACGCCCTTTTCTACCAGGGCCCTGTATGAACCCGGTGCGATATGGTTCACCTGGCGCAGTTTGCCCAGGTCTGAGTTGGCCCCCCAGCCAAACCCGAATATTCGCCCCTTTTCCCTTTGCCTTTTCTCGTAAAGGCACCTTTCCTGTTCGCCTTTTTTCCAGTGGACCAGATCCAGCCTCCGCCAGCCCAGGGTATTTAAAAAATCCCCGGCCCAAAGGCAGAGTTCAGCCTGGCCGCGGGCCTCGGGCACAGGGGGTGCGAGGCCGCCCCTAAGGGCCATATCCAAGGGCGTACGCCCGGAAAGCCGCAAGGGATAAAGGGAAAGGCCGTCCAGGCCCAACTCGGCAAACTCGGTGAGATCCCTTTGCCAAAGCTCCATGCTCTGGCCGGGCAGCCCGGCTATCAAATCAATGCATACGGGTTTGGCGGACCGGGTTTTTATTTGAGCCAGTTTTTGTTTGATCCGGTTCCGGTCAAGACGCCTGCCCAAAAAGCGGCGCAGGTCTGTGTCAAAGCTCTGCACCCCAAAGGAAAATCGATTCACCCCCAGTTCAAGGGCAGTCTCCAGACGGTCCGGGCCGAAACCCTTTAAACGACCCTCCAGGGTGATCTCCGCCCCTGGTTTTAAATTTAGCGAGCTTACAATGCCCTTGAAAAGCCTTTTCATCTGGGAGGGGTTAAGGTCGCTCGGCGTGCCCCCGCCCAGGTAAAGGGCGTCGAAACTAAGCCCTGCCAACATGGATCTTTTATCCGAAAGCTCCTTTAATAGCAGATCCAGATAGTTATCCACCAAACCGGGTTCAGGCCGGGCCATGTAGAAACCGCAATAAAGGCACCTGCTTTTGCAAAAAGGCAGATGCACATAGGCCTTGGTCACCATCTCCGGTTTGACTTGGCAAAGCTCCCGAAAAAGGAGTTCTTTTCCCTTTCCGGCCCTTACCGGCCGCACCAAACGGGAAAACTGGTTGTACTCTCCCAAACGGGCAAAGACATCTAGAGGGTCTTGGGCCGAAGGATCGCCCCACAGGGCCTTTTTCTGCGCCGGTTCCATCTCGGCCCACCGGGTCAGGGCCAGGTCCGGGTCCAGGTGGGTCAGGGCGCTTTCCAGTCCTGGGTCCGGCCCAAAAATCACCTGGTTCGGGCTGATCATATGTCGCCCTCCCTGTCCAGGCGCGGGACAAGGTCAAAATGCTCCAGGGCCTGATAATGCAGCTTATCCAGGATGCCTCCCGGAAAATCGGTTTCCTTTATGTAACCCGGCAGGGGATGCCACAGAGCCAACCCCACCAGGCGTTGGTCCGCGGGCCAAATCAGGCCTTTTTCCATGAGCTCGGCCACGCTGTTTCTGATCCGGGCCTCGCTGTATCCCTCGCCTTTAAATTGCTCAATAAGCTTTTCCTCCAAGGGAGCCTGATCACAGGCCAGGCAGATATCCGCTAAAAGGCCGTTGAGCATCTCTCCCTGCATGACCCCTTGCGGGCGGGTGTCCCTTATCAAAAGCCCTTCGGAAGTATTTTCCATGGTCAGCTGGGGCGGGGCATCCTTGGCCTGGAGCACCTGCCAGCGGCTCACCTCCTGCCACAGGTCGATATATCCCGGAATATCGGTAAGCCGTTTGCCTGCTATGCGGTCCTTTTCCAGGCGAACCTCATCCTCAAAAAAATAGGCCAGGTTGTCCAGGTCAGGGCCGTCCAGAGGATAAATCTTGTCATAAGATCCCAGGCGGTGCAGGTTGAGCCCGAATTCGGACTGGTCTTTGTGATAACGGCTGAACCGGATAAAACGCACCGGACACAGAGTGAGCGGAGCCCAAAGGTGACTTATCAGGGGTGTCAGACGAGCCGCCCTTTGATACCAGCCGGGGTCTTCGCCGGGCACGTCATACAGATAGATCCAATGGGTGTGTAAGCCCTCCTGTCTGCACCATTTAAGCAGTTGCAGGCTGAGCCAGCCGAACCCGCCCTTGCCCATGAGGCTTTGGACCTCTGTCTCCAGGTTCTCGATGCCGAACATGACAGAGGTGAACCCGGCCTGTTTCAATTTTTTCACCAAGGGACGGGTCAAGGTGGAACGGAGATCCCCAAAAAGTTCATAAGGCGCGCCCCTTTCAATCAATACGGGGACCAGATCATAAAACAGCCTTAAATCAAAGGCATTATCCACCAGCCGAAACTTCTTGACCCCATAGGCCCCGGCCAGATGATCCATCTCGGCCAGTATCTGCTCACCGAGCTTGCGGCGATAGGGCTGTTCGCCGGAGTTTAAACCGCAAAAGGTGCAAGGCTTGCGTTCCGCCCACCAGCACCCCCTGGAGGCCTCGATCGGCAGGCAAGGCTTCACCACCTCCTTCAGTACAGCCGTTTCTTTCAAGGCATCAAAATAAGAGCTGTAATCAGGAGGAGGGGCCTTGGCCAGGTTCATGGCCGTAGCCCTGGTCACATGGTCCTTTACCTCGGGATAGCCGTTCTTTCGATAACCGGGCGCCAGAACTCCCAAAGGTAAAGAGGCAGGCTCCAATTCCCGGCCCTTTTGCAAAATACCCTTGACCAGGCCGGTTATGATCTCATCGGCCTCGCCGCTCACCACATAATCCACCCACTCAAATGAACGGTGAGTGGCCAGCCCCATGCCGGACTCGCAGTTGGCGCCGCCCATCATGGTCACGATCCCGGGGTCAAGCTCGCGCACCCGCCGCAAAAGAGCCAATGAAGAGACATGGGCCATAAAGGTGGTGGAGCAACCGATTATGGCCGGGTTTTCCTCCACCAGTTCACGAGCCAATTCATCTATGAACCGGGCCGCCTCTTTTCTTAAATTCAGCATGGTCTTGATGATGCCTTTTTTGCCCAGATGGCGCATGGAGGCATCCGCCTGCAACATCAGCATCTCCTGGTAGCGGTCCTCCACATAGTCTGTCTGATCTGTATCCAACTCGGGAAAGGCGGCTGCGGAAAAACTCCAGTCGGCCAGATGGTAATTAAGAAACCCGGCCATGTCATAGGCGTAAAGCCCCACCCTTTCCCAGAAAAGCAAGTTGGCCTCAATAACCCTGGTCCTGACCTTTGCCTTATCCAATATGGCCTTTAACAATCCCAGACCGGCCGAGGGGCGCACCACATCGGTGTAGGGCATATTGACCAAGAGAATATCCACGCCTTTTGTCATCTTTTTTCCCCCTGGACAAAATGGGCTCCGGGCCGGTATTGAGTGGCCTTCAGGGCGTAATACAGGTTTTTATCTATTGAACCCGCCGGGAAAAGGCGGTCGGGTAAAAGGGAGCGCCTGGGTTTGGGTAGGGCCAGGAAAAGCGCTTTCTGATCCATCACCAAAACCAGTCCGGCGTGTTTCAACTTTTCCAGGGAATTTTCGATCTCCTGTTCCCCCCATTTTTCCGCCAGACCGTTACCAACAAGGCGTTTAAGCCCAAGCCCCTGATCGCAGGCCAGACAGATTTCCCGCAAAAGACCGGTCAGGGCATATTTTGAACCCAACGTGGTCGGACGGGTGTCTGTTATCTCAAGCACCCCGTTTTGGTCCTTGTAAACAAGGCGGGGAGGCTCCTTGGACCTGAAGAGCCGATTCCACAAAAGAACCGCTTCTTTAAGCCGCTTCAGGCCTTTTTGGCCTCGCGGCCTTTCCGCGAACTCGCGGTCCTCGAAGTCCCAGACCAGGTCAGCCAGCTCTTTTTCCCCCAGGGGGTATATCCACTTAAAAATCTCTTTGGGTTTAAGGCTAAGCCCAAACCTGGGAGCCTTTTGTTCCAGGGTGCTGAAACGGGAAAGCTGCACCTGGTTCAGGTAAAGGGGGGGCTGCAGGTGATGTAAAAGGGGTATGATATCCGCGGTCACCTCATGCCAGGCGTCCTTTTCCCCCGGATAATTGTAAAGAATCATCCAGATAAGGCTAATGCCCAGCTCAAGGCAATTTTTCAGAAAACGGATATTGTTTATCCCGCTTAAGCCCTTGTTGAGAATTTTCAGGGCCTCCGAGGAAAGGCTTTCCATTCCCGGCTGAGCCACCACAACCCCGGCTTGAGCCAGGATGGAAAGCTGCCTTTTGCTCAGGCTGGGGCTCAGTTCACAAAAAATATTTTTCCCGGGCAGTTCCGCAGGCAAAGCCGGGAAAAGAGTTTTCAAGTGGTTTGGGGCCAGGATATTGTCGGCCAGGATAAAACGGTCCACCTGATACCTGGCCGAGAGGTGTTGCATCTCCCTGATCACCTCTTTTGCGGGCCTGACCCGATAATGATTGGCCGGTCCATTTAACGAGCAGAAAAGACAAGGTTTTTTAGTTGCATTATAACACCCCCTGGAGGCCTCGACCAAAAGGCCGGGAGAGACGCATTCATTCAGGAATTCGCATTTTTCCAGTTGGGTGAAGTAGTCGTCATAATCAGGGATCGGGCGCTTTGTATCCTTTGCACCCCAATCGGAGATCATGGCCCTTACCTGGTCAGGCTCCAATCCCTGGTAATGGTTTTTTCGGTGCGCCGGTCCCAAAACACCTTGGGGAAGCTCATCTGACTGCAAATCCGGGCCCTTGGCTAAAATAGATTTCACCAAAGGCGCAAAAATGAGATCCGCCTCGCCCGAGACCACAAAATCCAGCCAGGGGAAATGCTTATGCAAAGAGAGCCCCATGACGGTTTCGCAGTTGGCCCCGCCTAGCATGGTGACCAGGCCGGGGTCAATTTCCTTTAAGCGACGCAAAAGGGCCAGAGAGGCGGTCTGGCATTGAAAAGTGGAGCTCAACCCGATAACGGCCGGTTTTTCCCGGCTGATCTCTCCGGCCAGATAAAGGATGAAATCTTCTGCCCGTTCGCGAAGATCAAACAGGGCTTCGGTGACTGTCTGGTTATCCAGGGCGGGAAGGCTGTCCTTCACCTGCTCCCAAAACAAATTGACATATGAAACCGGGTCCGGGTCGAACCCCTTAAAGGCGGAGCGGGCAAAGATCCAGTCTCCCACCCAGCAATCCTGGCGACCGGCCAGGCGGTAGGGGAAAAGACCCACTTTTTCGGCGAACTCCAGATTGGCATAGAGGCAGCGGCAATCAATGCCCTCCTGCGTGAGCGCCCCCTTTAGTATCCCCAAGGCCAGGGAAGGACGCTCCAGCACGGTGAAAGGCATATTGACCAGGCACACATCCACTTGGCTAATGAAACTCCCCTTTAATAAGAGCACCGGCTTCGGCAACAACCGGACAACATCAACATGAATTTCAGGGAATGCCCCTCGGCGCATCCGGTTTAAAGACAAACCGCAGCCGTGCCCGACCCTTTGGGTCAGGTTTAATCCGGGGCCGGGGGCTTTGACTTTGCCGATCCACGGAAAACAGGAATCAGAAAGACTTCCCTCTCAGGGAGTGCAGCAGCAGCAGCATTGGGCAGAGGCCACCATGCGGGAGGCCACATCCTCCACCTGGCCGATATTCTCCGGCGGAGGCGGCAAGACCAGCACCCAGTGGTTTTCATTTTTCTGGTCTATGACCTTAAATTCCATGTCCGGGGGCAGATCCACGCCCTCGTCTTTCATAACCCCTTCAAAGTCCGTGAGCAGCCTTTGTTTATAGTCAGCGTCAGCCCAGGCCTTAGCCACAATGCGGGCCCATGATTTATGCCAATTCTTGCTGTCCATTGACCTATCCTCCCGATATTTCCTTAATACGGATTAACCGCCTGAAATAAGGTTGCCCTTTCTCAGCCGGAGCAGGAGCAGCACTGCATGTCTGCCAGGCGCGATTCCAATTTTTCCACACCCACCTCATCCGGCGGCGGCGGCGGAATAACCAAAACCACATGTTTGTCGTCTTTTTGCTCCACCACCTCAAAGCTGGCCTCCGGGGGGTAGTTCAGGCCTTCTTCGTTTTTGAAGACATCATGGGGATTGGCCAAAAGGCGTTTCTTGTAATCCTCGTCCGCCCAGGCCTTGGCCACGATCCGGGCCCAATGTTTTTGGCGTTCTTCTTGTTGGGACATGGGTTATCCTCCCTTTCCGGATAAAGAATCAAAGGGGCTTGGGGCCGGTTAAATCCGGTAGATGATTATAGACTGATAGTATTAAGAGGTTTGGGAAAGGTCAAGTCTATTCATACTATTAAGCATAAATTAACAATGAATAAACCTTGCCGCGCATACCTGCCCGAATAAAAAAACACGTAAATTTAGGGTTGCAATCAGCCGCACCTCGCGCCAAGTTTTTTAAACACGTAGCCGCAATCACCAAAAACATGCTATGAGTGAACAGCTCCGGATTATTTCCGGGCGCCTGTTTTTTTTCACGAAAGGAAAACCGTGGATCTTGTGATTCTCATGGCAAGCCCCCGGCCCAAGGGATACACCAGCCGGGCGGTTGACTGGCTCACAGATGAACTCATCCTCATGGGACATCAGGCCGAGGTGATCAACCTGGCCGAATTCAATATCCTGCCCTGTAACGGCTGCAGTCAATGCCAGGACGCACAAGAAACGCCCTTTTGCCCCCTGCCGGACGAGGTCTCCCTGATCTGGGAAAAGATGATCCCGGCCGATGCCCTGATCTGGGCCGCGCCGGTTTACTTCTGGTCGCTTCCCGCTCGGGCCAAGGCCCTTTTGGAGCGCAGTGCGGCCTTGGTGACAGGGTTCAGGGACAAGGGGCACCATTCACTTTTGGCCGGTAAAAAACTGGGCCTTTTGGCCACCTGCGGCGGACCGGCGGAAAACGCAGACCAGTTGATAAGTGTATTCTCCCTGGCGGGAGATTACTTTCAGCAAGAACCTCTGCTGCGCCTGGTTATTGAACACACCTATCAGCCGGATAAACCGGATTTCAACGATCAGGTTAGGACCCGTTATTTTGCCAGGCTACTGGCAAGCAAATCTTAATTAAAACAAACGATTACTAATTATTCCATTAAAAGGGAAGGCCGGTAAAATATCTGTTGCTCCCATGGGAGCAACATGCTATTGTGGGCCATGGAGAAAAGCGCACTTCCTTTTGTCCAGGCCAAAGAGTCATAAACTTGGCAGGGTCCCCGCCAGAGCCCGATCAAGAGACCCAGGTCCAGACCGCGCATTTACCACAACTGTTCTCCATGTGAGCCCAAAACACAAAAACAAAAAAGATCGGGCCATGATTGTCAATGAACGCCTGCGAGAGCTGGGTTTTTCCAAATACGAGATATCCTGTTACCTTGCCCTGGTGAACCATCACCCGGCCAACGGCTCCCAAATCAGCCGACTCTCAGGCGTCAGCCGTTCACGCATCTACGACATTCTGCGCAAAATGCTGCATAAAGGCCTGGTAAACGAAATCGGGGAAGGACTGTATCTCCCCCTGCCCCCCGAAGAGCTGATCAAGCGCCTAAAGAGCCAGTTCGACTCCAACCTGGCTCTCTTAAAGGAAGAGGTGGACCGCACCTCCTGGCGCTCCGACCATGAACACATCTGGACCTTGCGCGGTTTGAACGAAACCATGGGCAAGGCCCAGGAGATGACCGCCTCGGCGGAAAAAGAAATCTACATACGCTGTTTTCCCATGGAAGGCAGGCTCATAGATTCAAAGCTCCACCAGGCGGTTAAAAGGGGTGTCTTGGTGAAATACATCTCCATGGGGCCCCCCTTGAGCCCTTTTGAGATCCAGGTTGTTCACCCGGGCTGGGAGCATCTGGAGCGCCGCCTGGACGGCCGCTGTTTTGACCTGATAACAGATCGCAAAGAGGTTTTGGTCGGCAAATTCCAGGCAGGCAAGGAAGACCAGGCCCCCTTTAAATGGACCAGAAGCCACTGGTTCGTCACCTCCAGCAGAGACAGTCTGCGCCATGATTTTTTTCATTTTTTTCTGAACAAAATCCACGAGGAGAAAAAAATCCTGACCCTTAAGGAGCAGGAGATATACCAGCTGATCAAAGAGGATTACTGAGCTCTTAAACACTTTTCTAAAAACAGGAGCAAGCCCATGACCGGCGCCCAGGTTCTGGTTGATATGCTGATTAAATATGGTGTTAAATATATTTTCGGCGTACCGGGTGACACCTCGCTGGCCCTTTACGAGGCCCTTTACCAGGCAGGCGGAGATATCACCCATGTGCTCTGCCGGGACGAGCGTTCAGCCACTTTCATGGCCGACGCCTATGCCAGGTTGAGCCACAAGCCCGGCGTGGCAGAGTGCCCGAGTGGAGCCGGAGCCCTTTATTCCACCCCCGGTGTGGCCGAGGCCAATGCCTCTTCCATTCCGGTTATCCTTTTCACCTCGGGCATAAGCATGGCCGGAGAAGGCAAAGGCACCATCACCGAGCTTGACCACCACACGCTTTTCGAGTCCATAACCAAATGGTCCAGCTTCCTCAAACTGGGATCCAAGCTGCCTGAAGAACTGCGCAGGGCCTTTCGCATAGCCACCACGGGCAGGCCCGGAGCGGTGCATCTGGTTTTGCCGATCGAAAACATGAAAAGTGATCTGAACCAGGCGGGCGATGACCTTTGGGTGGAGCCCGAATGCCGCCATTACCCCGCGTTTCGCACCCAACCCAGCAGCAAGGTGCTTAAAAAGGTGGTCAAAAACCTTTTGGAGTGCAGACGTCCGGTGCTGGTGACCGGCGGCGGGGCCAACCACTCCCAGGCCGGTGAGATAATTCTGAAGATGGCAGAGTGGCTGGAAGCCCCTGTGGTGACCACCATCAGCGGCCAGGGCGTTATGGACGACGGACACCGCCTTGCCCTGGGCGTGGTGGGAGACAACGGTTTTCATCCCCATGCCGTGGGAGCAGTGGAAAAGGCGGATCTTTTGTTTTATTTGGGCTGCAAAATGGGCTCGGTCTCCACCATGAAGTGGACCCTGCCCTCTCTGCGCCCGGATCTGAAAATCATCCAGCTCGACATGGACCCCACCATACTGGGGAACAACTATCAGAACTCCATCAGCTTAAACGGAGATGTGCGCCAAACCCTCGAGGTGCTCTTTGAGATGCTCACCGCCCAGGCCAATCCCAGGGAGGCCAGGCCCTTTGTGGAGGAGCTGAACCAAAAACGCAGTGAATTCTGGGAAAAGGCCAAAGCGGAATTTACCGACGATTCCGTGCCGCTTAAGCCGCAAAGGGTGATACACGCCCTTAACCAAAGACTCCCCTCGCCTTCGGTGGTGATCTCGGACGCAGGCACGCCCACTCCCTACACCACCCGCTACCTGAGGCTCGGAGGAGGAGGTTCCAGGTTCCTGATTCCCAGGGGCTATGGGGGATTGGGCTATGCCATACCCGCGGTGGCGGGAGCCCATTTCGCCTGCCCCCGGGCAAGGGTGGTGGGCCTTTTCGGAGACGGAAGCCTGGGGATGAGCGCTGGAGAGCTGGAGACCTTGAAAAGGCTCAACATCCCGGCGGTGCTCATACACTTCAACAACTCCTGCTTTGGCTGGATAAAGGCCCTGCAGGCCATTCACTGCCGGGGCAATTTCCAGTCGGTTGATTTTTCTTCAGGCGACATGAGCAAAGTGGCCCAGGGGTTCGGCCTGGCAGCCTGCCACGTAAAGACAGCGGCTGAACTGGACCAGGCCCTGGACCAGGCCTTTGCCGCCAAGGAACCGTTTTTTGTAGATGTTCTGACAGAGACCGAAACCAAACAAACACCACCGGTGTTTTCCTGGCTCAAGGCGACCGGAAAGGACCCCGCCTGCGGCTAAGGCCGGCGGGGTGTCCTTAAACCGCCTTCAGGGCTGAACCGCAATCAGGAACAGGGATTTCCAAAAGGAGATATCAATCATGCAAGTAATCATCGTGGGGGGAGGTTGGGCCGGATGCGCAGCCGCTTTACAGGCTGCCAAAATGGGCGCTCACGCAACTCTGCTGGAAAGAACCGACATGCTCTTGGGCACTGGTCTGGTTGGCGGCATAATGCGCAATAACGGCCGCTTCACCGCCACGGAAGAACTCATCGCCATGGGCGGCGGAGAAATCTTTCAAACCATAGATACAAACTATCTGCATAAAAACATCCAATTTCCGGGTCACGACCATGCCTCGCTCTACAATGTGGCGACCATGGAGCCCATCATCAAAAAGCTCCTTTTAAAGGCGGGGGTGGAGATCCTTTGCCAAACCAGGGTCACCGATGCCGAAATGGAAGACAAGGCCATAAGGGCGGTTTTGGCCAAAAACAGGGAAACCGGCGAAACCGTGAAGCTTGAAGGCGATGCCTTCATAGACACCACCGGCACCGCAGGTCCCATGGCCAACTGCACAAAATACGGCAAGGGCTGTGCCATGTGCGTGCTGCGCTGCCACAGCTTTGGCGGCAGGGTGAGCCTGGCGGCCAAAGCCGGTGTACAGGAGATGATCTGTAAAAGGGGTGATCAGACAGGCGCGTTCAGCGGATCCTGCAAGCTTTTTAAAGAATCTTTAGCTCCGGAGATCCTGGAGACCTTGAACACAAACGGTGTTGTGGTCGTGCCCCTGCCCAAGGACAAGGCCCTTACCGGCAAGCTGGCCATAAAGGCCTGTCAGCAATACGCCCTGCCCGAATTCGCAAACAGCATCATCTTGTTGGACACCGGCCATGCCAAGCTGATGACTTCCTTTTTCCCCCTGGATATGCTGAGGCAGGTGCCCGGCTTTGAAACCGCCCGTTTTGAAGACCCCTACTCCGGCGGCATTGGCAACTCGGTGCGCTATATGGGCATGAGCCCCAGGGACGACTCCCTCAAAGTCAAGGGGGTCTTGAACCTGTTCTGCGGCGGTGAAAAGGCGGGCCTTCTGGTTGGCCATACGGAAGCCATCTGCACAGGCGTTCTGGCCGGTCACAACGCAGTGAAATACGCCCAGGGCAAGGATCTTCTGATTCTGCCGGAGGCCACGGCCATTGGCGACGCTGTAAGGCATGTGCGCAAGAGTATGCAGACGGAAAAGGGCATGAGCCTTAAGTACACCTTTAGCGGCTCGGTATTTTTTGAGCGCATGAAAGAAAAGGGGCTTTACTCCAAAGACCCACAGACCATTGCAAAAAGAGTAAATGAAGCTGGTGTGTCCGGTGTGTTTAATCAGAAATAATCATTGCAAAACCTGTTTATTTTGTGGATAAGGTAAAGATTCGAACTAAACAGGTCTCGATTTTGGTTACTCTTAAGCAGGACCTTAGGACGAATCCAAACCAAATCCCGCAAATAATAAAACCCGACCGGGGCAATCCGGCTTCGGGGGGAGAGGGGGTTTGGTCAATCTGAATTGAACAGGGCCAAAGGGGGAGGCCCGGTTCGATTCCCTCCAGGAGCTTTCATAACTTTCTTGGCGGAAAGACCATTTAAGGAGGAGAGGCATGAAGAAATTCGGGCTGCTGTTTTTGGTTCTTTTAACCACCTTGGCCCTGGGCGCAGGCCTGGTCCAGGCCAAGGATGCGGAAGTTTCCATTGCCCTGGGTTCGGAACCCACCACCTTGGACCCCCAATTAAGGGAAGACGGCGGTGAACGGGCGGTGAACGACAACATCTACGAAACCCTTTTGACCCGCACGCCCAAAGGCGAGCTTATCCCGAGCCTGAGCCAGGGAATGCCCACCTTGGAAAACCCCACCACCTGGCAGGTCAAGCTACGGCCGGGCGTTAAATTCCACAACGGGGAGGACTGCAACGCAGACGCGGTTGTCTACAGCGTAAAACGCGTCATAGACCCCAAATTCAACTCGGAGCAGATCTCTTTCTTTTCCACCATCACCGGCGCTTCCAAGGTGGACGACCTCACGGTGAATATCACCACCAAGGGTCCGGACCCCATTCTGCCCTCGCGCCTGTACTGGCTAAAGATAGTGCCCCCCAAGCACTCCAAGGACCCCAAGTTCGCGGAAAAGCCCATAGGCACAGGCCCTTATAAGTTAAAGGTCTGGAACCGGGGCCAAAACATCATACTCGTCAAAAACGACGCCTACTGGGGCCAAAAACCGGCGATCGCCACAGTCAACTACCGCTTTATAGAAGAGCCGGGAACCCGTCTGGCCGGTCTCATGGCCGGTGAGTTTGATCTGATCACCAACCTTCTGCCCGAATTCACCAAACAGGTTCCACAGAGCATTCACATCCTGGGTTTGGAACACCCCATCATCATCCTGAACGCGGACAAAGGCGTTACCAAGGATGTGCGGGTGCGCAAGGCCCTGAACTATGCGGTGGACAAAAAAGCGCTGGCCGAAGGGCTTTTTGAGGGATTTGCCCAGGTGGCCGAGGGCCAGCTTTTGAGCCCCTCCTTTTTCGGGTTTAACGAAAATGTAAAGGCCTATCCCTTTGACCCGGAAAAAGCCAAAAAGCTCCTTAAAGAAGCCGGAGCCGAAGGAGCCACAGTGGAGATTATCGGCACTTCCGGCCGCTGGCTCAAGGACCGGGAGCTGGTGGAGGCGGTGGCGGCCTACTGGAAAAAGGTCGGCATAAACGCCAAGGTGCGCATCTTTGAGTTCAATGAATACCTAAATCGCCTGTTCGACAGAAAGACCAGGGCCGACGCCATCTTCGTGGTCAGCAGTAACGAACTTCTGGACGCGGACAAGAGCTTCAGCGCCTATTACAAATCAGGCGGCATCGGCTCCTCCAACACAGATAAAACATTGGCCGATCTGATTGAAAAGGCCCGCACGGAAACCGACGTGAAAAAGCGGACAGATCTCTATCATCAGGCGGTGAAAAGGGCCTATGACAATGCCTATTTTGTCTGGCTCTTAAATATTGAAGACATCTACGGACTGAGCAAAAGGCTCATCTGGCCCGGCCGGGTAGACGCCCAGCTTCTGGTCAAGGAAATGAAAGTCAAATAATAAGGGATCTCAATTAAATGGGCCGGTACATTCTAAGACGCATTATTCAAGGTTTGATCGTCATCATCGGGGTGACAGTGGTGGTTTTCGTAGTCACCCGCATGGTGGGAGACCCGGTAAAGGTGATGCTGCCCCTGGAATCAACTCTGGAGCAGCGGGCCGCCTTTGAAAAACAACTGGGACTGGACCGGCCCATTTACATCCAATTCGCGGATTTTCTGGAAGACATATCCAGGCTGGATTTTGGCGACTCCCTTTGGCAGCACCGTCCGGCCATGGATATTGTCTTTGAAAAACTGCCTTTCACCTTTCAGCTGACCGCAGTGGGCATAGGCCTGGCCTTTGTTATCGCCGTGCCCCTGGGCATCATAGCGGCCCTAAGGCCGGGCGGTATTGTGGACCGGCTCACGGTTTTCCTGAGCCTTTTGGGCTTGAGCGTTCCTCAATTCTGGCTGGGTCTTCTTTTTATCGTGATATTTGCGGTGCAGATGCACTGGCTGCCAACCTCGGGCGCGGGTTCGCCAAGCCACATCATAATGCCCGCCCTGACCATGGCCCTGCCCGCCCTGGCCCGCATTGTGATGATAGTGCGTTCTTCCATGATAGACGAGTTGAACGCCCAATATGTAAAAACCAGCTTTGCCAAGGGCCTTCCCTTTATCCGGGTGGTGGGCGTGCACGCCTTGAGAAACGCCAGTCTGCCGGTGATGACCCTGGCGGGTTGGGAGACTATCCGCGCCCTGGCCGGGTACTCGGTGGTGGTGGAGACGGTCTTTGCCTGGCCGGGGATAGGCATGACCGCCATTCAGGCCATAGAAAGGGAAGACCTGATTCTGGTGCAGGCCATAGTCTTTTCCGTGGCCATCATGGTGGTTTTGATAAATATCGCCATGGACTTTATCTATAAACTCTTAGACCCCAGGCTGAAACTGGCTTAACAAATGGATCAGGCAAGCAATCTGAAAAAAGCCCTGGCTCAGTCCAGGCCACAATGGCAAATGAAGCTCAAGGAGCTGGGCCAGGAACTTTGGCGAGACAAGGCAGGCTTTTTCGGCGTGGTCTTGATAGTGGCCCTGGTTCTCATGGCCGTACTTGCTCCCTTTATCTCACCCCACGACCCAACGGAACAGGACTTGAGCGCCCGGCTGGCCCCGCCTTTCTGGTATGAAAAGGGCAGCCTGACCCACATATTCGGCACCGACCACCTGGGGCGCGACGTGCTGGCCCGGGCCATATACGGCTCCAGGGTGTCGCTTTTGGTGGGGGCCCTGGTGGTGCTTATCGCCGGGGGATTCGGGGTGGTCATGGGGCTCATCGCAGGTTACCTGGGAGGCCGGGTTGACAGCTTTGTCATGCGCTGGATCGACACCCAGGTGGCCTTTCCCGGGCTTTTGCTGGCACTTATCATCCTGGCGGTGATCGGGCCTTCCATAACCACTGTGGTTCTGGTGCTCTCCCTAAACGGCTGGATGGTATATGGGCGCATGACCCGAAGCGCTGTTTTGAGCGTGCGTCAGACCCCCTATGTGGAGGCCGCCGAGATTGTGGGCTGCAAGTGGCCCAGGATCATCTTCCGCCACATACTGCCGAACCTGACTTCTCCGCTTTTGACCCTGTCCATTCTTGAATTCGCCCGCATTGTGCTGGCCGAGGCGGCGCTCTCCTTTTTGGGGCTCGGCATTCAACCTCCGGCCACCTCCTGGGGGCTGGATGTGGCCACCGGCAAAAACTATATGTTCATGGCTTGGTGGCTGGTCACCATACCCGGCACGGCCATTGCCATAACCGTTCTGGCCATTAACCTGGTGGCAAGCTGGATGAGGCTCATATCGGATCCCCAGGAAAGGGAAAAACAGTTTGCCCGTTACATGGCGGTGCGCATGCGCAGGAATAAAAACCAAAAAACCGCCAAGGAGGTGACCGCTTCATGACCGGCCGCGACCAAGCACCCCTTTTGGAGGTCAGGGACCTGGTGGTGCATTTCTATACCCGGGCCGGAGTGGTCCAGGGGGCCAGGGGGGTCTCCTTTAAGGTGATGCACGGCCAAACCCTGGGCATTGTGGGGGAATCCGGATCAGGCAAAAGCGTCTCGGTTCAGGCGGTAATGGGCCTGATAAACACCCCCGGACGCATTATCAGCGGGGATATCCGTTTCAAGGGACGCTCCATCATGGACGCGGCGGGGCGCGACTATGTGCGCCGGGTCCGGGGCAAGGAAATCTCCATGATATTCCAGGACCCCATGACTTCGCTGAACCCGGTTTTCACTGTGGGCACCCAGATCACCGAAGTGCTCAGGCACCATCTGAAAATGAATAAAAAAGCAGCCCGCAAAAGGGCCATGGAACTTTTGGAGCTGGTGGATATAAACGCCCCGGGAAAAAGGCTCAAGCAATATCCCCACGAACTTTCAGGCGGCATGCGCCAAAGGGTCATGATCGCAACCGCGCTGGCCTGTGAGCCTGAACTGATCATAGCCGATGAGCCCACCACCGCCCTGGACGTAACGATCCAAGCCCAGATTCTGGAGCTTCTGGCGGACTTGCAGGAAAGGCTCAATGTTTCGGTGATCATGATCACCCACGATTTGGGCGTCATTGCCCAGCTGTGCCACCGCCTGGCCGTGATGTATGCAGGCCGCATTGTGGAAGAAGGCGATGCCGTAAAAGTCTTTGAAAACCCGGGCCATCCCTACACCATGGGGTTATTGGGCGCCACCCCCAGACTGGACAAGGTGGAAGACCGCATGGTCTGCATAAACGGAGCGCCGCCTAACCTCATAGCCCCGCCCAGGGGATGCGCCTTTTCTCCCCGCTGTCAGATGGCCAGGGAGGAGTGCTCCAATCCCCAGAGCCTGGCCTACATAACCAAGGACCGGCAGGTCTGTTGCTGGTGTGCCGCCAAAAGCAGGGAACGCGAAAACTGAAAAAAAAACCGGCCAGGCCGGGATAATCACCATGGAGTCAGGAAAAGTGAGTCAGCAAGCGGAGTTGTTATCGGAAAATCCCCGGGAGGGCCAGGCTGCCCCCCTGGTTGAGGTAAAGGATCTGACTGTCAGGTTTCCGGCCGGGCGCAGCGGGTTCTGGGGACAGCACCGCCTTTTTGTCCACGCAGTTGAAGGAATCGATTTTTATATAAGACCGGGCGAAACCTTGGGCCTGGTCGGGGAATCAGGCTCCGGCAAGAGCACCACCGGCAGGGCCATATTGGGCCGAGTGCCGGTTGCCAGGGGCAAGGTCATGTTCAAGGGTGAGGATATCACCCACCTTGGCAGGGAAGAGGTGCGAGGCTTAAGCCGACATATGCAGCTTGTGTTTCAAGATCCCTACGCCAGCTTGAACCCCAGGCTGAAGATCATAGATATTGTGGCGGAGCCGCTTATTGTACACGGCCTGGTTAAAAACGCAAACGATGCGGCCGACCAGGTGGCGCACCTTCTGGAACTGGTGGGGCTGCCGCCGGACAGCGGGGCCCGCTATCCCCACGCCTTTAGCGGGGGGCAACGCCAGAGGGTGGGGATCGCCCGCGCCCTGGCCTTGAAACCCGAGTTCATTGTGGCCGACGAGCCGGTGAGCGCCCTCGATGTATCGATCAGGGCCCAGGTGGTGAACCTGATGCAGGACTTGCAGTCCGAATTCGGGCTGACCTATCTTTTCATAGCCCACGACCTGGCTGTGGTGCGCCACATCTCAAACCGCATAGCCATCATGTACTCGGGCAAAATCGTTGAGATCGCAGGCAGAAACGCCATCTATGAATCGCCGGTCCATCCCTACACAGAGGCTTTGCTTTCGGCCGTGCCGGTGCCAGACCCCAAGGTGCAGAGGAGCAGAAAACGCATTGCCTACAGCGGCGAAGCGCCCAATCCCTTGGATCCACCGGCCGGTTGCCGCTTTCAGTCCCGCTGTCCCCTGGTCACGGAGAAATGCCGCAAGGAGGAACCGCCTTTGACCGAGCGGCTGCCCGGCCAATGGGCGGCCTGTTGGATGAGATAATCAGTCGTACAAATGACAGCATACCTTTCTGCCGGGGCTTATTTCTTTTATCTGCGGAGCTTTTTCTCGACAGATATCCATCACTTTGTGACAACGCAGATGGAAATGTCATCCCGGAGGCGGATTGATCCACAATGGCGATTCAGCCCAAGGCGTTTTGGGCTTCTCAGTGCCTTTATCAAAAAAAACAGCCGACCGGTTAAGGCTTAAGGCGGGGTTTGCAGGCGTTAATATTCCCTATGAAGCTTGCCCCTGTCTGTGAGGCAATGGGTTGTTCTGTTAAAGCGCATAGTTTGAGCTGGTTATGCAAATAACCTTTAATTGTTAATATCTGAAATAACCCGGAAGCGGCATTCGAATTACGAGGGATACCGGGAAGGCGGTCTACTCGGAGGTCTGAAAAACACGGCCATTACCTTTATCAAGAGAAAGGCCGTACAAAAGGTCACCCAGAGAATCATGGGTTATCAACACAGGGCAAGGACAGCGGCCCGCAAGGCCAAGCTCGATCAATGGAAACAGGCCCAACGCTCCCACAGATTCAAACAGGAGCGCCAATACGGCAAGGCCATGGTGAAGCGCCTGGCGGAATTGCAGAGTAAAGACAACACCGCCAAGGCAGGCGGGGCAGACAAAAAATCCTTGAGGCTTTTGAGCAGGCAGATCATGGACCAGACCGCTGCCATCAAAAACGCGCCTCATGCCAAGGGCTATCTCAAATTCAACGCCACCTCAAAGGAAAAGGCGGCCTACGGCGCCTGGGACCGCAGGCACACAAATAAAATAGTGCGGGAGTTGAAGCAGGACCTTGCCCGCCAGGGATTTGATGCCAACGAGCTGAGTTTCAAACCTATCCGCAACTCGGGCAACACCTCGCCCGGCATGGACCTGGACCTGGCCATGAACAGCACCAGCGGAAATACGGTGCGCTATAAAGACCCTCAAACCGGCAGGATCCGGCACCTTGGCCTGTACACGGCAAACGCCATGGTCCAAGACCGCTTTAACACGGTCTATGCCCGGAACTCAGGCGGCCGCAAGGCATCGCAAGCCTGGCAGAACGTGACCACCAGCCGCCATCTGGAGGCCTATGGAGACACCAATTGGCTGCGCATAAAAAACATGCAAAACAAAGGCATCGACCCCAGATGCGCCCTGGACCCCAACTACGCCGAAGACGCCGCCAGGGTCACCTTGTATAAGGCCCATGAAATGCGCCGCCACGGAGGCACATTTACAGACAATCAAAACCGGGAGATTTACCGGGGAACCGCGAAGGATATCAAGACCAAGTTGGCCCCCTTTTAAAAAACAGGATAAACAAGGCGTCCAGCCAAAAAACCAAACTGGAACTGCAGAAAAAGCTGGGCTTTTACAAAAAGCTCTCCAAGGCAAGGGACAAGGCCAACCAGGACCCAGTGGCAGCGGAGCGGGAGATCAACCAGCTCACCGGCTTTGACACCATAGACACGGTGGGGATGGTCTCCGCATCCCTGGAGGCCCTGGGCAAATGGTAGGTTTTGCCTTTTGAAATCCGTCTGAAGAAGTAGATAATTAAGAATAACCCGGCTACCTAAAACTGAAAGAGGTCGTCATGTTGCAAAAAACTTTGAAGATCAGTGGGTTGTTGACATTTCTTTTATGTCTGGCGGCCTTTTGCACAAGCCCGGTTTGGTCTGCCGACTCCAATATGCCTAAATCGGGCCAAAGTTCCATGGTGGTGGTGGACGGTTATTTTAAATTTCATCCCGGAGCCTGGGCTCTGTACAAGATTCACGATCTTAAGAAAAACAAGCGTTCCACCATGTTCATCTCCACCCTGGAAAGAGAAGAAAGGGACGGCATACCGGCCATATGGATGGAAATCGCAATCACCCCCGAGGGTGAGGGCCGGGTGGTGACCCGGGTGCTTATGGAAGAAACGCCCAAGGGACCCGGCAAACCTTTGGAGGTTATTGTCCAGCCCAACGGAATGGACCCCTTTACCGTCCCGGATAGTTTTCTGAAAGAAGGCGAAAAAAACGCCCAGCAACCCAGGACCATCAAGCCTCAGGATGGCTCTGCCAAGACAATCACCCTAAAAACCAGCAAGCGCAAACTCAAAGCCATAAAAGTAGAGGCCGAGGATGAAAAGGGCAACCCGGTAAAGGCCATAGTCTGCGAATATATTCCCCCCTTGGGCCTGGTTAGGGCAGAGACCAAAGACATGACCATGAAGCTGAAAAGCTTTGGCAAAAAAGCCAAAACCAAAATTAAGGGAGAACCCATGAATTTTTACCTGTGGCTCACCATGCAGATAGGCAAGGGCCTGTCTGGAGGAGCCCAGGGAAGCGGTAAATAGTTAGTTGATAATAAAGCCGTTTGGCAAGATCCAGGATAACTTCGCCGAAAAGTTGGCAGCCCGGTCAATCAGCCGGGCCGCCGCTTTGCAAACGCCCCAACTGATAAAGCAGGCGCTTTTTATCCAGGCCGAACATGCGCCCGCTGTTGAGCCCCTTTTGAGGCACCTTTTCAGCCTCCCGCAGCAGCCCCTTTTCCCGGTGCATCCTGGCCAGCAAAAGGTAGCGGTCAGTATAACCGGGCCATTTGTCGATTGATTTTTCCAGCAGCCGAGCGGCCCGGATGGTCTTTTGCTGACCCTTCAACCAAAAGGCGGCAGTGGCCGCATATTTGGGATTAGGGGAAAATTCATAGGCCTTAAGGCACAGCATAGCCCCTTCGGCAGGGCTTTTCTCTACCAGTAAAAGCCCCAGGTTATAAGCGGCCCTGGCCAATTTGGGGTCATTCAGAAAAGCCAGTCTAAGGGATTTTTCCGCTTTCCCGTTCTTTCCCTTTTCAGCCCAGAAGAGCCCCAGGTTCAGGTTTACCACCGGGTTTTCAGGCTCCTTTTCCCTGGCCCTTATCAGGTATTTCAGGGAGCAATCCGCGCCCCCCCTTTGGGCGCAGGCCAAGGCAAGTTTTACCATGGGCATTATCTCATAACCGCTGATTCCAAGGGCTGTTTCACAGGCCTTTTGTGCTTTAGTGATCCTGCCCTGCCCGAGTCGATAATTTCCCAGATTGTAATAAGCCTGCCAGGTGTCGGGCCGGGCTAAAATCGCCTGGACCAACTCCTTGGCGGCAGCTTCCACTACATCCCTTTGCCCGGGAGAAAGCATTTGAAGGGGAAATGAGGCCAAGGCCGATGCCGCCCTCACCCTCACCAGGCGGGGCCCATGGCCCGCGGCCCTTACCAGAAGATCAAGGGCCCGGCGGTTTTGCAAATCAGACAAGACCGAAAGGGCGGCAGACCTTAGAAGCGGGGACGAATCTTTGGCCAACTCAAAAAGCACCTGCCATTTCTCTTCGTAAGGGCAGGAGATCAAAAGCCTCACCAAAGAAGTCTTGAACACCTCGTCACCTCCGGGGTCATTGAGATAGTCCAGCATTTCAGGAAGCCGGTCCCAGTCCCTGTTACGGGCCGCCTTGATCAAAGACGCCCGATGCAGGATCAGATCCTGGTGACTTGAGCCGTGCCATTTACGCACCAGGCGGTCGGCCCAGTCCGGTTCCTTGTCCCGGTGGCAGAGATTGCAGGCATTGGGCGAAGCAAACTCCCCGGTTGCACCGGAGGTGGGAGGCAGCATGGAATGGTCGCTTCTCATCATGCGGGCAAAGCCGGTCATGGGCATATGGCAATTCAAGCAACCAGGGGAATTGCTCCCCGGCTTATGCCTGCTGTGGGCTTCCAGGTTATTGATCCTCTTTTGGTGACAAGGGGCGCAGGCCTGGTTGGGTTTTTTTTCTGGCGGAACCTGCCGCTGGAGGTGTGGCAGTGGGTGCAATCCAGCTCCCCGGCCTTTACACAAGGGCTTAACAGCCAGGTGTTATAAGTGTAGTTCTCCCCCAGGTCCCGGCCGTCGGGATAAAAATCCGGATGCTCCATGGTCACCAGGTCGTAATGGTCCCAGAAATCATCGCCCGGTTCAAAGCTTGTGCTCAAGGCGATGGACTTGGCATGACGGGTGGAGCAGGTTGCGTTGTTCTGCTCATGGGTGAAGTCCCGGCCTCCTCTCTTTATCCTGAGATCCTCGGGAACAATCCCGGGCGGCGCTTCAGCGCAGACCCTTATATGTTCGGCCGCAGGGCCGTGGCAGGATTCGCAGTTTATGCCGGGCTCAGACCAGGTGGTGCCGTAGGTGTCTGTGGCCAGATCATAATTCTGTTTATATTGGCTCACATGACAGGCATAGCAGGCCGAGTTAAAGGTGTAGCCAGAATGTCTCCAACTCACCGGCCGATCCCCCTGGTGACGGACTCCGCTGGCTGCCGCATCAAACCAGAGCTTTTGTTTTACATCCACGGGCAGGGTCTGCAGCCTGCCCCGCTCCAGGGGGGTGAGGAAATAAAAAATGTTCTTGCCCCCCAGTACCTGGGTGATGTTATAGCGCGATTCCCCTTCGGGGCCTTTGTCCAGGACATAACCCTGCCCCGGCCCCACCTTGGCCTCATAGCTGTGGCCATCCACTTTGACCGCAGCTTTATGGGGGGTGAGGCTCTTTTCAGCGAATCCTTCCGTATAGGGCTGCATGGCCTTGCCGTGATGAGACGGGCCCAAAGTTGATAGAATTTTTCATGGCATCTGCGGCAACTTTCACTGCCGGTAAAGGCATTTTCACCGCTTTTTTGGGCAGAACAGTCTTCTAAAACTACCAAAACCAAAGTTATAAACGCAAAAACCAGTCCAATTCTTTCCAGGCCCAAGAGCAGGTTTTTGCAAATCATTTTACCCCCCAATCAGGTTTGAAACTGAAAAGGCTTCACCCCAAAAAATAATTCATATTTTGTAATCATATTAATATGAATAACACATACTGATCCATGCCCTTTCAAATTAATCAAAGAGACAGGTCATGATTTTTAAGGGTAAAACTCGCCCTCGCTATCCTGCTTTTAGTTATGAACAAACATGAGCCGGATACCCCCCCGGTGAACGCCTTGCTCTCCAGGGTGTAAAATCAATTGAGCTTGCAACAAGCCCGGGCCGCGAGACCAAAGCCAGTCGCCCGTGTGCAGCACAAAAAGGTGAGCATGCCCGTAAAAAGCATAAAAGAGCCTGAATTCGGGTTAATCCCCGGCTTGTTCGGCAATCCCCCCCTGTTGGGTCTTTTAATTGCCATTCCCTTGCTGGTCCTGGCCTGTGCCTACCAAAAACCGGTCGCCAAAATCCATGAACACATAATTAACGGCGCACCCCTTGAAAAAGTGGTGGATATCCCCACCAGAAAAAGTGTCAGTGTACGGTTGCACCTTGTTGAGCCCAAAAGCGCAGTGGCCTGTCTGATCCTCTTACCCGGCGGCAACGGCAGGTTGGATATTGACGACTCGGGCAACCCGTCAAGGCTGAGAAACAATTTCCTGGTTCGCACCAGGCGTGATTTGGCGGCACAAGGGTTTTGCACCGCGCTTATGGACGCGCCTACAGACTGTCAGGACCACTGCGGCCTTTTATATGGGTTCAGGAATTTATTAGAATATAAAAGAGACATTCAATCGGTAATCGACTATCTGCGCGCCGAAACCAACCTGCCGGTCTGGCTGGTGGGCGCCAGTCGGGGCAGTTCAGGCGCCGCGGCGGTTGCCCAGGGAGACAAGCTTAAGCATCTTGCCGGAATTGTGCTCAGCTCTTCTTTGACCATACCCAATCAAAAGGGGCTGCAACTGCTTGAGCTGGACCTTGAATCAATAAAACCACCGGTCCTGCTCGTTCACCACAAAAAGGACGCCTGTCCCTACACCCCTTATCAAGGCGCAGGACAGATCAAGGCCAGGCTTAATAACGCGGCCGCTATAGAGCTGATAAGTTTTACAAAAACCATCCCGGCAAGTTCCGCCCCCTGCCAGGCAAGAAGCGCGCACGGCTTCTGGGGGATAGAAAAGGACGTTATCTCCGCTATCTGCAATTGGATTAAAGACCAAAAGCCTTAAAAAGTGAAGCCACACCTTTTAAGCCGTTTGGGAAGCATAAACCATTGGATCAATTTCGCAGAGCGTTACCTGTTTTTTTAAATTCTTACTCAATCTTCCGGAGTGTGGCGCCCAAGCTGCTAAAATTTAAGGAGATAGCGGCCCGGTAAAGTGAAAGGGCAATTCAAAAACCAACAAAACCGGCTTACACCAGACGTAAATTAAGGAAAATAAATGACTTTTTTTATTGATTCCCAGATTATCAACCTGTATTAGATAGCCTTTATCAGGGCTTCAAAAACCCCCAAACCACCCGGGGAGGAGCTGACCCAGGCTATCCCCGGCCAGACCAGGGAGAGCATAATGGGTCTTTGCCTTTTAGAAGGAAACGAGGCCATTGCCTGGGGTGCTCATGATGCGGGTTGCAGCTTTTTCGCAGGTTACCCCATCACCCCCGCCACCAGCGTCTTCAACACCATGCTGCGCCTTTTGCCGCCCAAAGGCGGTATTGTGATCCAGGGAGAGGATGAAATCGCCTCCATGGGTTACTGCCTGGGGGCTTCCATGGCCGGCCGCAAGGTCATGACCGCCACCAGCGGACCGGGAATCAGTCTTTACAGCGAGCATATCTCCTTTGCCGTGGGTTCCGAGATCCCCCTGGTGATTGTGGATGTGCAGCGACTTGGGCCCTCCACCGGTTCCGCCACCAGGGGAGCAGACGGGGATATTCAGTTCCTGCGCTGGTCCAACACCGGCGGCATCAGCGGGATTGTACTGGCGCCCACTGATGTAAAGGACTGTTACACCCTTACCATCCACGCTTTTAACCTGGCCGAACAGTACCGTTGCCCGGTTTTCATCGCCTCGAACAAGGAAATCGGGCTTACCAAGGAATCGGTGGACTTAGACGCCCTTGCCGTACCTGATCTGGTGGAAAGGGAATCGGCCCCTCCGGGAGGGGATTACCTGCCCTTTAAACCCATGACCCAAAGCCAGGTGCCGCACTTCAGACCCATAGGCGGGCAGGAGATCTCTCGCCAGACCTCTTCCACCCATGGAGAGAACGGCTACATAACCACCTCTCCGGCCGAGATTCAGGCCCAGGTTTCCAGGCTTGAACGCAAGCTCACAGCCAATGTGGACAAATTCAGCCTGCACGAATCCGAGATAAACGACCAGGCCGACACCTTGGTTCTTACCTATGGAGTAAGCGGCCGGGCCGCGCGCCAGGCCTGTCAGGAGTTGAACCAGTCGGGCCGCGCCACTTCGGTCGCGGTTTTAAAGACCCTTTGGCCGGTTCCGGAAAACCTTATCCAAACTCTCGCCAAGGGAGCCAAAAGGGTATTGGTGGTTGAGATGAACCTGGGCCAGTATGTGCGGGAGATAAAACGCCTTCTTCCCGGCCACAAGGTGGAGTTCCTGGGGGCCATGGACGGCAAGCTGATCACCCCAAGCCAGATAAAGGAGGCGGTAAATGGCTGACAGGACTTTGCTTAACCTGAGCCGACCCCCGGTCTTCTGCCCTGGCTGCTCCCATGACAGCGTACTCAGGACCCTGGACAAAACCTTTGTACGCATGGGGCTTAACGGCCGGGATATAGCCATGGTCAGCGATATCGGCTGTTCCGGGTTGTTTGACACCTTTTTCAACACCCACGCCTTTCACGGCCTGCATGGCCGGGCCCTGACCTATGCCTCCGGGCTTAAGCTGAGCCGCCCGGACTTGAATGTGGTGGTGACCATGGGTGACGGCGGCCTGGGAATCGGCGGGGCCCATGTGTTGGCAGCCTGCCGCAAAAACCTGGATATCACCCTTTTGGTGCTGAATAACTTCAACTTCGGCATGACCGGCGGTCAATGCTCGGCCACAACCCCCAACGACGCCCAGGTAAGCTCCGGTTTCTTAAACCGGCTGGACCGGCCCCTGGATCTTTACGGCGTGGCCACAGCCGCGGGCGCTCCTTTTGTAATGCGCTGTTCAGCCTATCAAAAAGACCTGAGCCAAATCATGGAGCAGGCCATAAATTACAAGGGTTTTGCCATCCTGGAGATCGAAGGCGTATGTCCGGGGCGCTACACCAAGCGCAACAAAATCACACCCAAGACCATTCAAGAGGGCCTGGACGCGGACCAAAGGCCCCAAGGCCCCATACCCGAAAACCAAAGAACCGAGTATGGCGATGCCTACCGGGCCGAATGCGAAGCTCTTGAGCCATTAGGCAGGCCTTTGACCATAGAAAAGCACTTCAATCCGCCCTTTGAAGGCAGGGTGAGTGTTTCGCTTCAGGGCTCGGCCGGTCAAAGAGCCATCACGGCAGGGGAGCTCCTGGGCCTGGCCGCCCAGTCCGCCGGGCTTTACGCCACCCAGAAAAATGAATACAACATCACAGTCCTGCGCGGGCCTTCCATTACCGAACTCAATTTTTCACCTGTGCAAATAGGCTACACGGGTATCGAAAAACCCGATGTGGTCCTGGCTCTGGCTCCGGAAGGGGTGGAGCGCAGAAAGGAAGTCTACGCCAAATTGGGGCCTGAAACCCTGGTGATTCAGGCAGCCGGAGTTGAGATCCCCGAAACCGGGGCTCAGGTGCGTCTGGTGGATTTCAAGGGGCAAGGCCTCAAAAACGTGGATTGGTCCCTTGCCTCCCTGGCTGTGCTGGCCAAGCTGAACAAGGTTATTACCCTGGATATGCTGAACTTAGCCCTGGAAAATCGCTTTAAAGGAAAAGTGCTTGAAATTAGTAAAGTTCTGGTCACCAATGTAGAGCCGTGACCTCAGGAAAATTAAAGACAAGCAGCCCTTTGCAAATTGTAAGGGGCTGCTTACCCTGGTTAAGGCCAATTGAAGTCTTGACAGCATACCCCCATAAGATGTATACCCAAAGCATAGATAGTGGAGTCGGTGCCCTCTGGGCTTAATAGGGAAGACGGTGAAATTCCGTCACGGTCCCGCCGCTGTAACCGGGGACAAAATCCGCAATTAAAGTCACTCTTTCCTTTCAGGGAAAGGGGAAGACGCGGAAAGTAGGCTGAACCGGAAGTCAGAAGACCTGCCCACCCACAAACCTGAATAAACCGGCGAGGAACCGGAATCAGGATACTCTGGGGAGATGAAGAAAACAGGGTGCAATCCCCCAGCCGGTTATGCGGGCTGGGGGTTTTTTATTGCCCTTGAAGCGCATACCGGGAACTCCTTCCCGTTTCCCTGATGTTAGGGCCGACACCAGGGATATCAGTTTTCGGGTCCTGGGGGTCCTTCCCTTCCTCCAGGACCCATTTTTTTGCCTGGTTTCAACGGCAGTTCGGGTTGCGTCCCCGCCCCTTTTATTTTGAGACGTAAGATTTTGCCGGTGTATTTAAATTGCTCGCTTGACTTGCTTGCAATTTGGCGGGTTTTGTGCGTCAAAAAACAGCCCAGATACAGCATAACTATTTAAATTAATTATGTAATACTTACATTAAGCGTGTAGCGGCCTTGACTTCACAAAAAACAAGCATCTGCATTGGCAGATGCTTGGAACGGATCAACCAACTTAGCCGGTTCGTGATTGCAGAAAAGTTGGTTAAGGATCTTAAAAATGTGCGGTACGTTCAGATTAAGGGCCGGCAAAGCCCAGACAGGCTTTGCCGGCTAAAAGGCTTCTTATTTTATTGAAAGTGATAATTACGCAAGTCTTTTCCCAAAGCGTACCACCAATACGGCTGTTCCGCCTCTGGCTCAAAATGAAACCACAGTGGGCCATTAACTTTCCAGTTTCAGCCAAACTGGTATTAAAACCAGACAACAACTCTCAACCGGAGCAACCTGCCAGGCCCTTGTGTTGTTTGGATCTAAGCTTCTCCAGGCACTCCCCGCAACGGCTCTCCTGAACCCTGCCTTTGCAATAACTGCGGAATGACTCCAGCCAATCCTCACCAGTGCGCGGACACCTGCGCATGAAACTTAAAAAGTAGACCATGCGGTCCATTGCCTGGGAATCAATGGCATGCTCCACCCTACAGGCATTGGCGTCGGCATGTTCCGACTCCAGCTGGAGGAAATCCTGAAAAAACTCCTTTAACGTCTCATGCCTGCGGATAATTTCCTTGGCTATTTCCTTACCTTTTTCGGTAAGAGTTGTATAGCTGTAGGGCGTATAGTTGATAAGGTCCCTCTCGGCCAAGGTTTTTAGCGCTCCGGTCACAGATGCGCGGGAAACCCCCAGCCGGTCTGCGATATCCTTCGCTCTGGCCACCCTGCTCTCATCTTCCAGGCGTAGGATAACCTCCAGGTAATCTTCCAAGCTGGCGGACAGGCCTTCTTTATGATTAGAATCCATCTCTATATTCTTCCCTTGTAAAGGTTCACTGTTATTATGTCGGTTCCAGCTCTGCCTGGCAAGAAACTTTTTTCATTTCTTAAACTATATTTAAACTATTCTATTTTGATTTGGCGCCCAAGCAATATAGTCAGCATCAACGATTGTCAATCCTCCTTTGATATGTTCTGTATCCAACTAGTTAACCTACCAAAAATAATATATTTTCTCCTTACGCCACTAACCCGGAAATTTGAACCCTCTTTAAAAAAATCACTTTTAAAAAAACATAACGCTGCACTCCACATCAGTGAAAAATGATACTAAAATTTAAGCATTACAGTAATTCTGAAATTAAATTAGGATTTTTGAAAAAATTTTAAACCTATATTTATTTTCAGTTAATCGCTGATATCAGCAAGGCCAAGTAGAAAAAAATTCCTGACATCACACACAAAAAATAAGCTGGTTCAATTCGAAAAACTTAATTAAAATAAATAGTTATCTTATAGATTAAGATAATTTACGAAACACATTAATGTTACACTTAATATGACTTTAAAAATGCTTTAGGTTTTGAAAAACGGTCAAAAGACTTTATTACCGTCTCAAAAGCATTGATTGCAATCAAAACCGGCCCGGAAAATCAGTCCCAAATGGGAGAGGATGATTCATCTATAAAACGGAACAAGAGGTTGCAGATCTGATCCCGGGCCATATCCAGGCTCAGCAGGCTTGTATTCAGCACCATATGGTAGTGAGAAGGGTCATCCGGGTTTGTATGGCCAAAGTTGGTCATAAAACGGGCCCGTTTTTTCTCATGCCGGGTGACCATGCGCTCGGCTTTACCCGGATCCATTTGGTAATGGTCAACTAAAAACTGGATACGGTCTTTGCGCTCCGCCACCAGGAGCACCGACAATACGTTCGGGTTGTCCTTCAGTATGAATTGGCTGCCCCTGCCCACAAAGACCACGTTATCCTCTTCGGCAATCCTCTTTATAACCTTTTGCAAAAACGCAACGTATTTCTTTTCATCGAAATCTTCGGCAGAACCGCTTACATGGCGTTCAATAAAATCAGAGGAAACCAGGTTGGATAAAAAACGCATAAGGTAGCCGCCGGCTTCTTTTTCAACTCCCTCCACCCATTCGAGCGAAACTTTTGCCTCTTCAGCCACCTTCCGCAGTATGCCGGAATCTACAAATTGATACTTCATGCGCCTGGCCACCATCAATCCAATTGTCTTCCCCCCGGCTCCAAATTGACGCGATATACTGAGTACTGCCATATCTCACCTCGCCTTGTTGAATTTCGGCAAATTAACGGCTTTAAAGCACTCGATATGGAAAAGCCCCTTTATACACTTCACAGGGATCAACCTGAAAACACCAGATTTTCGTCAAACGCATCCATGAAGAAGAGACTTACAATTTGTCGTAAAGGGACGAGTCACACTCCCCGAAAACCATAAGCGCCATATATCAGACAATCAGCAGCATCTTTTTTAACAGGCGGAGTTCAGAAGGCCGGCAAAGGTGTATAGCACCCCTTTGTTTACCAGCCCACATAGCCGGAAAATCCGGTAGGGCCCTTTATCGAAACTCCTTTCCCGGAAAGGCTTCTTTCAGCTGAAGCCCGTTCCGGCCGGCTCCGATCGAATCGGCCTAGTTTCCTACTTAAATAATATATAAATCACTCAAGAGAAGGCAAATCGGTTTTATGCTATATGGTCGCTATAAACATTTTTCTGCCCTCGCAGAGCCTCACGCACGATTTTTCTCAAAACACATTAGCTACATGTTTCACTATTTGACATTTTTAGGAATCCCCCTGGAAATACAATGACATATAAAAAGGCATACGCCTTTTGCAAATTTCAGGGCAACCCAGGTGATCACATATGCAGATTTGCGGCGGTGATTAAGGCCAGATTAAGCAACAGCCAGCATCCACCTTGAATAGTTAATCTTTAACTTAGGAATTATTCCAACATAAACATTTTGAGATAGATCACCCAAGCCCTGCTTTTAAATTAGATAAGCATCAAAGCAATACATCAGTAATACAATTTATTTAAAACGATGCTAAAAGCGAGATAAATCGCATTTCAATTTCCATCCACCCCTTGCATTTTTACTTAAGCGGTTAATCAATAAAGACTATCCGGCATTTTCATCGTCCCGGCGGAGAATCCTGATTACCGGGTTGGCATGAACCTAATTGCGCCACCTGTTGTGGAATTAACGTCCAGACTCAAAAAAACATCCCTCAGCAGGATCCGGCCAAGTCACCCGTCAGGTATCTTTCCAAAAAAAACAAATAATAACAAAGAGTTAATATGGAATTTGCTTCATGATATCTCAACTGAAATAAAGCTGGGGGGCAGGATCACTGTAGAGGAACAGCTTTCATGCACCTTTGGTTTAGGCCGATTTTTAGAAAAGGACACAAAATTTTAACCAATTTCATCGAAACAAAACCATCATACGGCTCAGTTTCCCACCAAATGGTTGCCTTACACCTCAAAAAATACCTAGCGGTATGATTACGGCAATACTGTTTCCATCCTAAACCTGCCACCGGTCAGCTCCTTTACCAGGGGCTTAAATTGAAAGAGGTCTCAAGAATCCGGACTTTATTTTTTTCCTTAGAGCTAATTTCCCTTATTTGCATACCAAACGGTCGCCTGGATACATACCCTTCTTAATAGGTGTTATATACAACTAATTAATTTACTTTGTTTTTTTAAAATCATAACTTTTCTATGCAACCGGCACGACTGTTGCTTTACTTGCTGTTCTAGAAAACAAACGACTCCAATAGAAAATTTACGCGGCAATTTTCATCCGGGAAAACTCAGGATAGTCAAAATGAAATAATATCCTTAAAAAAATATTTATTATTAAAAATTAGTATGTTGACTATCATTAACCAAAATAAATAACTACAAAAATACTTACCAGTGAATATTTTTCAGTTATTTGAGTCTTGGATAACATGGCCGAATTCAACCCACAACATGTCAATGCTCTACATAATAAAGCCCCATAAACACTCTTTCGGAGGATTGTTTTACTTAATTATACAGGCTCCCAATATACCTTTTTAAAAAAACCACTAGGAATGATCTGGATTGACACAGATATGCGGCGAATGATAAAAAGGTCTGTCTTCAAAGGCAGAATGCTTCTATGCCTTTTGTTGACAAAGTCAAGCTTTATTTAAAAACAATATTTTGAAAAATATATTATTGACAAAGGCAAGTTATTTTTCTTTTATAACTTATGCCCTGCAAAAAATTTCACCATGAATAGCATTCATATAAGAGTGCTGCCCGGTAGGAGTTTAAGCCCGGTGTATTTTCACATAGCCTGTCCAACAAAGGCTACTTAAACGGGTTTGGCGCTTATGTTGAACCGTATCGACGGGAAAAGTCATAAAACTTTAGAAAGTTAGAGAATACGAAGCCTTGCCGGATATGGATCGATATCTGAACAGGGCTTGGAACACCAAACAAATTAGTTCACCAATCAGTCGGGAAATGGCCACCCTATGAACAAGGCGATTAAGGTGGACGACTGTTAATAAACTGGTTTTTTGGCCTGACTTTTAAGGCAAGGCGAATAACCACACCCAAAACTCAAGGGAGGATCGTCAATGAACGGCAGAAAAATAGTGACCTTTTTGGGAGTTGTGCTTTTTGGGCTGGCCCTGGCTATAGGCCAGGCGGGACCCGCCCAGGCCGCTGATACCATTAAAATTGGTGTGGGCGCTCCCTTGACCGGTGACGCAGCCGCCTACGGCGACAACATTAAAGAGGGCGTGGGCCTTAAGGTAGCTGAAATCAATGCCGCCGGCGGTATTAACGGCAAAAAAGTAGAGCTGGTCTTTGGAGACGACCTTTGTGCTCCCAAAGAGGCTGGCACCGTGGGCACCAAATTCGCCAATGACAAAGAAATTGTCGCCGTAATCGGGCACGTATGCTCCTCTGCCACCCTGGCGGCCATGCCCATCTATATTCGCAAGGGCCTGCCCTGCATCTCAGCCACCTCCACCAACGCCACTATTGGCAAGGTCAGTAAAGGCTGGTTCTTCCGCAATTGCTACACCGATGACTACCAGAGTGAATTTTTGGCCAACTATGCCCAGAAAATGCTGGGACTCAAAAAAATAGGCATTTTCTACGAGCAAAACGACTATGCCATCGGCTTGAAAGATGCCTTTCTCAAGGCGGCCAAGGGCTTGGGCCTGAAGGTTGTGGGCGCCGAAGCCTATACCAAGACCATGACCGACTTCGGCCCCCAGATCACCAAAATCAAGGCCGCCAAACCCGATGGCGTCTTTATCTCCGGTTATTACCAGCAAGGCGCCCTGATCGCGCGTCAGGCAGAAAAGGCGGGCCTTAAAGCCGTCATCTTTGGTGGCGATGGTCTGGACAATGCGGACTACATCAAACTGGCCGGTCCTTCGGCCAACGGCTCCTACCTTTCCGTCCCCTTCCTGGCCGAAGCTTCCGGACCCGCCGGGCAGAAATTCGTGGCCGAGTTTAAAAAGAGCGCCAAACGCGACCCGGACTGGATGAGCGCCAACGCCTATGACTGCATGGCGATTCTGGCCGAGGTTATTGCCAAGGTCGGACCGGACCGCAAAAAGATCAGAGACGGCCTTGCCGCTTACAACTCCCCGGAAAAGGCCTTTAAGGGCATCACCGGAAAAACTTACTTTAACGAGTTCGGCGATTGCAGGAAGCCCGCCTTTGTCAAGACAGTCAAGGACGGGAAATTCGCACCCGCCAAGCAAATGCAGTAGGGAGACTTAAAAGACAATGTTCCCACCGGGCGGCAAAAGCGAATGCTTTTGCCGCCCCCTCGTCCAAATACGCAATCTGAACAGGTGCAACCTTGTTTCTTGAACTATTATTCAACGGAATAACCTTGGGCGGAATCTATGCGTTGATCGCAGTAGGCTACACCATGGTCTACGGCGTGATCCAGCTGATCAACTTTGCCCACGGTGAGGTTTACATGCTCGGCGCTTTCTTTGCGCTGACCTTTATCACAGCACTAGGCATGCCCTTTTACGCCGCCTTTGCCCTGGCCATGATCTGCGGGGCGCTCTGCGGCATGGCGCTCGATGTAATCGCCTACCGTCCCTTGCGTAATTCGCCGAGGCTGGCGGCGCTTATCACCGCTATCGGCATGTCCATCTTCCTGCAGAACCTGGCCATGATCATCTGGGGCTCCAGGCCCCTGCCCTTTCCCCAGCTCGCCTTACCGGAATACATGAACCAAACGGCTTTTCATGTGGGAGGCGTGAACCTGACCTGGTTGCAGATCTTCATATTTACCTGCGCAGTGGTCTTTATGGCCGGGCTTAATTTTATTATCCATAAAACTGATGTTGGCCGCGCCATGCGGGCCATCTCCCAGAATAAAACCATGGCTGCGTTGGTGGGTGTCAATGTCAACCGGGTGATAACGATCACCTTTGCCCTGGCGGGCAGTCTCGGCGCCGCAGCGGGCATTTTAGTGGGGGCCTACTACAACTCCCTTTTTCCGACCATGGGATACGTGGCCGGGGTCAAGGCCTTTGCCGCTGCGGTTTTGGGAGGGATCGGCTCTGTGCCCGGCGCCATGCTGGGAGGACTGATCCTGGGCATTGCCGAGGCCTTTGGGGCCGGTTACTTAAGCTCGCTTTATCGTGACGGCATCTCCTATGCGGTGATGATAGGGGTGATCATCTTTGTCCCGGCCGGTCTGTTCGGCAAACTGAGCCGCGAAAGTAAAAAGAGTCTGTAACCATGAATGCATCAAACCCTACCAAAAAAAATACAGATATAATATTGAAGCTGGGCATCCTATTCCTGGCCGTCATATTACCCTTTGCTCCTTTTGTCTCGGAATATATGCTCCATGTCTGCATATTGATATTGCTTTACATGATCCTGGCTTTGGGGCTGAATGTCATCCCCGGATTCAACGGCCTTTTGGACCTGGGCTTTGTGGGCTTCTACGGCATAGGGGCCTATACCTCGGGTCTTCTCACCGTGCATTTCGGGCTTTCCTATTGGGTGATAATCCCACTGGCCGCCCTGAACGGGGCGTTATGGGGCGTGCTTTTGGGCGCCCCCACTTTAAGGCTCACGGGTGACTATTTCGCTATTGTCACCTTTGGCTTTTCCGAATTGGTGGTGCTTTTCCTCACCAACGAGATCTGGCTGACCAGGGGCCCCCTGGGTTTGCCGGGCATTGAACCGGCTTCTATTGACCTTTCATGGCTGGGGCTGCCGGTTTTTTACCTGGAAGGAGATACGCCCGAAGTTTATTTCCTCATTTTGGGCATGGTCCTGGCCACGCTTTTCATCATGCACCGAATAGAAACCTCACGGCTTGGGAGGGCCTGGTTCGCCATCCGCGACGACGAGCTGGCCGCAGTGAGCTGCGGCATCAACATCCTTAACTACAAGGTCATTGCCTTTGCCATTTCCGCCGGGGTCGGCGCTGTGGGCGGAAGTTTCTATGCCCGCTGGGCCATGGTGCTCTCGCCTTCGGATTTTGTCTTCTGGGAGTCTTTTTTAGTGCTCTGCATGGTGGTCCTGGGCGGACTGGGCAATATCTGGGGCGTACTGGTGGGCGCTGCGGTGATGGTGGGCCTGGGTGAACTTTTACGTGTAATTTTGCCTATGTTGGGCCTGCCCATGAACTCGCGCTTTTTGTTCTACGGCCTGATCATGGTCCTGATGATGCGGCTTAAGCCGGCGGGTCTGTTCCCCATACCGGCTGTGGCAGCCCAGATGCGGGCCGCCAAGGTACAACGCAGAAAACCGGCCACAAAGGCGGTGGAACAATGACGGCTCTCCTAAACGTTGATAATCTTAGTAAGAATTTTGGTGGAGTCAAAGCTCTGCAAGAGGTGAGCTTTGATATCAATCCTGGTGAAATCATCGGCCTCATTGGTCCCAACGGCGCGGGCAAAACAACCCTGTTCAATTGCGTGGCCGGAGTGGACAAGCCTTCCGCCGGGACCATAAACTTTTGTTCCCCGGGTGAGGAGCCCAAGAGTATAGGCGGTAAAAAGCCGGAAAATGTAACCGCCCTGGGGATTGCCAGGACCTTCCAAAACATACGGCTTTTTGATGCGCTGACGGTTTTGGATAACGTAAAAATCGGGCGTCACTGCCGCACCACCTCCAATTTCCTGGGAGCGGTGCTTCATACCCAAAAACAGCAAAATGAAGAAACCTCGGTTTATGACTATGCCAAAAAGACCTTGGAATTTGTTGGTCTTGTAGGTCATGACCATGAAACGGCTTCATCGCTTTCCTATGGTGATCAAAGGCGGCTGGAGATAGCCAGAGCACTGGCCACAGGCCCCAAACTTCTGATGCTGGACGAACCGGCGGCCGGAATGAACCCCCAGGAATCGGCCTCCCTGATGAACCTTATCTTCAAGATCAGGGATCAGGGCGTCACCATTTTACTGATCGAGCATGACATGAAGGTGGTCATGGGTGTGTGTGACCGGGTGGTGGTTATTAACTACGGCCAATGGCTGGCAGAAGGCGATCCCAGGGACGTGGCTAAAAACCCCAAGGTTATCGAGGCCTACCTGGGCGGCGGGACGGATTGAGATGCTCCTTGAACTCAAAAATATAAAAACGAATTACGGCAACATCAGGGCTCTTAAAGGCATCTCCCTTAACGTGGACCAGGGAGAGATCGTCTGTCTTATCGGAGCCAACGGGGCCGGCAAATCAACAACCTTGATGACCATAAGCGGGGTGCTCACCCCCATTGAAGGGGATGTGCTCTACCAGGGCAGATCCATTGTGGACGACACACCGGACAAAATAGTGCAGGCAGGCATCAGCCAGGTGCCCGAAGGCCGCATGATTTTCCCCCTCTTGACGGTCAAGGAAAACCTTGAAATGGGAGCCTACCTGCGCAAGGACAAGGCGGAGGTGCAAAAAGACCTGGAAAGGGTTTACGGGCTCTTCCCCATTTTAAAGCAAAGGCTCAAGCAGCAGGGCGGAACCCTATCCGGAGGGGAACAGCAGATGCTGGCCATTGGCAGGGCTCTTATGGGCAGGCCCAAGCTTCTGATTCTGGATGAACCCTCCCTGGGGCTGGCTCCGATTGTGGTGGGAGCCATCTTTGAAATCATCAAAACCATCGCCGAGCGGGGAACCACTATTCTCCTGGTGGAGCAAAACGCCCAACTGGCCCTGGAATTCTCCGACCGCGGTTATGTGCTGGAAACAGGGTTGATCACTTTGGCCGACAGCAGTCAGGCGTTAAGTCAAAATGAGGAGGTTCGCAAGGCATATCTCGGCGAATAGAATCAAAAAAGCCACCGCTGATTACAAACAACCTGAACACGGGCCGTGGACTCCTCCCCCAATAACACTTTTTGGAGACCTGAATGACGGCCAGCTAAATCACGATCTCTTATCAAGGGTGTGCAACTGAAAACACTTGCCGGAACTATAAATTCTCATCAAGTGGCCTTTAGAACAGTTCCGGCGCACCTACGCAAAAGGCAAAAGTTCCTGCCGCTTTCTTAAAATGAGCGGCAGGAACCACAAAAACCGCAAGTTTTTACTTTTTCTTACCGTTCAATTGCTGGTAGTAGCGCCTGCGTTCGGCGGCCATGCGGCAGAGCTCCTCCTCTTCTTTTGTTTTCAGGATCAAAGGAGGAACAGCTACCGACGCACCATTTTCATCCTTGGCCACAAAAGTGACAAAAGCAGAGGCCACCTGGTTTATTTGCCCGGTGCGAGGCTCTTCAGACTCCACCTGCACCTCAATATCCATGGAGGTTCTGCCCACCCGCAAAAGGCGTGCATGGAGAATCAAAAGTTCTCCGACCTTTACCGGCTCCTGAAAAACCAGGCGATCCACGCAGGCTGTGACCGCAAGAAAACCGGAATGCCGCCGGGCCGTAACCGCGGCTGCGTCGTCTATCTGCTCCATTATCACACCACCGTGCACAAACCCTATGGGGTTGGCATGATGAGGCATCATTTGCACTGTCAAGGTGGCCTTGGAGTCGGCCACGGTTTTGCCTTTTATGCTCAATTAAGTCCTCAAACTATGGGATTGGGGTCCGAAGCGAATTCAGTACCAAGTAATTTTATAAGTAAACTTAAAAAATTGAACTTACAGGTGAAAAGGCTAAAAGGCAAATCAAAGAATTCCCCCAAAAGGCTCAGCCCAAGGGCTTTCGCTCCTGAAAACCAGACAGGCAGCTCTCCACCGGGTCGGCCCAAACGAATTTTGGCGTTTATTCCACTCCCTTAAAGCGCACGGCAAAACAAGCAATATTTTGATGGAGTAATTATAGTGTGCTGTTTTAAAATCCTGACAGGCTGATTATCTGAACCTACCGTGTCATCTGAATACCCGATTGTCAGGAAAATCATGCGCGCCCAATCTTCTAAAACCATCAATCTGAAAAACACCACGGCACAAAGGCTGGACCCCCATGAGCTGGTTCCCCTTGCCAAGTGGCATTGGCTCATACTGGGGTTTGTCTTTTTATTGGCCTTGACAATACGCCTGCCTGAACTGAGCAGGCCTCTTTTGGACGCCAAGTCGGCCTGGGTGGGCCTCATGGCGACCCACCTTAACAAAACCGGCGAATTCAGCGCCTTTCTCTGGGGGCATCACCTTACAGGCAGCCCCAACGCCTTGTTGGCCGGACTTTTCTTCTCTGTCTTCGGAGTCAGCCGCCTGAGCCTCAATCTTATGGCGTTTTTTCTGTACCTTGTCTTTCTTTTGGGTGTCTTTGTTCTCACCAGGGAGCTTTATGGACGCAAAACCGGATTATGGGCGCTTTTCCTGACAGGCATTGGGCCCGATTTTATGATCAAAAGCTCCCTTTTGGCCCAAGGGGGAGGCATGGAACTCCTTTGCCTGGGGGTTTGGCTCTTTTGGTGCACAGTCAAGGCAGTGAAAAAACCTGCCCAAAGCAAAACTTTTCAGGGCTATGCCTTGACAGCCTCACTTTTGGCCGGTCTGGGCTTCTGGGCTCACCCGTTTTTTATTTGTTTTATCCTGGCCAGTGGCATAATTTTTTTACGCCAGGCTCCAATTTTTTTTACGAGCCCGCGCATTTTTCTGCCTATGGCGGGCTTTTTGGCCGGTGCTTCGCCTTTAATTCATCACAGCCTTAACCACCCACTGGACTATTTTAAAAAACTGAGTGTTTTTTTCGGCCTCAAAAACCTGCCGCTTAATCTTAAAGAAAACCTGTTCATAGATCTGAGCCAGGCCCTGGGATTCTTCAGGGCGCAGAGGCCTGAGCTGCAAGTTGCCTGGTACGGCTGGGTTATGGCGGGTTTTTTCCTCTTCTTTGTCGGGGTGGCGGCTCTGGCTTGGGGCAAGGACTTGGCCACCTCGCCTCCAAAACCCGGGGAACAGGACAGTAAATCCAGAGGCAGCGGAATTTTATTATTAAGTCTGATATTTACGCTGGCGGTCTACCTGTTCATCGACCCGCGAATGATAAGCAGACTCAATTCTCTTCTCGGCCTGCACCTCTTAGCCCCAGTGGCCCTGGCCTATGTCATGGTGTGTGTGGGCCAGGATAAAACCTGGTTCAAGGCAGGGATGCGCATATTGACGGCCTTGACTGTTTTAATCTGGCTGAGCCAATCATTTGGCCATAATTTTACCCAAAAACCGCTGAACTACCCACAAGGCACGGAGTTGGCCCACAAGGCAGGTCAATGGTTCAACTCAAACAAAGTCAAACACGTTTACACCCTGTGTCCTGAACTGGCCCCCATGCTGAGCTTTGATTGTGGGGAAAAGCCGCTTTTCACTTCCACCGGTAACAAAATGCCCCTGGTGTATATGGAAAAAATATTCCGAATCCCAGGTGCGGGCTTTTTGCTGAAACCAAAAGACGCCCCGGCCCTCGCCGGAACCCTGGCCGAACTGGGGCTCAAATTCAAAAACAAGCATTTGGGAGATTATCGAGGTTTTTATCTGACCGGAGGGGCCAAGAAAAAATGCACTATCATCTCCGCTAGTGGAATAAAGGCAACCGCCGACAGCCTGGTCAGCCCAGGCCTCGCCCTGGACCAAAATATGGGCTCTTTTGTTGAGATCATACCGAATGCCCTGGGCAATCAGCACCTTACCCTGGACCTGGGCCGAACAAGAGAAGATGTAAGTCAACTCTGGATATTCGGGCAAAAAGGCCCAGGCCGACTTACCTTGGAAACCAGTTTAAACGCTCTGGACTGGAGGACCATTCTTATAACAGACAACCGGATGGGGACCTGGGCCGTGGACCAGAATAAACCGGTTCATTTTGTGGGAGCCTGCCTACAGGAGCTTAAATTCCCCCCCCACAAGGCCAGGTACCTGCGCTTAATGCCCAAGAACACTTCCAAATTGCCCTTAAGAATCAGGGAAATCATGGTGGGCATGGACCCAATGGCTAGTTCAGACCAGACTGCCGATGCCGCCCTATGGCTGGCCGGACAATTGAAAAGCTCGGAAAAGCTATGGTGCCCGCCTTTACTTTGGGCCCAAATGCCGAGGCACTTGAGGGCGGCTTGCAACGATGCGACAACCGGCTGCTCCCCTGCCCTTTTGCCCGATCCAAGGCTACACATGGCCACCAAATGCCAGAATCTGGCAGTGCCTCAAAACTGGGGCAAGGTCGCCAGAAAGGTGTTGTTGAAATCAGGTTGGTCTTTTCAGGAAACAACTTCCTATGGCTACACCTTTTTCCAAGCGGCTCCGCCAGTTTCCCCCCCAAATGGCAAATCCCGGCCTATTAAAAATTCCCTCCAGAAATCAAGGGTCCTTCAACTGGATCTGGGTCAGGTGCACTCTGCTAAGGCGCTTCAGCTTAGCTGGAGCGGTCCCGGCGGAATATCCAGGCAAGACATAACCCTTTATCACTCCTCAGACGGTGAGAACTGGTTTAAAACACCCTGCCAGTTGCGTCACTCGCCAAAACTTTACTGGGCCGGTTTCCTGCCCCTGGCCGCAGAGCCTTCCAGGGTCATCCTGGAGTTCAAAGACGTGAAATGCCGTTTCCTGCGCCTTGATTCAGGGCAATACCAGCCCGTGGCCCTGCCCCAAAAAATAAACGCCAGGGTATACGGCAACTAGCTGTTTTTAAGATATAATCAGGCTATTCATTCCAGTACGGCATATGCTCTGAACACCTGCCTGCAGAAGCAGCCCTCAGGTTTCTCAACCAGTGACTCCGTAACTCCCCTTTTTCCGCTGGACATTAGGTTTTTTGTATGCTAACGAATGTTCGCATGCATACGAACTTCCCGGAACCAAAATACTTCCTGTGCTACCTGACCAGCTGCGTAGCCCGCAAGATGACGGCCCACTATGACCGGGTGCTGTCTCCTTTAGGGCTCACAGCCAGGCAAATGATAGCCTTGGACTCACTCTGCTGCAGCGAGGGAGTGAGCCTGGGCGTTTTTGCCGAAAGAGCCGGTATAGGCAAGGCCGCGGCTACAGGCATGATCAAACGCCTGGAGTCCAGGGGCCTGGTCAAAAGCCGTCCGGACCCCAAAGACGGCAGGTTAAACACCCTTTCGCTGACGCCTCTGGGCCAGAAACTGGCCCCGCAAGTGGCGGCCCAGGTCAGCCAGTTGGAGAAGCGCATGGAAGAAGCCATAGGCCAGGAAAAACTAAAAACCATCGTTCAGGGATTGCACACCATTCTGAATCTGGATCTTGAGGAGTGAGCCCAAGATGCAAGCGCAACCATTGTTTAAAAAGCGGTTTTTACAAAGCCTGTCCGAACACCAGTCCAAACTCCTCTTGGCCGAGTGGGGCATCCCCTGCTGCAAAGAAGAGTTGGCCAAAACTCGAAAGCAAGCCATTGACGCGGCGCTCAGAATCGGCCTGCCTGTTGCCATGAAGGCATGTTCACCAACCTTGCCCCATAAAACCCAGCTAAACGCCTTGCGCCTGGATTTGAAGACCGAAGATGAAATCACCAAAGCCTATGACCAACTGAGCAACATGGGCATTGAGAACTTAGAAGGCATCCTGGTGCAGGAGATGGTTCAGGGCAACAGGGAACTGGTCCTGGGAATGGTGCGGGACCCCCAGTTCGGAGCGGCGATAATGTTGGGTCTGGGCGGGGTAATGACCGAAGTCTTTGAAGATATTGCCTTTCGCGCGGCCCCCTTTGACCAAACCGAAGCCCTTGACATGGTGGACCAGCTGAGCTGCGCCAAAATGCTGGGCCCTTTCAGGGGCCAGGAATCAGCATCCCTGAATTCCATTGCAAACTGCCTGGTCGGTCTGGGCGAACTGGGACTGGCCAGGCCGGAGATTCGGGAGATAGATATCAACCCCGTGAAGATAGACACCAGGGGAAACCTGGTGGCTGTGGATGCTCTGGTTGTTCTGGAGGAAAAACTCCATGCCTGAAATAATTGACGCCACCCCTTTGCAGAAAATGACCGCGCCTAAAAGCATCGCCTTTTTCGGTGCTTCCAACAATCCCGCATCCATGGGCACCACCCAGCTCAGATGCCTTTTAAAGATGGGCTATCAGGGGAAAGTCTTCCCCATCCATCCCAGGGAAACCATGGTCCAGGGGCTTCAAGCCTATAAAGATGTAGCGGATCTGCCGGAGGTTCCGGACCTGGCGGTTCTGATCCTGCCCACTAAGGTGGTGATAGATATACTGGATAAGTGCGGACGCCTGGGAATCAAAAAGGCAGTGGTGGTTTCCGGAGGTTTTTTAGAGGTTGGAGGCGAAGGCAAGACCCTGCAGGAAGAACTCAAGGAAACAGCCAAACGGCACGGAATCCGTTTTCTGGGCCCCAATTGCCTGGGCCTGGTGAACACCCATGAAAAACTGAACACTACCTTTTTTCCGTGTGACTGCGACCCCGGGTTCATAGGCATGGTCTCCCAGAGCGGCAGCTTTGTCACCCAAATTTTCACCTATCTCAAACGTTACGGCCTGGGCTTTTCCACCGCCTTCAGCGTGGGCAATGAGGCCAACCTGGATCTGGTGGATTGTCTGGAGCACTTGAGCAGGGACCCTGAGACCAAAGTGATAACCCTATACATCGAGGCCATAAGAAGGGGGCGGGAGTTTATCGAGGCGGCCCGGTCCATTACCCAGACCAAACCCATTGTGGCCTATTATGTGGGCGGCAGCGAGGCCGGCCGTCAGGCCGGGCTTTCCCACACAGGCGCAATGGCGGGCCCTGATCCCCTTTACGAAGGCATTTTCCGTCAGGCCGGGGTGATCCGGGCTGCCACCATCGAGGAATTGTTTGATTTTGCCTGGGTGCTCGGGGCAAGCCCCCTGCCCCAGGGCGATAATATGATCATCCTCACCCACTCCGGCGGCCCAGGGGCGGCCTGTGCCGATGCCTGCGGCAGAGAAGGCCTGAAATTGCCCGAGCTGCCCCTTGACCTGAAAAAGGCCCTGTCAAAATATGTTCCCCATACAGGCTCCTTACGAAACCCGGTGGATGTCACCTTTTCCAAAAATCCCATGGAGTACTTCCGGGACATGCCCCAATTGATCCTGAACAATCCCATGGTGGACGGCCTTCTGATCTATTTCCTGTTGCCCGGTTTCATGGCCGAGCAGGCGCTGGAGGTCATGGGGGTGCCCCAGGAAGAAATCAAGGAAAAAGTAGGGGAATTTATTGACCAGCAGGCCGGGGGCGTGGCCCGCATGATGAAAAACAGTCCCAAGCCTGTGCTGGGATTCTCGTTCATGGAAAGGGACGAGTTGCCGATCCAAGTCGTACAAAAGCAGGGCCTGCCTGTCCTGCCCAGCCCGGAAAGGGCGGCTCGTGCCATGAAGGCATTGTTTTTATACAAAAAATTAAAGGCTAAAAACAACTTTTCACAAGAAGCGGCCTGAATATTTTTTTACCCGGAGGCCCGTACATACCCCAAGCCCCCGGCGTGTCACTAAAAGGACAAGCCGGGGGCACTTTTTTTTCGCCTTGCCCAAGCTCTTGCTTCCGGTTATTGTTTGCCCAAAAGCCAACCCAAAAGTTTAAGGGCTTCAAATGGAAAAGTTGCAACAATTCTGGAAAATCGTTCATGAAGTATGGACCCAGGGTTGGGCGGGAGTGGATATCGGAAAGCTCCTCACCGCCCTTGGCATATTGGTTGTTTTTCTCCTTTTGCGCAGACTCTTTACGAGGTTTATCCTGGACCGCCTGCAAAACCTCACCTCCAAAACCGAGACAACCATTGATGATTACAGCCTAAAGGCCCTGAAAAAGCCTGTCAGTTTTGTTCCGGTGGTGTTGGGGCTGTTCCTTGCCCTGGAATACCTGGAGCTGAAAGGCCCCTTGAGTGTTTTCAGCAACCACCTTTTGAAGTCCCTTATTGTGACGGTTATTTTCTGGGCCGTCTTCAACATGATCCAGCCCCTTTCGCTTTTCTTAAAGCGTATGGAAGAAACCTTTACCACCCCTGTAGTGGCCTGGTTTGTAAAGACCGTAAAGGGGGCGGTTGTGTTTGTAGGGGCCGCCACTGTGTTGGAGATATGGGGCATTGAGATCGGCCCCATAATCGCAGGCCTGGGGCTCTTTGGCGTGGCTGTGGCCTTAGGAGCCCAGGACCTTTTCAAAAACCTCATCTCCGGTCTTTTGATTCTGGTTGAGCGCCGTTTCAGTGTGGGGGACTGGATAAGGGTTGATGGAGTGGTGGAAGGAACCGTGGAAAACATCAATTTCCGCTCCACCCTGGTGCGTCGTTTTGATAAGGCCCCGGTTTTTGTACCCAATCAAAAATTGGCAGACAATGCGGTCACCAACTTCAGCGCCATGATCCATCGCCGCATCTACTGGGCGATTGGGTTGGAATACAGGACCACAATAGACCAGCTGCGTATGGTGCGAGACGAGATTGAGGCCTATATCATAGAGAACCCGGACTTTGTGAATCCGCCCAAAGCCCCGCTTTTTGTACGGGTGGACAAATTCAACAACTCTTCCATTGACCTGATGCTCTATTGCTTTACCGAGACGACTGTCTGGGGGGACTGGCTCCAAATCAAGGAAGCCCTGGCGATCAAGGTAAAGGAAGTGGTGGAAAAGGCCGGATGCGCATTTGCCTTTCCCAGCACTTCGCTTTATGTGGAAACCCTGCCCGAAGACAGGCCGGAGATTTTCACGGTTCCTTCAGAAAAAGAAAAGCGGGCCTAAAGGGATTCTGGCCTTTCCGGCCTTTTTATAACGGCCTGATTTACTTAACCCGGGGGAAGATATAACTTACAAAACCTATGGCAGCCAAGGCTGTGCCCCATTTCTTTTTAACTACAAAGGAAACCAGATTCAGCTTCTGATCATAGGTCTCATATTCAGCCGGGTCATAACGTCGATCAAAAATTCCCTTCAGGGACTGTTCCAGAATTTTGGCAGCGGCTTCCTTGCTGCCGTGCCCCCTGTACTCGGCCGCAAAACCTCCTATATGCTTGCCGTCGGACTTGCGCCGCACCTGTATTCTTCCCACACCGGCTGTGAGCGTGTCACCCTGGCGGCCGTTTATGGCTGCCATGATCGTCTCCAGCACAGCGCCGTGATGGAAATTCTTTTTGGCCTGGGCCAAGGGGATTTCCCTGGCCTCGGGCGGCAAAACAGAGGTGTAGGTCACAATGTTGAAATTCTCGATCCCCGCTTGCAAAAGAGCCAGATCATAGGCCCCGGTCTCCCAGGGGTCGATTCCGGAGCCCAGATCGGTTTGCCCGGCGCCGGTGGTCACAAAATAGTCCTGGGGAATCCGAGGGCCAAACACCGCCTCATCTGCCAAAACCTGTCCGGCCGCCAAAAAGGTGATGACAAGACAAAGCGCAAGGGCAAATCTGTACTTAAACGACATTTCAAACCTCCCGGGGGCTGGCTTTTTAATGATTCTAAAATTCATATAATTAACACATAGTTACTAAAAATTATGAACTAAAAAAGGCTTCCCGGCAAGGGAAGCCTTCAATCTAGAACATCGGGGGGGCTCAAGGATATTAATACCGGTGGTGTCGGGGCCTTTGGCCACGGAAAATCTCGTTTTTGTCATTCACCACCCAGGGGCGTCCTTTGTGGTCCACGGCAATACGCACCGCACCGCCGTCAATCCGTTCCCAGTCACGGCCTGTCCAGTAATGAATGCCGTAACCGCCGGGATAAGATGAGCGTCCGGTCACCCAGACCTGCCCCTTGGGGCCAATGGCTATAGAAGTCGCCCTGCCTGGCATTTTCTCCCAATCGCTTCCCCTCCGGCGATAAATCTCATGATAGCTGTTCACCACCCAGGGGCGTCCCCTGGGATCAACCGCAACCGCAACCGCTCCTCCGTCGATGCGCTCCCAGTCATGGCCTGTCCAGCGGTGAACGCCGTAACCGCCGGGAAAAGACGCCCTGCCGATAACCCAGACCGTGCCGTCGGCCCCTATATCTATGTCTGTGGCCAGGCCGGGCAATTTTTCCCAGCCGTATCCGGACTGTCTGAAGATCTCGCCTTCCGCATTGAGCACCCAGGGCCTTCCCCTGGGATCAACCGCAATGCGAACCGCGCCGCCATCGACCCTTTGCCAGTCATGGCCGTCCCAATGATGTATGCCGTGACCGCCCGGGAAAAATGAAGTGCCGATAACCCAAACACTGCCGTTTGCGCCGATAGCTATATCAAATGCCTTGCCGGGCAGCTTATCCCAGGCAAAGGCCGCTTCGGAAGCCAGAATCAAGATGAAAACCAGACTAAGAAAAAAGCATGTCTTAAATCTACGCATGAATATACATCTCCCGGTTGATATCCCCCCTACGCCATACAGGATAGCCCCGCCTCCTGGCCCAGGCAACCGGGTTTTAACCCACTCTTATACCGTTCAAAAATACGTCTTCAATAAATGAAACTATATCTTCCACTTCCATGGATTCGGGTTCTTCGAGCCAACGCATGAAAAGGCTGATGATCAGGGCGCGTAAAGAAACCTCGGCCGCGCTGGGATCCAATTTACGGAATATTCCACGCTTTATGCCCGAGGTGATGGCCTTGAAAACATGGCCCGCGCAGGCGCGGTAGCGTTCCATGGGCTGAGGGTCCAATCCCCTTTCCATACTGCCCCCAACCCAGGCCGTCTCGCGCAGATAAACCATCATGGCCTTGGGATGCACTGCATAGGTGTGGGCCCCCGCCCTGATATAGGCCCGAATCATCTGCACTTCGTCTTTTGCCTTTTGCATGGCCTTTTTTAATTCATCTTCAAAGGTGCAAACAACCTTAAGCTGGAGGGAATTATAGATTTCCTTTTTTCCGCCCGGGAAAAGCCGATATAAGGTGCCGACCCCGAACTCGGCCATCTGGGCTATCTCCTGCACTCCCGCCCCATTAAAACCCTTTTCCCAGAAAACGCTCACCGCAGCATCCAGAATTTCGTTTCTGTGGCGCAATTGTTCCTTTTCCCTGCGGGTGAGTTTGCTCTGATTCATGGGCATCCTTTCCGGGATTGCTTGGGCGGAGATTATCGTCTGCGCATCGGGGACCGGGTTGCGGCAAACGAAAACGATAATTCCGATTTTGAATACATATTCTATAGCTAAAACGTGACTCTTATGTCAACCTTGGTTTCCTGCCGGGGGAATCACCGGTAAAGCCGATCTTGTTTCTTGTTGCCAAGAAACGCTAAAGGCAATTACTCCGAACCCCGTCAAATTAGGACCTGCGTTGACATGACGAAGGTTCTCCCTGAAAAATTGATAATTATCAGGTAGATGCCGGGACACCACGACAATCATCTTTCCTGCCCGTTTCCGGACAATACTGGCTCAAGGCGTAGCCAGAGTGTATATAAGTTGTTCGGTTTTTTTTCAAATGAGCTCTATTTTAATGAGTTCGGGATCACGATGCACCATGGGAGGGCTGCATGAAAAGTGAAGTGGGACAAAGAATCGCATCTTACCGCAAAAAGCAGAACTTGAGCCTGGAGGAGCTGGCCCTAAGGACCAACCTGGAGAGCGAATTCCTGCGGGCACTTGAAGAAATGGAGACCTACCCCTCTTTGGGGCCTCTGCTTAAGATCGCCCGGGCACTGGGAGTACGCCTGGGCACCTTTCTAGATGACCATTTCACAGATGATCCCCTGGTTACCCGGTTGGAAAAAAGACAACAGCAGATTGTAACCCATCGGGGGGACAAGGCCAAGCCGGAGACCGTCTTCTATTCCCTGGGCAAAGGCAAGGTCGACCGCCATATGGAGCCGTTTTTTGTGGAGCTGATGCCCGAATCCGCTAAAGAGCCGGGCTTGAGCAGCCATGAAGGCGAGGAGTTCATTGTGGTCACAAGCGGCAAGGCCCAGCTCATCTATGGACAGGAGACCTATACCCTGAACACAGGCGACAGTGTGTACTACAACTCCGTGGTTCCCCATCACCTGGGTTGTTATGGCGATGAAAAGGCCACCATCTACGCTGTGCTCTATTTCCCGGAGTAATTTTAAAATGGACCAATCCCGTATTGAAATTCCCAACCGCATCACCCTGGGAGAAATCCTGGACCGGGCCGTGGGCAAAAACCCCGACGGGGACGCCATGGTCTATCTGGACAGGGACTTCCGCCTCACCTACCGAGAATTCAAAGACAGTGTGGATAAGCTGGCCAAGGGCCTCATGGCGCTGGGGGTGGAGCCCGGCCAAAAAGTGGCGATTTGGGCCACCAACGTTCCCTACTGGGTGACTTTGATGTTCGCCACAGCCAAGATAGGGGCGATCCTGGTAACAGTGAACACCCACTACCGCTCGGCTGAACTAGAATACCTGTTGCAGCAATCTGAAACGGAAAACCTGTTTCTGGTCGACACCTACCGGGACTGTGACTTCCTGGACACTGTCTATGAACTTGTTCCCGAGTTGCGCACCCAGGAGCGGGGGCATTTGAACAGCAAGCGCTTCCCTCACCTAAAACGGGTCTGCTTTCTTGATCAAGCCAAGCACAGGGGGATGTTCGCCCTACCGGAGATCATGGATATCTCCCGCATGGTAAGCGAAGAAGAATACCAGGCCAGGCAAAAACAAGTGACCCCGGATCAGGTGGTGAATATGCAGTACACCAGCGGCACCACCGGTTTTCCCAAGGGCGTCATGCTTACTCATACCGGAATCGGCAACAACGGTTTCTGGATAGGCGAGAACCAGAGGCTCACACCCCAAGACCGCATTTGCCTGCCTGTGCCCCTTTTCCATTGCTTTGGCTGCGTGCTCGGCGTGATGGCCGCAATAACCCACGCCAGCACCCTGGTGATCCTGGAGGAATTTGAACCGGTTCAGGTCATGGCCTCGGTGGAGCATGAAAACTGCACCGCCCTTTATGGGGTGCCCACCATGTTCATAGCCATTTTGCAGCATCGCCTGTTTGACAAGTTCAACATGCAGCATCTACGCACCGGCATCATGGCCGGTTCCCCCTGCCCGGTGAAGACCATGAACGAAGTCATGGAAAAAATGAACATGACCGAAATCACCATCTGCTATGGGTTAACCGAAAACTCGCCGGTCCTCACCCAAACCCAGCCCACAGACAATATAAAACGCCGCACAGAGACAGTGGGCAAGATCATGCCGGGCCAGGAAATGAAGCTTATGGACCCGGACACTCTTGAACCCGTGCCCGAAGGGGAGCAGGGCGAGATCTGGTGCCGAGGCTACAGCGTGATGAAGGGATACTACAACAAACCCAGGGAAACCCAGGCGGTGCTCACCAAAGATGGTTGGCTGCGCACCGGCGATATGGGCGCCATTGACAAACACGGCTATCTCTCCATAACAGGCCGCTGTAAGGATATGATCATCAGGGGCGGAGAGAACATCTACCCCAGAGAGATAGAAGAATACCTGCACCGCTGGGAAGGTGTTAAAGACGTGCAGGTGGTGGGCGTGCCGAGTAAAAAATACGGCGAGGAGATTGGGGCCTTTATCCAGCTTGAAAAAGGCGCTGCCTATACGGCGGAAGATATCCGGGACCGCTGCCGGGGACAGATCTCCCGTTTCAAGATTCCCAAGTATGTGACTTTTGTGGAAGAATATCCCCTTACAGCCAGCGGTAAGGTTCAGAAATACAAACTGCGGGATATTTCGGCAGAACTCTGGCCCGATGCCTGATTTTTTTGTGGGGCGAGTTTACAGTTATTCTAAACAGGCTCTTGACAAATTACACGGATAAGATAAAAGGAAGCATGATTCAAACAAAGGCAGACATATCCTCTCAACTTTCTCTGACCAATACAAGGTTAAGGGGAGAAGTGCACTTTTGCCTCTTGAATGGATCATCTGACAAGGGTTTTCGATTTTTCGGCTTTAAGAGCGCCATAGGTGGTGGTCTGTAGCCGGTTTCGTTTAACCCGGAACGAAAAAAGCAAGAGCCCACCGCTAAAGCGGTGGGCTCTTTTTTTATCACAATTTTTAATCAGCCCCTTTTCCCAACAAACAAGGATGCCGCAAAATGACCCACGATGAGGCCTTGGAACTTAAAAACAAAGTAGCTCAAATGGACCGGGAAATCCTGGAACTTTTGAACCGGCGGGCTAAAACAGCGATTCTGCTTGGCCGCAGGAGTTCTTTGCCCCTGCCCGAGGCCTTTGGCGCAGCCAGCCGCAAAGACGCTCTTATGGCTATAAAACAACACAATACCGGCCCCTTGCGAGACGCCCTTTTGGAAAGAGTCTTTGTGGAGGTGGTGAGTGCCTGCCGCAATAACGAACCCCAGGGCAAAATAGCCTGCACCGGTCCCGAAACCTCCTTCACTTTTCAGGCAGCGCAAAGCCATTTCGGCAAAGGTGCAGAATATTCACTGCAATCCTCGATCTGTGAGGTGTTCAGAATGGTGGAAAGGGACCAGGCGATCTTTGGAGTCGTGCCGGTTGATAACAGCCTCACCGGCCCCAGGCACGCCACCCTGGACCGCTTGATTGATTCGGACCTCAAAATAATCGGTGAGATCCTCACCCCCATCACCTATTCCCTCTTGGGTCAGAATAGGGACCTATCCCGGATAAACAAAGTGGCGGGCAAACCCAATCAGCTTGAATTATGCCGGAATTTTTTAAACACCAACCTCTCCCAGGCCGCCTGGATAGAACTCAAGGACGAAGCCCAGGGAGTGGAAATGGTCCTCCAGGACCCCAAAACCGCCCTACTGGCCCCGCCCCAGGCGGCTCAAGTCCATAACCTCTCCATAATTGCCGGGGATATCCAGGATTCGGTCTTTAACCAGACCCGTTTTTTGATCCTGAGCAAGGCCCAGTTGCCGGAGAGCGGCCAGGACAAGACCTCCATCCTTTTTGTGGCCCCCCACCAGCCCGGCGCACTCTTAAACGCCCTGGCCGCCCTGGCGGAGCAAGGCATCAACCTCACCCGCATTGAATCCCGTCCCATCAGGGACAAGCCATGGGATTATTATTTCTTTGCCGATCTGGAAGGCCATGTGGAGCAGCCAGAGGTCCAGCAGGCCCTGGCTTCTCTGGAAAAATGCGTGTCCTTGATCAAGGTCTTTGGCTCCTATGCCAAGGCTGCCTGAACAAAAACCCCGGGCGGAAATCATCCGCCCGGGGTCTATTTCCACCGCCAAAATCCTCCTGGACTTTGGCGGATTCTTCCTTGCCAATATAGCTGTTTTGCCTTTTTTACTTACGCTGCCCGCTTTAACAAAGGCTCCAATTCGGCGGCCCGTCACCCCCGGAGCCCCTAAGATGCGAAGCATTCAGGTATATTCCCGCCGGGTTTCAGTCCTTTTCCGTGACTGGCTCCTGGGGCAGCCAGAAATGAAAAACCGTTCCCTTGCCCTCTTCACTGTCAAACCATATGCGGCCCCCATGGGCCTCAACCGCCATGCGACAAAAGCTCAAGCCCAGACCCGTACTGGTGCGAGGGAGGTTGGTGTCACCGGCCTGGCGGAATTTCTCAAAGATATGCTGATGATATTTCGGGGGGATGCCCTCGCCGGTGTCCTGGATATGAAACACGCCTCCCTTATCCTCACCAGGTTCAGACCATAGAGTTATGCCGCCTTCACCGGGAGTGTGATTAAGGGCATTAGTCAAAAGGTTCTGTATCACCCTTTCCAAGAGCCCCGGATCAGCCTTTAAAAAAACCTCTTTTTCATTCAACACCTTTACGTCTGTACCTTTCAGGCTGATAAGGGTCTTGAATTTATCCACCACCCCCTGGGCCAGTTCGCCCATCTCCACCTGCCGGGGATTTATGGTGAGCCGCCCTTCTTCCAGGCGATCGATCTCCAAAAGGTTCATTATCATGCGTAAAAGGTCGTCAGCCCCCAATAGGGCCAAATCCCTGGCCTCGGCTTGAGTTTGACTCAAATCACCATAAGACAACAGATCCAGGTTGCCCATTATTTCGGCCAAGGGGCCTTTGAGGTCGTGAACCACCATATTGGTCAGGTCGTGACGCAACTGGTCCAACCGGCGCAACTGGGCGTTAACCTCTGCCAGGCGGTCCCTCTCCTCCTGGAGTTCGTCTTTAGCCAGGCTCAGTTCCTTGGTGCGTTCCACCACCTTTTCTTCCAACAACTCGTTGGCCTTGCGCACCTCTATCTCCATACGTTTCAACACCGTTACATCTTTTACGTGAATAATCCCCAGAGAAAAATCCCCCTGGGAATCAAAAACCGGCATGCCGATAACCTCGAAAAATTGGGGTCCGTCATGGCCGGGAGCTTCCACCACCTTGTACTCGCTGGCGCCTTTACGCTCCATCAAGTCAAAACAGTGCAAAAGAGCGGCCCTGATATTGGGGTGAACCCGGGCTTTATCCAGGTACTCCAAGCTCGGCAAACCAACCAGCTTACTGGGGTGAAGCTCGGCCCTTTGGGCCGCTGCCAGGTTAAGTGATTCGATTTTTCCTTCGGGAGTAACAGAGACAATGATATCGTTTAAGGAATCAAAAACAGCGGAAAGTTTGTTGCGGCTTTTAACCAGAATCTTTTTCAGGGTCAGGAGTTCGTTATTGTTGGCCTCCATCTCCCTGGCCTTTTGCTCCACTTTTTTTTGCATCAGGTTATGCTGGGTAATATCTTCGCCCGTGCCAAGCAACCCGACAATCGCGCCTTTCCGGTCAGTAAGCAGACTGCTGGTCCAATAAAGATCCCTTGTTTTTCCCGAAAGAGAGGTTACGCGATATTCCAAAGTCCTGGCAGGTTTGCGAGCCCCGGATAGAACTCCCTGCCATCTTTGCTTGACCCTGTACCTATCGGCTTTGTGCACAAATTTGTCAAACCAGTTCTGCCCCACCACCTGTTTTTCCGTGGCTTCGAGCATCAAAAGGCATTTTTCATTGGCCATCTGAACCGCACCATCGCTGTCTATACCGACCAGCATAGTCGCGGCCATATCAAAAAACGGCTTGGCTTGGGCCAGAAACGAACAAAAATCCTGATCTTGAGGCAACACCCGGGTATACATTCCCGGCCGGTCAAAACGCCCTTCTTGATTTTCCGGAAGTTCCGTGGAAGCAGTATTACTGGTCTTTTGCGCAGCGCTCATCTATTCTCCCGTTTTTGACGACTGGATCCTAAAACTTTGAACCTACCGTTTTTTGCTTACCTTTCCAATAAAAAAACCATACTATTTCAGCATGCAGCGTAATACTTTCAGGGTGGGTATTTTAACATAGGCAGCAAAAAAGCTAACCAGCCAAAGACTCATCGGTGAGGCAGGCCAGATCAACAACCTGTATTTCCTCCTCCAAGTTCATGGCCTTGACTGCGTCGGTAAGCATTATCAAGCACAAAGGGCAGGCCGTAACCAAATATTCAGCGCCGGTCTCCCTGGCCTGGGCCACCCTCAAATGGGATATCTGGGTTTCGGCCCCATCAAGCTCCGCGTTCCACATGCGACCGCCGCCTGCTCCGCAGCAAAGGCTATTCTGATGGTGATCCGCCATCTCCCTGACTGTCAACCCCAGGGATTTCAAGACCCTGCGAGGCGGATCAAAAATGCCGCGGTGCCTCCCCAGATAGCAAGGATCGTGAAAAGCAGCCGTCTTTCCTTCCAGAACACCGGGTTTTATAATCCGGCGTTCAATAAGATTATCCAAAACCTGGCTGTAGTGCCAAACCTCGGGCAGGGAATTTATCTCGGATTTCAATTCTCCGGCCAGGGGAGGATATTCTTGAGTCATGGTATATGCGCAATGGGGACTCATGGTCACCACTTTATGAACTTCCCTTGCCTCCATAAGCTCAAGCGCATCCTCGGCCAGCATTTCAAACAGCCCGTTTTCGCCCAATCTTCTGGCCAGGTCACCGCAACAGGGCTCTTTTTTACCTAAAGCTCCGGTGGTAAGACCGGCCCTCAGCATTATCCGGGCCATGGCCCGGGCCATGGGCGTGGCCGTGGCATCCAGGGAGGTGGTGCAGCCCGCAAACAACAGCCAGTCCACTTTAGCTTTATTTTTGGCCAGATCCACCAAATCAAGTTCCTTGACCCAAGCAGCCTTTTTCTTGCGGGTCGCGCCCCAGGGATTGCCGTATTTAGTCAGGCTGCCCAGGGCCTTGTTCACCGGCCCCGGAACTTCGGTGCCCTGCTCTATCACATTACCACGCATATTCAGCAAAAGATCCAAAGGGCTGTTCATTACCGGGCAAACTTCTTTGCAAGCCCCACAGGTGGTGCAGTAAAAGGCCTCTTGAGCCGAAAGGGTTGTCTCGCTCCCTCTATCTGACAGGCCGCCCTTCCCCAAAAAAACTCCGCCTTGGGGGGCGTTTTTTAAACGTGCGTATTCTGCAAATTCCTTGGTAAAGGCCCTGGGAGAGAGGCCCTCACCTGCCCGGCTGGAAGGGCAAACCAGCTCGCAACGATTACATTGAGCGCAGGCATCGGCGCTCAAAAGGTTTTCAAACCAAAACTCAGCCCCTTTTTCTTCCCAGTCTTCGGCGGAAACATAAACCCGTTTGCGAGTCAGGGCCAGATTCAGGGGAGCGGCCAGGGAATGCCAGAGCTTGAACCAGGGTAAAAAAGCCACCAACGTCAGGGAGGCCAAGGCGTGAATCCACCAGACCCCGGCCAGGGCGGCGGCCCCTGGCGGCTCGGCAGGCCACAAAATACCGGCCAGCCAAAAACCCACAGGCTGGCTCCAACTCCAGGGAGGCCTCACCACAGCCAGCCTGGCGGCCTCGGCCAGAAAACCGGTCAAGCCAACCAACAGTAAAAGAGCCAAAAGTCCCCAATCCTGCCAATTGCCCGGTAAACGGGATCCGGAGAGAATAATCCTCCTTAGAAAAAGTCCTGCCGCGCCGAGCACAAAAACAATGCCTGCCAGATCCAGGGTCAGGGCAAAAACCAGATAAATACGGCCGTTTAAAAAGGTCAAAATCCATTCATGAAAGGATAAAAGACAGGTTCCCAGAAAAAGAATCAAAAAACCCCAAAGGACCATACAGTGAAGCAATGCGGCCAGGGGGTCTTGCATCCATAAACGTCCCAGCAAAAGGCCGTTTTTCACCAAGCCTCCCAAGGAAAATTTAAACCGGGCCGGATAGCCCTTTTGCCAGACAGTTATGCGGGAATAAACGCCTGCTGCAAAAATACAGACCGCCAAAAAGGCCAGCAAATAAAAGGGCCAGGCAGGGCCTGACCCGAAAAAAGTTTCTCTTGCCGCACTAGTATCCATTGAAGCCCCCTTGAGATAAGCACAGGTTCAAGCAAGAACACGCACTTCACCCTTTTTTCGATCTCAAAAGACCGGCAAAAGGTTGCACACCCGGGGGCTTCATCTCTTAATCAGCCCGTCCGGGCCATCAACTCCTCCACCCGCTTGGCGTCTTCAGGGCGATCCACCTCAGGGGAATCCCAGGTGCTCACCACCAGACGGATGGTGCAGCCCTGCTCCAAGGTCCTAAGCTGTTCCAGCTTTTCAATATTCTCCAGCCTGCCGCTTTCAAACTCCTGGAAGCGGTCCAAAAAGGACTTGCGGTAAATGTAAACCCCCAGGTGTTTGTAATAGGTGACTTCTCCACCATCACGGGGATAGGGTATGGCCTGGCGGGAGAAATAAAGGGCATTTCCCTTTTGGTCCATCACGGCCTTGACGTGATTGGGGTCGTCTATCTCTTCGGGCCTGGTTATGACCACCACAGGTGTGGCCATATCCAGGTCCGGTTCTTTTTGCATGGGCGCAGCTATCTGGTCAATCAAGGCAGGGGGCAAAAGCGGCTGATCCCCCTGCACATTGATCACCAGTTCATCAGGACCCAGTCCCAGCTCACCGGCGGCCAATGCCACCCGGTCACTGCCGGTGCGCATCTTGGCCGGGGTCATTATGGCCCTGCCGCCAAAGGCCTCAACAGCCTCCTTGATGCGCTCGTCATCCGTGGCCACAGCCACGGTTTCTACATTTTCAGCCTGGCCCGCCCGTTCCATGACATGCTGGATCATGGGTTTGCCCTGTATCAGGGTCAAAGGCTTGCCCGGAAAACGGCTGGAGCCGTAGCGAGCCGGGATTATTACGTGTAGGGACAATTAACTACCACTCCGACACAGATTGATTAATAGCTTGGGTCATTTGCTTCAGTTTATCTTCATCCCAACCAAGCATGATCTGCCAGGAAAGGCAACGGTCCAAAAGTGCGGTTGTGCGGGGCAAGGCGGCGGGGTCGTAGTTTAAGTCTCCCTCGGGCCGTTTAAAAGGCCAGCCGCTTCTGATCACCGAGGAACCGGCATGAAGGTGCTCCCAATGGGCATAGTTGTGCCAGGTGTTCACCCCCCAGGGCACAGGCGCGGCCCCGTGTTTGGCCAATAATTCGGCCAATTTTTTAGCCTGCTCGGCATCGGGCATGAACCAGGAAATAAAAGTGGCCGTGTCTCCGGCCTCGTCCGGCACATGGCGGAAGGTGAGCCCGGGAACCCTCTCCAGAGCCTCCTTAAGGGCGGCCTTGGTTTGTTTCTGGGTTTCAAGCATCTTCGGCAGCTTGGCCAGCTGAGCCAGACCGACCGCACCCTGCATCTCGTTCATGCGGCAGTTAAAGCCGTAAAAACGGCGTCCCTCATTGCCCCTGCCCACGGGCCTGTGGTCATGACCATGGTCATGATATTCACTTGCCCTGACATAGAGTTCCTCATCATTTGTAATGACCATGCCCCCCTCGCCGCAGGTGAGGGTCTTGACCGGATCAAAGGAAAGGGTGCCCATGCGGCCAAAGGTGCCGAGCGCCTTGCCGTCCAAGGTGCCGCCCACGCTCTGGGCCGTATCCTCCATAACCGGAATGCCGTGTTTGTCCGCCACAGCCATGATCTCTTTGATCCTGGCGGCCGCCCCCATCATGTGCACCGGAATTATAAGACGGGTTTTATCGGTTATCTTGGCCTCAAGGTCTTCGGGGTCCAGGCAAAGGGTGTCGTCGATCTCGCAGAAGACCGGTGTGGCCCCGGCATCCAGAATTGATTCCCAGGTGGCCACAAAGGTGAAGCCCTGGGTGATGACCTCGTCGCCGGGTCCGATCCCCAGGCTGGCCAGGGCCACCTTAAGGGCGGTGGTTCCGCTGGTCACGGCCAGGGCGTGGGAGCAACCGGCGAAATCGGCATAGGCCTTTTCAAACTCGCGGACCGTGTAAACACCTTTACGTTCATTGGCGAATTCGTAACGAAAAAGAACCTTGCGTTCCATGACCTCGGCCACGGCGTTTTTTTCTTCTTCACCCAACCATTCAAATCCAGGCATTTTCACTCCTTTTTGCGCTTAGGCAAGGACACAGAATGTCATTTTGCCTTGCGCCGGGCCAACCGGCTCTCCCACTGGTTGTTCTTTTAAGGCCGGCGGCCAATTAATCGGTTTAAAATATCACAGTCATCACTGAACGCCCTTTAAAAAATTAAGAATCTGCATTTATGCCAAAGGGCCTTTTGCACCCGAAACAAAACTGACAACAGCATAATATTTAAAGGTGGGGCCCAAAATGTGCGTTCAGGAATTTATTCGGGCTTCAGGAGGCGAAAACGGACCGCCCCCTGAAGCGGGTAAGGTCAAAAGCACTTATATCAGGCAGCAGCCTAAACGCCAAAAGCGTCTTCGTATAAGGAAGCAAGATCTTCGGCTGTCACCTTGCGGGGATTATTGGCAATGGGCCTGGCCACAGTCATGGCCTTTTCCGCCCAGGCCTTTATCTCGTCTTTGGGAAGCTTAAGCTCGTGCAGGGTGGGGGGTATGCCGACGTCACTGCCCAGGGAATAAACCTCTTCCACGCAGGCCTCGGCAAGCTCCCTCTCGGTCATGGAATCAGGCAGTTCGGCCAGGGCCCTGCCCATATCCGCAAAGCGGTCGGGGCAGGCCATGACATTGTATTCCAGCACATAGGGCAACAACACGGCATTGGCCTCGCCATGCGGCACATCATGGAAAGCGCCCAAGGGATAAGCCATGGCGTGGACCGCGCCCACTCCGGCCTGAGCCAGGGCCAAACCGGCATAGTAAGCTCCCAGAAGCATGCCCTCCCTGGCCTCCAGGTTTTCACCGTTGGCCACGGCCTTCCTTAAATTTTCGCCGATAAGGGCAATGGCGATCAGGGCGTTGTTGTCGCTGATGGGGTTGGCCGCCAGGCTGGTATAGGCTTCCATGGCATGGGTCAGGGCGTCTATTCCGGTGGTGGCGGTCACATACTCAGGGCAGGTGACGGTGAGCAAGGGATCCAGCATGGCGGTATGGGGATACAGAAAGCGCCCGTTTATCCCACCCTTGAATTTGTCTGAACGCCTGGTAAAGACAGCGGTGAAGGTAACCTCGCTGCCCGTGCCCGCAGTGGTGGGCAGGCAGATAACCGGCTTTCCCGGTTCCTTGACCAGGTCCAGTCCCACATAATCCACAGCCTTGCCGGGGTTGGTCAGCAGGACCGAAGCCGCCTTGGCCATGTCCAGGGCGCTGCCGCCGCCAATACCGACCACAACGTCGGCCATGGCGCCCCGTCCGGCCTGGGCCGCTTCGTCAGCTTCCGCCGGTTCAGGCTCTCTGGTCAATCCGCTGAAAACCGTTGTCTCAAGTCCCGCGTCTTCCAGGCTTTTCAGGGCGGGTTCCGCAACGCCGGCCTCAAGCACATTGGGGTCCACAACGACCAAAACGGATTTGGCTCCCAGAAGCTTTGCTTCCGCTCCCAATTCAGAGGCGCACCCCTGCCCGAAAATCGTTCTGCGCACCCCTTCCAGGGTGAATTGAGTCACCATATTACTTCCTCGATTTAAATTATTTTTGGTTGTTTTAAAACGGCAGGTTTCATGAAAAAACCTCATCGCTCGGGAAAAAAGTGGTCGGCATGATAAAAATAAGCCGTCCATCCAGGGCATGTTCTTCATATCCTGGCGTTATTTTGGTAAATCGCACCTAAAAGCGCAACACATCAGCCTCTTGATGGTAGCATAAGAGTATGAAATGTAAAGCACCGGGGCTAAGTGGGAACTATATACCGATTTATTGAGCCTGCCACCCCGGCCCCTAATTTACGGGAAAAGACATAAAAAAGGCAAAAAGCGCAAGGAACACCACTGTCTCATTTCAAAAACAGTTTTTCAGGTCACATAGTTGCCGCTTGACCCCGCATAAAAGGCGGTGCTAGCCTCGAAGAATTAGGTAGCATAGATCCATCCTTTTGATTTGCTTGCCGGATCTGGTTTTGTTTTTTAGATGATTCCAAATAAGCTATAGGGCTATTACAATTATGTGATGCGAGCGGGCCGGTGGTTTAGACAAGGCCAAGCCGAAAGTGCCTTTCTTCCCAATTCAATGGAGGGATACAGTGCAGTCCATCATCCGAAACCTGAAACCCGAAGACACCAAAATCCAAAGTCTGGGGCCTGCCAAAATTCAAAACCCCATCATCACCAGGCAAGGAGACAGTCCGGGCTTCAGGCATTTTATCGACAATAATGAGTTTGTCAGGGTTAACCCTTTCGTAATGGACACAGCGGACTCATGTGAACCCAGGGAAGTGACCTTTGAACTGGCCGGTCCCCGCTCCAAAATTTATTTCGACCCCACCAAACTGAAGGCGGCCATTGTCACCTGCGGGGGCATGTGCCCGGGGATCAATTCCCTGGTCCGCTCAATAGTTTTACAGCTCCACCACATTTACGGAGTCACCAACGTGGTCGGCATAAAATTCGGGCTCCAGGGTTTCATCCCCAAGTTCGGCCACGACATTGTGGAGCTCACCCCTACGTTGGTGGAAGGCATACACGGACGGGGAGGTTCTTATCTCGGCATGAGTCGAGGCTCCCAATCCATGGAAGAGATCGTGGATTCCCTGGAAAGGCTCAATCTAGGTCTTTTGTTCATGATCGGAGGCGACGGCACCCTGCGGGCCTCCAGGGCCATAGTGGAGGAGATAACCAAAAGAGGCCTTAAAACGGGAGTGGTCTCCATTCCCAAGACCATTGATAACGACATCTGCTTTGTCAGCAAGACCTTTGGTTTTCAAACTGCGGTGGAGGAGGCTGCTCAAGCCATTTTAGGCGCCCACAATGAAGCGACCGGCGCGCCGAACGGAGTGGGGTTGGTAAAGCTCATGGGGCGAATGAGCGGATTTGTGGCGGCCCATGCCACCTTGGCCCTGACCGAGGTCAACTTCTGCCTGATTCCTGAGGTGGAATTTGACTTGGAAGGCGAACGCGGGCTTTTAAAGCACTTGGAAGACAGAATAAGGGACCGAGGCCATGCCGTTGTTGTGGTGGCCGAAGGCGCGGGCCAGAATATCTTTACCGAGGAAGACCTGGGTAGAGACGCAAGCGGCAACCTGCGCCTGGGAGACATCGGGACTTATCTCAAAAAACGTATCAACCAGCACTTTGAGGGAAAAAACATTGAGCTGAACCTGAAATACATAGATCCCTCATATCTGATTCGCTCTGTGCCTTGTAATTCAAACGATCGCATCTACACAGGTTTTTTGGGACACGCGGCTGTCCACGCGGCTTTGACCGGCAAGACCGGGATGATGGTCTCCCAATGGGACAACCACTTTGTCCATGTGCCTGTGGAACTGGCCATAAAAAACCGCAAAAAAGTGGACCCCGAGGGCAGTCTTTGGCGTTCCGTGCGGGAAGCCACCGGACAACCCCATATGGTGAATGAATAACTGAATTTTTTAGACAAAGAGGGCTGAAAAGCCCCCAGGATGTTGACAAACAGCCTGAACGCGGGCCATGAAATACCCCTAAAATCAGAGATTTTGGGGACCCCGGATGACGGCCCGCCGAATTGCGAGGATTTCTTAAGACGAGTAATTCGAGCCATTTGGCAAAACCGCGTTTTTACCAAATGGCCTCTGACAAAGTCCAGGAGGACTTTGTCAGCAAACTAAGGGCTGAAAAGCCCCGCTTGTCAGGTTAAACTCAGAAGTCGGGCAATAAAATATGAAAAGGTGTTCAGAAGGCGCACACCGGTTTAGCACAGGGCATTTTGATCAGCCTTCTTGGCATTTGAACCGACTGTCTTGCCACAGACGGTTTTTGCTGATAACTTGAGGCTCCAGTTGTTAAATGTCCTTTAAGGAGGCGTAAAACTAATGCAGGTAGACCAGAGTCGGGAAGACAAGGTATTGATTGTTTCCCTAACCGGACGCTTTGACGCGCAATCCGCCGGAGAAGTGGAGAGCAGCTTAAACAGCTCCATGGAAAAGGGCGAAGTAAATATTCTGGTTGATATGCAGGGTGTTGAATATATTTCTTCTGCAGGCCTAAGGGTTTTGTTGGCCACCGCCAAAAAGATAAGCGCCCAAAAAGGCAAACTGGTTTTATGCGCCCTTAGGCCTTATGTTCAAGAAGTATTTGAAGTAGCAGGTTTCAATACTATTTTTCAAATCACCCAGAACACTGAGTCAGCCATGGAGGCTTTTTAGGAAGCCACTTGAAAGACCGAAACCGCCGAAGCCGCCCTATTAACGGGCGGCAACGATTTTAATAGACGGATATTGCTCTTAGACCTTCCTGTTTGGATCGGGTTAACCCCAAAAACACAGTTTAATATCCCCGGAAAGGTCACTGCAAATCTCATCACATGTGAAAAGGCCTCCCCTTTTGGCAAAGCGGTGACCAAGTAGACAAAGGCTCTATAAGGAATGGAAAACCCAAAAAAACCGGTTGAACCCGATTTAGACTACAATCCCCAGGACTTGAAACGCAGGCGCAGAAAAGCCATTTTCATGATCCTGGGAGTTCTAGCTTTGCTTTCACTTCTCACCTACATCTTCTGGGAGCCTATCTGGCAATACTGCCTTGAACTCTGGGAGCTGCTTAAAGACAAAGAGGCTTTCAGGGCCCGAATTGAGTCCTATGGAGTCTGGGCCCCGCTGGCCTTTGTGGTATTCCAGGTATTTCAGGTGCTGATCTCCCCCATTCCGGGTGAGTTGGTCGGTGCAGCCGGAGGTTATGTCTTTGGCTGGTTCCCGTCTTTGGTTTATTCAAGCCTGGGACTTACCGTTGGCTCCTGGATCAATTTCTTTCTGGCCCGCATGCTGGGCAAAACCTTCATAGAAAAATTGATACCGCCCCATGTGCTGGCCCGAATTTCATTTATCATGGAGCGGCAAGGGGTTGTCGCGGCTTTTATCTTCTTTGTGGTTCCCGGCTTTCCCAAGGATTATTTCTGTTACGCCCTGGGGCTTTCCCCCATGAGCTGGCGCATCTTCCTGGTGGTCAGCAGTGCGGGACGTATTCCGGGAACCCTTTTACTGAGCCTGCAAGGAGCCATGGTCTACCAGGAAAACTACTGGAGTTTCGTCTGGTTGGGAATTTTAAGCGTGGCTTTTATAGCACCGGTGTATATCTGGCGGGAAAAAATCTACGGACTTCTCTACAAGCTCGAACGCGGCAGGGGCCCTATAGTCCCGTCAGAAAACCAACTGCCGCAAGAAAATAAAGACCAAAATCCGGAGAGCAGCTCAAAAAAAGCTGATTAACCTTTAAGGCAACAGTGAGGTTGGGAACTAACGGGGAGGAGTTGCGGGCATGGCCAGAACAGTTGCCGGCCCGGCGGCGTGGGGTTGCTTCCCCTTTTCCGGCCACAGTGAGCAGTCCACACAGGAGAAAGAAGGCCAGCGCCTCTTTATAACCACCTGCAGGCAAATGCCGTAAAGCCCACAGTGAATATTCCTGTGCCGTGTCACTTCCTCAAAGCCGAGCGGCCTGGGATAAAAGGCAGGGCCATGAGGCCTTTGGGATCGCCGCATCTTCAAAACACTTCCCTTGGCAAAGAAAAACCGTAGAACGACTCACAGGCTGTTGAAAAAGACCATCCCGGACTTTTTCAATCCCAACCCGGTAAAAACGTGATTTTGCCAGGCTGATAAAAATGCTTGATTTAAAACCGGCACACCTGACTGACTGTTTTTCAACAGCACGTTATTTCAACCGGCAGGGAAAAAGGATGCGGACCAGGTCTTAAATGGGATAAGCCCCTTTTCCCCGATCCCCCCTTGGGAGCTTTGGGGCTTTATAAGAAAAAACCCCGTTATTTAAAAACATAGCACACCTATGATGCAGGCGCCAGTATGGTTCAAGTTGCCTTAGCATCTACACTATATTACAGTAAAGGTATGGACAAGATATTTGACGCAAAAGAACTGGCGGCCTATGAAGCCTGGCTCGACTCCGCCCAAGGGATGCAATACCAAAGTATGACCACAAGGCTTTTGGACACGATTTTGGATTGCCGAAAGGGCTGGCGGGTTCTTGATGTGGGATGCGGCCTGGGATTGCATCTAAAGCACTTAAGGCAAAGGGGCCTTTTGGCGCACGGCCTGGACATGAGCCCTGTGGCTGTCCATATGGCTGCCAAAAAACTGGGGCCTAATTGCGAAATCGACTTAGGCGACGCCCATGATCTGCCCTATGAAGACAACAGCTTTGACGCGGTAATCATGATGAACACCCTGGAGCTGGTGGACAGACCCGCCCAGGTGTTGGCCGAGGCCGCCAGGGTTTCAGCCAGCCGCCTTTGCATCATCACCATGAACTTCCTTTCCTTTGGGCCGATCACCTGGCGTTATCTCAGCCCTTATAATCCCCTGCAACAAAGAAGGTCTTTCAGCCTGCTTAGCCTGTGGAGGCTGGTGCGGGAAGTGTTGGGACCGGTTCCCCAGGCCTGGAGCGGGGCCACAACCTGGCCTTCATTACAAGTGGGGCATTGGCCTTTTGCCGGGATGATCGGAGTCTGCGCCGCAGTCACTCCCCGCTACATGACCAGGCCCCTGATTGTGGAGCCTGCCCGGAATCCTGCGACCCGACCTGCCCACAGCCACGGCAGCGTAGCTGTTCTGCGCCGGGTGAAGTAGCGCCTTTTTTGTGGGCAAAATTTTAAACACAGTAGTTTGTTTTTTCATTTTTCAGGTATTTATAGAATGCCGGGCCATGCTTTGCCAAAAACCCGGGCAATCAATCTTTGCGGTTCACGGTCATAACACAGCAAAAAAGAGAGGCAAGATGAAAACATCCAGGCTATTGGCCTTGGGCATTGTCTGCGCGGCGGCGACGCTCTTTCTGGGTTGCGGATCACCGGATGCAGTCTCCTATTACCAAAACGAAGAGATCATGGATGATGAAAGGTCCCTGAACTACCAGCTGACCTACAACACGAACAGCAACCAAATGGTCTTTGACGAAGACTCGTTCACGGCCCGTTTCTCTGTTTTCCCGGATAAAGCCTATAATTTTGAGTTCACCCTGATCAATAAAACAGACCGCCCCGTGGTCATAGACTGGAATCTGATCAACTACATCGATTTGGACGGCAGGCCCCACAGCATTATTACCGATAATGTGCAATACGGTGATCCGGTGACTGCCCAGCGCCCCACCCGAGTGCAGCCCCAGGGCACAGTGAGCACCCTTTTACGCCCGGCCGACCGGGAAGAAAGAGACGGAGCCATGCGCCTTTTACCTGCCAGGCACTCGGGCAGGCCGGTGGTTGATTCAGATGATCAATTACTGATGATAATGCCGATAAAGGTGCTGGGGCAGGTCCGCAACTACCGTTTTTCCCTACCCCTGGGTCAGGTTGAATCGGATATCCCCTGGGACCCGGCCTGGTAAAACACCGGCTCCCCGCCTCGTTCGGAAGAGCAGACATACTCTCCCACTGAAAACCCCTGGACGGCAAACCCCGCCCAGGGGTTAATTTATGGCACATCACTTTTTCTTGGCGCACAAGTGTTCGCCCATGAGCACGCTGGGCGCATAACAGCTCGTTTTTTAAGGAAATAGCGCTTAAGTCTGAAAAGGCTCCCCAACTGCATGGTCTTTTACCGAATCGGCATCCACTTTAATGTATTAGGCACCAGTAAAAATCAAACCCATTTACCAGGCCTTTTAGGAGGCTTTTCCGGTTTGGGGCTATATAAAAGACAGGGTTTGCCGGAGGTTCTCACCACCACCTGCCAGGGAATGGTTCTGGACTGAAACCCCATGGCCTTGCATATATAGGGCCTCTGTTTCTGCCAGGTAAGAGCAAAATGCCTGCATTTGAAACAGTTCGGTCGCTTGGTCTGCAATTGCCGCTTCCCTCTCATAAGCTGAATCCACTATGGAACTGCATTATTATAATACCCCTGCCGCCCCCCGCAGCCAAGTATAGTATTTTTATAGGAAATAATAGTGGCACTTTTTTATTTGATTCTTATCTTATTAAGTGGTACTAAAAAAATTAACCACATTCTTCAGGAGATTACAATGCCGGAAAAGAAGATAAACATTCCCAGTATTGCCTGTGGCCACTGCCTTAATACTGTCAAAACAGAAGTGGGAGAAATTAAAGGGGTTTTAAAGGTGGAAGGTGATGTAGAGAGTAAGGATGTGACTATCACCTGGGAAGAACCGGCCAACTGGGAAACAATCGCGGCCCTGTTAAATGAGATCGGCTATCCAGCTGCATAAACCCAGGAGGGAGACAAATTGGGTTCAAAACATGTGGAGTTGCCCGTGGTGGGGATGAGCTGCGCCCGCTGCGCGGCAAACGTCGAAAGAACCTTACAAAAGAAAACCAACGGGGTTGAACAGGCCAATGTAAATTTTGCCACTGAGTCCGCCTCGATTGATTACGACCCAGAAGTCACCGACCTCAAAACCATTGCCCAATCAGTGGAGCAGGCTGGTTTCAACCTGGTTCTACCCCAAGCCACCCGCACCCTTGAGATGCCGGTGGTTGGGATGAGCTGCGCCCGTTGCGCGGCAAACGTGGAACGCACTTTAAGCACAAAAGTGCCCGGCGTCAAATCGGCCAATGTGAACTTTGCCACGGAAACGGCAACCGTTGAGTACGCCCCCGGAGAAACCGGGCCGGAGCTGATGGCCGAGGCTGTACACAAAGCCGGATTCGAGTTGGTTGTCCCCGCTGAAGGCGAGGATTCCCTGCATGATGTGGAGCAAAAGGCCAGGGAAGAAGAACTAGCCGTCCAAAAGAGGGCCTTTGGGGTGGGGCTTTTATTCACCATTCCACTTTTCATTCTAAGTATGGGGCGGGACTTCGGGCTTTACGGGGAGTGGGCCCATGCCGCCTGGGTTAACTGGTTCTTCCTGGCTCTGGCCACGCCGGTGCAGTTCTACACCGGCCTGGGTTACTATATCGGCGGGTACAAAAGCATAAAAGCCGGCAGCGCCAACATGGATGTGCTGGTGGCCCTGGGCTCTTCGGTGGCCTATGTCTATTCCGTGGCTCTGTTGTTGTTCCCCGGCCTGGGGAGCCATGTCTACTTTGAAACCTCGGCCATGATCATAACCCTGATCAAATTCGGCAAGCTGTTGGAAGCCAGGGCCAAGGGAAAGGCCTCGGCGGCGATCAAGGCCCTTATGGACTTGAGTCCCAAGACGGCGCACGTGTTGGATGAAGATGGTGTGGAACGGGATATCCCGGCCCAGGCCGTACAAAAAGGCCAGGTGGTCCTGGTGCGCCCTGGTGAGGCTATTCCCGTAGACGGCGAGATCATCAAGGGTGAATCTTCGGTAAACGAAAGCATGATGACAGGTGAGAGCATCCCGGTTGATAAAAAAACCGGTGATACGGTCTTTGGCTCCACTGTGAACCAGGAAGGCGCGCTTAAAATAAAGGCCACAGGCGTGGGGTCTGAAACAGCCCTGGCCCGCATCATTCAACTGGTTCGCCAGGCCCAGGGCAGCAAGGCCCCTATCCAGCGCCTGGCCGACCAGGTCTCGGCGATCTTTGTACCCACCATTATCATCCTGGCCCTGATAACCTTGGGAGTATGGTGGTATGCGGCTGGTGAATTCGTAACCGCCATGATCCGCATGGTGGCGGTTTTAGTTATCGCCTGCCCCTGCGCCCTGGGTCTGGCCACGCCCACGGCCATCATGGTCGGCACCGGCAAGGGGGCCACCATGGGAATTCTCTTTAAATCAAGCGAATCCCTGGAAACGGCCCATAGGCTCAAATCCGTGATGCTCGACAAAACAGGCACCATAACCAAGGGTGAACCCGTTCTCACCGATTGGATTCCCTTAAACGGTAAGGCAGACCAGTCTTTGGCCCTGGCGGCATCGGCGGAAAAAGGCTCGGAGCACCCCTTGGCCAGAGCCGTTCTCAACGGGGCCCGGGAAAAAGGCCTTGAAATTATGGAACCCGATGAATTCCAGTCCCAGACCGGCAGCGGAGTCCAGGCCAGGGTTAACGGCTCTTTAGTCCGGATCGGCAAGCCCGACTGGTTCAACGGCGAAGCCGTGCTGAACCCTGCCCTGAAAAAACAGGTCAACGAGATCGCCTCCCAGGGTAAAACCGTCATGCTGGCGGAGATAGACGGCGAAATGGCCGGGCTTCTGGCTGTGGCGGATCAGGAAAAGCCCGAGGCAAAAGAAGCCATTGCCAGATTAAAGGAAATGGGCATCACCCCTGTTATGGTTACCGGCGACAATGAGCAGGCAGCCAGGGCCATTGCGCGACGAGTGGGTATTGAACAGGTTGTAGCGGGTGTTTTACCCCAAAACAAAGAGGCGGAAGTGAAGAAGGCCCAGGAAAAAGTGGGCCTGGTGGCCATGGTGGGTGACGGCATCAATGACGCCCCAGCCCTGGCCAGGGCGGATGTTGGCATTGCAATCGGCAGCGGCACGGATGTAGCCATGGAGGCAGGCGACGTCACCTTGGTGGGAGATGACATCACAGGCGTGGCCAGAGCCATCCGTCTTTCCAAGGCCACCATGCGCACCATAAAAGAAAACCTTTTCTGGGCCTTTTTCTATAATATCCTCCTGGTGCCCCTGGCCGCCGGTGCTTTTCACTATGTAAGCTGGATGCCAAGCTTTATCAGAGACTTACATCCAGCTATGGCTGCCGGAGCCATGGCCGTTTCCAGTTTTACAGTGGTTATGAACAGCCTCAGGCTCTCAACCAAAAAACTCTGATCATTTCAAGCTGAAACCAGCCGGCCGCAAATCTCGCGTGGTCGGCTGGTTTCAGGATAAATCGCAGATCTTTGAACTATGCTGTTTTCTTTTCTCCGTAATGCCCTTTCCTGTTTTCCCTTAAAGAATTATAGTGACTCAATTCAAGTTATTTTTAAAAATTAGATAATCAGGCTAATAAATAATTAATTAAAACAATATGATTAATTATTTACTACCCAATACCGTGATAAAATCTTATCTTTCCTTTAACCATCTTTTTTTTATAGCAATTTTTAAATTATCAAATTATTATTGGGAAGAGGAGCGTACTTTTTTTGGGGCAGACTAACAGCGGGGCAAAACGCTAAAAAAATACTTCAAACGCTTAAAATCACAACAGGGCCCGTTAGGAGGGGAGGCCGTATCCCCCCATGATAAACGTGTTTTTGGCTGGTGATCACCAAGTGTGAAGTCAAGCTCTTCGCCCCAATGAAGTAAAAATTATTTTTTTATTGATGACCAGCAGTTATCAACGATAATCAAAGATCAATTCAAGAAACCGCACCAAGTGGCCGATAAATTAAAATGGAGCGGTGTTTATAAGACGAATAAAGACAATGCGGCGAATAAAAAAAATATAGGCTGTTTTTATTTAATCTTAAATTCACAAAAACTTTAAACACCAGGACCTGCTTGCCCATGAGTGACGCTCAAGATTCAGATAAAAAATTCAAGGATCAGGATATAGCGGAGATTGTAGCCAATCTTACCGATAACTCTTCCTTGGCCGCTGAATTAGAAGGCGTCACCTCTATTCCCAGCACCAACTCTTTGTTTCAGGCGCTCATGGGGCTGGTGGGGCACCCTTGCATTATCTCAAGCTCCCATGAAGGAGCCATACGCGGTCCATGTCTGGAAGCCAATCCGCCTGCCTGCCTGTTATTGGGCTACAACAAAAATGAACTCACCGGCATGGAGACAAACCGCTTTATTCGCCTGCCCCAAAAGCCGCCCCGCATCCCCACCCTATCGGAATCACCGGCTGTTTTTGCGGCCGAGTTTGTCACCAGAAACCAGGAAATCATCCCGGTGAGGCTTAGTTGCTGCCTGCTCTCCCTGGGGACGGATCGGGAGCTGGTGGTTATGATGGCCGAAAACAGCGGGGCTTCACTCAATACGGAGAGGGAGCGCAACCTGCAGGCCTGGGCTTTTGACCGCCTGGGGGTCGCCACGGCGGTTACAGACCACAGGGGGTTAATTTTAAAGACAAATCAAGCCTTCACCCAAATGACAGGCATGAGTCCCCACCAAGCAGTGGGTTCTTCGCTTAATCTGCACTCCCCGGACTCCACCGACCACAACTACTACAAGCACGTGTGGGAAGCGGCAGCCAGATCGGGAAGCTGGCAAGGCGCCGCGCTTTTACACGAAATGGTGGAAGGCGAGCGTTTCATCTGGCTGGATGTGGAGCATTTTCCATCCACCGGAAGTCAAAACGCCCACTGTCTGGCCACTCTTAAGGAATTGGAAGGAAGCCGGCTCAGCAAAAATAAAATTATTCACCTTGCCCATCATGACCCCCTCACCGGCCTGCCCAACCGGGTGCTGTTTTACGAACGCCTGAAACAGTCTGTGGCCCAGGCCAAAAGGCGCAAAGTTCAACTGGCTGTCCTTTTTTTGGACCTGGACAATTTCAAAACCATAAACGACAGCCTGGGACACTCGGTGGGCGATAAGATGCTCAAGACCGTGGGCGCCAGGCTGCTCTCCTGCATGAGGGCCGAGGACACGGTCTCCCGCCTGGGCGGGGATGAATTTGTGGTTGTGATTCCCGAGATAGCCGAGCCGGAAGACGCGGTAAAGGTGGCCCGGCGAATCATCCAGATGCTTTCCCGCACCATAATATACGAGGGTCATGAATTGACCCTCAGCGCCAGTATAGGGCTGACAATATTCCCCACCGATGGCGGCGACCCGGAAACCTTAATCAAAAACGCCGATCTGGCCATGTATCAGGCCAAAAAGCAGGGCAAGCGTCGCTTCCAGCTCTTCAGTCCTGCCATGCACACCAATGTCACCAGGCGTTTGATAATGGAATCCAATCTTAGAAAAGGATTCCAAAACCAGGAATTTGTGGTGATGTATCAGCCCAAATTCGATCTGGCCACCGGCAAGGTGGGGGCAATGGAGGCCCTGGTGCGTTGGGACAGGCCGGATCTTGGCATGGTGTCACCTGCCGAGTTTATTCCCCTGGCCGAAGAAAGCGGCCTGATTGTGCCCCTGGGGGAATGGGTGTTGCGCCAGGCCTGCCTAACCACCAAGGAACTCAGAAATCAAGGCATGGAAGACCTGGTGGTCTCCATAAACCTCTCCACCAGGCAACTGCTTTGGCAGCACGATCTGGCATCAATGTTGGCGGAAATTCTGACCGAGTGCGAGCTTCCGCCCAGCGCCCTGGATTTGGAACTCACTGAAAGCGCCGTGATGCATAACGTCGAAGGGGCCATCGGCACCATGGACGATCTGCGTCAAATGGGCATAAGCCTTTCCCTGGATGATTTCGGAACCGGTTACTCTTCTCTTAAGTATTTAAAAAGATTCCCTATAGATGTCCTTAAGATTGACCGCTCCTTTGTAAAGGGGCTCCCAGACGATCCCAGCGACGTAGCTATTGTGATCAGCATCATATCCATGGCCAGGGCAATGGGGCTCAAGGTTATCGCCGAAGGGGTGGAGACCATAGACCAATTAAGATTCTTCCTCCATAATGAAGTTGATGAGGTGCAGGGTTTTATCTTCTCCAGGCCATTAGTTAAGAGCCGTCTTGCCCACGCCCTTAGAGAAAGTGAAGACCTGGCCCGGAAAATCCTATTTGGAGCCAACCAATCCAACTAATCCCTTTGACCCATGGCCATATTATGTATGAAAATGTTCTTAGATTCAGATGGTTGACCTGGTTGTGACTATGCGCTATTTAGTCAAGGAAAACTAAGTATGAGTTTTAAGTTAAAAAAAATACGAAATATCCCAACCCTGCCTATAGTGCTGACTAAGATTCTTGCCACCCTGGACAACCCTTTGTCATCAGCTAAGGACATGGAAAAAATAATAAAAAACGACCAGGCCCTCACAGCCAAGCTGCTGGCTGTTTCAAATAGCGCCTATTATGGATTTCGCAAGGAAATTACCACCGTGGGAAGGGCCGTGGTTGCCATTGGTTTCAGTGAGGTTCGCAATATTTGCCTGGGGCTCAGCCTTACCAATTTCCTGCATCCGGCCAACTTTAAAAACAAGGAACTGGCCCAGCTTTTGTGGCTGCATTCCCTTTCCGTATCCGAGGCAGCCAAACTCCTGGGAGAACAGACCTCAGCCATAGAACCTGAAAAGGCCTTTACCGCAGGCTTGCTGCACGACATAGGCAAGGTGGTTTTGGCCGCCTTTTTCCCGGATGAAGTGGAGCTGCTTAGAGCCAAAGTAAAAAACGGGGAGATGTCTTTTGAAGAGGCGGAAAAGGCCTTGGATATCTCCCATGAACAGATCGGCTCCGCCCTGGCTGAACAGTGGGAGCTGCCCCCCATGCTGCAGGAGGTTATCGCCAGGCATCACCACCCCACCCCCTCACTGACCTACGCCCCCATTGTCTATGCCATTCAACTGGCTGACTTTGTTTCCAGAAACCAGGGATTCAAAGATTCCATCAGACAGGAACCGCCGGAGTTGTCCCCCAACGCACTGGAAGGAGTGCCGATTGACAAGGCAGGCCTGGTGCGCACCTCCAAGGCGGTAAAGGATCGCACCCCGGCGATTATCGCCCTTTGGAAGGAATTGATCCAAAACGGCGATTAGATATTATATCCCGCAACAACAAACTTTTAGCAGTACAGCAGTATCGCATCCCCCCGAAATTTTAGCGGACGGGAGTTATAGGGGGATGGTTTAGTGCCTTAAAGCGACTGCGAAGCCTGCTTGGTCACAAGCCTCTCCTTTAGCCTCAAGCAAAAGGCAAATGAGCCAACACACAAAAAAGGGGTCGGACCTTTCAATCCAACCCCTTGAAATAACATATGGTACGCCTGGAGGGATTCGAACCCCCGGCCCGCGGCTTAGAAGGCCGCTGCTCTATCCAACTGAGCTACAGGCGCAAGCAACACCCAATTCTAGCGTTTGAACCGATATTGTAAAGTCCAGATTTAAATTTTGATTTATTCCTTGCATATGTCCCACTTTAGCACTATATTTTATAGCATCTATAAGTATACCAGTTAGGGAGGACAGCCATGGCACGTGTAACAAAAATTCTTGGATTGGTGGCTTTGGCCGTGGCCCTGTCCGCAGTGCCCGCCAAGGCAGCATTTATTGACTTTTTAAACAGCTATTGGAATCCGGGATCAACAACCGAGACATCCATCACCAGGTATGTGTCTTCCCTGGATGCGGATCTTACCATTACCGCTTCAGGTGGAGCCAACACCCTTTATTGGGACAACACCGATGGTTTCGGGGTCAGGGGCAACGAAGAGGACGAAGTGGACAAGCTTGAAAAGTTGACGCTTTCCTTTGACAAGCCGGTCTACCTCTCCAGCTTCAACCTGACCGACCTTTTCTATGAAGGAAGCAGGCAGTACCAGGAAGAAGGCTACTACAGCCTTGACGGCGGAGCAGCCGTTAAATTCCTGGCCGATCTGAGCCAGGTCTCCGGCAGCACCAATGGAGTAAAACTGATCAGCTTGAACTCCGGGCCGGTGACGACCATCGAGTTTTATGCCTTAAACCCGGTTCCCGAAGGTCAGCATCACGACTTCTCAGTAGCTGGAATCAATGCTTCGGCAACCCCCGAACCGGCCAGCCTTATTCTGGTGGGTTCGGCCCTGGGACTGGGCCTGTGGAGGAGACGCCGGAAATTTTTCAACTAACAAGCTCAATTAAAGCAATCCAAACCCGGGCCTTATTTGGCCCGGGTTTTTTTTATCTCATAACCCATTGGGTTTTACCAGATGCCGTTCAGTTTCGGCTCACTTTGGATAAGCATATACAATTATTACATTTTAAGTGATTACAATTCAATTGTCCGGCAAATGGATTCTTAAAACAAAAAAACGATTAAGGGTGTCTTCATGGCGCATTTTCCAGCCGTCGATCAAAGGACTGCAAGCCCGGGCCCGCTTAAGCCGGGCTTTTTTCTTTTTAAGGTGCTTTCTTTGTAAACAAAACTTGCCTTACCCCCTGTAGCTGGTATAGAAAATTCAAGAAAATCAAAAGGCTCTCCGACCAGGTCAAAACCGGGAATCTCCTTCTGCAAGGGGCCGCTCCGACCAGGGGAAAACTCCTTTCGGGCTCAAAACAGCCTCAGGCCTCCGGGCCTGAATGCAAGGGTTTTGTTCGCCGTGCTTGACCATCACCTTGGGGCAGGTTAGTTTTGATAAGCTTGCAACCAATGCCTGGAGCTGCCCTATGAGCGATTCGCAAAGGACAAAAACCGCAGCTGCTGAGATACAGATCTGCGCAATATGCGCCTGGCGCGCCAACTGTAAAAAAAAATTTACCATTCAACAAAGCAGCATCAATAAATGCCCGGATTTTACAAGGGACGCTGCCCTGCCTGAGAACGGAAAGCACGATCAATGAAACAAACCATAATCAAGGCTTTTGAAAACGCACTTGAAGCAGCCTTTGAAAAAGGAGATCTCCCCGCCTGCCCGGATGTGGCTTTTGTGCTGGAAAGACCCAAACAAGAGTCCCACGGCGATCTGGCCGCCAACTTGGCCATGCAGCTTGCCAGGCCCCTTGGCATGAACCCCAGGGTCATAGCACAGAAACTCCTGGACAATCTGGGCGACATAAACGGTCTCATTGCCAAGACCGAGATAGCCGGTCCCGGCTTCATCAACCTGACCTTGAGCCCCACAGCCTGGCTGGCCATCCTCCCCGAAATCCTCGAGAAAGGAAAAACCTTTGGCAAAGGCTCCTGGGGCGGAGGCAAAAAAGTCATGGTGGAATTTGTCTCGGCCAACCCCACCGGCCCCTTGCATGTGGGGCACGGACGGGGAGCTGTTCTGGGCGATGTGCTGGCCAGGTTGCTGGCCTTCTCAGGCTTTCAAGTGGGCACGGAATATTACATCAACGACGCGGGCAATCAAATGGCCACCCTGGGGCGTTCAGTATTGGCCCGGGCCGCCGAGATAAAAGACCCGGAGTTGCCTTTTCCGGAAAACCACTATCGTGGAGAATATATTAAGGACCTGGCAGCCGAGTACCTTGAGGTCAACGGCTTTGACACGGCTCCGGATATAAACGATCCCGAGGCGGTGACCAGGGCCGCGGCCTGGGCCGGGGACCGCATCCTAAACGGCATCAAAGACGACCTCAAGGCCTTTCAGGTGGATATAGAGACCTGGTATTCGGAAAATGACCTGGTTGAGCAAGGCGGAGTGCAAAAGGCCTTTAAGGAGCTATCCGATCAGGGCCGCCTCTATGAAAAAGACGATGCCCTCTGGTTCAGGGCCATGGAATTTGGCGATGAAAAAGACCGGGTGGTGCGCCGCTCCAATGGGGAGACCACTTACTTTGCCAGTGATATCGCCTATCACCTTGATAAATTTCAAAGGGGCTTTGAAAGGCTGATAAATGTCTGGGGCGCTGATCACCACGGTTACACCCCCAGGCTAAAGGCAGCCGTGGAGGCCATGGGTAAAAAGCCCGGGGACCTGGAGATCGTTCTGGTCCAGCTGGTAAACCTTCTCCGGGCGGGCGAACCGGTTGCCATGTCCACCCGGGCGGGTGAATTCGTCACCTTAAGGGAGGTCGTGGACGAAGTCGGCTCAGACAGCGCCCGCTATATCTTCCTCACCCGCCGCTCCGACTCTCCTTTGGATTTTGACTTGGAGCTGGCCAAGCAAAAGAGCATGGACAACCCGGTCTACTATGTACAATACGCTCACACAAGGGTGAAAAGCGTGCTCAGGAAGGCCAAGGAAAACGGCCTTGAGCCCAAGAAGCCCAAAGAGGTGGAGCTGGCCAAGCTTAAGGAAAAGGACGAAATAGCCCTTGCCCGCAAGCTCAACGAATACCCTGAGGTGGTGGCCGCGGCGGCCGCTTCTCTGGAACCGCACCGGATAACCTATTACCTGGGCGAGCTGGCGGGCCAGTTCCACTCCTTTTACAACGCAAGGCGCATCATGGTGGATGATCAGGAGCTGGCCCAGGCCAGAATGCTCTTGGCCCGGGCTGTGGGCCAGGTGCTGGCCGGCGGCCTGGCACTCTTGGGTGTGAGCGCGCCGGAGGTTATGTAAGGGTGGCGAAAGACACCGGTACACCAAGGCAAACAGGCCGGATATGGCGTTATATCTGGCCCGTGTTCAGCATTTTTCTAATCTGCTGGGCCTTTGTCCTGGGAATCTGGGTGGGCCAAGGCAAACTGGCCACCGAAGAACAGCTGGCTCTATGGCAAAGCTGGATGGGCAAACAAAACAAGCCCGTCAAAACAGCGGGCACCGAGCCCTTGCCGCCCAGGACCCTGTCATTTTATGATGGGGTTGCCGCCGGTACTCCGCCGAAAAAGGAAACAACAAAACCGGTTAAGAAACCTTCTTCCGAAAAGCAGAATAAAGGTCAATACACAGTGCAGGTTGCCTCCATGAAGGAGCCTGCCCAGGCTTTGAGCCTGGCCCGAAAATTAAAAGAAGCGGGTCACCCGGCCTATATCAAAAAGACCATGGTCAAGGGCGTTGGCCTGCGCTATCGGGTCAGAGTGGGCCCTTTTGACACCCTGGACCTGGCCCAATCCTCTGTGGCGCGCATGAAGCACAAATACAAATTTGCCGCCTTTATCACACGAAAGGAAAAATAGCCACTTGATAAGAAAGGCAAACCAGAAAGACGTTCCTTTCATCCACAAGATCCTGGCAGAAAATGGCCGGGAAGGCCGCTTACTGGCTAGGCCGCTTAGCGACATTTACGAATATCTGCGCGACTTCGTGGTGGCCCAGGACAAAGACGGCCGTCTGGTGGGGGTCTGCGCTCTTCATTTTTGCTGGGAGTCTTTAAGCGAAGTGAGGAGCCTGGCGGTCTTGCCGGAGGACCAGGGTCAGGGATGGGGCAAAAAGCTGGTGGAGAGCTGCCTTTCCGAAAGTGTGGCCAGGGGGTTCGACCAAATCTTTATTTTAACTTACATTCCCGATTTTTTTAACAAAATAGGGTTCAAAAAAACCAGTAAAAAACAATTGCCCAACAAAATATGGGCGGATTGTGTGAAGTGCGTTAATTTTCCGGACTGCACTGAAACCGCCATGTTGCTGGAGCTTTAATCATGAAACGAAAATCCGAAATAACAGAAGCCGGACGATTGCTAAAGGCCAGTGATGCGGATCATTGGGAAGTAATAGCCAGCCGCACCCAAAGTCTCGAACTGAGCGTAAGGGATGACAAGGTTGATAAATTTTCCCAGGCTGAAAGCCTGGGCTATTCCATAAGAGTTATAAAAGAAGGCCGGTTGGGTTTTTCCTACCTTATAGGAGGGACCAGGGAGGAACTGGCCCGGGCTGTTGACCAGGCCCTGGTCTCGGCCAAGGCGAGTGAACTTGAATTCAGCGGGAGCCTGCCCTCAGCCGGAGCGGAATATTCTGAAACCGAGGTTTTTGATTCCGAAGCCCTGAATGAGCCCTTGGGCGAAAAACAAAAACGGGCTGTGGCCCTGGCCCGGGCCGCCAGGGAGGCGGACCCCAGGATAAGCCATGTCTATCCTGCCGGAATAGAAGAATACACAAGCCACCTTGATCTGCTCAACTCAAACGGTCTTGACCTTTCTCACAAATCCACCTACTTTTCAATCGGGGCCGAAGCCCTGGCCGAAGAAAACGGGGAACAGGAGGTTGGCTTTGAAGGCAGGGGCAGCCGCTTTCTGGCGGACCTGGACCCGGTGGATGTCGGCAGGGCCGCGGGTCTGAGGGCTGTGGCCAACCTGGGCGGCAAACCCGTCTCAGACGGACTTTATGACGTTATCCTGGAAAACCAGGTGGTGGCACAATTTTTAGGCATCTTAAGCGCCTCCATGAGCGGTGAGAGCGTGTTCAAAGGACGCTCACTACTAGCCGACAAACAGGAAAAGCTGATTTTAAACTCTGCCGTTACTATATTAGATGACGGACTTTACCCCAAAGGTCCCGGCACCAGGCCCTTTGATGGTGAGGGCACTCCCACCCGGTGCACCAGCCTGGTGGAAAAAGGCGTGGTTAAAAATTTTATCTACGATTGCCTCTGGGCTCATTTTCAGGGGGGCCAAAGCACCGGCAACGCAGTGAGAGGTTCACTTAAAGCCCCGCCCTCGGTGGGATTCAACAACCTTATCCTGGAGCCGGGGCTCAAAACCACAGCCGAACTGGCATCGGGCCTGAAAAAAGGCATTTTTATAACCGAGATATTGGGCGGCCACACAGCGGACCCCATAAGCGGGGACTTTTCCTTTGGTGCGGCCGGACGCCTCATAGAAAACGGAACCCTGACTTCACCTGTGAAATCAATCGCCATAGCCGGCAACATCCTGAAAGTTTTTGAGGCTATGAAAGAAATAGCCAATGATTTTAGATTCTTTGGAACTACAGGCTGCGCCTCGGCCCTTGTAACCGAAATGTCAGTCAGCGGTCCGTAAAAAAGGCATTATCCGGACCGTTTCCCGGACCGGGTGCGGTTGACTTTTAAGGGTATAATGTGCTAATTGATTCAAGGTCAAATTAACATCAAGCAAGCTCTCCCAATAAGGTAAGTTGTGGCTAAAAAATACACTGTATTGGTAATACCGAAAGGCACTAACACAGTCAGACGGTTTTCTATGCCGCCCTGGCTGGTCCCCTCCTTTTTTGCTCTCCTCATCGCAGCCATAGGCATGAGTATTTTCTGGTTCCGGGAATATCAGACTGTTTGCAAGCAGTTACCCGATCTCAAGGCCATGGAGCAACAGAACAGGCACCACTCGGCCCAGGTAAAAGCCTTTGCCAAGCGTCTGACCGACTTTAAAGACGAAATGAAAAAACTTAAAGAGTTCAACCATCGCCTGCGCATCCTGGCCAACCTGGAAAAGCCCAATGAGAATGACGGGATCTTCGGCATGGGCGGCCCGGACAAGTCGGAACACGGACCCGGCATCCGCCTGGCCCACTCCGATCGGGACCGCCAGCTCTCCTATATGCGTCAGGAGCTGGATGACCTTTACGCAGCCGGTGACGCAGAGCGTCAGGTCCAGATAGAACTCGCCAAATTCCTTAAAGAGCGGCGCTCCATTCTGGCCTCCACTCCCTCTATCTGGCCGGTCAAGGGCTGGGTCACAAGCGGTTTCGGCAACCGGACCTCGCCGTTTACGGGCAAAAAACAATTCCACGCCGGTATAGACATATCCAATAAAAAAGGCACCCCTATTGTCGCCCCGGCTGACGGAGTGGTCACCTATGCCGGCCGCAGGGGAAGCTTCGGCAAGATGGTCATGATAAACCACGGCCACGGCCTGGTGACCCGCTACGGTCATTTGAGTAAATTCGAGGTCAAGGTCGGACAAAAAGTAAAGCGCGGGCAAAAAATAGCTCGAGTGGGCAATACCGGAAGATCCAGCGGACCTCATCTGCATTATGAAGTTTTGATGTCGGGAGTGCCCACCAACCCGAGGTACTATATTCTCGACTGAGAATCAGCCCATAACCGGAATTCAACCAGTCTCCCGACGCCTTGCGGTTAGAGCGGCGTCGGGAGTTGCCTTTGGGGCCTGAAGGAGTAATATAAACCTATTATGTTAGGTAAAATTTTAACCAAGGTGTTCGGCTCTAAAAACGAGCGGGAATTAAAAACTATCTGGCCTCTTGTGGACCAGATAAACCAACTGGAACCCACCATCTCCGCCTTGTCCGACCAAGATCTTAAAGGCCAGACCGACAAGCTGAAACAGCGCCTGGCCCAGGGGGAGACCCTGGACGATATCCTGCCCGAGGCCTTTGCCACAGTGCGCGAGGCGGCCAGAAGGACCATTGGCCAGCGTCACTATGACGTGCAGCTCATCGGCGGTATTGTGCTGCACCAGGGCAAGATCTCCGAGATGAAAACCGGTGAAGGTAAAACCCTGGCCGCCACCCTGCCTGTTTATCTGAATGCCCTGACCGAAAAAGGCGTTCATGTGGTTACGGTAAACGATTACCTGGCCCAGCGCGACGCCGACTGGATGGGCCAGGTTTACGGCTTTTTAGGACTCTCAACCGGCTGCATTGTGCACGGGCTCGATGATCACGAGCGCAAAGATGTCTACAGCAGGGACATAACCTACGGCACCAACAATGAATTTGGTTTCGACTACCTGCGCGACAACATGAAGTTCGACGTGGAAGAGCTGGTACAGAGGGAGTTTAACTACGCCATTGTGGACGAGGTGGACTCCATTTTGATCGACGAGGCCAGGACGCCTCTGATCATCAGCGGCCCGGGTGAAAAATCCACCGGACTCTACCAGCAGGTGGACCGGGTTATTCCCAGGCTGAAAAAAGAAGAGCATTACACCCTGGATGAAAAGAGCAACACCGCCAACCTGACTGATGAAGGCGTGGCTCTCTGCGAAAAGACCCTGCATGTTGATAACCTCTACGACCCCAGATTCATGGAGGTTCTGCATCATTTACAGCAGGCGTTAAAGGCCCACACCCTTTTCAAAAAAGACGTGGATTATATTGTCAAGGACGGCGAAGTCGTCATAGTCGACGAATTCACGGGCCGACTCATGCCCGGCCGCCGCTACTCGGAAGGTCTGCACCAGGCCTTGGAGGCCAAGGAAAAGCTAACGGTCAAGAGCGAGAACCAGACTCTAGCCACCATTACCTTTCAGAACTACTTCCGCATGTATGACAAGCTGGCCGGCATGACCGGTACGGCCGACACCGAAGCGGAAGAATTCAACAAGATCTACAAGCTCGACGTGGCGGTGATTCCCACCCACAAGCCCATGGTCAGGGCGGATCATCCTGATGTCATCTACCGCACGCATAAGGAAAAATTCGACGCTGTGGTGGCGGAAATCAAAGAACTTTATAAAAAGAAACAACCTGTGTTGGTGGGCACCATCAGCATTGACACCAGTGAAAAACTTTCTAAGCGCCTGAAAAAAATGGGTGTTCCCCACACGGTCCTGAACGCCAAACACCATGCCAAAGAGGCCGAGATCGTGGCCCAGGCCGGTCAGGCCGGGGTGGTTACCATCTCAACCAACATGGCAGGCCGCGGCACCGACATTGTTTTGGGTGAAGGGGTGCCCGAATTGGGCGGCCTGCATATCCTGGGTACGGAAAGGCACGAATCCCGCCGTATTGACAACCAGTTAAGGGGCCGCTCCGGCCGTCAGGGCGATCCGGGCTCCAGCCGTTTTTATCTCTCCCTGGAAGACGACCTCATGAGGCTGTTCGGCTCTGACCGCATAGGTGGAGTCATGCAGAAACTCGGCATGGAAGAAGGCGAGCCCATTGAGCACAACCTGATCACCAAGGCCATTGAAAACGCCCAGCGAAAGGTTGAGGGGCGCAACTTTGATATTCGTAAACAACTACTTGAATACGACGACGTGCTGAACAAACAGCGCGAGGTCATCTATGCCCAAAGAAAATCCGCATTAAAGGCCGAGGGCATGCACGAGCAGATCCTGGAGATGATAGAAGAAGCCGTCGAAGAGACTGTGGCTCTGTTTGCCGACAGCTCCACCCCCTCTTCGGAGTGGGATTTTGACTCCCTGGATGAGGCCATAAACGGCTTGCTGGGCTTTAAGCCGGGTCTCAAGCACAAAGACGGCCTGGAAGCCGAGTCCATAACCCAGGATATCATTAAAAACGGTAAAGACCTCTATCAGGAAAAGTTCGCCGAATATGGCCAGGAGGTTATGAACTACCTGGAGCAGATGGTGCTTTTGCAGGTGGTTGACAGCTACTGGAAAGACCATCTGTTGAATATGGACCACCTCAAGGAGGGCATCGGCCTCAGGGGATATGGTCAGAAAGACCCCCTGCGGGAGTATCAGAGAGAAGGTTTCGAGATGTTCGCCGACATGGTCCAAAGGATCAAGGGTGAAACAGTCTCCACCCTGATGCGTCTGCAACTGGAAAAGCCCCAGGACGCAACCCAGTTCGCGCCTGAGGAAGATGTTCCCCTCACCTTTTCCGGCGGTGACGGATCTGCACCCGAGCCCCAGCGCCGCAAGACTAAAAAGGTGGGCAGAAACGATCCCTGCCCTTGCGGCAGCGGTAAAAAATACAAAAAATGCTGCGGAAGGGCAGCTTAATATGAAGCGGAGCCAAGGGTAATGCATATACTGCCTGAGTTGGGAAACACACCCTTGAAACAACCTTCCGGCGCAGAGTTGGCGGTGCCCGGTTTCAGCGGTTCCGGTGTTTTTGCCGGGATCAGAAAAGACGGGCGGGAGGATCTGGCCCTGATCACGGCTGAAAAGCCGGTGCCGGTTGCCGGGGTTTTCACCCAAAATCCACTGACGGCCGCCCCTGTGCAGGTGGCCAAAAAACATATCCTCTCCGGCCGGGCCAGGGCCATTATAGCCAACAGCGGTTGCGCCAACGCAGCCACCGGCCAGGCCGGGGTTGAGGCTGCCCAAAGCTGCTGCCAAAAAACCGCCCAGGCGCTGGGCTGCCTAGAACAAGAGGTTCTGCCCTGCTCCACCGGGGTAATCGGCCAGCTTCTGGATGCGGAAAAGATCGGCCAGGCGCTGCCCCAGGCGATTGAAAGCCTCTCTTCCCAAGGATTAAGCCGGGCGGCCGGGGCCATAATGACCACGGACGCCTTCCCCAAAACCGCCAGGCGGGAAATCACCATAGGCGGTCGACCGGTGGTTGTTGCGGGCCTGGCCAAGGGTGCGGGCATGATCCGGCCGGATATGGCAACCATGCTGGCCTTTATCCTCACAGACGCCAAGGTCGAGGCCCCCACCCTGGAGGCTGCCTTGCGAAAGGCGGTTGGTTGGGGCTTTAACCGGATTTCCGTGGACGGCGACACCTCCACCAATGACACTTGCCTGATCATGGCCGGCGGCCGGGCGGAAAATCCTGTATTTACAGAAGATGATCCGGAATTTGACACCTTTGCCTGCGCAGTGATCGAGGTGTGCCAGGACCTGGCGGCCATGATGGTGGCTGACGGCGAGGGCTCCGGTCACCTTATCCGAATAAGAGCAACCGGTGCTCCGGACCAGGAATTCGCCCGCCAGATCTGCTATGCCATTGGCCACTCCCTGCTCTGCAAAACCGCCTTTGCAGGCTGCGATCCCAACTGGGGACGTTTTGTGAGCACTGCGGCCCTCCAGTCCCAGCGTCTGGGCAGGCCATTTTATACGGACAAGATCCACCTTGCCATTGGCAACGAAATTTTATTGGAAAAGGGTGTGTGGACCGGGCCGAAAGCCGAGGAAAAGGTGGCCCGGGTCATGAAGCAAGACCGCTATGAACTGCATCTGGACTTAGGCCTGGGCGAAGAGTCCTTTTGGATTCTCACCTCGGACCTGGACCACAAATATATTGAGATCAACGCGGACTATCGCAGCTGAGCCTTTTTAAACTTGCAGAAAAAGCCGGGCCGCCAATCCCGATGGATTGAGCGGCCCGGCTTTTTTTATGTCTTGGAAACAGGTTTTAATCACAGGGCGGCAAGCCGTTTTGGCTTTTACGGGCGCATCCTTGCCCCGCATTTACCTCCCGGACAGATAGGCTCCTAGTTGACCTTGATCACCAGGGCGGCCGCAGTGTCACCGGCGGCGCAGCCCGCAAACAAGCCGTAGCCTCCGCCCAGCTTGATCAACTCTTCAATCAGTTCCACAGTGCAGCGGGTGCCGGTGGGGCCCTGGGGATGGCCAAAGACCATCGATGATCCGTAATTGTTAAAGATATCCCCAGGTATGCCCATGAGACGGCCCATGATGATATCGTTTACCGTAAAGGGGTTGTGGGTCTTGACCGCTGACAGGTCCTTGACCTCGAGCCCCGCCTTGGCCAAGGCCATCTCGGCCGCAGGGGTTACGGCGGCGGCCATGTGGGCCTTTTTGGCCCTGGCATAGCCATAGCTCAATACCTGGATGGTGACGCTCTTGTCCTGACTGAGCTCCCGGGCCTTTTCCTTGGTGGTGACAATCAGACCCGCGTTGCCGTCGGCCGGGTGGGTCTGGGCGCCAAAAGAGATGCAGCCGCCGGGCACAACCGGTTTCAAGGGGGCCAGTCCCTCGGGCGTGCAGGGGGAGATACCCTCGTCAGCCTCCACGGTGATGGTTTTTTTCTTGGAAATTTTTACATCCACCGGGATCATGTATTCCTTTTGAAACGCGCTGTCGTCGGCTGTGCTCATGAGGTACTGCTCATAACGCCTAACCGCCATGGCGTCTGATTCCTCTTTGCTCACTCCGCCGTTGTCCGCGGCCACGTTCTCGGCAGTCTTGACCATGGCTTCCTTGCCGTAGGGGTCCTGGTTGAAGTTATCCATCAACCAATTTTCGCTGATAACCTCCCCGCCGGGACCTTTGGGATTGGGCCAGATGGTGTGGGGGCCGTTGCTGCAGCGGTCTGTGGTGGCCACCAGCATATTCTGGTAGGTGTCCGACTCCAGGCCCATGCAGGCGGTGTAAATGGAAGTGGCCCCGGTGGCGCAGGCCTGGCTTACCGTGGGTCCGCTTATGCGATCATTGCCCATCATGGCGCAGAACCAGGGATTGGCATAGAACCAGGACTTTTGGCCAATAGTCATGCCCAAAACGCAGCCGTCGAACATGGCGGCCTCATACCCCCTGGTCTCCAGAAACTTCCTGGTGGTGGCGGCGCCGAGCTCAATGGAATTGATATTCTGAAAAGACATCTGCCAGCGGGAAAAAGGTGACGACCAGTATCCCTTATGAGGGATAAAAGATTTCTGGAACATAATTAGCTCCTTTTTTTCACTAAACAACCGCGCCCTTGTTGGGGGACCGCGAGAAAAACTTATCCTTTCCAGCCTGAAAATCAGGATGGAAAGGCCTTATCATTTTCAAATTAATCCTTTGAATCGGCCCAATGGCCGTAACGCTCACGCAGGACCCGGTGCAGGATCTTGCCGGTGCCGGTTCTGGGCATTTCTTTCTCGGTCACGAAATCCAACGTCTTGGGACGCTTGAAGCCTGCGATCTTGCCCTTGGTAAAGCCCAGAATCTCCTGAGCCAGTTCGTCTGAGGCCTCGACTCCATCGTGCAGGATAACCACGGCCGAGACCTTTTCTCCCCATTTGGGATCTGGCACGCCGATCACCGCCACGTCCTTGACCGCGGTGTGGCCGCCGATGCAGTCTTCCACTTCAGAGGGATAGACATTTTCGCCGCCGGTGATTATCATGTTTTTCTTGCGGTCCACCAGGTAGTAGTAACCCTGTTCATCCTTGTAGGCCATGTCGCCCGCGCTGAAAAAATCCCCCACAAAAGAGTCCTTGGTTTCCTCGGGCATTTTCCAATATTCGCTGAACAAGGCAGGCCCACGGGAGTAGAGCTCGCCGACCTCGCCCACCGGCACTTCATTGCCGTCCTCATCCAGAAGCTTCAGGATGTCCGTGCCCGGAATCTCACGGCCAATGGAGCCCAGCTTGTCGAACTGCTCATCAGGCAAAAGCAGGGTCACCAGACCGGCCTCGGTTGAGCCATAGGCCTCGTACAACTGGCTGTTTTTAAAATAATCCATAATCGCCAGCTTGAGGTCCCTCCTGGCTGGGGCGGAGCTGATCAAAAGTTTACGCACACAATCAACATTGTAGGATTTTTTGACGGACTCTTCCAGGGCCAGCATCATGATGTAATGGGTGGGCACCAGCGAAGTAAAGGTGATCTTAAAATCGCTCAAGGTCTTGATCATGTGCTCCGGGTCAAAGGAAACCGAGTTATAAACCACACAGGTGGCGCCCAGGCAGGAAAAGACAAAGGAATAAAAAACACTGTTTATGTGGCACATGGGCATGACCAGAAGGCCCCGGTCATCGCGCTGATACCCCATGGCCGCAATGTTGGTCCAGTATTTACCGGCCAGGGATTCATGGGTGCGCACCACGCCCTTGGGGCGTCCGGTGGTGCCGGAGGTGTACATGATGATCCAGGTGTCCTCGTCTATAACCTTGACCGGCGGTTCTGTCGGCGGGCCTTGGCTGAAAAGATCTTCCAGGTGGGTGTATCCCTCGGGCGCACTGCCCTCGCCCATGTAGAAGTATTTATCTGCGCCTACAGTCTCCAGCTCGTCTTTGGCCTCGTTGACGCCTTCCACAAAGGGTTTTTCCACAATAAAGGCCGAGCAGCCGGAATTGTTAAGGATATAGGTGTATTCAGCCGGAGTAAGGCGGAACATAATCGGGACCGCCACAAAGCCGCCCTTGGCGCACGCCCCGTAAAATTCCAACCACTCCAAGGCATTAAAGGCGATCATTGCTATGCGGTCGCCTTTTTTCAAGCCCCGGTCGGCCAAAGCGTTGGCCAGGCTGTTGCAGCGCTCGTTCCATTCCTTAAAGGTCAAAGAGCGATAAAGGTCTGCCGCGCCTTCCTTATCCGGGAAGAGTTGCGCGTTAATCCTCAGGATATCTCCCACGTGCAGCCAGCGGTTCATAAGCCTATCCCTCCCGTTTGATAAGCGGCTCGATCTTGCCGACGTCTTGCTGCCGACCAACATCTGCCCGCAATTTAAAATTCTTAAGACTTTTTGGAATGACTGTTCCCGGCCAAAAGCGCGGCGCCCTCGGCCCCGGCCAATTGGGGCCTGGGCGGGGACTCCACCGGCACGCCAAGCATCTCGGCCATCATCTCCCGGATAAAGGGGTTGTGGGCCACCACACCGCCGGTTATAACCACCTGGCCGCTGATGGTGTCCATCTCCCGGACCCTTTGCAGAACCGAACGGAAAAGCCCCCTTACCAATTCTTCCACCAGGGCCCCTTCCCTGATGCGGGCCAGCACCTCGGTGGCGGTAAAGACGGTGCAGTAGGAGCCCAGGGTGATTGTCTTGGCGGCCTTTCTGGCCAACCCGTCCAAGCTCCCCAACTCCAGGTCCAACCGCAGGGCCATCTCTTCCAAAAAGGCCCCGGTTCCGGCGGCGCATTTGCGGTTCATCTTGAAAGAGATGCGCAGTCCCCGATCGTTAAGCTTGATTATCTTGTTGTCCTGTCCGCCGATATCAATGATGGTGAGCGCCCGGGGGAAATAGTGATAAGCCCCTGCGGCGTGGCAGGCGATCTCGGTGCGGGTTTCAGTGGCAAAAGAGACGTTTTTACGGCCATAGCCGCAGGAAAAAACCTTGGTCAGGTCCGGCTTATGGGCCCCCGCCTCTTTCAGGGCCATGGCCAGGCCCTTTTCCGCGCTCCCGGCAAAATCAGTGCCCGAACGCAGAATTCCGCTTCCGATCAACTCACCTTCGGAGTTTATAAGTGCCACCTTGGTGGAGGAGGCCCCAACATCAACCCCACCGAAAATTTCGCTCACTAGGCCCTCTCTTCTATCTGTTCCACAAAGGCTTCCAGGTTGGTCTTGGCCTGTTCGTCTGAGAAGCAACGCATATCGTTCAGATCACCGTCAATCACCACTGTGGTCACGCCGAGCTTTTCAGCCAGTCTTTGGGGCATGGCATAGCAGGTGTTGGAATTGTTGGGGCAGGTTTTGGCATTATGGAAAATAATGCCTTGAATGCCGAATTTTTCGATCCAGTCGGTTATATATTTTTCCTTGTAGTCCTCGTCCCGCACAATAAAGAGTTCGGTGTAGGCCCTGGCCATGGACTCAAAGGGTTCCCTTTCGTCAAAGGCATCGAATATCCAGGAGTTGCAATAGGTGGAAGCAACAATCGCCGCCTGCATCTCGTTCATAATATCGCTCAGCATGCGCAACCTGCCCCATACCGGCATGCCCTCCCAGTAAAGGCGCATGCGCTCGCCCGGCACAGAGGCAATCCCCTCTCGCTTTCTCACCTCAATCTCCTCAAGGAGAAGATCATAGTATTCAATGGCCTCGGGTTTTCCGCGCAAAACCACGGCCGGAGCCATATGGATGGTGTAATCAAAAAAGTTCATCGGAGCGGGCCTGTGCGCCCCGGCCTCAAGCACCTTGCGCCAGCGGACAGTGCATTCCTTGGAAAGACGCACGGTTTCCCTGAGGCGGTCAATATCGAACTTGTTGCCTGAAACCTCTTCCAGGGTGGGTATCATGTCTTTGAATTGACCCACGATGTCTTCTATGTAATAGTCCTTTACCTCGCCTACCTGGCGGTGGGTTCTGACCCCCACCATGGGCGCCTGCCATTTTCTGGAGTAGTAGCCAAACCAGTCCTGCACATCGCGACACTGGTTGGTGTTAAAGGCGAGCAGATCGGCCTTGGGTATGGTCTCAATGCCATAGGCCCTGGTCAGGGGGGTTACTCCCTTTATATATGCCCCCACATCACTGGTAAGATAGGAGCATATATCCGGGGAATACCCTTCCGCATTGGCATAGGGAATCATGTCCGCGGCCATGCGGGTGGCCCCCAAAAGGGCGCCGTGATTCTCCGGATAGTAAACATCAAACCCCATGGAGAGCAAAAGTTCGGCAGGTCCCACACTGGTGCACCAGGCTACCTTGGGCGACCCTTCCTTCTTGGCCCGGTCCAGGTCCAGGAAGTGTTTGGCCATGAGTTTCTTCATCTGCTTTGTGGCTTTGATGGGCGGAGGCGCTTCAAACATGCAACAGTCTCCTGACCATGGGTCGCTTAATTTCCCTGCGCTGCTAGGTACTTGGGAAAAAGGACCGGGCATTTGAAAAACGGTGGACAAAATGATTACATGTTAGCTACAATCTAGCTAATTCGCACTATAGACAGGCCCATAAGTGCTTGTCAAGCCCAAAACAAAACGGGTTTAGGTAAGCCTTGAACCAGGTGCGGCAGGCTGAAAATCCTGCCTTAGCGGGTTGCGCTCAAACACGGGCGAAGGAGGATTAACGGGCGGTGCAGGAGACAAAAACACCGGTATTGATAGTTGGCGGGGGAGTGGCCGGACTGGCCGCTGCCATTGAATTGTCCCGTCGGGGGGTCCAGAGTATTCTGGTTGAAAAAACCGGGCGTCTGGGCGGCCATGTGGCGAATTTTTGCTGTAAGGCAATTGAATTCTGCGTTCACTGCGGGGCCTGTCGCTTGGGAGACCTGCTCGATGAAGCGGCCAAAAGGCCCGAAATAACCGTCCTGACCTGTGCCTCGGTTATTGAGGCGCGGCGCCGGGAAGATACCTGGCGGGTCAGGCTGGCCCCCACCCCCATGGAGGAACACCGGGCCTCCCTGGGAAACTCCCTTCCCAAAGAAACCCTGGCCCTGGCCGGGACAGTGATCCTGGCAGTGGGCTTCACCCCCTTTGATCCCAGCCTTAAAAGTCGTTTCGGTTATGGCAGGGTGCCCGGGGTTATCAGCGCCCTGGAGCTGGAGACCATGCTTCAGCACGGCTACCTGGTCGGACCAAACGGAGTTCCACCGGAAAAAGTCGCCTTTATTCAATGCGTAGGTTCAAGAGACCAGTCAGTGGGAAACCTCTACTGTTCCAAGGTCTGTTGCGGCTATGCCCTGGATATGGCCGAGGTTATAAAATCCAAGCTGCCCGAGTCAGAGATAAGTTTCTTTCACATGGATGTGCAGGGATACGGTCCGGGCTGGGAATTTGCAGTCAAGGCCCGCAGGGAGCAGATGGATTTCATCCGGGGCATACCGGGCGAGGTGAGGGCCTTGGAAGGCAAGGCCGAGGTGATTTTTGCGGAACCCGGTTGTCAGCCTCAAAAAGGCGTCTACGACATGGTGGTTCTTTCAGTGGGGCTCACACCGGCCAAGGATTCGGACGAGCTAACCAGATTATTCTCCATATCGCGAACAAAGGACGGTTTTCTGGGGGAGGACAAAGACATGGCCCGCGCCTCGGATAAAGGGGTGTTTGTCGCCGGTTGTGCGGGAGGTCCACGCGGCATCATAGAATCCATAGACCACGCAGCCCTGGCCGCAACAAGCGCCCTTTCCTATCTCAAGGAGGGCGCCCATGCCTAATGTAAATCTGATATGGCAAAAGAACCCTTTAACAGATGATCTGGATCGGAAAAAAATCACCAAGGCAACCGGCCTTCAGCTTAACCAGGGCTTTAACACCCCGGCTGTGGTCACCATGGCCGAAGAAGCCGCCGATTTCAGGCTTAAACAGGCGCTGGCCGGTCAGCCGGTTATCTGGCTGGACCTGCCCTCTGAAGTGGGCGGCGGCGACCTTGACCATCGCACCGCCAGGGCGGAGCAGGCAGTGGCAAAATCCGCGGCCAGGGCGGGCCTGGGCACTATACCGCCGGTCTATACTAAAAAGGCGGCCTTGAATGTCTTAGTCTACGGAGCCGGTGAATCGGCCCTTTTAGCGATTCAGGAGATAACCCAACTGGGGCATCCGGTGCTATTTGCCACCCCCTTTTCCGACGCCGGAGCCTGTGGTGAGGAAGAAGATCCGAAAAAAACAGCCGAACTGGCGGCGCTTTTGCCCCAGGGCCTTGAGATAAGAACCGAAACCAACCTGATAAACCTGATCGGTTCCGGAGGCGAGTTTACTGCCTGGTTTGAATGCAAGGGGCAAAGGGAAGAGATGCTCTTCGGAGCGGTGGTCCTGGCCCAACCCGGCGTCTGGCGTGAACCAGGGCCGGACCTGGACGGAGGCTGGTTGACACCCCTTGATAAGGCCCGGGAAGCCCTGACCCAAGGCACGGCAAAAAAATGGACCCAGGCGGCCGTACTGGCCGGGGCTGATGAACCGGCCACGGCCTATGGCTTTGAAAAAGCGGTAAGGACCGCTGTTTCCCTGCAACAACAGTCTTTTGTACAGGCGACTCTTTTCTTTACCGAGGCCAGGGTCGCCAACCGGGGAGTGGAGCGCCTTTACCGGGAAGCAAGGGAAGCCGGGGTGATAACCGTGAGGGTTCAACCCGGAGCCCTTGAGATAAAAGAAGGCGGACGGCTGTTGAGATGGCAGGAGCCGCTTTTGGGCGAAGAAATGGAGCTTTCGCCCGACCTTGTCTGTCTTAGCCGGGAATTTACAGCCGCCTGGCCCGACTTTTTTGCAAACGAGGTGCTATGGCCCAACTGGGGGCTCATATCCGGAGATCATCCCCGCTACACCGCCGGGCTCACCCCCAGAAACGGCCTTTATGTAAGCGGCGCCTTAAGGGGAACCGCCCCTGGAGCCGACCGAAAGACAGAGGCCGCCTCCGTGGCCGCGAATCTTCATGACCGGCTCACCGGCAAGGCCCAGCCCATACCGGCGGTGCGCCACACCAGGTGCGCCAGTTGCCTGACCTGTGTCAGGGTCTGTCCCCACGGGGTGCCCAGATTCGTGGGCGAACAGATAGAATGCGCCCCGGCCGCCTGCGTTGCCTGCGGCATCTGCGCGGCCCAATGCCCTGCCGAGGCCATTGCCCCCACGGGCTGGTCAAACCCCGAGATCATGAAGACCCTTCAAGGAGGCATCCAGGCCGTGGGCCAGGCCAGACCCATGGTGCTCTTTGCCTGTAACAACTCCGCCTGGCCCGCCTTCAGACAACTCAGCGCCCAAGGGCACCAATGGCCCCAGGGGCTTGTGGTGTTGCCGGTGAACTGCGCCGGGCGGGTGGGCGAACAACTCATCTTTAAGGCCCTTTCCCTGGGAGCCCGGGCAGTGCTCACCGCAGGTTGCCAGGAAGGCAACTGCCGCTCTGTGACCGGCAACACCAGAGCCAGGCACGACTGTGCCCGATCCGCTGAAATACTGGAGAAAGCAGGTCTCGACCCCAACCGGGCCCAGTTCCTGAACATGGCGAGCAACCAGGCCCCGGTGCTGGCCGAGGCTGTTGCCAGACTGGCTGAATTGGCGGAGGAAGACTAAAAGATGCGTTTAAATGATTGCGATCCCCAATTCAAGTTCGAGGTGGCGGCTGAACCCGGCGGAGAAGGAATCAAGGCCTGTTTTGCCTGTGCGTCCTGTAGCGCCCGCTGCCCGGTGGGAGGGCACAGACCGGAATATGACCCCAGAAGGATCATCCGCATGACCCTTTTGGGAATGAAGGAAAAAGTCCTCTCCTCTCCTTTGATCTGGCTATGTTCCACCTGTTACTCCTGTCAGGAGGTCTGTCCCCAGGAAGTCCGCTTTACAGAGGTGCTTACAGCCATCAAGAATTTGGCTGCCCGGGCGGGATACGCCCCGCCTTCGGCCGAGGTTGCGGGCGACTTTTTGGCCTCTTATGGACGCCTTTTGGAAGTGACGGACTTTGAAAACGACAAAAGGGCCAAGCTCGGCTTGCCGCCAGTTTCCCAGGAACCCGAAGACTTCCAAAGCATATTGGGCAAAAAACCACAGGCCAGCGGCGAGGAGAAGGAATAATGGAAGCGCTTCTGTTTCTGGGCTGTACTGTTCCGGTCCGCAACCTGAATTATGAACTCAGCGCCCGCAAGGTGGCAGAGGCCCTGGATATAACCCTGAAGGACCTGCCGGAGTTCGGGTGTTGCGGTTTTCCCCTTAAGGCCAACGACCAAAGGGCCGCCCTCATCATAGCGGCCAGAGCCCTGGCCCAGGCCGGAGAGACCGGCTTGCCTCTAGTGGCCCTTTGCAGCGCCTGCACCGGCACCTTGAGCGAAGCGGCCCACCTGCTGGACCATAATGAAGAGACCAGGGATGAAGTCAACCAAAAGCTCAAGCCTTTGGGCCTTGAATACAAGCCCGGGGTTAACGTCAAACACTTTGCCCGGTTTTTATATGAAGATGTGGGAGTGGACGCCCTTAAAAAGACATTCACCCAAAAACTGGACAGCTTCACCTTTGCACCCCATTATGGATGTCACTACCTGAAGCCCAGCGAGGTCACCGGCAAATTCGACGACCCGGAAAACCCGGTGACCCTGACCCGGCTGATTGAAGCCACAGGCGCCAAATCGCTTAACTACAGCTCCATGAAGGATTGCTGCGGAGGCGGGCTTTTGGGCACGGACGAAAACCTGGCAGGCTCCATGGCCGGACAGAAACTCATGGAACTGGGACATACCGAGGTCACCGCCCTGGCTGTAATCTGTCCTTTCTGCAATGTGATGTATGAAGGGCAGCAGAAATCAATTTTGAAAAAGAAAGAGGCCGATTTCAAGGTTCCGGTGGTCTATCTGACCCAGATTCTGGGCCTGGCCATGGGGTATTCGCCCAATGACCTGGGTTTCAAACTCAACCGGGTGAAGCCGAAAGATCTGGTCAAGGCTTTTAAGTAAGCATTTGATTCGTTATAGTGAAGTTTGTGTTTGACCTAAGGGGTTAAGAAAAAAACCCAAGTCATCACTTAAGATTAAATCCCTTTGACGCATAAGGAGGAATCTGCCATGGAAGTCAAAGGCTATACATTTCCGGATGATCTCTACTACGACAAAAACCACTTCTGGGCTCGGGTGGAAGGCGACACCGTGGTCATGGGGACCACTGACCTGACCCAGAAAATGGCGGGAGAGATCACTTTTGTTGACGTGCCTGAAGAAGACGACGAGGTTAACCAGGGCAAACCCTTTGGCTCCATTGAGAGCGGCAAATGGGTGGGCCGGGTCTACGCCGTGGTCTCCGGAGAGGTGATCGAAGGCAACGAGGATCTGGAAGACGAGCCCGAACTGATCAACGAAGACTGCTATGGAAAAGGCTGGATCTGCAAAATCAAGCCCGAGGAGCTGGAAGAAGAACTGGGAAACCTCTTAAAAGGCGATGATTACCTGGCCTGGGTGGAAGAGGAAATCGCCAAGAACGAACCGAAATAGGTGTACTTTGTTCCCGCCTTTTACTAAAATATATATCTTAGTTAGGAAATGGAATTACTTTTATTTCCCTGAGGCGGGAAGATAATGCATCCAAGAGGGAGGGGCCAATATCAAGCCTCTCCCTTTTTTATTCTGCCGGGGGCTTCTCTCTTCAGGCCAGCCCCGGTGCGGAAGAGATACGGCTTTTTTCTACTTGTTTTTTACCCCGGTGGCGCGGGGCCAGGGTTGGGGAGGGTAGCCAATGGAATTAGTCGAACGGTTGCAACAGATCGTAGGGCAAGACAACGTGGTAACCAGCGAAGTGGATTGCCTGGGTTATGCCCGTGACATGTCAGTGCATTTCGGACCGCCTGACATGGTGGTTTTCCCGGAGAACACCGAACAGGTGTCGGAAATAATGAAGGCCTGTAACGAGGCCAAGGTGCCGGTTATCCCCAGGGGCGGCGGCACCAGCGTCACCGGCGCGGTTCTGGCCATGAAAGGCGGAGTGCTTCTAAACCTTATCCGTATGAATAAGATTCTGGAAGTAAACCTTACGGACCACTACGTAAAGGTGGAGCCGGGCCTGGTCTGCGGCAATCTGAACGCGGCCCTGGCCAAGGACAACTACTTTTTCCCGCCAGATCCCGGTTCAGCCGCCATCGCCACTCTGGGAGGCATGATCAACACCAACGCCAGCGGCATCCGGGCGGTTAAATACGGAACAACCAAAGACTTTGTCATGGGGCTCAAGGTGGTCTTGGCCGACGGCAGCATCTTGAAAACCGGCACCATCGCACCCAAATCCTCCAGCGGCTACGACCTCACCCAGCTGTTCTGCCGCTCCGAGGGCACCCTGGGGGTGATCACGGAAGCAACCTTGAAGATCCTGCCCATGCCTGAATACTCCATCAGCGCCAGGCTGGAGTTCCCCAGCATTGAGACCGCCGGAGCCGCGGTCACCGAGATGCTCACCACGGGCATCCCCATCGCCACCTGCGAAATCCTGGACAACGTATCGATCGAGGTCCTTAAAAAGGCGATAAGCCTGGAGGCGGCCGAGGGCGTGAACTGCATGATCATGCTGGAGCTGGACGGTCACCGGGCCGCGGTGGAGGAATACCAGGGCAAGGTTGACACCATCGGTAAAAAGCACTCCATGATGTTCGCCAATTGGACCGATGACATGGCGGAAAAGGCTCCCTTGTGGGAAGCCAGGCACAAGCTGGTGCCGGCCATGAGCAGGTTGAAACCGGGCTATAGGCTGGTTCCTCTCATGGAAGACTTTGGCGTGCCCTTGACCAAGATTCCCGAAACGATCAACCAAATTCAGAAGGTGGGAGACAAATACGGCTTCCCCATCGCCACCTTTGGCCACATTGGCGACGGCAACCTTCACGCCACCTTTATCATGGATGTGAAGAAAAAAGAGGAATGGGACGCTGTCAAGAAGATTGCCTTTGAACTGGTGGATATAACCTCTGAGATGGACGGCACCATGAGCGCCGAACACGGGGTGGGCATGGCCAAGGCCCCCTATATCGGCGACGAAGTCGGAGACACCGGCATCAAGGTCATGCAGTCCATTAAAGACGCCCTGGACCCCAACGACATCCTGAACCCGGCCAAGATGGGGCTTTCGGGCTCCATTGAAGATATCTATGCGCGAAACGCCTTTGATCCGCTTAAAGACGGATCAGATCAGGTCATCACCTTTGGTTCCGAGGTGGATAACGAGATCGTGGCCTGTATCCAGTGCGGTTTCTGCCGCCTGGGCTGCCCCACTTACGGCCAGACCGACATGGAGACCTTGAACGCCAGAGGCAGGGTCTCCATTGCCTTCCAGATGCTCACCGGCAAGCTGGAGCCCAACCAGGAAATGGCCGAAAGGCTGTATCAGTGCATGCTCTGCGCCAACTGCCGCTTCACCTGTCCGGCTTCGGTGGATGTGGCCGCGATTGTGCAGGCGGCCAGGCAACGGGTGGTGGAAAAAGGCTATCTGCCCGAAGTATTCAAGCAGTTCATGGTCGACACCATTGAAAAGGGCAACCCCTTTGGCGAGAAAAAGGAGACCAGGACCGACTCCTTCCCCAAAGGCTTTGAAGCCAAGGAAAAGGCCGAGACCCTTTTACACCTGGGCTGTGTGGGCTCTTACCAGGATGTCAAGATCATCCCCTCCATCATCAAGATACTTGAGGCTGCGGGCGAGGACTTCACGGTTCTGGGTGATGACGAGACCTGCTGCGGATATGTCTCCTACCTGGTGGGCGACATGGCAACCTTTGACAAGGCGGCCGAGATCAACCTGGAAAAATTCAAAAAAGCCGGGATTAAGAATCTGGTCAGCACCTGCGCCGGTTGCCACAAGACCTTTGGCCATCTCTATGAAAAACACGGCCATGCCGACGGGTACAAGGCCGAGCATGCCGTGGAGCTCTTGGACAGGCTCATCCAGGAAGGCAAGCTCAAATTCAAGGAGGGCAAGGACCTTAAGGTGGCCTATCACGATCCCTGCGACATCGGCAGGCACATGGGCATCTTTGAACCGCCGAGAAACGTGATCAAGGCCCTGCCCAATGTGGAGTTGGTGGAGTTCGCCCTTAACCGCAACCTGGCCAAGTGCTGCGGCGGCGGCGGCGGAGTCAAGGCCTTTGACAACGAGCTTAGCGGGGATATAGGCTTTGAACGCATTAAGCAGGCCATTGCCGTGGGTGCGGACACTGTGGTCAGCGCCTGCCCCTCCTGCAAAAACTCCCTGAACCAGGGAGCCGCCAGGGCCCGCAAGGAAAAACTAGGCAAGATCAAGGTAATGGATATCACCGAACTGGTGGCCAAGCGTCTGGCCTGATCTCAAAACAACCCCTGACCGTATAAAGCCCCCGGGCCGTCAGGCCCGGGGTTTTATCGCTTATCGATAACGTTCATGTGAATTTTAGCAGATGTCAACTGGCTAGAATCACTCGCCTAAGGAAAACCGCAAAAAATAAAGGGCTTTTATTCATTGACACCCGAAAAGAATAAAAATGCTGATCTGAGCCCAGGCTGATTAAAAAGATCTGAAGACCCCGCGGGCCGTTAGCGGTCCACGGAGTCTTCATACTGACTTTTTTGAAAAACCAGGCCTTGTTGAGATTAATCTCTGTAAAAAGCCCCAGCAGCCGATTCCCCAAAAATCCTTTTCCAGCCCAAATGCCAGGGAGTGCAAAAAGCCACTTTGGCAAAACCCTTTTTCAAACTCATCAGTAGCCAAAGGCGTGGGGAATTGCCATCACCAATCCGCCCCAATAGGTGCATATGATCAAAACCGCAAGCGAGGCCATTAAAAACGGTACAATGGCCCTGAACAGGCTCTCCAGCCTGGTTTTGCCTATGGAACAGGCAATAAAGAGGCAGACCCCCACAGGCGGAGTGGTCAACCCTATGACCAGGTTCAGCACAATGATCACCCCAAAATGAAGGGGATCAACCCCGATCTGGGTCATCAAGGGCAACAGCACAGGGGTCAGGATGATCAAGGAAGCCGTGGTCTCCATAAAGGTGCCCACAATCAAAAGCACCACATTGACCAAAAGCAAAATAAGAATTTTATTCTCGGTTACGGACAAGATGGCCTGGGTGACAATCTGGGGCACCTCTTCGCTGGCCAAAAGCCAGGAGAATATGGAAGCCATGCCGATAACCAAAAGGACCAGGGAGCTGGTTGCTCCGGTCTCAATCAGTATCTTGGGCAGGTCTTTGAGCTTTAAATCCCGGTGCACGAAAAAACCAATACCCAGGGCGTAAAAAACCGCTATGGCAGCGGACTCCGTGGGGGTGAAGACACCGGTCAGGATTCCGCCTAAAATAATAAGCGGCATGATAAGGACCAGGGCCGCATCCATTATTGCCTTGAAGGCTTCCTTAAGTCCGGGCATAGACCCCTTGGGATAGCCCCTTTTCCTGGCGTAATACCAGACAACGGCCATCTGGAACAACCCCAGCAAGACACCGGGGACGATTCCCGCCAAAAACAAGGAAGCGATCGACACCTCGCCCAAAACACCATAAACAATAAAGGGTATGGAAGGCGGGATAACCGGTCCGATGGTGGATGAAGTAGCTGTGACCGCGGCCGAGAAATCCACGTCATAGCCTTCCTTTTCCATGGCCGGGATCAATATGGAGCCCACCGCGCTGGTGTCTGCCACGGCCGCGCCGGTTATCCCGGCAAAAATCATACTGATTACAATATTAATATAAGCCAGGCCGCCCCTTAACCCGCCAACCAGAATCTTGCAAAAGGTGACCAGGCGCTCGGTCATGCTGCCCCGGCTCATGAGATTGCCGGCCAGAATGAAAAAGGGAATGGCCATCAAAATGGGATTGTCCATTCCGGTGAATATACGCTGGGCAATTAAGACCAGGGGGGTCTCACCCTGGGTCATCAACACCGTCATGGGGGTGAGGCCCAGAACAAAGGCCACAGGCACGCCGATGGCCAAAAATACAATAAACGCGGCGACAAGAGTCAAGATTACCATGGTTCAACCTGGATCCCGTTCACAAGCGACATGTATCGGCTTGGGATGGAGGTAAGGGGCTTAACAAAGAGGCGATCAAATGCACCATCATGATGGCCGAGCCAATGGGGATGGCCAGATAGGGAATGCACATGGGTATGCGCAAGGCCGGGCTGATCTGGGATTGGGTGATCTGAACCAGATCTATGCCTCCCCAAAAAATAACCGCCACGATAACCGCCATTGAGACCTGGGAGGCCCGTACAAAGACAACCCTTGCTTTGGGGGGCAGACGGTCCACCAATATGGTTACCGCAATATGCTGCCCCTTTCTCAGGGCAACACCGGCTCCCAGAAAAGAGGCCCAAACCAGGCAATAGCGGGCCGTCTCCTCGGTCCAGAAAAGCGGCAGGTGCAATAGGTAGCGAAAAATAACCTGTAAAAACACCACCAGGGCCAGGGCTGATAGGAAAACAGCCAGAACCAGCTCAGAGCCCCGATTCAAGATTTTGCTTAATTTTTCCATTTTGTCAGTTCCGCGAAAAACCGGGTCCGGGAGGCAAAACACCTCCCGAAGACCCGGCGCAAAAATTCCTACTTGGCAGCGTTAATTTGTTTGACCATTTCTTTCCAGGAGGGGTACTGGTTGAAGAACTGAGCATAGACAGGCTTCATGGCCTGAATAAAGATCTCCTTATCCACGGTGTTCACCTCCATACCCCATTTCTTGAGCTCCTCAATCTGCTTGACTTCATTGTCGCGAATCACCTTGCGCTCAAAGGCGGCGGCTTTTAAGGCAGCCTCCACGAAAAGCTTCTGCCACTCGGGCTTCAAGCTCTTGAATTTGGAGAGGTTCATGGTCAAGGGAGAGGGAGAGTAAAAATGCCCGGACAAGGTAAGGTATTTTTGCACCTCGCTCATTTTGTTGGCATGGATGATCGCCACCGGGTTTTCCTGGCCGTCGATAACCTTGGTCTGCAAAGAGGTGTAAACTTCGCCCCAGCTCATGGGAGTGGCCTGGGCGCCCAATTGACGCACAGAGGCCAGATGAACGGGATTTTCCATGGTGCGGAATTTAAGACCCTTGAAATCCTCCGGCTTGGTCAGGGGCTTGGCTGAGTTGGTGAAGTGACGGAAACCGTTTTCCATGAACGCCAAGCCCTTTAACCTGGCCTTAGACATGTCGTTCAAAAGAGCCATACCCACAGGTCCATCCAGGACCTTGTCCACATGGGCCGGGCTGACAAACAGAAAAGGCAGATCCAACACGCCCATTTCAGGGGTGAAGTTGGAGATAGGGCCGGTTGAGGTGATAGCCAGGTCAATGGTCCCCACCTGCATGCCTTCCAAAAGCTCCCTTTCGCCCTTGCCGAGCTGTCCGCCGGGATAGACCTTGACGATAACCTCGCCGCCGGTCCCCTCTTTGATAAGGCGTGCAAACTCGCGAGCGCCGTCATTGTAGGCATGATGGGCCGGGGTCACTGTAGCCAGTTTCAGAGTTTTCTTGGCCAAAGCCATTTGCGGAGCAGCCAGGCAAATAACCAGAGCCAATACAGCAGCCAAAACGATCACGCGTTTCATTTTTGCCTCCTCTTCCAGTTGAGCTGGATCTTCTTCCATCTTCATGACAGTTTATTGAGTAGGTCTGGAAAGGGCGCTCCCGGCTTATGGGAATCAGCCCAATACAGCCCCCTTAATGGCGCTGCCCACCATGCGGCGGTAGCGGTCCAAAAGTGAACCGGATTTCAATTCAGTGTGTGCTGGAGGTTTCCAGGACTTTTTGCGCTGGTTAAGTTCGGCTTCGTCAACCAAAAGCTCCAGGCGTCCTGCGGGTATGTCTATAAGGATCTGATCTCCCTCTTTAACCAAGGCCAGGGGCCCGCCCAGGTAGGCCTCGGGGGTCACGTGCCCCACACAAGCCCCTTGGGTGGCGCCGGAAAAACGGCCGTCCGTCACCAGGGCGACACTCTCTCCCAACCCCATGCCGATAATGGCCGAGGTGGGCAGAAGTTGCTCACGCATGCCGGGGCCGCCCTTGGGCCCTTCATAGCGGATCACCACCACATCGCCCGGGTTGATTTTGCCTCCGAATATGGCCTCCAGGGCAGGCTCTTCCCGCTCAAAAACCCTGGCAGGCCCCTGATGGGTCATCATGGAGGGACTAACGGCCGCAGACTTGACTACAGATCCTTCCGGAGCCAGGTTGCCGTAAAGGAAGTCCAGGCCGCCCCTGGGGCTCAAAGGCGAGGCAACCGGGTTTATAACCTCGGTGTTTTCTATTTTTCGGCCTTTTATGTTATGGGCCTGGCTCTCACCGGTAACCGTGAGGCAGTCGCCATGCAAAAGTCCGTTTTGATTAAGTTCTTCCATTAGGGCAGGTACACCGCCCGCCTCAAAGAGATCCCTGGGGAAAAACCTGCCCGCGGGTTTCAGCAGGGTGAGATGGGGTGTGCGCCGGGCCACCTCTGTGAATATGGAGGGGTCGAGATCCACATCCACCTCCCTGGCTATGGCAGGCAGGTGCAAAGCGGTATTGGTGGAGCCGCCAATGGCCATATCCACGGCCAGGGCGTTTTCAAAGGCCGCCCTGGTCATGATATCCGTGGGCTTGATATTCTTTTTCAAAAGCTCAAGCACCTGACGCCCCGCCCGCTTGGCCAAGGCCAGGCGCGTTCCCCAGGTGGCCGGGATCAGGGCTCCGTCCGGTAAAGTCATTCCCAGGGCTTCGGTCATGATATTCATGCAGTTGGCAGTGCCCATAAGGGAACAAGCTCCGGGCCCCACATTGGCCGCCTGCTCAAACTCGGACAGCTCCTCCCTGGTCATGAGTCCCCGCTCCACCAGGCCCTCGGCCTCTATGAGGTCGGTGTAGCAGACTTTCCTGCCCTGGAACACGCCCGGATCCATGGGGCCGCCCGAGACAACCACACAGGGCAGATCCAAACGGCCCGCGGCCATGAGCATGCCCGGGGTGATCTTGTCGCAGTTGGTCAAAAGCACCAGGGCGTCCAGACCATGGGCCAGGGCCATCAGGTAAATTGAGTCTGCTATCATCTCCCGGCTCACCATGGGCATGCGCATGCCCTGATGGCCGGTGGCAATACCGTCGCAAACCCCGATGCAGGGGAACTCCAGAGGGGTTCCCCCTGCCTCCGCAACACCAAGTTTGATGGACTGGGCCAGGCTGTTTAAATGCATGTGCCCGGGCATGAGTTCATTAAAGGAGTTGACCACCCCCACCAGGGGCTTATCCAGATATCTGGGCTCCAGGCCGGTTGAATAAAAAAGGGAGCGGTGCGTGGCCCGGTCCAGGCCCTTGGTCACCAGAGAGGAACGCAGACTGCCCCTTGAATTGGTCTCTTTGTCAGGCATGATCGCTCTCATTCAGTGGGATAAAGGCCCTTGATTGTCTCGCCGCCGGTAAAGCTGTGGGCGGCCTGCGGATAGGAGCCGTCTTTTACTTGCCGGGCAAAGGAATTGAAGCCGTCCAGCACCAGCGGGGCCAGTTTCTGGTATTGCTCCACGAATTTCGGTACAAAGCTGTCGAAAAGGCCCAAGATGTCATAGGCGTTTAAATTCTGGCCGTCTGTATGAGGCCCTGCCCCCACCCCCATCGTCACCGCATTGACCTTTTCCGTGATAACCTTGGCCACACCGGCGGGTATGCATTCCAAAACCATGGCAAAAACACCGGCCTGATCCAGGGCGATAGCGTCTTTAACAAGCTGCTCGGCCTCTTGTTCCGTCTTTCCCTGCACCTTGAAGCCGCCCAAGGCCGAAGCGCTCTGGGGGGTGAGACCGATATGCCCCACCACCGGAATTCCGGCCTGAACCAGCTTATGGACATAAGGGGCAAGATATTCACCGCCTTCCATCTTCACGCAGTCCACACCGGCTTCCTTGATTTGACGTCCGGCAGAGGCCAGAGCCTGTTCAGGGCTCAGCTGATAACTCATAAAAGGCATATCCCCCACCACCAGGGTGTTGGGTGCGCCTCTTCTGACAGCCTTGGCGTGATAGATGATCTCATCCAAGGTCACGGGATTGGTGTGCTCCCCCCCCTGGATGACCATGCCCAGAGAATCACCGACCAGGATCATCTCGGCCTCGGACTGGTCCACCAGCCGGGCAAAGGGATAGTCGTAAACCGTTATCATGGTGACCCTGCGGCCCGAGCCCTTGCCCTGCTTTATAGACGGAATGGTTGGCCTTTTTTTGGAAGCGGTTTCTGCCATGTCCTGCTCCTGAATAGGGATTTATTCTCCCTTTTTTATTGAAACTTAAAACCCTTAACGATCGGGTATGCATCCTACGGTTATAGTGGTAACGTCAGATTAATACATAATGAGACGATGATATACTCATCATACAAGTTAAGGTCAAGAACTTTTTCCGTAAAGGACAGGCAGGTGCATCAGACAGGGAAAATTGTTTTAAGTGCAAGTAAGGATCAAAAAGGTGAGGCGCAGAGTCAATTCAGCCGAAGACAGGAATGTTCCACTGATCTGAAAGCATTAAGTAACACTTTGTAATCACGAACCTATGACGTTTATTTCAGACGCTCAAAATTCTATTGCCCTGTCTTTATTGTAAAGCCCAGTCATCACCAACACCTCTACGCTCATTTTATTGACTTAGACAAACAAAAAGCGACAACGTGCAAACCGAGTTCACAACGACTTAACTATTTGTTTTTTTAGATAATACTCCAAAAAGCCGCCCATCACCGGACAGAGCGATTCGGGGGGGTCACAAACCATCGTTAAAAATCATAACCGGAAATCAAGTGCAAAGGCCGGAGGCTGAATTCAGTCCTTGCTCACTTTTCTGATGTAATTATAAATAATCAGGGCAAGCGGGCTATACCGGATGAAGTGTGATTACCTGGCTTTAGGACAAGAAATTTTATCAGGATTTTTTCATGCTTTCCCTGTAAAGCGTATTGGATCTCATAATGTGATCACTGACAATGCGGGCGGCAGCATCCGCATCTTTCTCAATAAGCTTTGCAAGAAGCATTTCATGTTCCTTAAGAGTGAGATCTTCCAGACCCGCCACCCCAAGCAGATCTTCGTGGTATTGCAGAAGCCAACTCATTACGGCCTTGGAAATAGCGGTAAAAACAGGGTTGCCGGATATTCCGGCCATGGTCATATGGAATTCCATATCCGCCTTGACGAAATTTTCCCTGGAGTCCAGATTATCCCGCATGCATTGGGCCAGTTCAGCCAACCTCTCAAAATCCTTTGGACGTCCTCTTTCCACGGCCAGACGGGCCATACCCGCTTCAAAGACCTGTCTGGCATCCATCAGGTGGAACACCGTCTCCGGAGAGGTGGCCAAAAGGTGCCTGGTGATGGAATCCAGTTTATCCATCACCACTTCTGCCGTGGGCATTACAACCCTGGCCCTTTCCCCGTGCCTTATGCAAATAAACCCCATTGATTCCAGACTCTGCATGGCTTCCCGCACCGCAGGCCGCCCCACCTCAAACCACTCCATAATCTCATGCTCGGAAGGCATTTGTTCACCGGGCTTGATATCCCCGTTTTCTATCATCTCAATCAAACGGTCACGCACCAGGTGAGATAGTTTGCGGCGGGTTATGGGCTTTCTCTTTACCATCTTTAATTCAACTCTTTTCTATTACTCCGTGTTTATTGAAAACCTCCATACCAAAAGGCAGGGAACAGGTGGGTAGGCTACCGCAAACAGCATCAGCCCGCCAACCAGTAGAGGCCATTAGTTTTAATAGATAATACAATTCTTATACGGGTAAAACAGTTTTTACAACTCCTGTCAATCAATTCGTCTTCGGCCTTTAAGCAGGCTCCTGCTAGTGGCAAAGCCCGAACCATATACAACATATAGATATTGACCGGTTTTTACCCCCCCTATATATTGTGTAGCATGAGTGTTATACAAAAAGGAAAAACCTGGAAGAATATAGAGCCCCCCGGAACAGAAGCGGAAAAGCTTGCCAGGGAAACAGGATTGCCGATATGGGTGAGCCAGATTCTGGTGCGCAGGGGTATAAAACAACCGGAAAATGCGAACTTTTTTTTAGACCCGGCCTTAAAGGAGCTTCCCTCTTATCAAGGGCTGAAAGGCCTTGACCAGGCCCTTGAAATTCTGGTCCCGGCTATCAAACAAAATAAAATCATCGGCGTAGCCGGTGATTATGATGCGGACGGGGTGACTGCCACGGCCCTGATGGTGGACTTTCTGCGCCGTTTGAATGCCGATGTGGTCTATGACCTGCCCCACCGCCTAAGGGACGGGTATGGTTTTTCGCCGGACTCGGCCCGTCGCCTGGCCCGGGCCGGAGCCCAGGTGGTGGTGACAGTGGATTGCGGCATCTCTGACCATAAAGGCATTGAAACCGCACAATCACTGGGACTTTCAGTGGTGGTGACAGATCACCATCAACTGCCCCCGGGCGAGATGGTCCCGGCCGAGGCGGTGATCAATCCCCACCAGCCGGGCTGTGCCCTGGCCAGCGAACTGGCCGGAGTGGGAGTGGCCTTTTATCTGGCCGCCGGGCTCAGGGCCGCATTAAAAAAAGAAGGATACTTCAAAAATCACTCGGAGCCCAACTTACTGGATTCCCTTGATTTTGTAGCTGTCGGCACCTTGGCTGACGTGGTTCCGGTGATGCGGTGCAACCGTATTTTGGTCAAGGAAGGGCTAAAAATACTGAACAGATTCAACCGTCCCGGTTTCAAGGCCCTGGCCCTGGTGGCTGGCCAGCGAGGCCCCATGGACCCCAGGGATATCGGCTTTACCCTGGCTCCGAGAATAAATGCCGCCGGCCGCCTGGACCACCCCACCAAGGCCCTGGAGCTTCTCCTGACCAAAGATTACAATCAGGCCCTTTTTCTGGCCGGCGAGCTGGATCGGCTTAATAACAGAAGAAAAGACGTGGAACAAAGGGTTTTTGAAGAAGCCAGGGAGGAATATGAAAGCCGGGCCGATTATAAGGATGCCAAATGCCTGGTCCTGGCCAGGGAGGGATGGCACAAAGGAGTGCTCGGCATAGTGGCCAGCCGCATGGTCACCTTCACCGGCAAGCCCATTATGCTCATGACTGTGGAAGACGGAAAAGCAGTGGGCTCGGCCCGATCCCTGCCGGGATTTCATATGCAAAAGGCATTGGCGGGCCTGGAGCATCTTCTGACCAGTTACGGCGGTCATGCCCTGGCAGCGGCGGCCTCACTACCCACGGACAAGCTCTCAGAGTTTGCCCACTCCCTGGATCTGGCCGCCCGCGAGCAAATCCCCGCCCAGGGGCTCGAACGCCCCCTGGAACCCGAGGCCCAGGTAACCCTTGAGGATATGAATCCAAAGACCATGCGGATTCTGGAGAGACTGGCTCCTTTTGGTCCGGGTCACCCCGAACCCCTGCTCTTTTTAACCAACGCCAGGGTCGAGAATTCACAAGCCGTGGGCAAGGACTCACTGCACCTGAAGATGGAAATTTCCCAAAACGGCAGGACCATACGTTGCTTTGGTTTTAACCTGGCCCAGCGCAGGCCGTCTGAAAACGCCACCCTGGATGTGGTTTTTTCTCCCCGTATTTCCAATTACGGCCAACGTCATATAGAATTAATGCTGGAGGATTTCAGGCTGGCCGGGTGAAACATAAGTGCCATCTCTTGAAGATTATTATAGGTAGCCGTTATTTATTTTTTGCAATAATTCAACGGTTCGAAAAATGACATTTCATTTGCGCCGATCCAATTTGACTGAATAAAATTCAGCAAATTTTAAAATCATATCGTGCAGTCAAAAAGGGGGTTTTAAATGCTTTTACAAGCTAACCCGGATGATCAAAACATTAAAAAATTACTAACTGAAGTAAAAACAATAGCTGTGGTTGGGTTATCGCCCAAACCTGAGCGGGACAGTAACCAAGTAGCCCGTTATCTTAAGGAATCAGGGTATACAATTGTACCGGTAAACCCAAAGGAAAATGAAATTCTGGGCGAAAAATGCTATGCTTCACTCTTAGATATTCCCTTTGAAATTGACATGGTGGACGTCTTCCGTAAAAGTGAATTTGTACCCCAAGTAGTTGAAGACACGCTTAAAACCAAAGCCAAGGCACTGTGGCTGCAGTTGGGTGTCAGCCATTTTGACGCAGGCGAAAAGGCCCGTAAAAACGGGCTAATCGTCATACAGAATTCTTGTCTTATGGTCGACCACAAAAGACTTTTCTAAATTGTTTTAAAAAAGATATTTTCACTGTCTTAATAACAGGCAGTGAGAATATTTTTTTAAGCGCTCTGACAAACTTTTCTTGCCTAAAGCCCCAACCTGCACTATTATATGGTGCAGGTTGGGTGCAGAATATTTTCAATTTTTTATAGAAATATCCAGGTTTTTCATGCGTTACTTTGGCAAGGAAGGTCGCCAGTGTGATGCTCCGTGGGTGGAGTGCGCAGATGGTGTCCACAAATATCGCCTGTTTGCCAGAAGAGTTCTTTTTGGCAGGGTGCCTCGGGGTACGGTCCGTTGGCTGGGGCTGGGCCTTTTACTGATAACCCTTTTCCTGGGGGTGTGCTCTTTATCCTCCCTCAAAGGATCAAGCCGATTTGTTTCCGACCAGGGGTCCGCAGTACTTATCAACCGTTGATCATTCATCCTGAAAAAGAATAAAGCACGGCCACCTTTACAAAATGCATTTACCTCTCAAGCATCCAGCCTCTTGTGCCGATGTAAAAATTATGGAGAAGAATTTCGTTAAATACCGAATGGTGTTTTTTCTGGCCGGAGTCAGCCTGTTGCTGGCCGGTTGCGGGACCACCCAGTTAAACACAAGGGCCTTTGAGGAAATCCTTTTGGATGAAGGATATTCCAACCGCATGCTGCACTACGGTAATCAACTCGCCGCTCAAGGCAGGCTGCCGGAGGCCCATGTGGCCTATTGTTCCGCAGAAAGCCAGGCCTACACCTCTACTTTGAGAAACATGGCCCGCACCCGGCGGATTTACCTGGAACAGGTCATGACCGCCTATGAGCAGGGTACTTCCATCCCTGAACCGCCTATCAAGCCACCGCCCGAACCGCCCAAAGAGAAGACCACAGCAGCCCTGGGTGCCGACTTCAGGCCCGCAGGCAAACTTGCTCCTGGCGAGAAATTGCCGCCCTTTATCGGGACATACTCGGATCCCAAGCCAAAACCGAACCTTAGCTCCGAAAAGATGGCGGATTTAACCCAACTGTATCCTTCCCGCCCCCCCGCCAAATAAAAAAAGTTGCGTACAAGTTATCCCGCTGCTCCCGGAAAAGCTAAAAACATAAAGCAAAGAAGAAAAAGCATGGTTCTTTTTTCCCCATTTGCTTTTCCACTTAGCAAAAGTCTTACCTCTCTGTACAAAGAATTAGTCTGTTTCCAGTTATCGACTCTTTTAATCATATCTTTCAAATAATGAAATATTTCACATCTTCTCTAAAGACAGGCAAAAAACCGGGCGATAAATTTGCCTGCTCTACGGATGCGGTGTTATCATATCTGCATCAAGACAGATAACACTGCGAAAATGACAACCGGCATTATCCAGAACCTGCCGCCTAGACCTTGCCACACTCACGCAAGGTCAACTTTTTGATTCCAGAATTGAAAGGGTTGACCAGTAATGAAAAAATACCTGATAATTGGCAACGGAGTGGCCGGGGCCACTGCTGCCGGCAAGATTAGATCACTGGACTCCGAGGCTTCCATAACTGTTATCTCCGATGAAACCTCGCCTTTTTACTACCGCCCCCGTCTGCCCGAATTCATGGCCGGTGAGGTGGATATAAAGACCATAACCCTGCGCGACCAAAAATGGTACGAACAAAAACGCATTGAATTGCTTTTAGGTCAGACGGCAAAAAAAATAGACATTAACGATAAAACGGTAGAAACCGATAAAGGCCCTTCCCTGCCTTATGATGAACTCCTCTTGGCCACCGGAGCGCATCCTTTTATACCTCCGGTGCCTGGTGCGGATAAAGAAAATGTCTTTTCCCTGCGCACGGTGGAGGATGCCAGGAAAATTGCCAAGGCCGCAGGCGAAACGGATGCGGTTATTCTTTTGGGCGGGGGGCTGCTTGGTTTGGAGACCGGGGCTGCACTGGTCCGAATGGGGCTTAAGCCGGTTATCGTTGAGATGTTCGACCGGCTCCTCCCTCGTCAACTTGATCCCACCGGAGCCAAATTGCTGCAAAAACGCCTGGGGAAAATGGGTTTTGAGTTTCATCTCGGCACTGCGGCCCAAGAGATCACAGGCAAAGACAAGGCAAACGGCGTGCTCTTAAAAAACGGGACCAGCCTTGAAGGTGGTTTTGTGGTCTTTTCCGCAGGAATTAGAGGCAACATCGAATTGGCCAAACAGGCGGGCCTGGATATCCAAAACGGTTTAGTGGTGGATGACCGCATGCAAACCAGCCTGCCTAATATCTGGGCCGCCGGTGACCAGGTTGAGCATGCCGGAAGGCTCTACGGCATATGGCAGGCCAGTCAGGCCCAAGGTGAAGTGGCCGGGGAAAATATGGCGGGCGGTGACGCAAAATATACAGGAACCGTAATGTCCAACTCTCTTAAGGTGGTAGGCGTAGATCTCTTCTCGGCAGGGGATATTGATCCTGAAGATGAAAAAAAGAGCGCGGTATACTTAGACGACAATTCCTACCGCAAAATTGTTTTTGACCAAGGGGCCATAACCGGCGCTATTTTCTATGGCCTGACCAAAGGGGTGATGGAGGTCAAATCCGCCATGTCAACCGGGACGCAGGGCTTGCGCTTCTTAGACGACATGAAAAACAAGGATTTCAACTTTAAACGCCTGCAATAGGGGTTTGTTTTTAAAAAAACTGATACTGAGCAAAGCTAGGCAAGGCCTTTCAAGTCTGCCTTGCCTAGCTTTTCATCAGGAAAAGCCGGTCTCAAGACCATCAGCGCCATAACCGACCGTGAAAACCGAATCCTTTGTAATATATTGAATTCGCTGAATCATGGCTGTGGCCCGCTCTGGATGTTCTGCGTAGATCCTGTCGAACTCTTCGTGCAGATCCCCCATTCGAAGCAGGTTGGCCAGGCCGCTCATGGCATTATAGGGATTATTCAAATCCGGGTTTTCCGCTAAGAGCTTTTCTATCTCTTGCTTTTGGGGATGGTTGCTCACCACCTTAAGCGCACCGGTTCGGTCAGCGCGTATTTTCATGGGCTTTGCAACATCTATCCCCGCCTGCATGAAAAGCTGATCCAGGGCGCATTTGACAATTCCCTTGACCCGATCAAAGGCCATCTCCAGATCCGCCCGGGGGAGGTACCCCTTGCCTCCCGCATCAAGACCGTGTTCAGAATAAAGACCAATGGATTTAAGATCCACTTTGCCGGCTTCAGCTCTGGACTGAGCTGTTTGCGGAGATTCTGTTGTGCCTGACCGAACTGTGAGCGGCTGCCGAACAGCCATATAACCCGCAGCCTGATTTATGCCCCCCACATTCATGATTTCTTCTTCTTTATAATTATCCTGGTCGGCTTTGACATTGACTTCACACCAAGGCGAGCAAGAAAACTGCCAAAAAATAAAGAGAATATTTTCCTGTAATTAGTTTAAAAAACTACAAATGCGCTTTTTTCCGGGAATCTTTGACCCAATGGGCATTTAAGGTCAACAGGCTGATTACAGAAAAACTAAAGGAATTAATCTATTATGATAACTACGTCAAAAAAATATTAGAAGAATTAATAACAGACTTATGAGAATCAAATCCATCTCTACACTGGAGATAAAATTAGCCAGATCTTCTATTAACTGCATAATTTAGCCATACCACAACCTGATCACGGATTTGATGAACAAAAAACTGTCAGTTAACCGGCGTTTTGTCTGCCACAGGCAAAACGAAAGGCCAACCCCAGAAAGGAGCCCAAACGTGAAAACCAAAACGGGCATTGTCACCATAGTCCTTTTGGCTGGTTTTTCATTGCTCTTTATGAGTACTGAATCTCTTTCCCAGCCCAGTATCGACACCCAGTCTTCCCAGGAAATACTCTTGGCCAGAGGCGGTGGCGGCGGCGGTGGCGGCGGCGGCGGCGGCGGCGGCGGTGGTGGAGCTGGCGGCGGCGGTGGAGCTGGCGGCGGCGCAGGTTCCGGCGCTTGTGACGGCAGCGGGCCCGGAGGAGGTGTGGGAGGGGGCAACGGCCCGGGTGACGGCACAGGTCCCGGCCAGGGGCCTGGTGGTGGAGTGCCGGGAGACCCTTCCCAATGTGACGGCACAGGACCAGGCGCGGGTCAACCCGGTTCCCAGAATCAAGGTTCGACCACCGGTTAGCCGGAAGGCTGTCAAGCCGGGCTGCCCAGATAAACGAATAACTCACTCATCTGCGGCAGCCCGCTTTTTCACAAAGCCTTTTACACACTCCGTCTGCCTTTTTCGCAAAATCCTCCCCTGCCAGGAAGAAAATTTAAAAGGCATCTTTGTTTTCTCTAAACCCGCCCCTATAAAACAATGACTTAATATCGTCAATTTTACTAAATAAGGAGTATATTTCTAAAAGCTTATTAAATTCCTATTCCCTATCTAAGCGGATTCACTTCTCATAAATTATTAATATTAAAAGCTTTTTAGTTATTCTTTACAAGTAGGTGCTCTTGGCAAGGTCCTTGCTAATTAATGAGACAAGAACAAGGAAATGAAATTTAAAACTGTTGATTGTATTTAATCGTTTTTCGCAAGCGCCTGAGCCCAAAAAAAATAAAATAAAGCAGCGGACTCCCAAACCATTGGGCCAGGCCTTGCGATCAACGATTTCTTTCCCAAATCCAATACTCCCCTTAAAAGCACGCCAAAGCCAAAAACTGAAAAGGCTTTTTCTCCGACAGACCATCAAAATATATCGAAGCTGGATTCGGGGAGAAGAACCTGCCCTGAGAGGTCGAATTTTGTGGTAACAATTTCGATTAATGCACTTACCGACATATCGTCAATAAGCTAATTTACCGGCATTTATGCAAATTATATATTGACTGAAAAGTATTCAGCATACCCCGCCTTTTGTCCGATCCACCCCAGGGACTCCCCAGGCAAAGGACTTATGGAAAAAAACCTCACCGTATAATTCCCCCGGGCGATTGGCCCCCTAATTGCAATATGACCAGGGTGCACCCTATCCCGTCAGCCGGAGAGCCGAACATTTTAACAAAGGCAGCGGACTCCCATCCCAATTTAGTTCGGCGACCGGCGGCACGGACATTATCCCTACCTCGTCTGGACAGGCGCCCCCCCCCGGCGCCTGTCCAGCATTTCTTTTCGATAAACCTTAGATCTGTCCCAATAAATGCATATCAGCCGCCAAGAATGCTAAAATGGTATTAAAGAGTGTTGGTCCGATTGAAAAATAACCGGGCAACACAGTTTGGAAAAAAGTCGCACTGCATGGAACAAGCCCATATTCCTTGCAAAGGGGAGCGGGCGCAGATCTGTTGGAGGTGACACATGTGGGACATTAACAAAATCCTATTCCCCCTGGACCTGGACTTTAAGGAGGGCAACACAAAAATGGTGCGCTATCTCAAGGCCATTGCCGAAAGGAACCAGGCCGAGATACACCTGTTGCACGTCCTGCCCGACCCAACGGAGTATTATGGCTTTTATGCGGTGAACATGAATTTCAGCGAACTTTCACAGTCCATGCACGAAACCGCCTTGAAAAAAATCCAGGCTTTTGTGGATGAAAGCAGCTTAAGCAATATGAACGTGCAGATTCATGTCGTTTCCGGCAGGCCTACCGACGAGATAATCAATTTTGCGGAAAACAGGGGAATGGACGTTATCATGATGGGCACTCATGGCCGAAGGGGACTTGAAGAAACCTTTTTCGGTTCTGTTGTGCGCAGTGTTATCAAGCTCTCGCCGGTGCCGGTATTAACGGTTAATCCCTTGCGCCACTAGCGGGGTGCTCAAAAAAACCTACTTTGGATTTTGCAAACCCCGAAATATTTTAAAGCCAGCGCAAGCCGCCTCGGTCAATCGAGGCGGCTTTTTTGTCTGTCTAAACGCCAATCCCTTTTCCTGCTCCGAAATCCGCCGTCTAAGAAGCGGGCCGCCTTTATGCGGGGTTCCATTAAATATATATATTTGATAATCTAAATTCTGTATCGGATCTCTTAATTGATCTGATGACGGAACAAGGAGAAGAAATGGCCAAGACCATCGGTATACTCACCGGCGGAGGCGATGTTCCGGGGCTCAATGCCTGCATCAAGACCGTAGTCTGGCGAGCCGAAGAAATGGGAGCCAGGGTGCTCGGCATCAGAAGGGGATGGCACGGCCTTTTGCATTTCAACCCGGAAGATGATGCGCCCCAGCCTCTGCATGTGGTGGAGCTTCAGAAAACCGCCATCAGGGCGGTTGACCGTTCGGGCGGAACCTTTTTGCACACCTCTCGCACCAATCCGGCCCTGGTGGTTCCAGCCCAGTTCCCTGATTTTGTCTCTGAAGATGGTTATAAAATCAAAAAAGATCAAAAGCGCGACTATACGGGACACATACTTAACGTCTTGGAAAAGCTCGGCATAGACCTTCTTTTACCCATTGGCGGAGACGACACCCTAAGCTATGCCGCTCATCTGCACCAAAAAGGAGTCCCCGTAATCTCCATTCCCAAAACCATGGATAACGATGTATTCGGCACGGATATCTGCATAGGTTTCTCCACCGCAGTCACCAGGAGTGTGGATTTCATAACCGCCCTCAGGTCCAATGTGGGGTCCCATGAGCGCATCGGGGTGGTGGAGCTGTTTGGACGCCACTCCGGCGAGACCTCTCTGATGGCAGCGCATCTGGCCGGGGTGGACCGGGCGGTGATCAGTGAAGTTCCCTTTGACATGGAACGCCTGGCCAGGCTCCTGCTCAAGGATAAAAAAAGCAATCCCAGCAATTATTCGATTCTGAGCATATCGGAAGGCGCCCATATGCGCGGCGGAGAAAAGGTCCAGTACGGCAGCCCGGACGCCTACGGGCATCTCAAGCTGGGGGGCATCGGCTTTGTGGTAAGCGAGGCCTTAAAAAAAATAACCGGCGAAAGAACAATCTACCAGCAGGTGGCCTATTTAATGCGCTCCGGAGCGCCGGACGCCCTGGACCGCATGGTTGCCATCTCCTTTGCCAACCTGGCCATGGAGCTTTTGGGCAAAAACCAGTCCGGCCGCATGGTTGCCCTGCGTCACGGGAATTACACCCATGTTCCGGCCACCACAGCGGTTGAAGGCAAGAAAACCGTGGACGTGGACGAACTTTATGACAAAGAGACCTATCGTCCCAAGGTGAAAAGCATGTTGGGCAAGCCCATGTTCCTTTATTAAGCCATGGGGTTCAGGGTGAAAACCGCCCGCCCCCCAAACGCCGAACAGGCTTTCTAAGTTATGGATTTCAGATCGGGAAGGCCTTCTCAATCAAATTTTCTACTCCTGCGTGGCCAGGTTTAGGCTTTATTTCCCTTTACGTTGCAAGGAGCGCCCCATGAAAAACAAATATCTCTTGTTTGTTGGCTTTATTTTCCTAACCAGCCTCCTTTTCACAAACGGTCAGGCCCTGGCCCAAAAGGTCACCTATGAAAAGGGATGGAGGGTGGATAAAAACGGCTGGGTTTATATCCATATTGAAGGCAAACCATATGAAAGGGGAGTTCAGCATGGGTACCTGGCCGCCAAGGAACTCAAGGTGATCATGAAAAGCCTTAAGGAGCTAACTGTAATCGAGACCGGCAAGCCCTGGTCTTTTTTTACGGACGCGGCCCAAAAGATGTGGAGTGAGAAAATCCTGGCCAGCTATGACAAGGAAAAGGCCTTTTTAGAATTTCTTGAGGAAATTAAGGGGATAGCCGACGGGGCGCGCAAAGCCGGAGTGGAGATAAGTTTTGCCGATATCCTGGCCTGGAACGGCCATGAAGAACTTATGGACTACTGGTGGCCCCAGGCCCTTGATCAATACAGGTATCAAAAACAGATCAAGGCTCCGACAGATCATTGCAGCGCCTTTATGGCCACAGGCTCGGCCACCAAAAACGGTCAGGTGGTAATGGCTCACAACACCTTTGATAATTTTCAATGGGGACAGTTCTGCAACCTTATCCTGGATATTGTCCCGGCCAAGGGGCACCGCATATTCATGCAATCCGTGCCCGGCTACATTGACAGCCAAACCGACTATTTTCTGACCGGGGCCAAGCTCATGGGCACGGAAACCACCATGGGCGGGTTTTCCATGTACGATTCCAATGAAATGCCGGAATTTTTGAGGGTCCGCCGGGCAATGCAGTATGCGGACAACCTGGATGATTTTGTGGACCTGATGAAAAAAATGAACAGCGGCGGCTATGCCAACGCCTGGCTGGTGGCGGATAGAAAAACCGGCGAGATCATGCGCTATGAGCTGGGCCTTAAATTCTACAGCGTGGAGCGCAAAAAAGACGGCTGGTTTATCGGCTATAACGCGCCCCTGGATCCCCGCATACGCAATCTGGAATGCTCCAACACCGGATATTCCGATATCAGGCGTCACCAGGGGGCGCGCCGGGTTCGGCTGACCCAGTTGATGCGCAAATACAACGGCCGATTAGACGTCGAGATCGGCAAAAAAATATTGGCCGACCATTATGACGTTTATCTGAAAAAGGAAAACAACCCTTGTTCGCGCACAGTGGACTCCCATTACGAGCTGGATCCCCGCTATTTCATGAGCGACCCTTCAAGGCCCCTGCCCTATCAGCCCAGGGGCGCGGTGGACGGAAAGGTCACCGACAGCAGCCTGGCCAAGAACTGGCAGTTCTGGGGCAGGTGGGGGAACTCTTCCGGGCTTGCTTTTGATGCCAAGGCCTTTTTCAAAGAGCACATTGAATGGGACCATCTGGGGCCCTATATCATGAGCCGCCCATCCAGGCCCTGGACTCTTTTCAAGGCAGGTGACCCCAAATCGAAATAACATCCGCCAATAAAGGCCTTTCAGGGCCATGCTCTTATTGGTTCCCAAATAACACTTCAGTTAAGGAGAAAAAACGTGGGCAAAAAAGATACCGGAAAGCAAATTTCAAGCGACTCCTCCAGTGAATCCCCGGCCGGTATGAAACGCCGGGAATTTCTTAAGCGATCAGCCTGGCTGGGAGCGGGAGCCCTGGCTGCCAACGCCTGGGCCGCCCTGCCGCCGGAGGCCTGGGCCAAACTGACTCCGGAACAAAAAAAACTCAGCCACGAAAGCCCTTTTGAGATAAAAAACCGGCTCATAGACCTGGCTGAAAAAACCTGCCGGGAAAAGGCCGCTAAAAAACAGGCCTGCCGTTTTATTAACGCGGGCCGGGGCAATCCGGATTTCCTCAACACCACCGCCCGCCAGGCCTTTTCCGAGCTTACCCGGTTCGCGGCCCAGGCAGCCGGTGACGAAACTAAAGCACCTGACTTGGGCATGCGGGTCGAGACCAAGGGCATGGCCGCGAAATTGAAAAAATACCTGGATCAGCACGGCCAGGGAGCCGGGGCCGAGTTCCTGAAAAAGGCGGTTGATTTCACGGAAAACCAATTGGGCCTGAATGCGGATGAGGCGGCCTTTGAGCTGGTGGACGCAGTTCAGGGCGATTTTTATCCGGATCCGCCCCGCATCCTGCCGGTAACAGAGAAGATCGTTAACAAATATCTTTCCAGGGTCCTTTTTGCGGGCAATCCTCCCAAGGGTGAATTCAGCCTCTTTGCAACCGAAGGGGCAACCGCGGCCATGATCTATGTATTCAAATCCCTCAGGATCAACAAAGTGCTGCGCCCCGGAGACCACATCGCCATCTTCACCCCCATATTCTCGCCTTATCTGGAGATACCGGAACTAAAGGAATACAACCTTATAAGCATCTATGTGGAGGGCGACGAAGACCAGGGATGGCAATTGCCCGAGTCCGAGGTCAAAAAACTGGAAGACCCCGGGGTCAAAGCGCTCTTTTTAGTCAACCCCACCAACCCCACCTCCCGGGCGTTGAATAAAAGCACAGTGGAGCGCATCGCCAAACTGGTCAGACAGAAAAAACAGGACCTGGTAATCATAAACGATACGGTCTACGCCACCTTTGTGAATGAATTTCATACCTTGGCCGAAGAAATACCCCAGAACACCATTGGGGTCTATTCCTATTCCAAATATTTTGGAGTCACCGGCTGGCGTCTGGGCGTAGTCTCGATTTACCAGGAATGCGTAGTGGACCGCATAATCCAAAAACTACCGGCCAAGGACAAAAAGGAACTGGCCAGGCGTTACAGCATAACCTCAACCGATCCGGACAAGATCAGGTTCATGGACCGACTGGAGCAGGATTCCAGGGATGTGGCCCTGGCCCACACCGGCGGGCTCTCCGGGCCCCAACAGGCCATAATGTGCCTGTTTTCCCTGTTCGAACTAATGGATAAGGAATTTGCCTATAAAAAGACCATCATGGATATCCTGAAAAAACGCTGGCACGCCCTGTACCAGGCCCTGGAGCTGCCTGAACCGAAAAGTGACAACCTCACCCGTTACTATGCCCTGGTGGACTTGAAACGCATGGCCAATAAACGCCACGGCAAGGCCTTCAGCGAATATCTGGCCGAGCAATGGCCTTTGGATTTCTTGATCAGGCTGGCTAAGATCCATTCCACAGTCTGCCTGCCGGGAGAGGGTTTTGCCGGTCCCAAGTGGTCCTTAAGGGTTGCCCTGGCCAATGTGAAATCAGCGGATTGCGCAAGGGTGGGCAAGAATATTGTGGCTGTAATGGATGACTATTATAAGAAATGGCAAAAAAAGGGCTAAACCGGGCATAAGCCTCCGGCCGATGCATTTCCGGCCGGGGGCTTCATAAGCGATACCCGTAAAACGCCCGAACCGGGGAGCTTTATTTCGCCAGCTCCTCCTTTATCTGGGGAGCGGAATCAGATCCAGACGGTTTCAGCGGGGAAAATTCCTCATCTAAAGAGGGGGGTTCGGGCGCGGCGGTCTGGTCGAATTTGGGTCTGGGGCCACTCTCCACCGGCTCCCGGCTCAAAAAACGCCCGGCCACCCAGCCGGATTTATCCCGATTCACCATGGCAACCTTGTACCAACCCTTTTTATCCTCAATCGGCCTTACCTGGTCACCCTTACCCAGCACACTGACTATGCGGCACTTTGTACTGGGGCATTCGCGCAGGTTCAAGGCCCAGACCTTTACATAATAAACAACATTTAAATCGGGTTGTTGCTCCATGTCAGACTGGGCTTGGGAGGGTTCGGTCCGGGAACCTGCGGCCGGTCCGGCCCCCTTGGGGGCGCATCCTGCAATCAGGGCCGACATAAGAAGACAAACCAGGCAAAAACCAAAGCGCGAGGCAGTAAAGGGCATTGGGTTACTCCCTTGAAAAATAGGGTTGCTCATATTTTTTTATTATATTCCTGAAAAGGTGTCATGAGGCGGCTGAAAACCCGGCCTCCCCTTTGGCTTAACCCTGCTCCCCGAAAACAGCCTGACTGTTTTTCACCAGTCCTTTACGTAATCTTGAGACCAGGCTCTCCAGGTCATCGGCTAGCTGGGTAAGCTCCTTGATGCGGGATTTGATTTCAGGAAGTTTTTCCTCGGCCAAAAAAAGAGCGCGCAGGGTCTGCTCCCTCGGGTCCAGCTCCCTTTCCGCACTACCGATAATAGTGGCAATCTCGTCCAGGGAAAGGCCAAAGCGTTTTCCCCGCAAAATCAGCTTCAGGCGAACTTTTTGTTTTTGGGAAAAAAGGCGGCGTCCACCTTTGCTGCGTTCGGCCAGTAAAAGGCCTTTTTCTTCATAAAAACGTATGGCTCGCGAAGTAATTCCAAACTCCTTCACCAGCTCGGAGATACTGTGGAGCTTATGTCCGGCATACTTTTTCTTTTGAATCATACCCCTCCCCCGTTGACGTATACGTCAATTTCAATATGCCTTTTTTATAAAGATCCGGTCAAGTGCGGATATTGCCCGAGCCGGGCGGGAAGCACCTTCCGGGTTATTTCCTATTTATACTATCGTTTTTATCTTGACCCTAGGTTTTCTCGTATAATATATTGTAATGCAATAACTATTATCGCATAGGGATAAATATGAATAAACCGAGTCAATCTTTCATTCAATCCCTGGCCAGGGGACTAACTGTTTTGCAGGCCTTTTCAGGCGAGCATCCCAGGCTCACTCTAACCACCCTTTCCAAAAACACCGGCATCAAAATAGCGGCCTTGCAGCGCTACACAGCCACCCTGATGGAGTTGGGTTTTCTAAAACGCAACAAACACCGGGAATTTTTCCTTGGCCCAAAGGTTCTTTCCTTGGGTTTCTCATTTATGAACGCCAGCCAAGTGCGCAAGCAGACAGAAGCGCTCATTGACGAGTTCTCCGAAAAAGTTAACAAAACCATGAATATGGCAGTTCTGGACCAAGGGTATATATTTTTCATCTACCGCAAGGAGGCCCAGCAGTTTCTGAACCTGGACCTTAAAACCGGTTCCCGCTTGCCCGCCCACTGCACCGCCTCGGGCAAACTTCTGCTTTCTTCCCAGGAAGACTCCTATTTAAGGGATCTCATCTGGACTATGGACAGGCCCAAACTGACCGAAAGCACCATCACTGATCCGGATGAACTGTTCTCGGATCTGATGGAAACCCGCGACAGGGGCTACAGCATCAGCAACCGGGAACTATACTTGGACCTTTACTCTGTGGCCATGCCGATCATTGATCAGGATAAAATGGTGGTGGCCTCGGTAAACATTTCGATCTCCGTCCGCGAGGCCCACACCCCCGCAGCCCAGGCCATATTGGACCAGTTCGCAGACCTGGGGCGCACCTTGTGCGGCCTTTTGGGATATACAGGCGATTACCCCAGGGTTTTTGCAAACCCTGGCTCAGGAGAAGGATTTTGAACGCAGCTCTGCTACTGGCCAATCAGGCAGCCAAAAGTCCGTCTGCCACGGCCCTTATTCAAGACCAACAAAGGATTTCTTACCAACAACTGGAAAAGCGCACCGGACACCTGGCCGGAGCCCTGCTGGCGGCCGGACTTAACCCGGGTGACCGGGTGGCCCTTTTATTTCACAACTGCCCGGCCCTGGTTGAGGTCTATTTCGCGGCTATTCGGGTGGGTCTGGTGGCCACACCGGTTAATTTCCGCCTGGTGGGGCGGGAAATGGCCCATATCTTAAACGACTCGGGCGCAAAGGCCCTTTTCATGGGAGCGGAATTCGCAGAGACCATAGCAACAATAGAAGAGGACCTGGAAGAGCATCCCCTTTTTGTGACCCAGGGCAAACAACACCACCTCGACAGCCTGGACTACGATGACTTCGTTGAAAAGGGGTCCTACTCCCCCTTTTCCGAGGACATAAAGGAAGACCAGCCTTGCCAGCTCATGTACACCTCGGGCACCACGGGCAGGCCCAAGGGGGCGGTTATCAGTCACAGAAACATTATCTGGAACCTTTTCAACACCATACACGGCAGGGAAGACAAAGAGGGTCAGATATCTATCATAGTCGGCCCGCTCTATCACACGGCGGCCTTGAACAACCACCTGACCATTCAACTGGCCCTGGGCGGGGTGAGCATTCTGGTTAAAAAGTTCGAACCCGGCCAGATGCTTAAGATCATAGAAAAAGAAAAGGCCACCGTCATCTCGGGGTCACCTGCCATGTACAACCTATTACTGCAACACCCCAAGGCGGCCCAGGCTGATACAAGGTCCATTGAAAAATGTACCTCCGGTGCGGACAAACTGCCTTTGGCCACCAAAAAACGCTTGATGGAATTTCTTCCCGGCATCCATGGCATCTACGATGTCTACGGCTGCACCGAGGCCTCGCCTTGCATAACCATCCTGAAAGCCAAGGATTCACTCATTAAGGACGTATCTGTCGGCACGGCCCTGCCCTTTTTACAGGCCGTGGTGGCGGATGAGGATTCCAATCCCCTGCCGCCCGGCGAGGTGGGTGAGTTGATCTGCCGCGGCCCCAATGTAATGGCCGGTTACCACAACCAGCCCCGGGCCACGGAAGAGGCCCTGCGCCAGGGCTGGCTCCATACCGGCGACTTGGCCCGCATGGATCAAGATGGCTTTTTTTATATTGTGGACCGTAAAAAGGACATGATCGTCTCAGGCGGTGAAAACATCTACCCCAGGGAGGTTGAAGAGGTGCTTTTCGCCCATCCGGATGTGGCGGACGTCGCAGTGGTGGGGATTCCGGATGAAATGTGGGGTGAAAGCGTCAAGGCTTTTTTAGTGCTTAGAAACGGCAAGGAGCTCAGTTCGGAAGAGGTGATCGAATACTGCAAAAGGCACCTGGCCAGCTATAAAAAGCCAAAGCTGGTCCAGTTCATAAAAGACATGCCGAGAAACGCCAGCGGCAAGACCCTGAAAAACAGACTGCGCAAATGGGGAGAATAGCCCTAGAAAAGCGAACGCTTCTTTATTTTGTCTTCAGTTCCCCAAACCCTGAAGGTCGTAAAAAGGGGGGACCTTATATTTTGGCCACTTATGGGAGGTTTGCCAATGCAATTAATGAAAACCGCTAAAGTACTGACAATTTTATTCATCTGCCTTGCCTTGCCCTTGGGAGCGCAAATAGTTAAGGCCGATGAAAGGCTCTCTATCGGCACAGCCTCCACCGGAGGAAGCTGGTACCCCTTGGGTGGCGGCGTGGCCAATATGATCAACAAATACATCAAGGGCTATTACGCTTCCGCCCACCCCTCGGGAGCTTCCATTGAGAATATCCGGGCCGTGATGAAGGGTTCGGACGCCCTGGCGCTCTCCATGCCGGATGCGGCTTTCCATGCCTTTGAAGGCAAGGGCGCCTTTGAAGGCAAGCCCCAAAAAAACCTGCGGGGTCTTTTCTCCACCTATCCGGTTGATATCCAATTCTATGTACTGGCTGAGTCGGACATAAAAAAGATAGAGGATGTCAAAGGGAAAAAGGTGGCGGTGGGCGCTCCGGGCAGCGGCACGGAAAAAATGGCCCAGTATGTGCTCAGGGTCTACGGACTCACCTACGACGACATTGACGAGCAGTTCCTCTCCGCCACTGAAACCACGGCGGCCATGAAGGACGGCAACATTGATGTGGGCATCGTCACCCTGGGAACTCCCGCCCCCACTCTGATGGACCTCACCACCCAAAGGGATATCCGCTTCCTGAATATCGAGCCCGAAACGGCCCAGAAGATCAACAAGGATTTCCCGGCCTATTTCCCCCGCACCATCAAGGCGGGCACCTATAAGAACATGAAGGACGATCACCACACCCTGGCCTGGATGGGTCTTTTTGTGGTCAAGGCGGATATGAGCGAAAAACTGGCCTATGAAATTCTAAAGGCTGTTTTTGATCACAAAGACGAGTTGGACAAGATTCACGCCAAGTTTAAGCTCATAACCCTTGAAACAGCCACCAACGGCATGTCCATTCCCCTGCACCCCGGAGCTGTCAAGTTCTTCAAGGAGCGGGGCGTTCTGAAATAGGCATCTGGCTTTAGGCATGAATAACAGACTCTTTAAAAACGCTTTTCCCTGCTTCGGAGACACCTGCCGGGCAGGGAAAAGCCTTTCCCCCAAGACCGGTCTCACAAGAATAACTATTTTCAGCCTTGCCGGTCTCATGCTGGTTCTTGCCTCTTTTGCGCAGGCCGGGGCCGGGCTTCGGCTAAAGGCGGTTATCAGCGACACCGGGCAGGTTGCCTTTTGTTTCCCCATAAAGACAAAAGAGAAATTCACCCTCTGGTTCATGCACTCCTATGACCGGGCCTTTTTCGCGGAACATTACCAAGCCCTGGGCCCGGGCGAGATACTGCTCACCCACATGACCTTTAAATCAAATTTGAACGGCGAAGGCTTTGAGTATACGGACTTTCACCTGCGCCCCGACGGGGTCGGCGAACTCAGGAACATAAACCGGAAGATCACAAAGGTTCATTTCATGATGGGATCTCCGGACATGGCCGATCACACCGTAATCAGGGGCAAAACCCGCACCCGCCTGGCCGAGCGCATTCGGCCCGGAACCTTGGTTGATCTCATAATTGAGGACACCCCCTGCCCTACTCAAACTAAGACAGGTGATATTAATGACTGAATCTCAAAATATAAAAACCATCATCCAGTGGGTCATCACCCTGACAGCCCTGGGCATGTGCGCCTTTCACCTGTACACGGCCCAATTCGGGCTTTTCTCCGCCATGGTGCAAAGACCGGTGCACCTTTTGTTTGCCTGCGCCCTGGTCTTTTTCATCCATCCGGCTTTACGAAAAACAGACCGCGCGGCCATGGGCCCGGGCTGGCGCATTCTGGATATAGCCATGATTATCCTGACCGCCGCCGCCCTGATTCACATTGCCACTGAATATAAAAGCCTGGTGGCCAGGGGCGGAGCAGCCACCGACCTGGATCTGTGGCTTGGCGGAATCGTCATTATCATGGTCCTTGACGCCACCCGGCGCATCATGGGGCCGGCCCTGCCCATTATCACCCTGGTGGCCATAGCCTACACCCTTTTCGGCCACCTGATACCCGGTCTTTGGGGACACAGGCTCATAGACTTGGAACAGTTGATAAGTTATCAATTTCTGACCACCGAGGGACTTTTCACCATCCCCCTTGGGGTCTCGGCAAGTTTCATCTTTATCTTCATTTTATTTGGGGCCTTTTTAGTGGCCTCAGGCACCGGTGAATTCTTTATCCGCTTTGCCAATGCCCTGGCCGGTCACATGCGGGGCGGCCCGGCCAAGGTGGCGGTGCTTTCCAGCGCCACTTTCGGCTCCATTTCCGGCTCGGCCGTGGCCAATGTGGTCAGCACCGGCTCCTTTACCATTCCCCTTATGAAGGATATCGGCTACCGCCCGGTATTTGCCGGGGCCATTGAGTCCGTGGCCTCCACCGGCGGCCAGTTCATGCCGCCGGTCATGGGAGCCGCAGCCTTTATCATCGCGGATATGTTGGGCACCACCTATCTGGAGGTCTGCAAGGCCGCCCTTATCCCGGCGGTTCTTTATTTTGTGGCCCTCCTTTACATGGTGCATCTGGAGGCGGTGCGCCGAGGTTTGAAAGGCCTTGACCGCTCCATGCTGCCCCCGCTTTGGAAAACAATCAAACAAGGCGGTCATCTGCTTTTACCGGCAGTGATACTTATCGCCTTTTTGGTGCAAGGTTACTCGCCCATGAAATCAGGCCTTTGGGCCCTCGTGGCCGTAGTGGTGATAAGCTGGTTCAAAAAATCAACCCGCATGGGGCCGCGAAAAATACTGACCGCCATGGAAAAAGGAGCCAGGGGCAGCCTGGAAGTAGCGCTGGCCTGCGCCTGCGCGGGAATCGTGATTGGCTGCGTGACCCAATCCGGCCTGGGGCTGAAATTCTCCAGCCTGGTTATCCAGGCCTCGGGCGGCAGCCTTTTGCTTTCGCTGGTCTTTGTGATGGTGGCTTCCCTGATTCTGGGCATGGGGCTCACCACTTCGGCGGCTTACATCCTCACCGTAATCCTGGCCGGTCCCGTGCTGGTTGACCTGGGGGTGAAACCCCTGGCTGCCCATTTATTCGTGTTTTACTATGCCTGCCTTTCCTGCATCACTCCTCCGGTGGCCCTGGCCGCCTTTGCAGGAGCAGGCCTGGCGGGTTCCAAGCCTTTTGCCACCGGGTTTGAATCCATGCGGCTGGCGATTATCGCCTATCTGGTGCCTTTTATCTTTGTGTATCATCCGGTCCTTATCTGGCAAGGAAGCTGGTACGCTATCATGCTCTCCTTTGTTTCGGCCGTGCTGGGTTGTGTGGCGATCGGTTCCTCCCTGTTGGGATACCTGGCTGGACGCCTTAACCTGCTGTTCAGAGCGGTGCTTTTAGGGGCGGCCTTTTTACTGATCATGCCGGGCCTGTATTCAGACCTGGGCGGCGTGGCATTACTGGGGCTGATCTACCTTTTGATGAACCTGGCCGCTAAAAAGGCGTTGCCGGTTTCCACCCAGGCCTGAGCCATATGTAAAGGCGGGTTTTTATGCAAAGCGTGTCAGAGCTGATTCAACTCAGGGAAAAAGAATTTAAAAATAAAATTTTTCTGGAGTTCAAGGATAAAAGCTTCACCTATGAAGAAATGAACCTCAAGGCCAATCAAGCAGCCAGGGGATTTTCCGATCTGGGACTTAAGAAAGGCGACCGCATTGCCCTTTTGGCCCCCAACTCACCAGAGTTTATTTTTCTTTGGTGGGGCATCCTGAAAATGGGCGCGGTGCTGGTTCCGGTCAACTTAAGGCTCACAGCTCAAGAGGTGTCATACATACTGAACCACAGCCAAGCCAAGGCTGTGGTGATGCATCAAAGCACCCTTGACCTTTTGCCAGGGCTGAAAAAGAACTGCCCTGAGATCAATAATTGGCTGGGATTGGGGCAAAACGAAAAATTGCCCACGGTCGATAATTTTTTCAAGACGCCTGATCCGGGGCAGCCCCCAATGGCCCTTAACTTAGATGACGCGGCAGTGATCCTCTACACCTCTGGCACCACGGGCTTTCCCAAGGGCGTGGTCCACACCCACGGCAACTACCTGCGCACCGCCTCTTCCTTTGCCCGCACAGCAGAACTCAAACAAAGCGACCGCCTGCTCACAGCCAATCCGCTTTTTCATGTAAACGCTCAATTTTATTCAACCATGGGCACTCTTTGGGCCGGGGGAACATTTTGTCTGGCTGAAAAGTTCAGCGCCTCCCGCATGTGGGACTGGACCAGAAGCCATAATGTCAACAAAGTGGTGATGCTTTTAGCCTTGACCACCATACTTTATGGTCGTCCGCCCCAGCCGGACGACGGCGACAACCCGGTTGAGCTGGTTGTCGCCGGAGGGGCTCCCAAAGGCTGTTATCATGACTTTGAAAAACGTTTTAAGGTTAAACTGCAAACCCTTTACAGCCTGACTGAATCGCCCTTGGCCATCATGAGTCCGCCGGGAAAAAGATGCGTGGACGGAGCGGTGGGCAAGCCCATGGTTCCGGGCTGGCCCGGACTTAAAAACCGGATCATAGTGGCCAAAGCCGACCTCTCCCCCTGCCATCCCGGCGAGACCGGCGAAATCATGATCCAGAACCAGGCCCTTTTCACCCATTACCTTAAAGACCAGAAGGCAACGGAAATGGCCATGGCCAAGGGCTGGCTGCATACCGGCGACATGGGCAAAACCGATGAAAAGGGATGGATCTATTTCCTGGGACGCGGCAAGGATGTGATCCGCAAAAAAGGCGAAAACATAAGCGCCGCCGAGGTGGAGGGAGTGCTCACAGCCCATGGTTCGGTGAGCCAGGCCGCCGTTATCGGGGTGAGCCCGGCCGATGCCCTGGGCGAGGAAGAGCCCATGGCCTTTGTTATCCCGGCGGAAAAGAATATCGTTTCCTGGCCGGATTTGATCACCCACTGCCAAAAAAACCTGGCGGATTTTAAAATCCCCCGCTTTTGGCTGGCAGTGGAGGACCTGCCCAGAAACGCCACCAACCGGGTAATCAAGGAAAAACTCATGCAAGGTGATCCGCCTGAAACCAGGCCGGGAGTATTTGACAGCCTTGCCAATAAGGAGGTTTCAGGATGAAAACCAGAGCAATGGTTGCCACCGAACCCGGAGTTCTTGAGATGCGGGAATTCCCTCTGCCCCAAATCGGCGATGACGACGGCATCTTAAAGCTTGAGTTGATCGGAATATGCGGGTCGGACCCGGGTATATTCAAAGGCAAGAGCGCCAGGGGCAAAAGGCCCTATCCCATAATCCTGGGGCATGAAATCGTGGGGCGGATTCACCAGATGGGAGATGCCGCCCTTAAGCGCCACGGCCTTGAGATCGGCGACCGGGTGATTGTGGAATATGCCTTTGGCTGCGGTTTCTGCGGGCCCTGCTTAAGCGGGAACTACACCTTGTGTGAAAATTTCTACACCTATGGCTCCATGATCTCCTGCCAGGACCCTCCCCATCTTTACGGGGCCTATGCCGATTACCTCTATCTGCACCCCAGGGCCATGATCCATAAAATCGGCGAGGATATTTCACCTGAGGAGGGGGTGATGATCTGCGCGGTGATGGGAAACGGGGTGCGCTGGGTGCGCCAGATGGGGGATGTGGGCATAGGTCAACCGGTGGCGATCATCGGGCCGGGCCAACAGGGCCTGGCCGGGGCTGCGGTGGCCAAGGAATCCGGAGCCGGCCCCATTATCATGGTGGGGCTCTCTTCCGACCGGCAAAGACTTGAAATGGCCAGGCGCTTTGGCGCGGACCATGTGATCATGGCGGATCAGGAAGACGTGGTTGCCAGGGTGTCGAGCCTCACAGACGGAGCCATGGCCAAACTGGTCATGGATGTAACCGGCAACCCCCAGGGGGCGATTACCGCCCTTTCCGTGGCCGGGCTTCGCTCCACCATTGTCCTGCCCGGCATTTATGGGGCGAACGTGGAGATCCCCCTGGCTCTGGACAAGGTTGTATTTAACGAAATCAAGCTATTGGGAACTTTTTCCCATGACCGCCAAGCCGTGGAACCGGCCATAAAAATGACCTCCAAGGGTAAATACCCCTTGGCCGAACTGGTCACCCATCGTCTGCCCCTGGAAGATGCCTTAAAAGGGCTGAAACTGGTTGCCGGCGAAGTGCCCGGAGAAAACGTGATGAAAGTCGTGCTGGACCCAAGCCTATAGGAGCCTGACCGCCATGCAGAACCAGATCTCAGAAGACATAAGAATTATGCTGGAGACGATAAGAAGATTTGTGAAAAAAGACCTGGAGCCGATCAGCCGCCAGGTTGAAGACGAAGACAAAATTCCCCCGGAAACCGTGCGGAAAATGAGGGAGTTGGGATTGTTCGGGCTTTCCATTCCCCAGGAATACGAGGGCCTGGGCCTTTCCACCTGGGGGGAATGCCTGGTCTATGAGGAGCTAAGCAAGACAAACGCCTGCTTTCGCACCCGCATTGCCACCAATAACGGCATCGGCTCCCAGGGCATCTTGTTGGATGGAACAGAAGAGCAAAAGCAAAAATACCTGCCCAGGCTGGCCAGCGGGGAATGGACCGCCTGTTTTGCCCTGAGCGAGCCGGAAGCAGGGTCGGACGCGGCCAATATCCAGACCACGGCCCTTAAGGACGGTGACAAATATATCCTGAACGGGGTAAAGCATTTTATAACCAATGGCGACATCGCCGATCTGGCCACGGTATTCGCCTTGACCGATAAGGGGAAAAGGGCCAAAGGCGGCATTACCGCATTTTTGGTTGAAAAGGGGACACCCGGTTTCGAGGTGGGGACCATAGAACGCAAAATGGGTTTAAGGGGAACCCACACCTGCCAGCTTATCTTTGATAACTGCCCGGTGCCTGAGGAAAATATCGTGGGCGGGGCCTTGATGACCGGGCAAGGCTTCAAAACCGCCATGCGCACCTTGGATAAGGGGCGTCTCACCATGGGAGCCTCGGCCCTGGGTTCGGCCCAGCGGCTTTTGGGACTCTCCCTTGACTATGCCAAACAAAGGGTGCAGTTCAAACAGCCCATAGGCAATTTCCAGTCTGTGCAGAACATGCTGGCCGACATGGCGACCCAGATTTACGCGGCCAGACAAATGCTCTACCATGCCGCCCAATTAAGAGATGAAAAAGGCTCGGCCGTGATCAAGGAAGCCTCGATGGTTAAACTTTTCTGCACGGAAATGGCCGGAAAGGTGGCGGACATGGCTGTTCAGATCCACGGAGGAATGGGCTACATGAAAGACTTCAGCGTGGAGCGTTTTTACAGAGACTTGCGCCTCACTCGCATATATGAAGGCACCAGTGAAATCCAGCGTATGGTGATAGCCAGACAATTGCTCAAGTAGTTTCCGGTTATCACAAATAAGACCTGATTTGTCCGGCTGATCCGAATTGAAATCCGGCTCAGCCGGATATTTATCTGTAACTATGGCTAATTAGACATACTTAATATATATTTAATTCAACAAAAACAATATGTTAAAAAATGGAACGTTTTTTGCTTATAAAAGGCCATATGAGAGGGGGCATTTATTAAACACTTTTCCTTTTTGACTCCATTTTAAAAATAATTTTCATCTCCAAAAATGAAAGCCACCGGCCCGGACCAGTTTAACCGGTGGATGTAAGTCAGCGTCTTTGTCAGATCCGGCCCCAATAGGATGTGCTTATTTAAAAAAAGCTGGGAAGGATTATGGGAAACGCACCAACCACCATCTCCATCTGCCCGGAGATTGACCCAGACTTCATGACTTCGCTGCCTCTAGCCGCACTGGTGGTGGACCGGGATTGCCGCATCCTGAAAATGAACCAGACAGCCCTGAAGTATTTCCGTAACAGTTCGGAGCCAAATAACTCCCAACCTGTCACGCCGTTAAAAACCGATTCCCTTGCCGATCTTTCGCCGAATCTTACCGACTCATGCAGCGAATTATTTAAAAAAGAAGAGATCACTCCCTTGTCGGTCGAAGCCTGGACACAAGATATCGGCTCCTTCTCCCTTAAAATCCATGCATGCCTTTTCCCTTCCCAGTTGGACAATCAAAAGAGGCTTTTACTTCTGCTCCAGGAGACAAGGCAACAGCCTCCCGACCGTTCACAGGAGCCGGACCTTTCTTCACTCATCGCCAACCTTCCCGGTGTGGCTTATCGCTGCCGCAATGATCGCCACTGGACCATGGAATTTATCTCTGAAGGATGTCTTGAATTAACCGGCTATCATGCCCGCGACCTGATCGGAAATAAAAAGACGTCCTTTACAGACATAACCCACCCGGCTCACAGGGAAGAAATCTGGAACCAAGTGCAAGAGGCCCTGACCGATAAAACCGATTTCAGTCTGGTTTTTAGAATTATTACTGCCGAGGGCCGGGAAAAATGGGTAATGGAAAAGGGCCACGGCCTTTGGGACCCGCAAGGCGAACTTATCTGCCTGGAAGGTTTCATCTCGGATATATCCGAACAAAAAGAGGCTGAGGAAAACCGCCGCAAAATAGATGCCCAACTACAGAAAGTGCAGAGGCTGGAGAGCCTTGGCGTGTTGGCTGGGGGTATAGCCCATGATTTTAATAATCTTCTGGTCGGGGTTTTAGGCAACGCGGGGCTTGCCCTTTACGAACTGCCCCAGGAAACAAAAGCCCATAAATTTGTGCTGAAAATCGAAGAGGCAGCCAGGCGGTTGGCCGAATTGACCAACCAGCTTTTGGCCTATTCCGGCAAAGGCAAATTTGTGGTGATGCCGTTATGCCTGAACAAGGTGATTAAGGACATGGAGCCCCTGCTCGGCACAGTGGCAGGGAAAAATGTTGAACTTCACTATGATCTGGCTAAAGACCTTCCCGAAATAGAGGCAGACACCGCCCAGGTGCGCCAGGTGGTGGTGAACCTTTTGAGCAACGCGGCCGAGTCCATCACCCAAACCGGAGAGATCAAGCTAAAAACCGATTATTTCACGGCAGATCAGAATTACCTGGACCACACCTATCTTAACGACAATCTGAAGCCGGGGACATATGTTTCCCTTAAGGTGACGGATACCGGTTCGGGCATGGACCAAGCCACCATAGGCAAGATTTTCGACCCCTTTTTCAGCACCAAATTCCAGGGCAGGGGCCTGGGGCTGGCTGCGGTATTGGGCATAGTGCGCAGTCACAAAGGTGCGGTTAAGGTGCATAGTAGACCCGGCCAGGGAACCAAGGTGGAAGTTTTGCTTCCCTCTTCCCAGGAGGGCACCTCCAGCTCAGAAGTAACTAATAATTGGCCCCGGCTTGGGGCCAGGCCCAAGACAGTGCTTGTGGTTGACGACGAACCCATGGTGTTGGATGTTGCCCAAGGGGCGTTAAAGCGTTCCGGCATCTCGGTGATAACGGCTTGTGACGGGCTGGAAGGCCTTAAAATTTTCAAGGCCCATACAAAAACCATAGACTTGGTGCTCTTGGATATGACCATGCCGCGTATGGACGGCGGTGCGCTGTTTGAAAAGATACTGGACCTTAAAAAGGACGCAAAAATAATCATCTCCAGCGGATTCAGCCGCCAAGAAGCATCCAGGCGTTTTCGCAACTCATCTCTGGCCGGCTTTATCCAAAAACCCTATCTGCCCAGCCAACTGGTCAAACTGGTTAATAAAGCCTTGACCCAATAAAGGGATATCCGGACCTGCAAAACCGGTCCCCGGGGTGTGTAGCAATTGTGCTACATCACGGGCAAAGTGGATCAATCCGCTTGTTCTTCTTGCGATATATTGTGTTTTTTCAACTTCTTATAAAGCAAGGTGCGGTGAATGCCCAGCATCCTGGCGGCTTGGGCCTTGTTGTTTCCCGCTTTTTTCATGGCCCTGAGGATGGCCTTTTTCTCGGCCTTGGCCAGGGCGGCGTGCAGGCTCACGTTATTTAACAGCGAGGAATGAGAAATGTTGCCGCTGAATTCACAGGGTAAATCGTTAAGATGAATCTTATCCCCTTCAAGCTTGGCCAATACTCTCTCCAGCACATTGCACAGCTCCCTGGCATTACCGGGCCAGGCATATGCGCAAAGCGCTTTTTGGGCCTCTTCCGTAAGGCAGTATCTGGTCCTGCCTGTGGTTCCGCAGATTCTGCCCAACAGATGATAAGCCAGGGGGATTACGTCCTCCGGCCTCTCCCTTAAAGGGGGTATCTCTATGGGAATAACATTTAGGCGATAAAAAAGATCCTTTCTAAAGGCCCCGGTCACAAGCATCTTCTCAAGATTCTGGTTGGTGGCCGCAATCAGCCTGAAATCCGTTTTCACCAGTGAAGTGCCCCCAACCCTTTCAAACTCCTTTTCCTCCAAAACCCTCAGCAATTTGGGTTGCATCTCCAGGGGGAGTTCACCTATTTCATCCAAAAAAACAGTCCCGCCATGGGCCATCTCAAATTTTCCCGGTTTGCCCTGGTCACGGGCTCCGGTAAAGGCGCCTTTGTCATAACCAAAAAACTCGGATTCAAACAGATCCTTAGGTATGGCAGCGCAATTGATGCGCATAAAGGCCTCTTGGCTTCTCTTGCCGGCCTGGTGTATGGCCTGGGCGAACAACTCCTTTCCCGTACCCGATTCGCCGGTTATCAAAACCGGCAAATCATTTGAGGCTGCCTGGCGGGCTTCCTTTCTGAGGCTTGACATCGCCTTACTTGAGCCCACTATACTCTCAAAGGTGTACCTGGTGGAACGCAGGCTTGAGAGCTCCGCCTCGTACACCTTCACCTTTTGCTCCAGGCGGGACAATCTCCGGGCCAGTCTGCCGACTTCACGCACATCCTTGAACATCACCTGGCCGAATACCGCAATCACCTTGCCGTTCTTTTGAATGGGAATTCTCTGGACCACCATTTGCTGGCCCTTGATGCGCTGGCTCACGTTTATCTCCGGCACACCGGTCTGGGCCACTATGTGCATGCGGGTGTTCTCAACCACCTCCGTGGTGTGCCTGCCTACCTGGATTTTGTGATCAACCCCCAAAAACCTTCCATAGGGTTCATTGAACAAGGTCACCATTCCATCGGCGTTTGTGACCATCACCCCATTGTGAATATTGTTAAAAATGAGTTCGTAAAGCTCCAACTGTTTTTCCAGTTCCAGGCAACGGGCAGACAAATCCAAGGCCGTTCCCGTTGTTTCGGCGCCTGCTGCTTTGGAAAAATTCAACACATTTTTCCTCCTGCGTCGGGAGACTTGCCGTCGCACCACAGCTACATGTATCCTACTTGATACACTATATTAGTAGACTATAATCCAATACAACAACCCTAAAAAACAGCTCTTTGCATTTTTATTTTTATAACACCCTATAAATAAAACGATTTTAAATTGTGCTTATCCTACAGACTCGTTCCCGCCAGGTTTGGCTCCCTTTTTGCTCAAGCTGTAAGCGTGCAAAAAGTCTGCCCCCTCAAGACTCCGGGAGAAAGCCATGGAAATAACCGAACCTGTAATAACCCGTCAGGAAATAATGTTTCTGGATGACAAGGACTTCAACCCCGGCAATGTGATCCTGGTGACCGGGGCGGCCACTGGAATCGGCAGGGGCCTGGCAGTAGCCGCGGCAGCCAACGGCCTCATGGTGGTGGGTCTTGATATCAACCAGGAGCAAGGCAAAAAGACCCAGAGCATGGCTCGCGAACTGGGCGGGCAAATGATCTTTCTGGGTTGCGACCTGAACCAGGACAACCAAATGGGAAAAGCCGTACAGGAAGCGGCCAAACTTGGCCAGGTTCGCTATCTGGCCAACATAGCCGGGCTTCAGCACATTGACAGCGTAGAGAATTTTCCCATGGAAAAATTCGACCTCATGCAAAGGGTCATGGTGCGAGCCCCGTTTTTTCTTTCTCAGTTGGTTATCAGAGAAATCAAAAAAAGCCCTGACGGCGAAGGTGTCATCGCCAACATGGCCAGCGCCCATGCTCATATAACCACCAAAAACAAACCTTCCTACAACATCGCCAAATTCGCCCAAAGGGCCCTGGCCCAATCCATCTCCGCCGAGGGCGGGGGAAAAATCAGGTCTTTTACCGTCAGCACCGGTTTTGTGAAGACCCCCCTGGCCCTGGGACAGGTTCCCGAACAGGCCCGGCAAAGGGGCATAACCCAAGAACAGGTCGTCACCGAAGTGATGATGGGTAAAAGCCGAATCAAGGAAATGATGAACCCGGTTGAGGTTGCCAATGCCTTTTTATACGGCATGAGCCGCTTTGGCCGCTATCTGGTGGGAGGAGACCTGTTGCTTGATGGAGGCATGGTTCTCACCTATTGAAGCCAGACCACATCCGGTTGCCTGAGGGACCGCTTAAGCCTTCAAAGGGCCAAGGGCGTTCTGGATAGTGGAGATAAACACTCATCAGGGAGGAAGTTCCATGAAAAAACTAGGCATCATCTTATTAGCCCTGGCCCTGGCTGTTGGTTTCACCGCAGCCAACGCTGATTTCGGTATGGCCAAGGACAAGGTTCAGGAAAAGGCCAAAAAGAAAAAATATAAAAAATTCGGAGCGGATGAAAGGGCCAAAGCCTGGAAGAACAAAAAGTGGAAAACCTCCAAGAAACGCATTACCTGGCGTATGACAGGCCCCTGGGGAGCAGGACTTTTATTTTATGACTTCATGATCCATTTTGCCGACAGTGTGAGGGCGGCCAGCGGTGGACGTTTGAATATCAAGGTGTTCCCGGCCGGAGCCATTGTACCGCCCATGGAGACCTTTGAGGCGGTGAGCAAGGGAGTGGTGGATATCGGCCATTCCTGGCCCGGTTACTGGAAGGGTAAGAACGAGGCTTTTGTGGCCTTTTCCTCGGTTCCCTTTGGCCTGGACAATGAAGGCTATAACATCTGGTACTACGAGCGCGGCGGTCAGGAAATGCTTAACGAGCTTTACGGCCGTTTCGGCATGGTGGCCTTTTTCTGCGGCAACGCAGGACAGGAGTTGGGGCTTTTTTCAAACAAAAAGGCCTCCAAGATGGAGGATTTCAAGGGCATGAAGGTCCGTACGGTTGGATGGTACATGGACATCCTAAACCGTCTCGGGGCATCGGTCACACCACTGCCCGGCAGTGAGATCTACCTCGGCCTGGAGCGCGGCATTATTGATGCCTGCGAATTTTCTTCACCCGCAGTGGATCTGCCCATGGGCTTCCATGAGGTCACCAAGTATGTGATTGAGCCCGGCGCGCATCAACCTTCCTGCCAATTTGACATCTTCATTAACAAAAAGAAATGGGACGCCCTGCCTGAAGACTTAAAGGCCATCGTCTCCATCTGCGCCAAGGAAACCCAGCTCTGGTCCAATGCCTGGATCGAAAACTTAAACATCACGGCCATCAAGGAAATGGGCAAAAAAGTTGAATATGTGGTCATGGAAGACGAGGCGCTGAACGAATTCGCCAAGACCACATATGAGTATCTGGAAGAGCTCAAGGCCAAGAACCCGGATGTGAAAAAGGTCTTGGACTCCCAAGACAAATTCAAGGAAGATTTTGCCCCCTGGCGTGAGATGAGAGGCAGGCTGGTTCCCTGGCCCTATAAGACCTATACCAGCGGCTCCCAAAAATCGGTGGGCACCCATTTACAGTAGCCTACGAAAAAATCCCGACAAATCCTGAAACCGGTTCATGCCCTGAGCCGGTTTCAGGGACCGCAACACCTGCAGGCAGGGGCGGACCCATTACCTTGCCACATGCCAACCACATAAAAAGCGGGGATGAAATATGAACAAGCTTATCGATGCGGTGGATGGATTCACCGAATACACCGGCAGATGGATCGCGCTCCTCATCCTGCCGCTCATCTTTGTGGTGCTCTATGAAGTACTGATGCGCAGGGTTTTCAACGCCCCCACCACTTGGGCCTTTGAGGTCACGGTTTATTGTTACGGCGCTCATTTTATTCTGGGTATGGCCTACACCATGCTCTATGACAGCCATGTGCGCATAGATATTATTGTTCTTCAGATGCCGGAGCGCATCCAGTTATGGCTGAGGGTGATAACCTTTGTGATTATCTTTCTGCCCTTTGTGGGCATACTCACCATAGCTGCGGTCAAATACGCGGCCGAATCTTGGATCATGAACGAACACTCCTGGAGCGCCTGGAAACCGCCGCTCTACCCTTACAAAACCGTCATGCCCATTGGCCTTTTGATGCTCATGGCCCAGGGGATAGCCTGTTTCCTGAAAGATCTGAAAAAATTGAAGGGGGGCAAAGATGGAGCCTGAAACCTTAGCCCTTCTGATGTTCGGCACCCTTTTGATAACCCTTTTTCTGGGGCACCCCCTTGCCTTCAGCCTGGGTATTTTGGCCACGGTATTCGGCCTCATCGGCACCGGCGGGGAAATAGACCTTCTCTTTGCCATGTTCGCCTCCAAGACCTATGGCGTCATGGAGGAATATGTCCTGGTGGCCGTGCCCCTTTTCATATTCATGGCCCAGATGTTGGACGCATCGGGAATAGCTGAAAAGCTCTTCAAAACCATGCATATCATCTTGGGTCCCATAAGGGGGGGGCTGGCCCTTGCGGTGATCTTAGTCTGCACCATCTTTGCGGCCAGCGCAGGGGTGGTCGGGGCCACGGAGGTGGCGGTGGGGCTCTTGGCAGTGCCCGCCCTTTTAAGGAGAGGCTATGACATTCCCCTCACCGCCGGGTCCATATGCGCCGGGGGCACTCTGGGAATCATCATCCCGCCGAGCATTATGCTGGTAGTCTACGGCAGCCTGGCCCAGGTAAGCGTGGGGCACCTTTTCACCTCGGCCATGTTTCCGGGATTGTTGCTGGCAGGCCTCTACATGACCTACATAACCATCCGGTGCGCCATCAAACCCGAGATGGGGCCGCCTTTACCCAAAGAAGAACGCATCTACAGCTTAACCGATAAGCTGAAGATGATATTGGTATCCCTGGTTCCGCCGCTGGCCCTCATCGTAATGGTCATGGGAAGCATCATCGCCGCGGTGGCCACGCCCACCGAGGCGGCGGGCATTGGATGTCTGGGGGCCTTTCTGCTGGCCATTATCTACCGCAAACTGACTTGGGGAGCGGTCAAGGATGCCGCCATAGCCACCCTAAAAACCAACAGCATGGTCATGACGCTTTTTTTGGGAGGCAACGCCTTTCAGTCCATTTTCATGTATCTCGGCGGTTCAGACGCCATCAGCAACATATTACTAGGACTCGAAGTGCATTCGTATGTTATTCTGTTCATCATGATGGGATGTGTCTTCTTTCTGGGCATGTTCATCGACTGGTTGGGGATACTTCTGATTGTGGTGCCGATCTTCACGCCCATCGCCCTTGAACTGGAATTTCATCCGGTCTGGTTCGCGACCCTGATCTGCGTGAATCTGCAGATGGCTTTTTTGACACCACCTTTCGGCTATTCCCTGTTTTATCTAAAAGGCATTGCTCCCAGCGAGATGAGCATTGTGCACATCTACAGAGGTGTTGTGCCCTTTATTGCGTTGCAATGGGTGGGACTCATCATCTGCATACTCTGGCCTGAATTTGTTTTATGGCTGCCCAAGGCCATATTCGGGGCCGAGGCCATAGGCGGCTGAGCAAGGGGGTTCAAAAATGGGAGTAATTACCATATCAAGGCAAAAAGGCAGCCTGGGAGACGATATAGCCTCCCTGGCCGCGGTTAAACTGGGATACCGGGTGGTGGACGCCAGGGAATACCACCGCCTGGCCCTAAAGTGCGATGAAAAGTTCCAGGGAGCCTGCGCCGCCTTTGAAACCGAAATGTCACTGGGTTTTTTTGAAAGGCTTTTTTTCAAGGAACCCGCCAACGCCAGCCTCTTTGCCTCTCTTAACTGTGAGTTGGCATCCTCGGGCAATGTAATTCTTTTGGGCAGGGGAGCCCAAATTGTATTGAACAATGAACCGGGTGTTTTACACACCCGCATCCTGGCCCCCAAAGACCTGCGCATGAAGCGCATTGCCCAGAAAAAAGGCATTTCCATTGATGAGGCAGCCGAATACTTAAACCATTATGACAAACGAAGAAGGGCATTGGTGGAGAACGTCTTTGCCAAGGACCTCTCTGATTTCAGCCTGTATGACCTGGTTTTGAACACCGCCAACCTTTCAGCAGAATCCTGCGCGCTTTTGATTTGCCAGGCCAAGGAAATGTTGGGGGAAGGCACAAGTCAGCAGGCCTTTAAAGAGCGCATGGCCGGTATGGCGCTGGCCAAGCGAGTGGAGAGCGCGCTTAAAAAACAAATACCCACCTTGCCGCACAGGGACATATCAGTGGAATGGGCGGGCGCGGAAAACCTCATACTCACCGGTATTGTAAGGGGCAAACGCAACAGGGAAATCGCCCTGAAACTGGCCCGGGAGCAACCAGGGGTGGGTTCGGTTACAGATGAACTGAAGACTATTGACTTAAGCTTTTGACAAGGGAGCAACAGGAGATGGCCAAAAAGCTTTGGGAACCGAACGCGCAAAGAATCGAACAGGCAAATCTGACCCCCTTTATCAAAGATGTAAACCAAAAGCAGGGACTTGATCTCAAAGACTTTTTCGATCTCCATCAATGGTCTGTGGATAATATTTCGGATTTCTGGGCAGCTATATGGGAATATGGCGGAGTCATACACTCCGCGCCCTATGACAAGGTGATCGACGTCCCGGAAAAAATGCCCGGCGCCAGGTGGTTTCCCGGCGCACGGCTCAATTTCGCGGAAAACCTGTTAAAGAGAAGAGACGACCACCCGGCCCTGGTGTTTAAACCCGAGCAGGGGCAGACCCGGAGCGTAACCTACCGGGAACTCTATGACCAAGTGGCCCGGCTGGCCGCAACTCTAAAGAAATTGGGGGTGGCGGCCGGTGACCGGGTGGCCGGTTTCCTGCCTAACATGCCCGAGACAGTAGCCGCCATGCTGGCCGCCGCCAGCCTGGGGGCGATCTGGTCTTCGTGCAGCCCTGACTTTGGCTTCCAGGGAGTGATGGACCGTTTCGGCCAGATAGAGCCCAAGGTTCTTTTTTGTGCAGATGGCTACTTTTACAATGGCAAAACCTTTGATTCCCTGGAAAAGGCCTCCCTTATCACCCAAGAAATCAAAAGCATCAAAAAGGTAATCGTAGTCCCCTACACAACAGAGAATCCCAAGGCGGAGCTAATACCCCAGGCCATGTCCTGGGCCGAAGCATTGGGAACAGGCGATACGCCTGAGCTGGAATTTGTACAGCTTCCCTTTGAGCATCCCCTTTATATTCTTTACTCCTCCGGAACCACAGGGGTGCCCAAATGCATGGTTCACGGGGCCGGCAATGTGCTTTTAATGCATATAAAGGAACTGGGCCTGCAGACAGACTTAAAACCCGAAGACCGCATCTTTTATTTCACCACCTGCGGATGGATGATGTGGAACTGGCTGGTGAGCTCCCTGGCCTTTGGGGCCACGTTGCTTTTGTTTGACGGCTCTCCCTTTTATCCGGATCCGGGGGTTTTGTGGCGCTTTGCCCAGGACGAGGGCATGACCATCTTCGGCACCAGCGCCCGTTACCTGGCAGCTGTGGAGAACGCAGGCTACAAACCCGGCAAGGAATGCGACCTGACAGCCTTGAAAGCGGTTCTTTCCACCGGCTCCCCTTTGAGCGAAGAGAGTTTCGAGTTTGTCTACCGGGATATAAAATCCGATTTGTGCCTTTCCTCAATTTCAGGGGGCAGCGATCTGGTAGGCTGTTTCGCGGCGGGCAACCCCATTGGACCGGTTCATGCAGGCCAGCTTCAGGCCAGGTGCCTGGGCATGGCTGTTCAGGCCTGGGACATGAGCGGCAAGCCCTTGATCGGCGAAAAGGGAGAGCTGGTCTGCACCAAGCCCTGGGTCACCATGCCGATCAAATTCTGGAACGATCCGAAAGGCGAAAAATATCAAGCAGCCTATTTCGACGTATTCCCCAATATCTGGCACCACGGCGACTTCATTGAAATAACTCCTGAAAACGGGGTGATCGTCTATGGCCGCTCAGACGCCACCTTAAACCCGGGCGGGGTGCGCATAGGCACAGCCGAAATTTACCGCCAGGTGGAAAACTTGGGAGAGATCGAAGATTCCCTGGTGGTGGGTCAGGAGTGGCAAGGCGACGTGCGGGTGGTCCTGTTCATCAAGCTGAATGAAGGTGCTATCTTAGATGAAGAACTGATCAAGACCATAAAAACCACCATCCGTAAAAACGCCACCCCGCGCCATGTACCGGCCAAGATCATAGCTGTGGACGACATTCCCTACACCATAAGCGGTAAAAAGGTGGAACTGGCCGTTCGCAATGTGATCCATGGCCGGGAGGTGAAAAACAAAGACGCCCTGGCCAATCCCCAGGCCCTTGACCTTTATGACGGCCTTGATGAATTAAGCGACTGATGATTTAAAGCCCCAGGGACGCATAAGCGCCCCGGGGCTTTATTCCAGCCGGTCAAAATGTCAAATCCGCCTAAACTAACCCTCCGGTTTGGCGATAAAGTCATAGACAAAAGCCGCCACAGAGGCCCCCAATACAGGACCCAGACAGTAGACCGCCAGGAACTGCTGCCAGGGGCAGGCTCCGCCTAAAAGGGAGTTGCCTACATAAGGACCAAAGGTTCGGGCAGGATTTATGGATGCCCCGGTCAAGGGACCCAGGGTTATGATTATGCCTGCCACGGCCATTCCGATGATCCATCCGGCCCATCCCTTAGGGGCCCTGCCATCAACAGCCACGCCCATGATGGTGATCATGAGAAAAAAGGTGCCGACAGCTTCCGCCAGGATGCCCATGGGAAGGGTTATGCCTGCCGCTTGATTCACGGTTGTAGCCCCAAGGCCAAATTTAGTGCAGGTGGGCGGACCGGCGCAGGCGATAAAGACCAAGGAAGCCAGCACCGCTCCCACTAACTGAAAAATTATATAAGCCGGAACATCTTTCCAAGGAAACCTGCCCCGCAAAGCCAGGGCAATGGTCACCGCGGGATTGATGTGGGCTCCCGAAATATGGCCGAACACATAAATGGCCATGGCAACCGCTATGCCGAAGGCCAGAGCGATGGCCAAAATGTCGGAGAGCCCGTTCATCCCCATCATGCCCGCCACCACTCCGGCTCCGGGCCCTATCCAAACCAAAATAAAGGTTCCTACTAATTCAGCCAAATACTTCTGCATTGCCGAAGGTTCGCTACTCATATTCTTATAACCTTTTCGCAGATGACCCTTGAAGCGAAAGCCTGATTACGGCTCCCGCCTCAAAGGTCACGAATCTGGTTAAATGGCAACATCAAATTGACAATAGCCCTTGGCGCCGGCTCCTTCACCGGTGACCATCGGCGAGTTGCGCTTGATCAGGGTTGTCGCCGCGCAGTCCTTGCAGCCTCTCACCGGAGAACCGGGTTGTCCGGGGGTCAAGGCAATGATGTTGGTCATCAAGGTGGCCGTGGCCACCTCGGGTGTGAGATAACAGGGGAAGTCCGACAGGCTCATCAAGGCGGCAAAGCGCTGAGTGATGGCACAGGCGGGATAAGTATAGCGCTGAGGATTTGCGATCACCTCGTGGTTGTCCACGGGATCAAGATCAACCAAAATTCCGTTTATCTTGCGGCCATTGCCGATAGGGCTGATATCCAAGATACGTTCACCACGCTTCATGATATCTATGAAGTCCGCGTTGTGCAGTTCATCCGCCTCCCCCCTTTTGGGGTTCATAGCCGCGTAGTTGCTGAAGCGCTTACTCAAAAGGTCTATCACCATGGGCACGGTGAAGCTGTCTTTCCAGAGGATATAGGCCGCTGCACAGGCAGGCGCGCCGGTGGCCACGGAAAGGACTTCAAAGGGGCTCTTAAACGCATTTTCAATGAGCCCTCTTTTGAGAGTATTTTCAAAGACGCCCATAACCGCCTCATAAACGGCAAAGACCATATCGTCCTTGAACATATTGTAGGCGGACTGGGCAATGTGGTGGCCAATGTCGCCCACGCAATAAGCGGGCACCGTCACGATGTTGGCCGGATGCACGCCGGCCTTTAAAGCCGCCTGTACATAGGGACGCATTTTTTCCTTGTACTGAGCCATGTACTTGCGGGTGTCGAAAGATGAATGCGGGCCGTGACCACCTAAGTTGTGACTGTCCATAAGTTCGGCCTGAGCCTCAACCGGTTCGCTGTAGATCCGCATGAACTGGGCAACCTCCGCCTCCTCAGCCTCGGCGGCGGTCTTTCCGGCTTCCAAAGCGGCCCGGAAAGCTCCCCCCAGGCCATAGGAAGTATTCATGCCCCAGGATTTGGCAGAGACAATGGTGTGCTTGTGTTCCTTGGGGATCTCAAGACCAGCCAGAATTCGATTAACCAGATTGGGCACCGATCCACAGGAATAGGCAAAGTCCACCACGCAGGTCAGGCCATACATACCTCCGTAACGCCTCACGGCTTCGCGACCTATCAGGCTCTTGTTTTCCGAAACAGCGCCAATGAATTTACCCATGGAATCTTTAAAATCGGGGTCCTCTTCGTAGAGGATCTCTAATATCGGCGGGGTCTGATAGTGTTCCACAAAGGGATCATCTTCGGGACGGATGGTTTCGCACAATCCCAACAAAACCTCATAATGCGCAATAACCGATTGAACATGAAGATCAATAACTTCCGAAGACTGTCCTTCGGCGGGCCTCATTTGGTTGACCGCATCCACATAAGGTTTACAGTCAACCAATTTAAAATCTGCTCCACGTTTTTCCTTAATAACAGAATAAACCGACTTAGTTGCCCCAATGGTTTCATTGATTATTTTTTCATAAATTGCCATTTTAATCAGCCTTTCTCTTGAGTGTTAAACAACAAAGCAAGAAGACCGTCACTTTTACTTTATTTAAGGCAAAGTGAACCTGTTTTATGATTTAACTTAAGAGCGCACCTCTCCTTAAACTAGGAGCAAGCGCCCCAAAGCAGAGTCATAATACGATTAAACTCAGATATATTTCTGTTTAATTAATTAAAATTTTGATCATTTGTTATTTAGCCCCCCAAAAAACAAAGGAAATTAATCATCCTCAAAAGGAAACGGCAGGATTAACTTCTTGGAATTCAATGACAAAGGTGGATATAGGCGGCGCAAAGCCTCAAATCTTATTTCATACAACAAACTATTTTTGCCACATGAATCAGAAATAAAGGCTCTATTTGTCCCAAAAAAGACCAAGTCAGCCTCGTTTCAGGCAGCTTGGCTAATCACAAAAAAGCCAAGCCTATTACCTGTTTAACATTTTGGTATTAATATAAAAGCCAAAATGAAAACTCAGCAGGCAGCTTGGCCGATTAAACGCGGAAATCTAAATCAACCTCACTATCCCTTCCGCCGGGTAGCCCACAAGGACTCTTTGTAAAAACAGCCTAAAATAGAGTTACAATCATAGTCAAGACTCTTTTTAAAAATTTTTAATTTAGAACATATTGGTCACCTAGATGAGATATAATTTCTCCATACCTTATCCATTCACTTTCAAATTAATTTATAAAATTTGCAGCCTTGGGACATTCACCTAATACCTCTACATCTTTTAGGAATTAAAAAAACAAACACTCATGCGCTTCATGCCCCATTTTTTGCAGTATTAAAACAAGACAAACCCAAAAAGGCTGGGTTTTATCAAGAACCAAACAGGACGGAGCGAGTAAACAGGCATGGCTGAGAAAAATAGTATTAACGATAATAGTTTTTATAATTAATAAATAATGAATGCGTAATGGCGGCAAAAATCACTAAAAAATAAAACCTGTCATGACCGACAGGTTTTTAACCGGCAACCGGTCCCTTTTGGGCGTGGCTCCGGGATTTACTATTCAGCTGCCTTTTCCTTGCCGGGGTTGGTCATGATCCCCACCCCCCAACCCATTACAAGTGAGCTTATAAGAGTCAAAACCGTTAGCAGCAGACTGAACATCCAGCCAAAATAAGAAATCATCACAGGCAGGAGTATGGGCTTTACAGCCCGAGCCCCCAAAAACGTGGCCAGATTGGCCTGACTGCCGCCCTTTTCCTTTATCCCCTTTAGTAAAGGGAACCAGGCCATTATGGGGCCCATGGAGATAACGCCGCCCAGGATAGACAAGACCGGCCCCTTATATCCTGCTCCACGGCCCACAAGCCCGGCCACCTTTTCAGACCGCACCAACTTATTCATAAACGTCATGATCACAAAGACCAGGCAAAGCGGCCCTATCACAGTCTTGAGCATTTGCAGAGAAGACTTGCACACACCCAGCCCTTTAGCCGGGTCCCAGATCCAAAGCACGCCGTAGGCGAGGCAGACCAGCAAGGGAAAAACCATCTTCCTTAGAAAAGTCATCGTCTTCACATACTCCAGGGCCAGGCAAGGTGCAAGGCCCCCATGCACCAGGCAATGGCCAGGGAAAGAAAAAAACCCAGGCTGTTTCTAAGCAGGGCGAACTTAAGGCCCATGGCCTTTATCTCCAAGGGAAGCTGCACCACCCCCACATTAACCCAGGTTGCCATCAGGGCGGTCACTCCCACCAGGCTGACATTTTGGCGCAACATTTGATCTGCAATCACATAACTGTTCAGGGGTTGGCCTGTTACCACGGATCCTGCCACGGCCCCCCAAATTCCGTCGGTTAGGGGGGGGCCCTTAAACAAGAATTCCAAGGCCTGTGGAGTCACTATCTCGCGCAACATGCCCATCAGTAAAACTATTCCAACAAATACCGGCAACATGCCCGACAACTGGCGACCGGTCATGGCAAGAGCCCCGGCCCAGGTCACTTCCTTTTGTTCCGGCGCATCCTGAACAGGCCCTCGCCCTGCCCCGGTGAAAGCCTCTTCCACAGTGCCTCTGAAACCATTCACCACCTTTATATCCAATTGGGTCAGGCTTTTCTCCACCCAGGGGGGGCAAAAACCGGTTACCAATACCTGGGGTTTGAGCCGGGCCAATTCTTCCAGGGATTTGACCACAGCTCCCTGCCCCGCTCCCCTGGCCGGATTTTTATGGGCCTCAACTTCTCCAGGCTGCCGGCTTCTAAAGACAAAGAAACGGGCTTCCCCCAGTTTGGAAGCCACTGGGCTTTTCAGCGTAGGCCCTTCCGCAGCCACCACAATTTTCATATCTCCTCCCTGAACAGGAACCGACATCAACTTTTGATCTATATAATTAAGACTACACCAGCCGGGTGGACGGCAGAAATAAAGCTTTTCCCATCACACCGGGAAAAGAAATTCCGACCACTTGACCAACCAGCTCAAAACGATTTATGGCTGATTCAAACTTTTTTTTGGAGGCTCGGATGGAGCGATTGGTAAGCATTTTATTGTTTGAAGGTATTGAACTCTTGGATTTCAGCGGACCTTTTGAAGTATTCAGCGCCTGCAACAAAAGCCGGGGAAAAGAGCTGTTTTCCATAAACACCGTGGCTGACTCAAAACTCCCCCTCAAAACAGCCAACGGCCTCAAGGTCATGGCGGACTTTGATTTTTTAGATTGCCCCCAACCGGATATCCTGGTGGTGCCGGGCGGGCAAGGAGCCAGGAAAGCCATGCAGCACAGCGCCACCCTGGACTTTGTGGCGAGCACCACAGAAAAGGCGGAGTTCTGCCTCAGTATATGCACGGGAGCCCTGATCCTGGCCTGTGCCGGTCTTTTGGAAAACCAAAAGGCAACCACCTTTCATGGCGCCTTTGACCTCCTGGCCTCTGTGGCCCCCCGCACCAGGCTCCTGCCCGGCGTCCGTTTTGTAGATAACGGACGTATCATAACCTCTGCCGGAATCGCAGCCGGGATGGACGCAACCCTTTATCTGATCGGAAAAATCCTGGATCACAAAGCGGCCCGTGAAGCCGCGGAATACATGGAATATCCCTGGCAGCCCCAAAGGCCATGATTGGATCCGGACCAAGCCCCATGATATGATCAGCAAGTAATGAAATTAATTTGGCATATACTTTAACTCCACAAGAAAGCCAGAACGTGACTCCACTTGGACATGCATCAACCACCTATCTGGCGGCAAGGGCCCTGCCTTTTTTGTCTGTGCACGCGCTCCTTTTAGGAGGTGTGTTGCCGGATATTGATTTTATTTTTTTCCCTTTTCCCTTTTTCAACCAAATTCACAGGGTTGCCACCCACAATGTTTTTTTCATAACCTTGGTGGCCGGCATCGGCGCCCTTTGGGTAAAGGAAAACAAGGCCAAAATATTTTTCAGCCTGCTTATAGGCGGCGCCTTGCATCTGTTTATAGATTCCATAAAAGACGACAACCCCACCAACGGCCTGGGAGTGGCGATATTCTGGCCTGTCTCGGATATGATGTTTTGTCCCTTTAATCTGGCCACACCAGACCCCACTAATCAGGGCTGGTCCAACCCCAGATTGGATATGGCCAAGTTTGTGGAGATTATCTGCTATGAGGGAGTCTTCTGGCTCACAGCCCTGGTGGTCCTGGTGAACACCCATATCAAAAGAAATAAGCGGAAATATTTCCCCGGCCGTGGGGAACGAATCCGATCTTAAAAGCCTTCGCGGCTCCACACCGAAAAACCGGCCAGGGGAAGCCCTGGCCGGTTTTTCATCTTTTCAGATAACTGACACCCGCTATTTCAGCAGTTTTTCGGGAATCTTGAGTCCCTTTTCCCGGTAGTATTTCACTGCACCGGGATGCAGGGGGATATTTAAACTTTTCACTGCGTCGGCCAGTGTGGTGTATCTTTTCACCGCCGGATGGGTGCTCACCCATTCGTCTGCGTTTTCCCAAAGTCCTTTAAGCATAGCATAGACCTGGGCCTCACTCAAATTGGCCTTGGTGCTGGTATACATCACTATTCGGCTGGTGGGGGTGGGGACTGCGGCGTTTATGTTTTTATAGGTTCCCGCAGGCACATCTCTTTTGGTGAAATAGGGGAATTTCTCGTAAAACCCCTGATCCGCCACCGGGATCATCTTGGTCTTGAAAGAGGAGGTCAAGTCCATCAGGGCGGCGCTTTTCAGGGGATGGGTCACGATAAAGGCATCCAAGGTGCCGTCTTTCAAGGCGGCCACCATCTCGGTATTGGACATAAACTCCGGCTTGATGGATTTGTAATCCAAACCAAAATAGCCCAGGATCTTGGCGGCGGTGCGCTCTCCGCCACTGCCCGGCGCTCCCACACCGACCCTTTTGCCCTTGAGGTCCTTGACGCTCTTTACCGGGCTGTCCAAAGGGGCAAAAATCTGGGCCCAGGAAATGAGAGTGCCAAAAAGGGAGCGCAGGGAATTCACAGCCCTGCCTTCATATTTCCCTTTGCCTGAATAGGCCAGAAAAGAAACCTCGTTCTGACTGATGGCCCAGTCCACATCTCCTGCGGCAAGGTTTCTGATATTCTCCAGGCTGGCGCTGGAAGCCTCGGCCGAGGCCTTGAACCCGGGAACATGGCGGTTTATGGTCTCAGCCATGGCCACGCCCATGGGGTAAAGGGCGCCTGCGGTGCCTGCGGTGCCGATGCTTATCCTTTTTTCAGCGGCCAGGGCAGTTGCGGAAAACACGGTAAGGATCAAAAGGCCCGTTAAAAGGGCTATTTTTCTTTGCATGAGTCCTACTCCTTAACCAGTAAATATTTTTCCTTTTCACCTGAGGCGTTTTATTTCCAAAGGACTTTGGATTCCATATTCACTTGCCTGGAACTGGGTCAGACCATTGTCCCTTATCTTCCCGCTCCGGAGCAGAACTTGCCCTATCCCTGATGGCCGCTGGCCCTGGAAAGGGTCTCGGCTGTCTTAAGCAACATGGGGACATGCTTATTCAGCAAATCCGTCCTGCTACAGGTCCGGCTGAACTCGGCAATATTGATAGCTGCCTGGACCTTGCCTGCCGCGTTAAAGACAGGGGCTCCCACAGCCCTCAGCCCTTGAACCAGCTCCTCGTCATTTATGGCATAGCCTCTTTCCCGCACCAATTCCAATTCCTGGCGCAGCTTGGCGCCGTCTTCCCCGATCTGGGTTATGGCCAGGGGATCCAGCAAAAGATTCTCTATCATCAAATCCAGCTCGTCCGGTTCCAAAAAGGCCAGGATAGCCCTGCCGATGGAGGTGGAATGGGCCGCGAGACGGCTGCCGATGGTAAGGTCTATATTGACAATGCGGCGCTTTTTCACCCTTTCAATATAGACAACCTCCATACCGTCTAAGATTCCCAGATTGGCGTTCTGGTCTGTCTTGCGGGAAAGTTCTTCCAAATAAGGCAGCGCCTTTTCCCTAAGATCCAGGCTGGACATCACTGCAAATCCCAGGGACATAACCTTGGGCCCCAGGTAATACTCAGTTGAAACCGGATCATAGCGCACATAATTAAGGGACATCAGAGTCCTTAGCATGCGGTAGGCGGTGGCCTTGGGCAAACCGGTGCGATGAACCAAATCTTGCAGCTTGAGCCTGGGATGGGAAACGGAAAAAGATTCCAGAAGGCTCAAACCCTTTTTAAGCGACTCAACTACTTTCATATATTCCACTCCGGGAAACGGAATCTCACTTAGTGACCTATAACACTAGACTCTTCAGCCCCAATTTTGTCAACCTAAAACAACAGATTTAAGACCCGACCAATCCGCCAGGCAGAGCATTGTGAACATACCTTTACCTGGCAGAGTTGCAAGGCAGCCTTTTGCCGAATCAAAAAAGTGCAAGGTGCATCTCACCGCGCTTTGGCCGCCAATCATCACAACTAAACAAGCACTGTCTTTCAGTCATCGGTCCAGAGGATTATTACGCCAATTAAAGGCAAATTTAACCCATCGGCGTTCTTATAGCATTAAAATCCGGGGTTATGCAATAAAGGTCATGGCTTTTAAGGTTTTTTATTTTTTTAGACTCTGAAAACCTCTGCGGGACAAAAAAAATGAGATGCCCGGCCATTGAACAGCCCCCTCAAATCCCTGGCGCAAAATTATCGGTATTCCAATTTTTTCAAGCAGATAATCAACCAACGCTTGAAGGTAAATTATTTTTTGCTGACTTAAAGCAAGCAAGGATTAATCTTAGATTTTAAACATCTAAGCACAAATATTTCACCTTCTCGGCGGCTTTGGGTCTGACAAATATTTTTGTAAAGATTACAGCCAATTTCAGATTCGTTACTCCCATCTAAATTGCCCTAACACTAAAGAGTCACAAAATTATATTATTATCTCAATAGGTTAAATCATGATCATCGTTTCTTATCAAATCCGAAAAACAATCATCCGCCCCCAAACGGGAGGATGTAACCGATACTCCCACACGGTAAAGGTAAAAATTATATTAACAATATAAATAGTTGAAATTAGTTTTTACCGGTCCGCAATTCACATAGCCTCAAGCGGTCCTTGAGCACACTCCTATAAAACCGCTGCTATTAAGGCGCACCGGATTAATACCCCAAATGACGGCCCACCGGAATTGCGAGTGATTTAGGGCATCATGCTTTGACGCATTGTGGATCGCTCTCAGATCAACAGAATGGAGGATTCCGGCCGGAAAGGCATGATCACGGTTCGGATCGAGCTCACAGGGTTGTCAAATGTCGCAACCCAAAACCAAAAATATCGCCCTATGCAAGCTCAAAACCTCCCATGCCGAGCCGGATAGTCAGACGGCCCGCTTACCAATCCTCGCGACACGTCCGGCTTTCGACCCGCCATTGAGGGACCCTTGACAGGCGGGTAAATAGCATATTAAGTCTATAATGCTAGCATACAATATGGATCATACATGCTAAAGCACCGAAACTGAGCGAAACAGAAAAAAACTCTTGAGATTGGACTTTCCTTAAGGTCTACCGCTTTAAATCATTAACGGACCAAACTGCCCCTGCCCCCGGTCCCGGTTGAATGAATTATGCGCTCTCATGGTTTCGGAAAAAATGCGTCCTTTGTTTTATTACCCCTTATATTGCTCCTTAGCCTGCCCCTTTTCTCCTCATCAATTCAGGCCGCAGACCAGACCAACCCATCCGGCACTAACTTGGTGGGCAGTATGACCGGCACCGCAGACGACGACAACTATGCCAACCACGGCGAGGTGACCGCAATGGTTGACATGAGCCAGGACGGCAACGACACCTTCACCAACTCCGGAACAGTGGATGGTGAGGTCAAAATGCCCGGCAAGGGCGGCAACACATTAACCAACCAGGACGGCGGTTTGTTGGAGAGCCTCGTAACAGTCAGTGTCAACAACGCAAACGGAAACAACAGTGCGGGCAATACCGTCACTAACGCCGGGACAATAAACACCAGTGTTTATATCAGCCATAACACGGGCGGCAACAGAAACGGCGGATCAAACACACAGAACAACACCGGCACAATAACAGGCGGCACCTTTGGCTCATGTAACTATGGAGCTTCAAGCACTGGCGGTTCCAACCATATCACCAACTCGGGGACTATGGGCCTTTCAGTATATATAAGTGTTAATCAAGGAATCGGCAGCAGTGGCGGGTCAAACACCCTGGATAACTCGGGCGTGATAGAGAATGAAGATAAGGGCTCCTTGAATTATGGGGAGTCCAGCAGCGGCGGCTCCACCACCATAATCAATTCCGGTAAAATATATTAAAGCGTCTATGGCAGCCATAATTTTGGGGAAAACAGCACAGGGGGAGGCAACCACATCGCCAACTCCGGCACGGTCGGCAACAGTGAAAACCTTATATTTATTGTTGGCTCCGAAAATCAGGGCAAAAACACCAGTTCCAGCAGCAACACCATTATTAACACAGGCAGAGTCGATTCTTGCGGTCGCCTGGGAAGCGGCTGGATTTCCGGATCCGAGAATATTGCTGAAGGCGCCCATAGTGCGGGCGATATTCTAAACAACAGCGGCACTGTAAACGGGAGCATATACGGTGAAGACGTCGACGACACTGTAACCATGCAAACCGGGCCTGACAGCGTGGGCGGGAACATAGATGGCGGCACGGGCAGCGACACCATAGTCTATTCCGGTGGAGCCTGGGCCCAAAACCACGCCAAGGTTGTCAGCTTCGAGGAATTCGTCATAAATGCCACCCACGACCTCGTTCTGGAGGGCGAGTGGCGCATCGATAACAGGATCGCCCAGATAGACGGGGGCAGCCTGACCGTGCAGAACCTGCTCGCCAGCACCGGCGATCCGTATCTTCTCCTCTCTGACACACCTGAAACCCAGCAAACCAAATACCTTATGTCTTTATCTCCGCCCTTCTCCTTTGCTTCCGCCCCATTTTCGCCAAGTGGGCCGTAAAAACCTGATCCGAATCAGTTCATCTTTTCCTGTCCTGGGGTTAATATGCTAAAATTAAACAGATAATTCTAAGACAGCTTCAAAGCTGATGGGGCCTTAGTGGTGTCCTTATCCAGTTTTCAAAGAAACCAATCCCGGCGTAAGCACGACTATAGGGGTATGAGAAATACCATAGCGAGGATATTCTCCATTATGTGCCTTCCGCTTTCGGGGGGGTTGGTTCACCCCTTTCAAATCCACAGATCTTTAAACGCCGAGGCTTTGACTGACAAACAGATTCATGCCCTTTAAAAGGCGACAAGGCAGGTCACGCGAATGAGCAATTCCCGTTTCGAAACCAAGGCCATCCACGGATCTAATCCGCAAAAGTGGAGACAAATACTATATTACGACCACACAGAAAATTCGGGTGCAAAAGGTTCTTCTTCCGAACCGGAGGCAGGCCGGCCCAGACCGGATTATGCGCCACCAGGGCCCCAGCATCCGGAAAACCGATTTTTAAACGAAAGGCTGACTTTATTGGAAAACGGAAGAGGGGCTCTTTTAACCTCTTCGGGCATGGCGGCCATTAACAATGTCTGCCTGACACTTTTACGCACCGGTGACGAGTTCATCGCCTCCAATTCGCTTTTCAGGGCCACTTATCTGCTTTTCGACCATGTATTTGCCAAATACGGACTCAAGGTGCGCCTGGTGGACCCAACTCACTTAAAGGCCATGGAAAAGGCCATTACCCCCAAAACCCGTTTCATCTACCTGGAAAGTATAAGCACCCCCAGGCTGGAGGTGCCGGACATAAAAAAAGCGGCCAGCCTGGCCCATGACCACGACCTTCCCCTGGTGGTGGACAACACCCTGGCCTCACCATATCTCTGCCGCCCCATAGAACTTGGTGCGGATTTGGTGATTAACTTTACAAACGCCTATTTAAGCGGCCATGACCAAGCCTTGGGAGGGGTGGTTATCGATAAAGGCTCCTTTCCTTGGGCTGCGGGAGCACGCTTTCCCGATTTTCAGGATTTTGTGGACCAGTCAGGTAAGCTGGCATTTCTGGCCAAAATGCAGCGCGAGCAACATCTTAACACTGGATCAGCCCAATCCTTCTGGCACGCCCGGCTGACCTCCCTTGGGTTGGAGACCTTGAACCTGCGCATGGAACGCCACCTTTCAAACGCCGTCAAACTAGCCGGCCACCTGACAAAATCCCCCAAGGTGCACTGGGTGAACTACCCCGGTCTTCCCCAAAATCCTTATCATAAGGCAGCCAAGGAGACATTCGGCGGCAGGGGCTATGGCGCACTGCTTTCCATTGGCCTGAAAGACGCAAAATCCTGCGAAAGCTTTCTCTCCAATTTAAAGATGATAGGTTTTCCGGCCAGCCCCGGCCAAAGCAGCACCCTGGCCACCCATCCCTGGTCCATGGATTACGCGGATTTTGACCCGGAGACCAAGGCGCTTTTAGGGATCAAGCCGGAGATGATAATGATTACCGTAGGCCTGGAAGCTATTGAAGACATCAAACAAGATGTAAGGCAGGCGCTCAAGAAAGTCGCTAAATAGGCCTGAGGGCTATCACTTACTGCCAAAGTCCAAGAGGACTTTGGCAGATGCTCTGATTTACAACTAAAAGGGGAGCCTGAACTCAGAGTTTCAGTCCGGGGGCCAGTTCCAGAATTTGGGACAACTGTTCCCCTCCCATATAGATTTGGCCTTCGGCCTGGCCCACAACAACCTGCAAGGCGTCTTTTCCACAGGCTATGATCAAAGGCGAAGTGCTTAAGACAGTTCCGGCAACAGCCTGTTCATTGCCCGACACCACCTTGGAGCGCCAAACAAACATTTTCTTGCTTCCAAGCAGATAAAAGGCACCGGGATAAGGAATGGTCACGGCCCTGACCAGATCGTGCACTCTCTGGGCAGGCATTTGCCAGTCAATAAGCCCGTCTTTGGGGCCCCTGCCCCCAAAATAAGTGACCTTGGCCTGATCCTGGTGCCTGGGCCTGGCCTTGCCCTCCTTTATCAATGGAAGGGCCCGGTTGAGCATTGTCCCGGCTGCGTGGGCCAATTTGTGGTGCAGATCAAGGGCCGTGTCATCAGGCTCAATCAAAAAGGACTCTTGATCCACAATATCGCCCTGATCGGGCTTTTCGGTCATGTAGTGCAAAGTTGCCCCGGATTGCTTTTCCCCATTCACCAACACCCAATTGACCGGGCAGCGTCCCCGATATGCAGGCAGGTAAGACCCGTGCAGGTTAAGGCAGCCTTGCGGAGGCAGGCCAAGGATCTCGCTTTTGATCATATTCCTGTAATAAAAGGAAAAAATGATATCCGGATCAAGCTCTCTGATCTTTTCCACCCATTCGGGCCGGTTGATATCAAAAGGGGCAAAGACCTTTATTCCCTTTTCCGCGGCTAAAAAGGCCAGGGAATCGAACCAGGTGTTTTCATTGGGATCATCAGCATGGGTAAATACCGCGGGAACTGAATATCCGTTTGCCAGAAGGGCCTTTAAGCCCACGCAACCCACGTTGTGATAGCCAAACAATAATGCGCGCATAATTTTTTACCCAACACCCCTTGCCTAAAAACCGGATCAAGGCAAAGTACAAACCCGATTTTTGTTTTGAACGCGGGCCATGGACCCCCCCTAAACTCTTCGAGTTTGGGGACCCCGAATGAACACCCCTAAACTCTCCGAGTTTGGGGACCCCGAATGGCGGCCCGCCGAATTGCGCGGCTTTCTTAAGACGAGTAATTCGAGCCACTTGGCATAACCGCGTTTTTGCCAAGCGGCCTCTGACAAAGTCCGGGAGGGCTTTGTCAGCAAGCTGGACCGGGCCCCAAGGGGCCCGGTTTGTGATTTAATCTTTCAGCCAGTCAGGCAGGTCTTGTTTTTTAGTGCCTGCAAACTTACAGGCATAGCGACAGTTCTCGCAATCACCTTTGAAACCCGGCAAGGCAGGTTCGCCCTTTATGGATTCCACCAGGCTGATGGCCTTTTTTACATCCTCATCTTCGCCGGTGACAGCCAACACCACAGCACCAGCAGACTCTCCCACTCCGCCCGAGGCCACATGAATCGCATCAACATCGGCCAGGATGTCAAAAGCCTCCAACTCCGTAATCACTATGGCATTGGGGATTATCCACATACCGAAATCAGCGCCCATGGTGTAATCAAAGGTCTTGGCTCCCACTGCCTCGGCTGCTTCTTCCACAGAAGGCACCATTTTTTCAAGGCCCACGGGCACCACGAATTTAAGCCCCTGGGATATGGCTATACCTGCGGTGGCGCCCATGGTGCCGCCGTCAAAACCTCCGATGGCCACGCCCACATTGCCATAGGCGTCCACGGCGTTAGCCCCTTTGATCAAAACCGTCTTGGGGTGAAAATGCTCATTCAAAACCTGGGGAGTTGTCTTGTCCGAGACCTTGCCCTTCTCAAGAATCACCGGCAGAGGATCCCGGCGAGACGCCTCTGTCACGCACATGAGCCGGTGGCTGTTGGTCCCCGCGGTAAACCTCTCCGGCCGGATCTCGGTTTTACCAGCCAGCTCCTGGGCCACATAACCGTTTGTGGTCCCGCCGTTGATTACCACATAGGCCTCTTTCAGGGCATCCTGAACCTCTTCAAGCTGAGCCACGGCCTTTGCAATAAGACGCCTGGATTCAGCCGGAGTCAGGGTAAACACAGCTTTCATGGCTTTCACCTCTCCTTTTGGTTCAAAAAAGCAGCATCAGAACCGGCAGGTTATGATCCTGTCGGCCCGGACCGTCTGTAAAAACTGTAGAGGGGCCTTTAACCGCATCACCTTTAAAAAGATACGCAGTTAACGGCTAAGATACTTAAAGCACTCTTTGCCCCCCTTAGGGACAAAACCTACTCTACCAAAAAACGCCCATTTGAACGAGACCTGAGCTGCATGGTAATTAATTGTCAAGTAATGGAATTTTTTCCAGAATAAGGAAACTGTCACCCAAAGCCCTGTCCGGAAGGCTCTTAGAGAGCCGACCCGAAGTCTGAAACTCATCCAAAAAACCAAGGGTTATCAGGGCCAGAGTAAGATAAGGGCCGGTAAAAACACCGAATTAAAAACCAATACGGTTTCGCTGAACGAAAACAAGCCAAAAAGATTTAGCAAACAGCTAGTTAAAAAAAGCGGAGACAAGCATAACCATTCCGAACCCCATAACCACCAGTCCGGCTATCCGGTTCATCCAAAGCCTGAAGGAAGGGCCCATACCCGCCCCCAAAATTCCCACGCCAAGGCTCAAAAAAAGCCACCACCCGCAGGACCCGATAAAAACACCCGAAATCAGTATGGCGGGATCATGCCAGCCCTGTCCAGCCACCTTTAGCCCCAGGGCGGAGAAGACCGCCGCGAAAAACAAAACCGTCATGGGATTGGTCAGGGTGAGAAAAAAGGTGGAGAGAAAATCGCCGATAAGGCCGCGTTTGGATAAACGTCCGCCGTTTTTGTGGCTATAAGTGGGTTTGGCGCGCAGGGTGCGCAGGCCGATAGCCAAAAGAACCAAACCGCCGATAAGGCGAAATCCTGACTGATGTTCATTTAAAAGGGATTCAACCAACCCCACGCCCAATGCGGCGGCAATGGCAAAACAGGTATCGGCGCATGCCGCCCCAAGGCCGGAAAAAAAACCGCTCAAACGCCCTTTTTCCAAGGTGCGGCTAATGCATAAAGCGCCTATGGGCCCCACCGGTGCGGAAACGGAGATCCCTATAACGAGGCCCTGGGCCAATAAAAACACATTCAAATCCTTCCTGTGGAAATAGATCAGGCCCGGCTACATTTGGCCTGAAGCCTTTTCTGAACTTTCTCGCCTGTCAATTCGCGCAAGGCGTCTGCCGCTATCCAGCGGGCAGGCTTTGAATCAAGGCACCTCAGGCTGAGTGCCAGATCACAGGCAGACTTGTTCAATGCCGGATTTCTCTTACCTATCTGCCTCAACGCCCAGTTAACAGCCTTTTTAACAAAATTTCTCTGATCAGACGCACCCTTTTTCAGCAAGGGAAAAAAATTTAAAAATTTTTGGTCCGGAGCTTTTTTATCATGAACAGCCAAAACAGCCATCATGGTGAAGCCTGCCCTTTTCTCATACTCAGGCTTTCTCTCGGCCCAAAGCGCCGCCTTTTCATAGGCAAAGGGAGTTTTATCAAAGAGGTTTGAACAACACTGGTCGCAGATATCCCAGGAATCAAAGTCCGAGACCCACTCTTCCATCTGTTTATCCGTCACCTGTGACGGATCGTCCACCATGGAGGCCAATATTCTGGCTTCATGAAACCCGGCCAGCCAAAGCTCTTGGGCTATCTCATGATCTGTGCCTATTTCCCTGGCCAGAGCGCGCAGCTTGGGAATTGGAATACCCTTGGTGTTCACGGCTCTTATTCCGTGTCTGGCCTTATGGGCCAGAACCTTGAGATCCGCCGATTCTTCTAATTTATTTAAGATATAATTTATCTGCATTCTTTTATATTCTCTTGGCCCCTAACATACCTCATCCCCCTTGAGCGGGCAAAATACCGCTGCCCAGATATACATAACTCCCGCCGCAGGTCAAGTGGGCTCTACTATTTAAATGTCACTTTCTTGAACCAAACTGTCCGATTCAACAAGCCGATATGCACCTTTCCCTCAAGTAATGTTCAGAATTTTCCTTTGATCTTTTACTCAAAAGGCCTGATCATTTTAGGAGTAACGCTTTTTAAACCCTCTTTCAGGGAAAAAATATTTAAGGAGTTTAATCAACTCTAATTTTTTAGGCAAAAGTTCCCCGGTGGGGGGACTTAAGGAGACGTAAATGTCCATCAAGTGGAGACTAATTCTTTCCTTTGCAGCCACCATAATCACCCCTATCCTGATCCTGGCAATAACCATGGGCATAAGCACCAGACAAAGCTCTGTTGATAGTTTTGTGGCGAGCATTAATGGAGCGCTGACCCAGGTCGATAATGCCATGAGTATTATGATTAGCGACGCCAAGGAAAACGTTAAAATGGTCGCCACCCATCTGCCCACAACCCAGGCGGATGACAGCATAGTCAGTTATTTGAACACCACGGAAAAATCCCGTAAAGATCCCTCCCAAAAGGGGGGGGTGAACAGTGAGATTTTCGCTTTTTATGACCATATGCTTAAATCCCACGCTGACTATGACGCTGTTTTCATGGGCACGGTCGATGGAGGTTTTGTGATAGCCCCCATAATGGACCTTCCGGCAGGCTATGACCCCAGAATCAGGACCTGGTACAAGGAACCCATGGCTTCACCGGGGAAGGTAACCATCTCCAAGGCCTATCTAAGCGTAACCGGCGCACCGGTTGTCAGCATCTGCAAGGTTTTCAACGGGCCGGACGGAAAACCCCGCGGCGTGGCGGGCATAGACCTGGCTCTGAACAAGCTTTCGGATATTGTAAACAATATAAAGATAGGCAAGACAGGCTACGTAATGCTGATCCAGCAGGACGGAACCATACTGGCCAACCCCAAGGACAAGGCCCTCAACTTCAAAAAACTCGGAGAATTAGAAAGCGCGGGCATGAAGACGCTCGACGCCACGGAGCAGGGAAAAGCAGAGCTTAGCCTCAATGACGTTGAATACCTGGCCTATATCTACAAATCCCCGAGCACTAACTGGAAAATCATTGGCCTCATCCAAACAGAGGAGGTCATGACTGAATTCAACCACCTGATGTATCTGATGGCTCTTTTGGGGCTGGCCTTGCTGATTGTTTTCATGGTCGGCGCCTATTTCCTGTCTTTATCCATCACCAAACCCGTTATCCGCATTGTGGATTCCTTGCGCAGGGGGGCAAATGAGGTGGCTTCCGCCTCCGGAGAACTTTCGGCAACCAGTCAGTCCCTGGCCGAGGGAAGTTCGGAGCAGGCTGCCTCTATTGAAGAGACTTCCGCCTCCCTGGAAGAAATCTCTTCCATGACCCGCCAAAACGCAGACAACGCAGGTCAGGCCAATTCACTGACCAAGCAGGCGAACGAAATCGTGGGCATGGCCAAGCAGTCCATGGATTCACTAACAGAATCCATGCAGGCCGTTTCCCAGGCCAGCGATGAGACATTCAAAATCATCAAGACAATCGATGAAATTGCCTTCCAGACCAATCTGCTGGCTTTGAACGCAGCCGTGGAAGCGGCCAGGGCCGGAGAAGCGGGAGCCGGATTCGCGGTTGTGGCGGACGAGGTCAGGAACCTGGCCATGAGAGCTGCTGAAGCGGCCAAAAACACGGCTACCCTGATTGAAGACAATGTAACCAAGATTAAGGAAGGCACGGAAAGCGTTACTGAAACAGATCAGGCCTTTGCCCAGGTTACCGAGGTTTCAGGCAAGGTTATGGGACTGGTGGCTGAAATCGCCCATGCTTCTAACGAGCAGGCCGAAGGCATAGAGCAGGTTAATAAAGCCATAGTATCCATGGACAAGGTTACCCAGGCGAATGCCGCCAATGCAGAGGAAGCCGCGGCCGCGTCAGAAGAAATGAGTGCCCAGGCCGAGACTATGCACGGTGTGGTGAAGGACCTTGCCTCCATGGTTGACGGCAAGGCCGAAGACAGTGACTCCGCAAGAATCCAACCAAAGGCCAAAGTCCAACACGCCTCCCAGCCGGGCAAGAGTGCCGCCCCACCCAGATTGACTCACAACGCCCCCAAGGCGGCTCATCCTCAAGACCCCAAAAAAGTCATTCCTTTGGATGAAGACGATTTCAAGGATTTCTAGGGGAAAAATGCTCCTGAACTTAGAAAAAAATTTACCCAACCGGCCTTAAGCATAAACCAAAAAAGACGTGTAAATACTATGCCTTGTCTCGCAAGAGACAAGGCAAAACTATTTTCAACCTGGGAAATAAGTACTTTTTTATTATCATTTTTATCATCTTAAGCTGTTTACCTTCGCGGTAATTTTCATCATATTTGGGCCAAACGAGGGCTGGAAACAATCCGGAAAAAGCTATGATTACTAAAATTATTTCGAGAAGCCGGGGATATTTTTGGAAACAGCATTTTCCTGCGGGGGGCAGGCGTCAGGGAGCTATTAACCAGCCCCAAGCAAGATCATGGGGCGCAGCTGAGGAATCATGAAAAATCTATCCATAAAGTGGCGGTTACTGCTGGCCTTTGCGGTAATCACAATCCTGCCGGTGCTTTTGATTTCAATCTACGTGGGCTTAAATATTAAATCCGATGCGCTTCACAACTTTGAGCGCAGCCTTGAACGGGAATTGACCCAGGTGAACAACGCCATCAACATTCTGATTGATGATTCCCGGGAAAACGTGGAGATGCTCAAGCTGAACCAGGCCGTTACCCAGGCGGGGCAAGCGTTGCCGGTTTACATAAAGGCCACCCAGGCCCAGACTTCAAAATCCGTAGCCGTCGGAAGCTCCAACCAAAGGCTTTTTGATTTCTTTAATACTGTTGCCAGATCACACAAAGACTACGACGCCGTGCTCATGGGAAGCGATAAAGGTGGTTTTATGGCTGCTCCCAATGTGAGCATCCCATCGGGATATGACCCCCGTAAAAGGCTTTGGTACCAAAAGGCCATGGCCAACCCGGGGCAAGTCATTATCTCAGATGCTTATCTAAGCACCACCGGCAAGGTGGTTATAACCACCTGCACCAAGGTTCAAGGCAGTTCCGGAGAATGGTCTGGAGTGGTTGGGGTTGATTTTGCACTTAACCGCCTTTCGGAAATCATCAACAACCTGAAGGTCGGAGACAGCGGCTATGTGATCATGGTCCAGGAAAACGGAGACATCCTGGCCCACCCCAGGGACAAATCTTTGCTTTTCAAAAAAATGGGTGAACTTAAGGAGGTGGGATACCGCAAACTGGCAAACAGCAAACAAGGGGCAACAGCCATAACCCTTGGGGAGAAAAATTATCTGGCCTATGTGTTCAACTCCCCGGAACTGAGCTGGAAAATGATCGGCTTGGTGGAAGAGGCGGAAATCTATGCTGATTACAGGCATTTTGTCAGAGTCATCGCGATCATGGGCATCGTTCTTTTGCTTCTGTTTTTAACCGTGGGCTGGTTCCTTGCCTCTTCCATATCCCGGCCCATCAAAAAGGTGGCCGGCGGTCTTTCCCAAAACGCAAGCCAGGTGGCCCTGGCCGCATCCCAGGTCTCTCAGGTAAGCGCCAACCTGGCCAAGGGCGCTTCAGAGCAAGTGGCCTCTATTGAAGAGACAGCCGCCTCATTGGAAGAGATGGCCGCCATGACCAACCAGAATGCAAACAATGCCAAGCAGGCGGACACCCTAAGCCAAAAAGCCAACCAGGCCATGCAGGAAGCCAAAGATCACATGAAGGCCCTGGGCGCATCCATGCACCGGGTTTCTGAAACCAGCCAAAAAACAACAAAAATAGTTAGCGCCATAAATGAAATATCCTTTCAAACCAATCTGTTGGCCTTAAACGCAGCGGTTGAAGCGGCCCGAGCCGGTGAGGCGGGCGCCGGATTCGCCGTGGTGGCGGAGGAAGTGCGCAGCCTGGCCCTGCGAGCTGCCGAGGCTGCCAGGGAAACTTCGGTTTTGCTGGAGGAAAATACTGAAACCATAAGGCAAAGCGTAGAAGGGACCGAACGCGCAGACCAGGCGTTGAATCAGGTTGGTGACGCAGCGGCCAAGGTCACCGCTTTAGTGGGAGAGATTGCCCAGGCCTCATCTGAACAGGCCCAAGGCATTCAACAGATGAATCAGGCCATGACCTCCATGGACCAGACAACTCAGGAAACCGCGGCCGGAGCAGAACAGACAGCCGCCACATCCCAGGAGATGAACGCCGGAGCAGGGGAGCTCCACAGAATGATAAATGACCTATCCTCTCTGGTTGACGGGGCGGGCAAGGTCCGGGAACAGAGTAAATCCAGTGAATCGGACCGCAGGCTTTTAAATCGCTAAGAAATAAGGCAGGGTCGCGTCAGCCGGAGAATCCCTCCCCCAGGCCTACCGCGAATCACACGTCAATTTATCTATAATTCAAGGGCCTTGTCCAGTTTTACCGGGCAAGGCCCATTTTCCCCTAACTTTTAAAAACCGTCATCCGGCCAAATTTCAGGAGAGCCTTTTCTGTGAGCTGTGACGTGCCGGATAGATGTACGCAGGCAACGCGCTTCGGGCTCTTTATCAACCATTAATTACGATTAAGCTTTGCCCGCGATAAGCCTGCCTTATTGCGCCCGGCCCTTCAAGCCTAAGGAATATAATTGTAAAACCAATAATATAAATAATTTACCAACAGTACTACTTTAAAAACAACTATTTTGGTTTTGTTGGGTTGTAACATGGCTGGGTGAGTGTTATTTTATATATGAACAAATGATCATATATGAGGAATAAAATGACTCCCCAGAAAAAGGCAAAAATCGTAGAAGAAGAGGGTTGCCTGGTGCGCATGGTCCACTTAGACCGGGTCATAAAGGCCAGAGAGGCGGATCCTCCCCCCAAAGAGACAATGGCGACGGCGCGTATTTTCAAGGCCCTGGGTGATCCCAACCGGCTCAGGCTGATCATGGCTCTTTTAAAAGGAGAAATGTGCGTCTGCGACCTTTCCGCGTTTCTGGGGATCAGTGAGTCCGCCGCCAGCCATCAGCTCCGGCGTTTAAAAGATCTGGCCCTGGTGAAATCCCGCAGAGAAGGTCAGGTGCTTTACTACTCACTGGACGACGATCATGTGGCCCAACTTCTGGATGTATGCCTGGAACATGTAAGACATTGAAATATTACTAAAAAACTTTTCAGATCATCCAAAAATAAACGCGACAAGGTGTGAGAATGGAATTCATCCTCAAAATACTTCTTTCCAGCTGGCATATCCTTTTGGATTCCGGCCCATACATCGTTTTGGGCATAGTAACAGCGGGTTTGGTAAAGGTGTTTTTAAAAGCGGAAACAGTAGCCAAGCACCTGGGGGAAGGGCGCTTTATGCCGGTGCTCAAAGCCGCTGTTCTGGGCATTCCCCTGCCCTTGTGTTCCTGCGGAGTTTTACCGGCCGCCGCCTCCCTTAAAAAGCAAGGGGCAAACACGGGGGCAACCACCAGCTTTCTGATCTCCACCCCGGAATCCGGTGTGGACAGCATAGCCCTGACCTATGCCTTGATGGATCCGATTATGACCGTGGCAAGACCGGTCTCGGCCTTTGCCACGGCGGTGGCTGCGGGACTGAGCGAAAACCTCTCGGAAAAGGATCCGGACGCCAAAGAATCCGTCCCGTCAGCCCCCCTAACCTGCTGCTGCCAAGGTGGCTGCCATACAGGGCATGACCATTCCGGCCACGGCCATGCCGAAGAACCTATGCCTTCCTCTTGGGCAGGGCGGGTGTTTCTGGGGCTTCGCTATGCCTTTGGTGAGTTGTGGTCGGAGTTGGCCAGCTGGTTTATGGTGGGCATCATTCTCTCGGGGGTAATCACCGCCCTGGCTCCCCAGGAGCTTCTGCAAAATCACCTGGGCGGGGGCATCTTGAGCATGCTGATTATGCTGGCAGTGGGGATTCCGCTCTATATCTGCGCAACCGCATCCACTCCCATTGCCGCGGCCCTGATTTTACAGGGTGTAAGCCCCGGGACAGCCCTGGTTTTCCTGTTGGCGGGACCAGCCACCAACCTTACATCCCTCTCTGTGCTGCTCGGCGTTTTGGGAAAAAAGGCCACTGCCATTTACCTGGCCTGCATTGCGGTCTTTGCCATATCAAGTGGGCTGATTCTCGACCAGATTTATACGGGACTGGGTATAGACCCCGGGGCTACCATGGGCAACGCCGCGGAAGTTGCTCCTTTGTGGCTCAAGTGGGTCTCAGCCCTGGGGTTGACGGCCCTTTCCATTAAACCGGTATACCTGAGCCTGAAAAACCGGTTCCACAAAAAAGGCCATGACCACAGGGCATCTCCCCCGGCAGGGGGAGCAGACAGCCACGACCTTGAAAACCATACATCAGGGAGCGGCCTCAGCGGGGCGGCAAGAGCGGGCAATGCCTGCAACCTGGACTGCTCATGCCAAGAGGACCAAACAATCCAACCGTTTAAGTAATTCCTTTGATCAAGCCCAAAAGCATTGCCCCGGCCCAGCCCGGGGCAATGTTCCAGCTCGCCGACAAAGCCCTCCTGGACATTGTCCGAGGCCGCTTGGCAAAAACTTGGATTTTGACAAGTGGACTGAATTACTCCTCTCAAGAAAGCTCCAAAATTCGGCGGGCCGTCATTCGGGGTCCCCGAAAAATCGCAAATTTTTCAGGGGTGTGTCCATGTCCCGCATTCAGGCTGTTTGTCAACAACCTGAACACATTACCTTTTCCCTAAAAAAACAATCCATATAAACCAACATTTGACCAGCTTTAAATGGCTGTATAACATTAATTTTATATATTTTAATAAATCAGGCGGGTTTACTTCCTGCAAAATACATCCAGTCTCTTCCCAACCCCGTCTATCCACTGGACTGTGTTTAGCGAGTTTGGGTTTTTCCCAAGGGAACGCACATGTTAGTAGGAATGGTTTTTGTTTTCCATGACCAACAGCGCCACGCACTCAATACTAGACAAAGGCCGTAATTTGAAAAAAATCTGGCTGGGGGTCTCTTTCAAAAAGACCTTTAGCCAGTTTGTCGGGCTCTACCTTGTCACCGCCCTTTTGATTTTGTCCGGATTTTTACACCAAAACCTTTCTGATCATGACAAGCAGGTATCTGTGTTAATGGCTCAGGAAATTAGCTCCATGCGCCATGCCCGCGCCATGATGGTCCGGGATCTGGAAATTGTAACCCGCGACCTCATGATTCTGGCCACCAGCCAGACCATGCGGGATTTTATTGATTTTCCCTCGTCCCAGACCCAAAAAAGGCTTTCCTTGCGTTTTTCCTATTTTGCCAGGGACCGGGAAATATACGACCAGCTCCGCTATATCAATTCAACAGGCCAGGAGATTGTCAAAGTCACCTATGACCAGGGCCTCCCTCACCTGATGTCCGAGCAGCAATTGCCCAACAAGGCTTCACGATATTATTTTAAAATTGCCATGGCCATACCGCCGGATGATATATACATATCCCCCCTGGACCTAAAAATGGAACACGGGCGCATTCACGAACCGTTTATGCCGCTCCTGAGGCTGGCGAACCCGGTTGTGGACAGCAAGGGTCAAAAAAAGGGGATTGTGGTTCTGAATTATCGCGCCCGCAGAATGCTGGACCGGTACCAGAACTTTTTAAAAAACGACAAAGGGATTCAGCATTTTATTTTGAACCAAAAAGGCTACTGGCTTAATCACACCAATAAAGATTTAGAGTTCGGATTCAGGTTCGACTCGGAAATCACCTTTGCCAAAACCAGCCCCGATGTCTGGAATAAAATCACTAAACAGCAAAGCGGTCAGATAAAAACCAGCCAAGGGATTTTCACCTTTGTAACCATTTACCCCTGGAGGGAAGTAGGACCGGCTAATTCCTACAATTCAAGCGGCTCTTTTTTTTCCGCAAGCCACCACAAAAGAAACATGCTCCGTTGGCATCTGGTTTCCTATATTCCACAACACCTTGTAGACTTTTCCGTTATCACCTTCAGCAACCCCAAGCGGTTATTATTCCTGTTGGTGGTGCTTTTTATACTTGCCTTGGTCATATGGCAGGCCGCCGCCGCCAAGACCCTGCGGAAAGAAACCGAGGCGACTTTAAAACTTATGTCGGCCGGTCTGGAACAGAGTTCTGCCGCGGTGATAATAACCGACAAAAACGGGTTAGTGAGCCACATAAACCCCCGTTTCACCCAATTGACCGGTTACAGTAGCGCTGAACTCCTGGAATTGGGTCCCCTTCCCCCTCCCAGCCATGAAAACAATCGAAGTATTTTCCCGGCCTTTTGGCAAACCATAACTGAGGGCAAAAACTGGTCCGGCGAATTTCAAAACCAAAGAAAGGACGGAACCACCTATTGGGCTTCGGCCAGTATCTCCCCCATAAGGGACGCTAAAGGCAAAATCACCCATTTCATAGGTCTGCAAGAAGACATCACAGATAAAAAATACCTGCAGGAAAAACTGGAGCAGGCCGCCACCAAAGACAGTCTGACCGACCTTTTCAACCGGCACTGTTTTTTCCAGATGATGGAGCAGGAAATAACCAGGGCAAAACGTTATAACAGGCCGTTCTCACTATTAATTTTTGATCTGGACAAGTTCAAGGCAGTGAATGACACCTACGGGCATCAGGCAGGGGACGAAGTCTTAAGGCAATTTGCCCACACCCTGGTGCGAAGCATGAGAAACACAGATATTGTCGGGCGTTATGGCGGAGAGGAGTTTGTGGCCTGTTTACCGGAAACTCAATTGCAAGAGGCCATAAACATGTCCCAAAGGTTGCGCAGGCTCATAGCCCGGAAAACTGTTTCCTTTAAGGGCCAGGCCATAAACTACACGGTAAGTGTGGGGTGCACCCAATGGCAACAGAGTGATAACAAAGCGGAAGACTTGGTGGAACGGGCGGACCAGGCACTTTACCTTGCTAAAAACAAGGGGCGTAACCGGGTGGAAAACGCCTGAAAAAGGCCCAAAAAGTTCAGTTCAAAGCAGCCAACCAAGAAGAAACCTTTTCCTCGGCCTCTTTCTGATAGGCATAAAGACTTTCCAGTTCGGACTGTTGAAGCTCAAGATAATCAAGGTCTGCCTGTCTTATACGGCTCTTGGGATGGTCTTCTCCATGGAGCAGACGGTTGGCCAGGGCGTCTGCCACCCTGACCATGGCCACATCCACCGTATCCGGGCCTGAGGGCAGTTTATCCTTGTGATGGAAACGCACGGGATTGACCAGCACCTTGGGGAACTTCCACCTGGTGAGCAAAAGGGCCCCAACCTCGCCATGATCAAAACGAATCATTTTACGTTCAATCTCGCTCAGGTCCCTTCCCTCTTCAAAAGCCCGGTCCAGGCACTCTTTGTAAAGATCCGGAAAAGACCTGGCCAGGACCAACTTTCCCACATCATGTAAAAAACCCATAATGAAAAGGTATTCTGCTTCCACGTCAAGGCGCTTGGCCATCTCAACCATAGTATCGGCCACGGTCAGGCTGTGGAGCCACAGCTCATTTTTGGGAATAAGCTCCGAATCCTTTTGGTCTCGCCCCATGGACTCAAACACCCCCAGGGAAAGGGCCAGGGATTTGATTGTCTCCAGGCCCAAAAGAGGCACGGCGCGGCTTACACTGGCTATGGTGGCGGAAAAGCCATAGTAAGCGGAGTTGGCCACTTTCAGCACCTTGGTAGTCAGGGCGGGATCAGGCATAACAGCCTCTGTGATTTTCCGGACCCCGGCCTCTGGATCCTCCAAAACTTTTAGGATCCGGTTGACGCTGCCGGGCAATTGGGGCAACTCATCGATCACAGACCGCATCTTGGCTAAAATTTCATGTTGCTCCATAAAGGCCGCCTCCGCCGCATTACAGGTAATGATCCAGACCCTCAAGTATTTCCGGCAACAAAACCAGGGCTGACCAAAAAAGAATATTACCGGTTATAATGCCATAGATTTAAAATAAAACCGATCACTATCCCGTTTGAGCAGGCGAGTGAGCCCGCCCCTTCCCTTATCCGCCTCCAGGCAAGGCCCGCGCCAAAAGATATTACACAAAGGATCTCAAATAATACCCATCCAGTAAATATTGGATTAGAAAGGCTTATTCGAAAGAATATTCGATTCCAAAATCCTTATTTCAAGAAAACCCAAATCAAGGTCCTTCCATTTCATCCCCAATAAAGGACTTTTTCAAAGCCCTTAGCTTGACAAGCCACAAGTATGACCCATCTTTAACTAAAGAAAGTGAGGATCTTTGATGCGAATCGAAATAGAGACCAGGGCTCATGAATGGATAATGAAAAACGGTGGAACGGTGACTATTACCCGACCCAGGCCTGCGGTTGGTTGAGGAGGCGGCACACCGGCGCAGGTTGCGCCCAAGGCCCCGGAAGAAAACCAGCTGAAAAGATTTTTTAAAACCGAACAAAACGGGATAACCGTTTACTATGAACCGGGGATCATCTTAAATGCTCCCAGCCTCAATATTGACCTTGGCGGTTTTTGGATCTTTAAATGGCTCAAGCTGTATGGTGCGGCTGACGCGGCCGGTGCATGCGCATTGTAAAAAGGGAATCTCAGACTATTTAGGTATAGGGTAAACCCCCGAAAAGTACAGGACATTAACCTGCCTTTTTAGGGATAGTTGCCCTAAGCATACCTCATTTTTTGGGCTGTGCAAAATAGAAGCCGCAGACAAAAAGATGTAGCCAAATTGTTTTATTTTTTAGACTTTGTAGTAAAACAAAACCCTGTTAAGGTGAAGTATTGACCCCAAGGGGGGGAAGGCACTATCTTAGGGTAGTCGACCTCCGATAAGGGGCTTCCACGGGAGGAAGTCGAGGTTTTTGAAAAGCATGCCCAAGCAATGCCTTGGGCGGAAATATCAGCCGGTCATACCTTTACTTTCAGGTAAAGGGTGTGGTTTGACCGGCCTTACCTGTCAGGAGTCAAAAAAACTATGGATCGTGCGTACCCTAATTACTCCAGTGGACCCGCGGCGAGCGACCGCACCCTTGAGCTGATCAATGTATTCATGCGCCGGGTCTACAACTGGATGGCAGGCGGTCTGGCCCTAAGCGGCATAGTGGCCTTTTGGATTATGAATTCAGCGGCGGCCATTAGCCTCTTTTTCACCCCTGAAGGCCCCACCATGCTCTTTTGGGGGGCGATTATAGGCGAGTTCGCCTTGGTCTTTGCCTTGAGCGCGGGCATCACCCGTTTTAAGGTCGGGACCGCGGCCACGCTTTTCATTGCATATTCAGCCCTAAACGGTGTAACCATCGGGCTGGTGCTTTTAGCCTATACCGGGGCCAGCGTTGTCAAAACCTTTTTGATTACAGCCGGCACCTTTGGAGTGGTGAGCATCTGGGCTTCCACCACCAAAAAGGATCTCTCAGGTTGGGGATCCTTCCTCTTCATGGGGTTGATCGGCATAATCATCGCTTCGGTGGTGAACATCTTCTTCGGCTCCCCCATGATCGAATGGATCATAAGCATCGTCGGCATAGGCATATTTGTGGGCCTTACCGCCTATGACACCCAGGCCTTAAGGGCCATGGTGCTTCAGGCGGCCAACGAGGTCACAGTCTCCAAGATGGCCATCTTCGGAGCTCTGAAGCTTTACCTGGATTTCATAAACTTGTTCCTGTTACTTCTGCGCCTTTTTGGCGACAGAAGATAATAAGTTCGGGAAAAAGGACGGGTGCCGCCCGTCCTTTTACCGGGCTGTGGTTTTGGATTCAGCACAGTTTTGCTGAATATAATTCAGTGTGGTTTGACATGGATTAATCTGCCCGATATAATTGGATTTTTGCCATTTTTTCAAGCCACACTCTAACGCCAAGGAGATTCTCATGATTGAGGTTCGCTTTCATGGCCGAGGCGGGCAGGGGGCAGTGACCTCCTGTGAGCTGATGGCCCAGGCGGCCATTGCTGAGGGCCGCTACGCCCAGGCATTCCCCTCCTTTGGACCGGAACGCCGTGGCGCACCGCTGCAGGCCTACCTCCGCATTTCGGATGAACCCATCCGTCTGCGGGAAAAAATCTACGAGCCTGATATCGTAGTAGTGCTTGACCCGGCCTTGGTTGCCGGAGGTAATGTCAAAGACGGTCTTAAGGAAGGCGGCACACTGGTAGCCAACAGCCCCAAGTCCGCGGATGACGTGAAAAAGGACAGTGGGTTTAACGGCCGCACCGCAGTGGTCAACGCCACCAAAATTGCGGAAGAAGAGATGGGCGTTCCCATCACAAACACCACCATGCTCGGCGCCCTTTTAAAGGCCGCTTCCCTGGTGGATAAAGAATCCGTGGTAGAGCCCCTGAAAAATCGTTTTGGCAAGATTGCCGAAAAGAACCAGAAATCTCTCGAGCGGGCTTTTGCCGAGACGGTTATCGAGGAGTAAAACCATGGCTGACGAAGGAATGCAATCCTGGAAAGAGCTGGCTTTGGGTTGTGCGGTCACTACACCGGGCAATGCCAAAGACTTCAACACCGGGGACTGGAGAAGCACCAGAATCCCGGTTACAGATCGCGAAAAGTGCATCAAATGCGGCATGTGTTACATCATGTGCCCCGACATGTGCTACACCCCCGATCCCGACGCCGAAGGCTTTTACCTTTGGGACACCTACTACTGCAAAGGCTGCGGCATTTGCATTACCGAGTGCCCCAAAGACGCCATTTCTTGGAAAGAAGAGGAGGAAACAGCATGAGCCAGCGAGTGGGACTTGAGGTTTCGCTGGCCTGCAGCGAAGCCGTCAAACTGGCCAACGTGGACGTCATCGCGGCCTACCCCATCACTCCCCAGACTCACATTGTTGAGCATCTGTCCGAGTTGGTGGCGGACGGCCATCTGGACGCCGAATTCGTGCCTGTGGAGAGCGAGCACAGCGCCATGAGCGCCTGCATCGGCTCCTCTGCGGCCGGCGCCCGCACCTTTACCAGCACCGCCTCCCAGGGCCTGGCTCTGATGCACGAAATCGTGTTTATCGCCCCGGCCTTGCGTCTGCCCATTGTCATGGCGGTGGCCAACCGGTCGCTCTCCGGCCCCATCAGCATCTGGAACGACCACAGCGACATCATGGCCGAGCGCGACAGCGGCTGGATTCAGACCTTTGCCGAGAACGGACAGGAAGTGTTGGACCTCACCCTGCACGCCTTTAAGGTGGCCGAGGACAAGAGAGTCTGCCTGCCGGTGGCCGTCAACATGGACGGATTCACCCTGACGCACGTGATCGAGCCCATCATGATGCCCGACCAGGCCGAAGCGGACGCCTATCTGCCCGCCTTTGAGCCTCAACAGATGCTCGATATAGCCAACCCCATCAGCATGGGAACGGTTGGCGTGCCGGAGATCTACACCGAGGCCAGGAAAGCCTGCATGGACGCCCTGGACAACTCCTACGAGGTGATCAAGGAGCATTGGGAAGGCTTTGCCAAACAGTTCGGCCGTTCCTACAACCCCATTGAGACCTACAAGACCGAAGATGCAGAAACCCTTCTGGTGACCATGGGCTCCATCGGCGAAACCGCCATGATGGCCGTGGACCAGATGCGTGAAGCCGGTCAGAAGGTAGGCCTGGTGCGCATCCGCCTGTGGAGGCCCTTCCCGGCCGATGACTTCCTGGAAGCCATCAAAGGCGCCAAGGCCCTGGCCGTGGTCGACCGGGCGCTTCAGCCCGGCAGTGACAGTGGCCCGGTGGGCACCGAGCTGAAAGCCCTGCTGCACAGCAGAGGCAAAGACACCTATGTGGCCAACTTCGTGGCCGGACTCAGTGGACGCGACGTCACCAGGGCCGACTTCAGAATGATGGCCGAGAAAGCCGCCCAGGGCCAGGCCTCGGGCGCCACCATGACCTGTGAGATGGTGGGGGTGAAAGAATGAAAACAGCAACCGCCGCTCTCGAAAATTTCAAGAAGCTGTCTCCCAAGAACCTGCCCTTGGATGAGCCTCTCTCCAAGGGACACCGCGCCTGCCAGGGCTGCGGTGAAGTGCTGGCCCTGCGCATGATCGCAAAGGCCGTGGGCAAAGAGCTCATCGCCGTCAGCGCCACAGGCTGCATGGAGATTATTTCCTCACCTTATCCCCAGACCGCCTGGGAGTGCCCCTGGATCCACGTGGCCTTTGAAAACGCGGCCTCCGTGGCCAGCGGCGTGGAAGCCGGCCGCAAAGCCCTGATCAGGAAAGGCCGGATCAAAGACGACGGCGCCAAGATCATGGCTTTTGCCGGTGACGGCGGAACCGCCGATATCGGAATTCAGGCCTTAAGCGGCGCCATTGAGCGCGGGCACAACTTCACCTATGTCTGCCTGGACAACGAGGCCTACATGAATACCGGCGTGCAGCGCTCCAGCTCCACGCCCTACGGCGCCATGACCACAACTTCACCTCCGGGGGCCAAGTCAAAGGGCCAGTTCAGCTGGAAAAAGAACATGCCCATGATCGCCGCGGCCCACGACATGCCTTACGTGGCCACCGCCAGCCCGGCCTTCCATATGGACCTTATGAACAAGGTCCGCAAGGCCGTGACCGTGCCCGGCCCGGCTTACCTGCATGTGTTTGCGCCCTGCCCCACAGGCTGGCGCTGCGCCCCGGATATCTCGGTTGAGACCGCCCGTCAGGTGGTTCAGGCCCGCATCTTCCCCCTCTATGAGGTGATCGACGGCAGATACGTATTGAACCGGGACGTGAAAAAGCCCTTGCCGGTCAAGGAATACATGAAAAAGCAAAAACGTTTTGCGCACTTGACCGACGAAGACTTTGCATACATCCAGGAAAAAGTGGATGCCGACTGGAACAGGCTGAAAGCCCTGGTCAAAGCCACTAATCCGGAAGACTAGCTGGTCAAAAAAAATTAAAAAACAATGCGGGTTGCACTTGTCAAGGGGCAACCCGCATTGTAGAATGAAAACTGTTAGCACAAGTGGTCGTGTCTTATAAATAGTGAGACAACTTGGTTAATAGAGATACTGGGAGACAGACTAATTGTCTGAAATCCCTCAGAAAGCCCCCCACCCCCGTGCGTCGTTTGTTTTTACCTCGGTAAGCCAGACGGCGTGCGGGGTTTCTAATTTGAGCCTTAAAAACAATTTCCCCAACCAATACAACTTTCGGCGTACAGGATTGCTCTTGCCCGGCCAACACCCCTCAACGGTTGTCAGTCAAGGGGTGTTGGCCGGTTAAATTTTCCAAGTTACGTATTAACCTTGCGAAGACTTCAGGGAGAGGTCTATGAGCCCTTGTCACGCCAGTCATTTAAATCAAGATCAGGGAACAGACTGTCCCTTTGACTTATCTCCTCTAAAAAGAAGAGATCTCCCTGGCCGACCTGCTTGCCCTCACTTAGGGAGCTTACAATCTTGGCCAAGCGTTTAAAGGCGCTGTAATGCTCTGAGAAACGAAGTTCGGCATAATCCCTGGCAGACCAGGTGCTGATCAGAAACTGCCAGTCGCTGGCCTGTAGCAGTAAAAGCTCCCGGGCCGCCTGGTCCAGGGCTTTTTTCAAAACGCCCTTTGGCTCCTTGGCCAGGCGTTTCAATTTCCCCAGAATCTTCTCGCATTCATAGATCTTGGGCCAAGTCCACTCAGTATCCTCATTGAGCCAGATCCAATGGAAACCTCCCTGGCCCCAGGACCCCTCAGGCAGGCTTATCACCTCGCGGGGGGGATCGTTTCGAAGCTTTTCCCCGCAGGAAATCAGCTCAATATCCGGGTCGCCTGAGAGACGATTCAGGACCTTTTCCAAAAACCTCGGCCCCTCAAACCACCAATGGCCAAAAAGCTCGGTGTCAAAAGGCGCGGTTACGTGGCCGGGTTTGCCTGCCGCCTTTAAATGGGCCTTGAGCCTTTTTTTGACCACACTCACAAAATGATCTGCGTTCTCATTTAAACGATCCTCTATGCGCCAGGGCTCATAGACTTCCTTTTCCGCCAGATCACTCTTGGCCTTGGTAACCCGCCAATATTTAAGCCCGCCCGGGAAATGTTTCTTATGAAAATCCAGGTACCAACCGTCCCCTGGATAACCCACCTCGGCGGACCATACGGTCAGGGCGGTCTCTGGGTCCCTGGCAAACACGGCTGCCACGGCGTCTTGTTTTTCACGGGAGGCCACCCAATATGAAAAGCAGGTGGAGCGGTCGGCCTGTTTTTCCTTTGGCAAAGCGCCTTTCTCATAGCGCTCCCACAAACCGCGCAAGGCCTTGAAGCGGTCAAGATAAGTGCCTATGGCCTCACCGCCTTCAAGCATATGGGAGTCGGTTATGAAAAACCTTATGCCAAACTCGGCCAGGATCTCCTCCACTCCCTTTCTGGGAATTGGTTTTTTCCTGGAATTCGGTGGAGCCCAGTCATAGGAAGGACGATAGGCGCATTCCGGCAGCCACATACCCACGGGCTTTTCTCCGAAGTGCCTTTCATGGGTGCGAACCGCCTGGGCGGTCTGCAAACGCAAGGAGGCGTCTGTGCTTAAAAGGGGGAAATAACCATGGGTGGCGGCGCAGGTCATGAGTTCCAGAGTCTTTTTTTGAGCCAATTTCCGGAAACCACCCAATATGTCGCGTCCCAGAGTGTCTTCATAAAACTCCCTGACCCCTTTTATGTGGTCCAGCCAGAACTGGGCCAGTTCGGCCATTTCCTCCTGCCCCTGGTCGATAAACTCCCGCTGGTTCTGCCGTGCATAATCCAAACGCACCTTCAGGTACTCCCTGAACTCCAGATGAAAGCTGGGATCGGCCAGTTGTTCTGCCAAAACCGGGGACACTCCCAAGGTGACTCCGGAACGAATCCCCTTTGCATCAAGCTTCATGATCGTACGCAAGAGAGGTAAATAGCAGCCCAAAGCCGCCTCATGCAGCCAGTCTGTACCATGGGGCCATCTACCATGGTTCAACACATAGGGGAGATGGCTGTGCAGTACAAAAGAAAAGCTGCCTAAAGATTGCGCCATGTTTTTTCTCCCTGGATCATTTAAGGAAAGGGCACGATAATACATTAATTTCCTTTATAGCACATTCCAGAGCAGGTTGAACTACCGCCGGTTGTTTTGAGTTGAACTATGTTTTTAAAAAGTAATAAAACAGATTTTCAAAACCCATTTTGAAAAGAGAAAGAGGCCGATGCAGCCTGAGAAGAAGAACCAAAACCTCTCCCGCCCCGAGGACCTGAGGCGGGCTGCGGCTATCCTGAAAAAATGGCTTACCTCCTGTGTGATCTGCCCCAGGGCCTGCAAAGTGGACCGCACCAAAGGTGAAAAGGGTTTTTGCAAAATCGGGGACAAGGCCCTGGTAAATACGGCCCAACTGCACTTTGGGGAAGAGCCCGCCATCAGCGGCAGCCGGGGTTCGGGTACGGTGTTTTTCAGCGGCTGCACCTTGAGTTGCCGCTTCTGCCAGAATCACGAGATCAGCCAGGGCGGTTGGGGCGAACCCATGGACGCCAAGGATCTGGCCGCGGTTTTCCTGGAACTCAGTTTAAAAGGGGCCCATAACCTTAACCTGGTAACCCCCACGCCCCACCTGGCCGTGATCCTGGAAGCCCTGGCCCTTGCCCGTGAAAACGGCTGCAACCTGCCCGTGGTTTACAACACCTCCGGTTACGAAAGGCCGGCGACCATACGCCGCTTGAAAGGCTTAATTGAAATCTACATGCCGGATTACAAATATTTCCACGAACCGGCGGCCAAAAGGCTCTCCAATGCGGAAGCTTATGTGGAGAACTGCCGCCGGTCCCTCGTCGAGATGATAGCCCAGGCCGGAAGCCTGCAATTAGATGAAAAGGGAGTGGCCCGAAAAGGCGTCCTGGTCAGGCACCTGGTGTTGCCTAACGGCCTTTCCCAGTCACCTGAGGTGCTGGCGGATTTGAGGAAACTGGGGGGCAAGGATATCTGGGTCAGCCTTATGAGCCAGTATCGCCCCATGTACAAAGCCTGCGAAACCAAAGGCCTGGAACGCAGCCTCATAGAAGAGGAATATGAACAGGCGGTAAAGGCTTTAGAGGAAAACGGTATTGAAAACGGTTATATCCAAGGACTGGGCTCAGTCAGGGCCCGGCATTTCCCCAGATTTCATAAGCCATGATCCAAAGTGGGCAAAATGCCTATAACTCAATGCAAAGATAACAAAAATTATATATTTTAATTTTATAAATATTTACAACGTGTTAATAAATCAAGCGCTCTAATTATAACTTTCTGCATACTTTTCCCCGATTCCCCGGCCAGAGAAATTTCCACATATCTCCCATTATCTACGAAGTTTTTCCGGATTTAACTCCTTGGCACGCTTCTTTCAATGTATTTCGGTAAGGGAGCTGGCGGTCAGGGCCTTGCCCGGCCAAAGGAGCGCCTTGAAAACAGCCTGGCCAAGTCCGGGCGGCAAGGCTTAATGGAAACGCTCCTCTCCTCCCGCATTAAAACCCATCAAGCCGGTTTAGGAATTTTCACTTCAGAAAACCACACCACCAAGGGGTATGGAGCATGATTCAAGACTATTTCTTACCCGAATCTGTTGACGAGGCCCTGGCCTATCTCAAGGAAAAACAAGGATCGGCCCGCATTATCGCAGGCGGAACGGATCTTGTAATTGAACAGGCTCAGGGTAAAAAAACCGCCCAAGCCTGGGTGGACCTGGGCAGCATCAGCGAGCTTGGCAAAATCACAGAAGAAAACGAAGACCTTATCATCGGGGCCAATGTGACCTTTACCCAGGCGGTTACGTCGCCGCTGGTAAAGCAGTACGCCCCGTCCCTGGCCCAGGCCTGTCGGGCGGTGGGTTCTTTGCAGATAAGGAATATCGGCACGCTTGCCGGAAATGTGGTCTCAGCCAATCCGGCGGCAGACTCAACGGTCCCCCTGACCGCCATGGGCGCAACCTGTCTGGTTGCCACCCCCCAGGGCACCAGGGAATTTTCCATGCCTGAAATGTATGCCGGTGTCCTGAAGTCCAGTGTGGACAGCACCAGTCAGGTCCTCACCCACATAAAAGTGCCTAAACTGAAAAAAGGCCAGTCCTCTACTTACATCCGCATGGAGGCCCGCAAGGCCCTTTCCCTGCCGATGCTGAACCTGGCCGTGTTCCTGGGACTAAAACAGGATCTGGTGGAAGAGGTGCGCATTGCTGTGGCTCCGGTGGGGCCCGGCCCCCAGCTGGCCCAAGAGGCTCAAGATTTTTTAATCGGCAAGCCGGCCACTTTCGAGAACACGGAAGAAGCGGCGCGGCTGGTCGCCAAAAGTGCCAACTTCCGCTCCAGCCCCATCCGGGGCAGCAGGGAATACAGGACCCAGGTGCTGCCGGTATTTGCCAGGCGGGCCCTTGATCAGGCCGTTTCCTTGGCCCGCGCCTAATTCCCTGAGACAATACAAGGAGTAGCAATATGGAAAAAACCAAAATCAAATTCACTCTTAATAATGAGGAAGTTGAATTAATGGCGGCTCCTTCCGAGCTGCTGGTGGATGTCTTAAGGGATCATTTTCTTCTGACCGGAACCAAAATCGGTTGCAGGCAGGGCGATTGCGGGGCTTGCAGCGTGATACTGAACGGAAATGCCGTGAATTCCTGCCTGGTGCCTATTATGAAGGTCCAGGGGCAGGTGGTTCAGACGGTGGAAGGCATAGGCGAAAAAAATACCTGCCACCCCATTCAGGAAGCCTTTATGGACAATGGCGCTGTGCAGTGCGGGTTCTGCACACCCGGAATGATCATTAGCGCCAAGGCCCTGCTGGATAAAAACTCCTCACCCAAAAAGGAAGAAATCAAAGAAGCCATCAGCGGGAATATCTGCCGTTGCACAGGATATCTCATGATTGTAGAAGCTGTTAATCGTGCGGCTGAAATGATCCGGGCTTCGGAAAAAAGGGAGGGGCGGGCATGAGAGAGTTCAAGGTTGTCGGCAAAAGCGTGCGCAAGACAGACGCAGTTGACAAAACCACAGGCAGAGGTCTTTTTACAACCGACATACAACTACCCGGCATGCTCCACGCCAAGGTGCTGAGAAGCCCTGTGCCCCATGCCCGCATAAAAAGTATAAACACGGAAAAGGCGGAGAAGCTCAAAGGGGTGCGGGCTGTTGTAAGCCACGAGAACACCCCCAGAAACATATTCAACACCTCGGTGCCCATGTTCACCACCACTCCAAACCTGGAGAGGGTGCTTGATCAATACATCTTTGACAATGTGGTCCGCTATGTGGGGGACGAGGTGGCGGCCGTGGCGGCCGACACAGAGGCCATGGCCGAACAAGCCGTTAAACTGATCGAGGTTGAATACGAGCCCCTTCCCACTGTTTATGACCCCTTGGAAGCCCAGGAAGAAAGCGCCCCGGAATTGCACGGAGAAAAGGGTGTGACTCCGGAAGGGAAAAACATACCCGGCGAGATAATCCGCATCGCCTTGGGCGATGTGGAAGAGGGCCTGGCCCAAAGCGATCATGTGGTGGAATACGCTTACAAACTGCCGGTGCAGAAGCAGGTGCAGATGGAGACCCAGGCCGCGGTGGCGCAGATTTCGGGCAACGGCAAGATCACTGTCTGGTCAACCACCCAGACGCCCCACCCCTCCAGGGCCATTCTCTCCAAAATCTTTGACACCCCGGCCAGCAAAATAAGGGTGCTGGCTCCGCCGCATCTGGGCGGCGGCTTTGGGGTGCGCATAGGCCTTTCGGCCAAGGCCGAGCCCATCGCCGTGGCCCTGGCCCAAAAAGCCGGACGCCCGGTTAAGATGGTCTATACCAGGCAAGAAGATTTCACTTCCTCGGACACCAGGCATCCCGGCTATGTCACAGTCCGCCTGGGGGCCTCGGAAGGCGGAGCCTTCCAGGCGCTGGACCTTAAGGCGGCTCTTTCCACAGGCGCTTATTGCAGCTTTGGGGCGGAGCTGCCCGGGGTCTTGGGGGCCATGACCCTGGCCATCTACCGCATCCCCAACCAGCGCTATTTTGGCCACAGCGTATACACCAACTGCACCCCCGGCGGGGCCATGCGCGGCTTTGGCAACCCCCAGGGCAACCTGGCGTTGGAAAGAACCGTGGATAAGATGGCCGAAAAACTCGGCATGGACCCCTTGGAGCTGCGCCTCAAAAACATCATGAAGACCGGCGACCCCTGGTGCCTTCCCTATGAATGCGGCACCACCGAGCTGGCCGAATGCATACGCCGGGGAGCGGAAAGCATCGGCTGGGACATGAGGGGGCCTTTGAAAACCAGGGGACCATAAAAAGGGGCCTGGGCATGGCAGTCGGCACCCATGTCTCCAATGCCTGGCCTTTCTGCGTGGACTATGACAACGCCTATGTCACGGTTCAGCCCGACGGTTCCGTGCACATAGCCTCCGGCGTGCCGGACATGGGGACCGGAACCAGCACCTGCCTGCCCCAGATCGCGGCTGAAGCAATGGGGGTTCCCTTTGAGATGGTGGAAATAACCTATGGAGACACGGAAACCACCCCCTTTGAGATAGGCAGCCACGCCAGCCGCACCTGCTATGCGGCCGGAACCGCGGTAATGGCGGCGACCAACGATGTGCGCAAGCAAATCCTGGAATACGCGGCTCCCTTTTTCCAGGCCGAGCCGGAAGACCTCATGATTGACGATGCGGTTATTTATCGCACTCCCAAACCCGGCGAACCTGAACCCGAGCCTGAATTGACCGGCCTGGAGGCCCTTAAAAAGGGCAAGGGCAATGCGGTCACCATGGAAGAAGTGGCGTATCACGCCCATGTACGCAACAAGCAGTTCATTGGCTTGGGCCGAATCGTGCCTTCCAACGCCCCTCCCTGGCACGCCTGCTTTGCCGATGTGGAGGTTGACACCGAGACGGGCCAGGTCACGGTAAATAAAATGACTGCGGCCCATGATGTGGGCAAGGCCATCAACCCCATCATTGTCAAGGGACAGATTGAAGGCGGGGTGGTGCAGGGCTTGGGTTATGCCCTGACCGAAGAAATCGTCTACAGGGAAAACGGCTCCCAGGTGCAGAATGAAATGCACAACTACATGGTTCCCACGGCGGCCGATATTCCCGAGCTGGACTCGATTATTGTAGAATCCAGCGACCCCACCGGTCCCTTTGGGGCCAAAGGGGCCGGTGAGTGCAGCCTTGTCTGCCCGGCCTCGGCCCTGGCCAACGCAGTGGCCAACGCCCTGGACCTCGATATATCGGAGTTGCCCATGACTCCGGAAAGACTCTTCACAGCATTACAGCAAAACCGAAACTGACAGGCAAAGTGTCCGTTTGAGCGTTTCGCGCTCTCACGGACACTTTTATTTACCTGGTAATGCCTCTGGTTTTTGATACATTTCCTTCATAGATTGATCAGTGTTAACAGTTAATATCGTTCTGATCTTTCGGTGCCTTAAATAAAAGGCAAAAGGAGCCTTTTATGAACCCTGGCCATCCTTTTCCAGAGGCCGGTCAAGCAAGCCCCGACTTAGCCAAAGAGAACCAGAGCCTTAAAGAATCACTGGCCAAGGCTGAAGCGGAGCTTCAGCAGCTTAAGCAAAAGCTTGCCCAGAAAAACGCCATGCTGGACGGTTTTTCCGAAGGCCTTCTGCTTATGGATGACAAATTCCTGGAGTGCAACGAAGCGGCCTGCCGAATCTGGAGTTGTGAGGAAAAAGACATCATAGGCTACTTTGCCAGTGACTTCGCACCCGATTTTCAGCCGGACGGCACTCCCTCCTTTGAATCCGCTCAAGGAAAAGTCAAGCAGGCCCTGAGGGGTGATCGACAGCGTTTCGAATGGGTGGACACCAGGAAAGACGGAGTGATCATCAACACCGAAGTTGCCCTGAACCGGGTGAGGGTCCATGGGCACGACTATGTCCTGGCCACCTTCCGGGATATCACCGAGCGCAAGGCCCTGGAGGCTGAACGCGCCGACATGATGAAGTTCATGGAAAACCAGATCAGCGAACGCACGGCGGAGCTGGTGCGTTACAACCAGGCGCTGAGCCGGGAGATAAACCAGCGCATTGAAGTTGAAAAAGACCTGGAAAGGGCCTATCAGGAATTGAGCCAGATCTTTGAAACCTCGGGCGAAGGCCTGGTGGTGGTCGACGCGGATTACACCATCTCCAAGGCCAACAAGGCGTTTCTGGACCTTTCGGGCCGCAAGCCCGAAGATGTAATGCGCCGCACCTGCCAAAACATGCTTCCCTGTAAACACTGTGGAAACGGGGACTGCATCATAGATGAAGCGCTCTCGGGCAAGGATTTTGTCAGCAAGGATATTGACTGCCTGCGCGCAGGCAAGGAAGAGGTCACCTGTATTGTGACCTGCGCGGCCATGCGCAACAGGCAGGGCGAGGCAAGCAGCGCCGTGGCCAATTTCCGTGATGTAACCGAACACCGGCGCTGGATCACCATGCTGGAAAATTCAGAAGAGCTGCACCGGGTAATCTTGGAGAACATCTCTGACGCGGTCTTTATTACAGACGATTACGGCGAGTTTTGCTTTATAAGCGCAAATGTGGAAAAAATCTTCGGCCTGACCGTGGAACAGGCCCAGGAATTGGGAAATATAAAAAGACTTCTACCCCAGGTCCCGCTTCAGGACGAGCTGATGGATAAAAATGAAGAGATAAACAACCTGGAGATGATTATATCCTCGCTGGGCGCGGAAGACCGAACCCTGAATCTGCGTATTAAAAAAGTCAACATACAAGGCGGCACCCATCTGATTACCTGCCAGGATATCAGCGAAAAAAAACGCATGGAAGAAGAGGCCAAGAGGGAATATGAACAACTGGTCCAGGCAGGCAAGCTGGTCTCCTTGGGCATCCTGGTCTCCGGCGTGGCGCACGAAGTAAATAATCCCAACAATTTCATATTATTAAATTCTTCTCTCTTGAGCAAGGTCTGGGAAGACACCAAGCCCATATTGGATGAATACTATGAAGAACAGGGAGATTTCTTGCTGGGCAATCTGGACTACGCCACGGTCAGGGAAAAACTGCCCAACCTTTTTAAGGGAATCAACCAGGGGGCCCACCGAATCAAACGCATTGTCACCGGTCTGAAAGACTATGCCCGACAGGGTTCCAGGGGCATGAACGAGGTGCTCAGCATAAACCAGGTGGTCCAGGCGGCCCTGACGCTCTTGGCCAACCAAATCAAAAAAACCACCAACGGATTTATCGTAAACTACGGCATGGGCATCCCCCACTTTTTGGGGAACTTCCAAAAAGTGGAACAGGTCATCATAAACGTGGTGCAAAACTCCCTGGACGCCCTGACCGACTCCGGTCAGTCCATTTGCGTGCAGACCAATTATGACAAGACCCAAAGACTCATAAGGGTAACGGTCAAAGACCAGGGCAAGGGTATTGATCCCAAGGACCTGCCTCATATACAAGACCCCTTTTTCACGACCAAAAGAACCTGCGGCGGCACCGGACTGGGGTTGGCCATATCGTCTCGGATAATTGAGGAGCACCTTGGGTTCACGCGCATATCTTCCCGAAAGGGTTACGGGACCACAGTTGAAATCTGTTTCCCTGTGAGGAGCGAGGCGTCTTGAGTGGATACAAAAAAAACTTGGATCCCGGCAGTGTCATATTGGTGGTGGATGACGAGACTTCGTCTTTGGACAGTTTTGAGCTGGCCCTGCGCTCCTTTGGCCTGAAGCAGATCATCCTCTGTACAAACGGAAAGCAGGCCAGAGAGTTGCTCACCACGAGACCGGTGGATGCCGTGCTGTTGGATCTGGTAATGCCGGGAACATCCGGCGAAGACCTGCTGGCCTGGGCCGGGGACGAATTTCCCAAGCTGCCTATCATTGTGGTCACAGGCATTGACACCGTGGAATCGGCGGTCAACTGTATCAAGGCGGGGGCCTTTGACTACCTGGTAAAACCCATCGAGGAAAATCAGCTTCACGTCTCCCTGGGCCGTGCCCTGGAATTAAGCAGCCTGAGGCAGGAAAACCTGAAGCTGAAAAGTTGTTTCATGCGTGAAGACCTGGAGCATCCCGAAGCTTTTCAGGATTTTTTGACCAACAGTAAAAGCCTTTTCAAAGTTTTCAGGTATCTGGAGGCTGTTGCCTTTTCCAATCATCCCATATTGGTTACCGGGGAAACCGGAGTGGGCAAGGAACTGGTTGCCAAGGCCATTCACAAATTAACCAATCCCAAGGCCCCCTTTGCGGCGGTAAACCTGGCCGGACTGGATGAACATTTATTTTCCGACACCTTGTGTGGCCACAAAAAAGGGGCCTTTACCGGGGCGGCCACTTCACGCCAAGGGCTTATTGAAAAAGCCGGACAAGGGATATTGTTTTTAGATGAAATAGGCGATCTAAGCCCTGCCATGCAGATAAAACTCTTAAGAATGCTGCAGGAAAGGGAATATATGCCCCTGGGAAGCGATGTGGCCAAGCCCATGGAGGCCATGATAATTACCGCGACTCACCGAAACCTGGAGGAGCTCAAAGACCAGGGTAAATTCAGAGAAGACCTGTTTTACAGGTTGTCCACCTATCATGTTCACATCCCGCCGTTACGCCAGAGGCCTGAAGACCTGGTGCTTCTAACCGAACATTTTATAGAAAAAGCAGCCTACAGCTTAAACCGACCAGCGCCTCGACTGGACAGCAAGCTTAAAAGCCTGTTGGCAAGTTACAGCTTTCCCGGAAATGTCAGGGAATTGAAGGCCCTGATCCACAATGCCATGGCCAAAACCAAGGCCGGACAGTCTCCTTTTGGGTCGCTTAAAAAAAGAATAGCCGCTCAAGAACACGAGCAGCAGGGGAGGCCGGGGTTTACCAGCCGCCCGGCCCAGACCGTGCTCCTGCCCGATCCTTTGCCCACTTTGGAAGAAATGAACACGATTTTAGTGCAGGAAGCCATGAACCGTTGTCAGGGCAAACAGGTTGCGGCGGCCAGAATGCTGGGCATAAGCCAGCCGGCTTTAAGCAAAAGGCTGAAAAAAATGTCCACAGACCTATAAAACACATCAACCAGGCAGCCCAAAGGCTGCCTGGTTGATGAATTGAAAATTATTTCAAGTAGATCAGTACTTAGCAATCGGCTGATTCATCAAGTTCAGTCCTCGGGCTTGAACTTTTTGATAAACTTCCTGTCTATATAATCCTTAAGCCAAAAGGCCATGCGCCCATCAATGACAAACCCTTTTTTGTGCAGTATTCCCCTGCCCTGCCCCAGGTTGAAGATCAAAAGATAGTCTCCGCCCGGATTAAACGGCATTAACTTTTCCCCGGTAAAGGCCGCCCTCACATTATGCAAAAGCACCGGGTTCTGTCGCACTGCATAGACTCCCACCTTATCAAGAGGCTGAGCTTCAAACCAGATGCAGTCACCTCCTCCGAAAATCTCCGGGTATTCAGGGTTCTGCAAAAAACGGTTCACCAAAAGCCCGCCGTCTTTGCCCGTGCTGAGGCCGGAAGGAGCGAACAAAGGCCTGGGCCTCACCCCCAGAGCAGTGAAAATGATCTCTTCTTCATAGGTGTTATTGTCTGCCATGGTCACTCTGTGAGGCCCGACCTTTTGGGCATATTGCCCCTCAATAATCTCTATGCCCCTTTGGCTCAAAATCTGACGGGCCCTTTTTTGCACCCCTTGCGGAAGCTTATGTAAAAACTTTCTGCCCCCGTAGATACGGACACGGGCTCCTTTGCCCGATTTTTCCAAACCGGCGGCCCAGGCATTGCCCGCCACCTCCAAGGCCCCGGGGCCACCGCCGACCACGCCGACCCGAACTTCACCCTTGGCGGCCAGTTCAAGCAATCTTTGCCTGCCCTGCCAAAGATTCTCTATGGGTTTTACGCTAAAAACATCCTCCGCCCCTTTTTCCACAATATCATCCGGCACTTCACTGCCCGTGTTAAAAGAGGCCACATCATATTTAACTGTTTTTCCGGACTTGAGAAATATGAGTTTTTCTTTAGGGTCCAAACCGGTTACATAGTCTTCGATAAAGGTTGCCCCGGTTCTCTCAACCATGGAGCGAACCGGAAAACTTATAGATTCCGGGTTGTAGGCTCCCCCCAACATACCCGGGCCCATGCCCGAGTAATAATGCAGTGCGGCCGGACCGATCACGGTTATCATAAGCCCATGGCGCACGAGTTCAGGCATCTGATCCAGAATCATCACATGGGCGTGGCCGGCTCCAGCCAGAACCAGTCGTTTTGTCATGACAGCCTCCCTTAGACCAGGGCCTCCATTAGATTGGCCAATTGATCAATGTGATTCTTTTCCTCCTTGGCCATACCCAGGAAAAAATCCTTAAGCCCCTGGTCGTCACGGTCCGCGGCCCTGGCATATAAATCCATGGCCTGGGCCTCCACAAACATCGCAAAGTTCAAGGCATCTTCCACAGACTCCCCCTCAAGTCCCAAAGCCTCCATATACTCGCTTGTGGTCATTCCCCCTTCCAGGGCCCTGGACGCATCTGCCGCGCCTGTATCCCGGCCAAGTTCAGCCAGGCGTTTTTGCAGTATGGCCTCATGGGCCTTTTCAAAGCCGGCCAACTTTTTGAAGACCGCCTTGGCCTCCTTGTCTGAGACTGATTCTGTTTTCTCCTGGTAAAATTCCCTTAACGCAGTCTCCATTCCCAAGGCTATTTCAAGGGCCTCTGCCAGAACAGCCGCACCTTCAAAAAACTCCAGGCCCTTTTCATAATCCCCAAAACCGGTCCACCCGTTCCAGGCCTTGAACCCACCGCTCAAGTTATAGATATTGGCAAACCCCTTGCCCGAAAGCATCTGAGCGGCCACCCGGCTGCGGCCTCCAATGGCGCAGTAAACCAAATAGGGCTCCTCGGGCCTCAACTCATCCAACCTGTCGTTCAGCTCACCGATGGGAATAAGCTTGGCCCCTGAGATATGCCCTCTTTCATACTCCTTGGGCTGACGCACATCCAAAACGCGGATCTTATCGTCTTTCTGTAAAAGCTCTTTAGCTTTTTCGGCGGTCACACTCTTGACCGGAGTGAGAAACTGACGCCACTTCATATTTTCCCTCCTGTTACAGCCAAGAAAAAAATGCGTTTGCTATTCAAGCGAGAACGAAATCAACGCTCAAGCCTGCCGTGACGGACCACCGAATCACCGTACATCAACCTGGAACCACTCGGCGGGGCCTTGGGCTTGGGCCCTCCGGCCACCACCCCGCTCATGACCTTTTTAATGTCTTTTATGCCTGCGCCTGAAAAAATGCCGCCACCAGCCTTGGCCACGGCCTGAAGCTGGGCCTTGGCCCTGGGATTTCTATCCACTTCATATCCCACCACATCCAACCTGATATCCACCTGGCGCTCCACCGGAGGCTTGCCCTTGACCATCTGATCCAGAGCCGCCACAGAGGGGTCCATGGCCCATCCGGTCAAGGCCGGGAAAAGGACCAACACAAATGCGGCTGTTATTTTCATTGTAACTCTCATGGTCTGCCTCCTCCGGCAGGGGTCACCTGCCGCACTCTGCGGAAGATGCTCTTGGCTGCCTCCACAGGTTTGCCCCGACAGGACTCGCCGCCATCACTCAAGAGAATGATCCGCCCGGTCTGTCCCCTGCCGCTGCTGCGCAGATAACCGGCAGCCTTGGACATGGAGCGCGCAATGGGGGTGCCTCCCGAGGCCCCGAAATCAAGCCTTGAGGTGATATCCGCGGGGTTGGTGGTAAAAGGCTGCCTGAGCTGAATGGAACCGCAACTGAAAAACACAATCAAGGCCCATTCCTCGTCCGCCTGCCCGGGCGCATAGGAACTCAAGGCCGCCCTTACCGCTGCCTTGGCGCTGGTCAGCTTGGAGCCGCGCATGGAGCCCGAGGCATCCACCACAAACACGGTGGAGCGGGCAATCAAGTTCGGCGGCAAGGTCACGCTCTTGGAAACAGGATCGTATTTCTGGTTGGTCTTGCCCGGCCCGCTCTGGTCTCCGGCATAATTCACGGTTATGGTGTGCTGTTTATTAGGTTCCTCCACCCAACCCTTGCCGTACTGGCCGCCCTGGGTCGGCACTTTCGCGGTCAGAACTCCGGGGGTGTCGCCAAAGGAACCGCCAGTAGCCTTAAACTCAAGTTCAGAGGGGCTTATGGGCCTTCCCCCCTCGCCGGTCAGGGAAACATCAAGCCTCCAAAGGCCCTTTTGCTGATCAATAAGCACCGGCTGCACTGTTAAATCAGGAGTCATCAATACCTGGGGAGGCAGATCCAGTTCCGCCTTGCTGGGTGAGTATTCCTTATCCGGCAGGGCCGGATCTTCTACGTCTCCCAGGTATTGGAACACGGCCTTGCCCTTGGCGTTTCTGTCCACTGGAGCTTTCCATTGCAAAGTCAGGCCCGGTGCACTCCATTTGACAGTGCCGCCCTTGGCCCCTATGCCGCCGCCGGAAAGGGTGCCCAGGTTGCTGGTCACAGTCATGCCGCCTTTACTCACCGGCTTGCCGTCTTCTTCAATCACCTGAATGGTAATTGCAAACTCCTTGCCTCCGGAAGACGCGGGCTTGGAGGCCTTGACCAGAACCTTGGTTGCCTTGGTCAGGGCAGGCAGCTTGATAGTGGCCTGGCTCGGTTCATAGCGCTTATCCGGCAGGGCCGGATCAGATTCATCGCCGGTATATGAGACCTTGATCTCAACCTGGCCCTGCAGATTGGCCGGGGGAGACCAACTCACCTGGGCCTTGCCGTCGGTTAAGCTCAACTTCTCCTGGGAAAGGGCGCCGCCGCCTGCGGTGAGCGTTACGCCACCGGCCTCCACCGAAGTGCCGGCCTTGGTCGTCACCTCTATCATAAGGCCCCAATCGCCTTGTCCTTGGGCAGGGGGTTTGGGGGTGAGCTTTATCTTGGTCGGCAGCTTGCCGAGCTTAAAGGTGAACTTGTTCTTGTGCAGGGTTGCCGTGCCCGCGGCATTGGTCACATCAAGCGCTATGTCAAAGCTTTCACCATTGAAATCCTTGGGAATGCTTACAGCGCCCTTCTCCTGCCAATCCGCCCCGGCGGCCAGATTCTGACCGGTCCACAGATTCGGAATAACGCTTACCTGGGTGTAGCGCAGGCCCACACCGAGTCCTTGTTGAGGCTGGGTGGTCTTGTTAGTGATCTTGAGTTTGAACCCCAGTTTGGCGCCCGGTGCTATCTCTTCGGGCTTGGCCGGTGTGTCGCCCGCTCCCAAAAGAACCAGGCTGGAGACAAAGTCGCTCTTCACCTCCACCGGGAGTTTATGCACAGCCTGCCACTTGCGACCGGTGGCCGCGTCATGGGCCTTGATGGTGAGAGGCATTACACTGTCAAGGTAATCAGGCGGTACATCCACTTCAAAACGCACCTGCACGGGCTGGTCGGTGGGCATGGGGCTGCCGCCCGCCTGGGACTGGGGCTTTATTATGGTCAGGCCGGGATGCCTGGGCCCGGTGAGGTTAAAGTAAACCTCCTCCACCTTGGGCCCCTTATTGACCACGGTAAAGGTGAGGTAGCCGTATTCGCCTGTCCCGAGTTTATTATTGCCGTTGTTTCGGTTCAGCAATGACCCGCTTTTGGGATCTTCCACGGTCACGCCCTTTAGTTCAAATTCAAGAGCCGCCAATTCCAGGAGCAAAGGAAGCTTGAATATCTTGCCCCGGCTCTGCCCCTTGGGTATCACCTCGGCCTTGATAAAGACCGTGACCTCCTTTTTAAACCCGCTTCCCACCGTGGCGGGCAGTGAAAACTCCTCCGAAGCCCCCGGGGCCAGAACAGTGCCGCTCAGCTTGTCCTGACCCAAGGTCAGGTAGGAAGAATCGCAAGACAGGGCCAGGTCATATTCCGGGCCTTTGTCCTGGTCGGAACGATTTGTGACCTTGAGCTTCAGTTTGACCGACTCACCGGGATTGGGTTTGTTATCCCCGTTATTGGGAGAATCCTGAGCCTTGGGGTCATCCACCTTGGAATCAAGGGTGACCTCAAGCATCAGGGAAGGACTCACCTCCACTGTGAGGTCCAGGGGCTTTTTAAGGGCCTCGCCCGCCAGGGTGACAGACAAGGGCAGGGTCACCGCCTCTGTCCGCGCCCCCACATCACCGGCCTTGAACTCAAGACTGGAAGTGGTTTTTTCCTTGCCCGATTCAAGCAGCCCCTGCTTCCAGGATTTTTCCCCGGTGGGCTTTAGCCTTTCGTCATCTGTGGGCGCTGTGAGCATGAGGTCTTTTAAGGGCCAGGCCTCATAGTTTATGAGCTTAAGGGCTATTTTTACTTTTTCCCCTGAGTTGGCCTTGCCGTTCTCAGGTGACCCGCCCTTATCGTCCAGAACGTGGCCCTTAAGTTCTAGGGCCAGTTCATAGTCAAACTTGCCTGTTAAGATGTGTTCCACCTTAATGGCATCGGTAACCGTTATCTTGACCTCGCGTTCACCTGGTTTGGTTGGCTCAGTGAATTTGACCTCTGCCTTGATCTCCTTGTTCTCAGCTCCCGGGGTGAGTTCGGCCTTGATATCCTTGCCCTCCAGGCTGAGCTTAAAGGTTGCCGGATCAAGGGGCTGTTCAGGAGAGGTGACCACACAGATCAAGCGGGCGGGTTCACCGGAAGTTGCCTTTTTAAACTCAAGCTTAAGCTCCGGTTTGCTGCCGGGTGTGAGGTATATGGTTTTTTCTATGGGCTCGGCGGCCCTGCCGGGCGGCGGTTCGGGGATATTCAAATTAACCACCGCCACATCAGAACCGTCCTGGGCCTTGAATCCCTTGGCCGAGGCGTTTAAGGTGTAATCCCCGGCCTTCGGTATGCCGGTGGTGTAGTCGCCGTCTTCCATCTCGTCCAGGCTTATGATCGGACCGGCCCCTTTTAAAAGCACCTTGCCCTTTAAGATGGGCTTTTCCTCACCGTCTTCGTTTTTATAGCGCAGATGCACGGTGATATTGGCCAGGCACTTGATCATGTCCTTCAGCCCCTGGGCCTTGGCCTCTTCATATTCCTTTTTCTTTTGCTCTATGCGCTTTTCAATGGTGTCCCTGGCCGTGAGCAGGACCTGAGAGCCTTCCCAGGTCACATGGGCCCAGGAATAGGCCTCCTCAAAGGTGCTGGATAAAGCGCTCCAGGTCTGCAATGGAAGGGACCACAAAGGCTGGGGTGCATTATCCACCTGATCCAGGGCATTTTGCAGGGCCTCGTCACGGCTCTTATCCGCAGCCGAACTCTTGCCCGCCCATTCCTCCATTAAAAGCATCATGTCCCGGCTGTGAACCATGATCACCTTGAGCCGGGCCAGCTTTAAGAAAAGCGCCTGATCACAGGGATTCTTGGGATCGAATTTGTAAGCGGTCAGCCCCGCTGCCTGGGCATGGGTTTGCTCCACATCCTTTTTGGCCTCCACCAGGGCGTTGCGGTAGGCGTTGACCAGGCCGTCAACCCTTTTCCTGTCAATCTCCAGCCAACCGGTTAAGTGGAATTTTTCCGGCGGCTTAAGACCGGCTTTTTTTATGGTCTCACGTATGGTGTCCAGGGACTCGTCAATCAAGGTGTAGCCGTGTACATACTTCTTGGCCAGCTCCACATGACGCCTTGGCAGGCTGTGCCTGGTCCAGGGGCTCTTGATCTTCTCCGTGGCCCACTTGACAAAAGACTCGTAGATCTCCCAGACATGCTTGACCAAAGGCAGTCTCAATTTTTGGGCAATCGCCTCCAGGTCCCTGAAGGCCTGGGCCGCGTCACCGACCATGTATTTAGCCTGGTATTCCGCCTCTGCCTCGCTCTTCAGCTTTTTGATCGCCTCCAGGGCGGCCTTATCGTAGATATCTTTTTTGAGCTTCACATAAAGCGCCAGGGCCACATCCTTTCTGACATTGCCACCCTTTTCCCTTATGATCTTGGCCAGGGCGGTGCGCCCCAGGTTGATATGCTCGTGCAGGTAATCATCCACCACAAAATCCGGATACAGATTCTGGATGGCCGTGCGCATGGCCTTGACATTTTGGTTGCTGGCCATGATGGTGCGGTCCATGAATTCATAGATGGACTTTTTGATCGTCATCCCGGAAAGCCCGGTGTGATAACCTATCTCGCCTTCTTCCATCAGGCTTTCAAAGGCCTTTTCCGGAGGGGCCACGGGCCTCACCTTGCCCTTGGAATCCATCAGCCCCAGCATTTTCCCCTGGGTGCCCTCCCATTTGCCCGAATCCACCCAGGCCCAGATAATCGCCTTATCCTTGGAGATATCCCAGGCTGAACCGCCGAGCTGCCAGGCCACCATGCCCAGGCCCGCCACCACGGCCGGAACCTGGAATCCGGGCACTGCATAGGCCACCCCGATAACCAGGAAGACTCCGGACTGAACCGCCTTGCCCTTGTCGCCTTCATAGTAGGCGTCGATTCCGTTGATTATGGAGCTGGCAAAGTCCCCCACCATGGGCAGGGCGGTAACCCAGGCATTGGCTATCCTTAAATTTTTATCTTCTTCGCTCAGGCTGGTGTCATCCATTATGGATGAGGTCTGGTGCATGGCCGTGGCCACGCCGATGATGCCGTCAAAGGCAAGGGATTTGATGCCGCCGTCGCCCAGAAGCACCCTTTGGGTTTTTTCATCTATTTGCCACAGTAAAAACTTGCCCCTGTAGCGGGCCGCTATTTTATTCTTTACCGCCGGATCAGTGAGCTTGGCCACCTTCTCCAGCTCCTTGGCCGACTTTTCGCCAAAAAGCATCGCCATATCTGTCTGGGATGAGGTGTGAATGCGTTTGAAGATCTCATCCATCAGCTCGTCCACAGTATCAAACTTAAGGTCGCCTATGCTTTTTTTAAGCTGCTCCAAAAACTGCTTGGTGCTCATCTTTTCCAGGGAGACCATATGCAATCCGGCTATCTTGGCCAGCCGCCGGTCCAGGGCCTGGGCCGCCTTGGGCAGATCCTTGTACTTATCGTCTATCAAGGCCTGCAGCGCCTTTTTAAGATCATCGGTGGCCAAAAAGTGACGGTAAAACCTGGCCTTTAATATCTTGGCCGGAGGCGAAAACTTAATCGCGCTCTCCATGGTCTCCACCAGGCCGTTGCAGGCGTTGAATACGTTTTTACCCCTGGTGAGTTTTTTGATCTCCTCTGCCACGCTTATGGGATCAGCCCCCGGCGAGGTCATTTTCTTAAGCAGCTTTCTCAGCTCCTCTTGCTGCTTGCTGAGCCGGGGCACGTTTTTGCCTGTCTGACGCCTGATCTCCTCAAAGACCCGGTCCACCTTATCCATATCCTTTAAGGTGCCCCTGGCCGCCTCCTGATAGGCAGAACCCCAGGAGATCTTGCCCTCCATAGCCTCCTTGAGAAAGTGGTTGTTCTTGTGCGTACTTACCGAGACGGTCTGCTCGATCAGGCTCTTTTGGGGCAACCCGCCCTCTTTCAGCACCTCGGAGTCCAGATAGGCCTCCACATGCCAGGGGGTGGTGCCTTCCAAAAAGGCCTTGCCCGAGTCAACCTTGACCTTGTACTTCTTTTCGGCTACATGCTCATAGGCCTCTTCCATGGCCTTTTTCAGATCGTCATGGTAGCTCGCCACCCCACCGGGACCGCCGAGCTCCTTCATGTATTTTTTCCCCAATACCTTGCCTTCGGGCGTGTTGGGGTTCACCTTGAGACCGGCGTCCACATCCATGGGCGGCTTTTTCTGGGCGACACTGGCCTGGTTTTGGATCAAGGTGATATCGTCGATCACCGAGGGAGGATACTTGTTCAAGGCCCTTAACCTGCGCCTGGTCTCCTCAAGCACCTCGCTTAACACACCCGAGTTGCCCTGGGGGCCTTTCATAAGATCATGATACAGATGCCCAAGATCCTTGAATTTCCCCTCATTCTTCAAAAGCAGCTTGGCCTGGTAGTCAGTTGAAATGCGCAGCGCCTGGCGGGAAAGTTCCTGGCTGCCCGCCCCCTGCTTGACAAGCTTGTCAAACTCCTCCACCAGGGCCTTGGCCTTTTGCACATCCTGGGTATGCTGAATCCGCATATCCGAGGGATTCATGGACCAGGCCTGGGTCGAGATAATCAATAAGAAAATAAATACCGGCAGCGCCAACAGAAACCGCCACACCTTAATTAAAGGCGCCTTTTGCATGGAGTCCTCCCTTGATCCGGGTTTGGGGCACCCCTTCACACTTAGGCAAATACAATTTTGCCCGCTGCCGGGGTCATGAAAAAAAGAGCCGATATCTCTAACTTAAGTCCTTTTTTCCCATAGTGTCAATCAACAAGCCTAATGTGGAGCCACACCTCTATCTTGACCTTAAAAACTTTTTTAGATATTATTCAGAGTGTAATTCAATTACGCAGAGTGTTACTACAGATTGATTGATTAGAATTATCAAGTCATCTACATAGTTACCCGCACACTCTCCCTGGAGTTCGACCATGCTAGAGCATCCCCCGGGCAAGAACTTCATCAGGGCACTGGCCAACGGCCTGACCTGCCTAACCACTTTTTCACCAGAAAAACCGGCGCTCACCCTGTCGGAAGTGGCCAAGAAAAACGGCATGAACTTGGTGACGGCCCGCCGTTATCTCCTGACCCTTAAAGAACTGGGTTATGTACATTTTGACGAGCAGGGCAAAACCTATCGCCTTACGCCGAGGGTTTTGCGCCTGGGCTCCTGGATCATTGAAAGCATGGATCTGCGCACCAGGATGCTGCCCTACCTGACCCACCTCACCAGGGAATGGCATGTAACCAGCGGTTGCGCCATCCTTGAGGGCCAGGAAGTGGTTTACCTGGAACGCATCCGCAGCAACGATGTGGTGAACTTAGACCTCACCGCAGGCTCCAGGCTGCCGGTCCACTGCACCTCCATGGGCAAGGTCATCATGGCCTTTCTCCCCCCCCACAAGCGGGCGGACCTTTTGGAACGCATCAAACTGATGCCCTACACCTTAAACACCATTACAGATAAAACAGTGCTTAAAAAGCAGCTTGATCAAGTGAGGCTCATGGGTTACGCATCCTCGGACCAGGAGCTCACCCTGGGGCTGCGCTGTCTGGCAGTGCCTTTGTTTGACAAAAGCGGCCTTATTGAAGCCGCATTGCAGGTTTCCTATAGAACGGAAAGGGAGGACGCTTCCAGCCTCCCCCAAGGGATTCTGCCGGAGCTGCTCAAAATATCGCGAGAGACTAAAGCCGGAGTAGCGGCTTAGGGGTGTTCCCCAATGATCAAAGGAAAAATACGAAAGTAGACCACCTTTTTTGCCTGGAGTCATTTGATGAGTGAGGAGAGGATTGGCGATAAACTTATGACCGCCCGGGAGGCGGTCGAAAGATTCATTCCGGATGGCGCCCAGATCGCCCTGGGCGGATTCACCATCAACCGAAATCCCATGGCTCTAGCACGGGAGATTGTGCGCCAGGGGAAAAAAGACCTGCACCTGGTTTGTCATTCCCATGGTCAGGCCATGGACCTTCTGGTCGGCGCGGGCTGCGTCAAGCGCATTGAGATAGCCTACGCAGGATCAGGGAGGTTTGCCCCCACCAGCATCCGGTTCAGAAAGGCCGTGCAGGAAGGTGCCCTTGAAGTTGAGGATTATTCCAACTTTCAGATGTCTCTGCGCTTTTTAGGCGGGTCCCTGGGGTTGCCCTTTATGCCCGCCAAAACCGGCTTTGAAACAGATCTGGTTAAAAAACAAGGTTTCAGTGAATCCTCCCGCACTGAACCCAAGGTGGCCAACAAAAAAATGCTGGAAATGGAAAATCCCTTTGATTCGGGCCGTGACAAGGTGCTTCTCTTGCCCTCACTCACCCCGGATGTGGCCCTGGTGCATGCCCAGTATGTGGGAGACGACGGCACGGCCAGGATCAAGGGGCTAACCTTTGCCGATGTAGAACAGGCCAGGGCAGCCAAGACTTTAATCGTAAGCTGCGAGGAGATAGTCCCGGCCGAGCACCTGCGCCAGGACCCGGATCAAAACCAGTTGCCCCACTTTTTGGTGGATGCAGTGGTTAAAGCTCCCTATGGGGCCCACCCCACGGCGTGCCACTTTTTCTATGACTATCACCCCCAACACCTGTGGACCTATAAGAAAAACGCAGGCAATGACCGCGCCTTCATGGATTACCTCCAGGAATGGGTTTTCGGTATTTCAGATGAACACGATTATCTGGAGAAAGTGGGCATATCTGAACTTCTGACCATAAAGGCCAGCCGTATAACCGGCTACGCGCCCGGTCTGGACAGGAGGTAGGGTCTCATGGCGAGCTATACGGACAAGGAAATCATGGCCATCTCCGCAGGCAGGCTGATAGGCCAAAATGACGTTCTCTTTGCGGGCACCGGCGTATCCATGCTGGCCGCCACAGTGGCCAAAAGGGTGCATGCACCCAATGCGGTGGTGTTTTTCGAGACAGGCGGCATTGATCCCAGCCTGGACGAGCTTCCCCTGGCAGTGGCAGACCCCAGGGTAATGTATGGTTCCTGCGTAAACTCGGGGCTGATAGAGGCCTTTGCCATTTTAGGGCATAGGAAGCTGAGGACCGTCGCCTTTTTAGGGGCGGCCCAGATTGATTCTTTTGGCAACCTCAACTCAACTGTGATCGGTGATTACAACCGGCCCAAGGTGCGTTTCCCCGGCTCGGGCGGAGGGTGTGACGCAGCTTCCCTGGCCCATGACACCATCATCTTCATGCAGCACGAGCCCAGGCGGTTTGTCAATGAACTGGATTACTTCACCAGTCCGGGCTGGCTAAGGGGCGGAGAAAGCCGCATGGAGGCCGGATACACCAGGGGCGGCCCCATGGCAGTGGTCACTGATCTGGGAGTGCTGAAATTTCATTCCAAGACCAAGCGCATGTACCTGGCCGAGTGCTATCCCGGTGTATCACCTGAAAAAATAATTGAAAACACCTCCTTTGAGCTGGATGTAAGCCAAGCCAAAGAGACAAGGGCTCCCGATGAAAGAGAGCTGAAAGTCTTGAGAGAAGAGGTGGATCCCCAAAGGCTGATTCTGGGGTGATTGGATATTACGAATACAAAGGCCAAAAGCGGCGGGCTTTGCTTGCACGGCCATTAAATCTCGCCACAAGCTTCTGCGGGAGGGATAACACCAGGGCGGTGGTGTTGCTCTTCCCGCGGGCTTGGGCATTTCCCTGACTTCAGGTTCCCGTTTAATTCCTCAAACCTGATTGTTACGATTACTCTGAGAAACATTTTTCTCCCGCCTTGATCTTGGCCCGCCGTTTTTTCGATGCTATGTTTTATGCAAGTCAAATTTTCCCAATTTATGCATGGCTATCACCGGCGGGGCGCTAAATAATGGGAAAATCCAAAAAACTCCTCAAGGCTCTCTTGCTGGTAAGTGCGGGCCTGGCTCTTTGCACGGGGGGCTATTGGCAGCCATGTTTTACTGGGCCTCTCCCCAAGACAGACCGGTGGTGATAACCCCGCATCATCCCTTTCGCTCCGCCCTGGGCAAGCAAAGATTTTTGGATCTCTACCAAAAAAGAGGGAAACAATGGCCGGTTCCTTTTGAGGAGCGAATGGTGTCGACCTCTTTTGGGCCTGCCTATGTGCGCATAAGCGGCCCCAAGGACGCCCCCGCCCTTTTTCTGCTGCACGGCGCAGGCGGCAATTCACTGCACTGGGTACCGAATATAGCCCAACTCTCCAAACATTTTCAGACCTTTGCCTTAGATACCGTGGGTGACAACGGCTTGAGTGTTTACCATAAGCGGATGCTGACTCCTCGAGACTATGCCGACTGGTTGGACCAGGTTGTCTTTGGCCGGAATTTCCTATGGAGCCCGGCTTGCTGCGCTCTATACCAGACAACACCCCAACAAGGTATCGGCCCAGGTCTTACTGGCCCCGGCAGGCACGGTTCTACCGATTTCCTGAGCCTGGATATTCAGGGCAGCCCCCTGTGCAGTCAACAACTTTTGGACTATAAGAAGTTTTCTTTACTGGCTTTTTGCGGACCTGGTTAAACAAGGTCCCTGAGCCAGGGAGTTGATTGATCAGCATATCAAAGATGTAATGTTGGCCAGAAAAAGCTTTAAATTCAGGCACAGGATGGTTCCCACGGTGTTTTCCGACCAGGAGCTGGCAGCCATCTCCATCCCAACTTTATTTCTGGTCGGTGAAAACGAAAAAATATATTCTCCCCAAGAAGCACTTAATCGCCTGCGCCAAAAAGCTCCTCAAATAAGAACGATGCTAATACCCGGGGCCGGCCAGGTTCTGACCATTGTGCAAAAAGAGATGGTGAACCGTCTAATCCTTAATTTTCTGAAGGGGATAGAGATAAAATGCCCTGGCGTTTCTCCAGCGGCCACGGGGAAGCACAGATAACGGTTCAATTACCAATTCAAGGCTGGACTCAAAGGTAAGAAAAATGGCAACCAACTGTGGAAAATGTTTTCTGAGACGCCATGCTTTGGCCAATCCCCAAAGCATACTGGCCGGAATATGGCGCTGGCATACGGGCTGGTGTTCCGGTTACAAGGCCTATAAGGCCGAACTCGCCGCAAAATCAATAAATAAACCAGAACAAGGAAGCCTGGTCTATTCGGCAGATAAAAAGGCAGATACCGGCAATAGCCGCTAAGCAGACACTGATGCTTACTTTAAGATTAACCATACAAGCCACCTTGTTCACTCAAGTATCTCTCCAACAGGCTGAAAAAAACTGTCCGCGCGAAATCAACTGATTAGTCCGAATACTTTGCAAGGGTCTTTTCGTCGATTCAATCAACAGTCAATAAACCGGCCAATCGGTCTGATGCCCTGACCGAGAAGACCGGGCACGGCTTCAGAGCAAACAATAAAACGGTAATCCACCCACGGCACCACCCAAAAGGGCGATGCCCCAATTTTAAATACTCCTCCAGACCGGCAAGACAGGCCGACCGGTTGCACTCTTAAAGAGACAGATAAAAAAACCGCCTCATCGCACTCTGACCTCATATCTGGCCTCTTCCCTCTTCTCTTTTCCGGATATCAGCCTGCCTCCTCTATCTGTTCAGCAAAACTCACAGGCAAATCCAGGGAAGATTACCTTTAATTTTTTTTTAAAACTTGTCTGTTTTTGCTTTTCTAATACCCATTTTCAGAGAATGCGATTTTTGTCAACATCCCTTGGCCAAGGCATCCATTGAGGCGCTTGCGATATTGGCTATCTCCTCGGCAAAGTCATCCTGATCTTTAAAAACTCTCTTCTTTTCCAGGTAGATGCCGGCCATATGTTTATTTAGAAGAAGCATGTGGATCATAAGCATGATGGTGGTGACCCTTTTTTCCGCCTCAAGCCAAACTCTTTCCGGCAAGGACTTTTTAATCTCCTTGAGGTATTCATTTTGCAGAAAGTCTTCATTCTTACCCAGCGCCTTTTCCACCACATCCTTTCTGGTGGAAAACAGGTTGGAGATAAAGGCCACATATTGGGGATGCCTGCTGCGAAAACGCAGCATGGCCTTTACCATCATTAACCAGTAATCCCGGTTGGTGGGGGATTTCACCTTCTTTTTGAACTCCTCAAACTCTATAAGCCCCTTCCTGCGAAACTGGTCTATACGGCGCTGCAAAACCTGCATTATCAGGTCTTCTTTGCTCTCAAAGTAATAGTAAATACTGCCTAAGTTCACTCCGGCCGACTTGGTTATGCCTCGCAATGAAGCACCCGCTATCCCCAATTCGGCGAATTCCCTTTCAGCAGCATCCAAAATCTTTTCTTTTGAACTGGCCAAAGCCCAAGCTCCTTTACCAGGCCCTTCCTGATTGGAATCAGTGATCCACAATCACCCCAATTTACCCGGTATTTATACTAACGTTCGTATAAAATTTTATACGTTCGTATAAATATAGCACAGCCCCGCATCTGTCAAGCAAATACGCATCCAAAAAACGATTAGCCCGTAAAACCAAGAGCTTTACGGGCTAATCGAGCCTGACATATTACCCAATTGCTTTAAGGCTAAAAATAATACCTGACCCAAAACTCGCTTCTGGCCTGGTCCGGCTTTTCGCCAAACTCGGTGCCTGAACCACCCAGGGGAAAGGCCATCCGGAAATTGAGGACCAGGTTGGTCACAGGAGACCAGGTCAAGCCAGGCTGCAGGCTGAAGCTCAAGTCTTCCAGGTTGATGATCGAGGCAATCCAGGTTGTCAGATATAGGAAATCAAAGGGTTCCTTTTGCGATGCCTTGAAATATAGATAATGTCTGCCAAAATTGCGCTGGCCATAATACGGGCGCACCGCCCGGCTTGCCTTTTCCATAATCGCGTCATCACCTGTGACCCGCCATGACTCATAGGCAGCATCCTGATAGGCAAAAAAATCGTCCAGCTCCGAAGAGCTGTATCCCGCGCCGTTGTGATAATACTCAAGAAAAAAAGTGGTGTCATGGGAGTTTAAGTAACGCAGCCCGGCCATGAAACTAAGCTGGTCCTCCTCCGAGACCAAGGCATTGCCCAGGCTGTCCAGAACCACATGCCGCACCCGGCGCTTGAGCCCGGCCTCGCCATGGATCTCCAGGTTTTCGGCCAGGTTCCTGGCAAAATCAAAACCCAGGCTTTCCGCCTGCTCGGGTCCGTTATAGTAGATAAAATCCAGGTCAGTATCACGCCAGAGCAGATAAAGCTTAAGGGCCAGGTTCCAGTCGCCGTTCTCTCCCAGTTCAGAGTTGGAAAAATCCTCCACCACAGGCAATAAAAGAGCGGTAAAGGCCAGGTTGTTAAGCCCTGGATCGGCAAAACTCTTTATATAATCCAGCCCCAACACGGTGCGGCCTTCCAGATTCAGTTCCGGATCGTCCGGGTCTTTGGTGCGGTTGACAAACCCGGCCGGGTTCCAGGCATAGCCCTTGCCCCAAAGAAAGGATTTTTTACCCAACTCCAGGGTGAGGTTGCTGGACGGTTTTATGGAAACATATCCCTGATAGAGCTTATTTTGCCAATCTTCATCCTGATAGGTGTTCAAATACTCATGATGAGAGAGAAAAAACACCTGCCACAAACGCTTGCCGTAACTCCCCTCCAGCTCCACCTGGGGATTGAATTCATCAATAGCCGGACCTGGATCGTCTTTGTAATGGTCTAAGGAATAGCGTGCTGAATCCTGATTCAGCCAATGGTGAACCTGGCGCACCTCCGCCCTTCCCCCCAGTTCATAGGGCTTTTCTTCCGCCTCCGGAATGGCGAAGTCATATTCTCCGCCCATAGCCGGCAAGGGCCAAGTCAGGCATAAGAGCAGAAGAAAAGCCCGCAGGCAAAAACAGCCCGAATTCATCAGCGCAGGTCCTTGATCCGGGAGAGGTAATTTAAGGTGAATACCTCATCGGCCAGTTCCCTTTTCTTGAGCTTGGCGGAGATCATTATGGACATATACCCCTTGTACAAAGGACTTTGGGTCTCCATCACAGCGGGCCTCACCACACCATCGCCAATATCCTTGATCTCCTTGAAAATCAGGGTCTTTATCAACATGCCGGTGGCTGCGTAGCATTCTATCTTGGTGGGAACCAATTCTTTTTGCAAGACCCACATACGCAGCCGATCATAGGCGACATTGCCGGATTTTGCCTTTAATTCAAGAACATACTCTCCGGGTTGTTCTTTGTATTCAGAGACGTCATACTCAACGCCGTAATCCAGCCGCATGATATCGGAGTTATTAAAGACCCCGCCCACCACAGACTGCATGCTGGTGATACGCAAGGGCTTGCCCACATTGGGGATATAAAGCCACATATTGTCGCCGAGGCGTAAGGTGGCCCTGCCCTTTTCACTGGCCGGAGAGATAAAAAGGGTCACCACCTTGTCCAGGTCCTTTTTAAGGAACCAAAGCACAAACTCCTTTTTAGTTCCGTCCGGTTCTATGTTTATGATCTTGCGGTACATCTCAAACGCACCGGGCTGGAGATTCTCATCCACCTTTTTCAAGATCTCCTGGCCACTAAGTGACCAGGCCGGAGACGAGAGCCCCAGGATCAGCCCCAGGGCGATGAAACATCGGGCAAAACGCTTTTTCAACATGCCTTCTTCCTTTGAAGCAATTATAAATCCTGTTTCATCAAGTCCGTTACACGTGGCGCAGGGCCTCCACCGGTTCCAGGCGCGCAGCCTTGGCCGCGGGCTGTAGACTGGCCAGGATAGATACCAAAAGCACTATCCCAAATGACCAGGCAAGCTCCAGCGGGGCTATGGATGGCTCCAGAATGAAGACCATGCCGGATCTGCCGAACTCAACCTCCAGGCCGGTCACATTAAACACAAGCAAAATGCCGACCCCGATGGCAGCTCCGGCTAAAGAGCTTATCAAGCCAAGGCTGAACCCTTCGGCCACAAACAAACCCCTTATACGGCCCGGACTGGTGCCCATGGCGGCCAGGGCGCCGATCTCGCTCACCCTTTCATAGACACTCATCATCATTACGTTCAAAACGCTGATCAAAACCACGGCGATCAAAATCACCTTGATGCCCATATTCATCATGTTGATCATGCGCACTATGTTGTAAAAAGGAGTCAACGTGGCCCAGGTGTGCAGCTCAAAAGCAGGTTTGCCTTCTTTATTTTTAAAAGGCGCCAGTTGACCCTTCAAGGAAGCGGCGGCCTTCTCCAGTTTGTCAAAACTTTTGACCCGTATTGCAATCTCGCTTATCTCGGGCTTTTTCATACGTAAAAGCGTGGCCGCATCCCTGAGATGGATATATCCGTCCCTGCCGCCGGGCCCCATGAGGCCTTCCACAATTCCGGCCACCTTAAAAGTCATGCCGTTTACAGAGCCGTCCTTGTTGTTGGCCACCAGCACTATGGTGTCACCCAGCTTCACCCCCATGCCGGTTGCCATGGATTCGGGCAAAAGCACCTCGCCCTCCTGCAAAAGCTTATCTTTGTGGGAGCGTTCAGTGAGCCGGGTTGTAAGCAAGGGAACAGTTGCACTTTCCTTGGCCGGCTCAATGCCGTTTAGGCGCACATTGGTGGTTTGGGTATAGTTGCTCAGCATGGCGGAAAACTTAATCCGCGGCGAAAAAGCCTCCACCCCGGCCTGTTTCTCCAAAATTCCGGCGAGGTTTTCATAGGCCTTGGGGGAAAGGGACCTGTCCAGAGGCAGGTTGTCTATGCTGGCCAGGTAACCCTTTTTATGAATTTGGATATGGCTTAAAAAGGAATCCGTAATCTGCCCTACCACGGCTTTTTTAAAAGAACCGCTTAAGCCCACAAACACTATCACCGCCACCATGCCAAAGGCGATCATCAGCCCGGTCAAGAGGCTGCGGCGCTTGTAGCGCAAAAGATTCTTCCAGGCCAGACGCAATATCTTAAGCATTTTCCACCTGGCCTTTCCGGCCCGAATGCCCCACAAAAATTCCGTCTTCCAAATAAAAAAGCACCTCTGCCTGGTCCATGACCCTCTGATCATGGGTGGAAAAAACAAAGGTGGTGCCAAAGGCGTCGCGCATCTGCTTCATCAGCTCAATCACTTTTTGGGCTGTTTTCCCGTCCAGGTTGGCTGTGGGCTCATCAGCCAGGACCAGCTCCGGTTTGCCCACCAGGGCCCTGGCCACCGCCACCCTTTGTTTTTGGCCGCCTGAGAGTTGGGCCGGATACTTGTGGGACTGATTGCTCATTCCCACTGCCTCCAAAACCCGTTCCACCAATGGTCCGCGCTTGTCCCTGGGCATATCCAGAATCATTAAAAGGGGATATTCCACATTTTCAAAGACCGTCAGAACAGGGAGCAAATTGAAGTCCTGAAAAACAAATCCCAGCTTTTCTCCCCTGAAAAGAGCGCCTTGCTTACGGTCCAGGGCACTGATATCCTGGCCGCTCACCATCACCCTGCCCTGACTGGGTTTATCAAGGCATCCCATTAGGTTAAGGGCAGTTGTCTTCCCACTGCCCGAAGGGCCCACCAAGGCTGCAAAGGCGCCTTTTTCTACCTCCAGACTCACATCTGAAAGGGCATTTACCCGCACCTCACCTAAATCATAGGTCCGGGTCACTCCCTCAAGAGAAACCAAAGCCATGAACTCCTCCCGTACAGAGCTTCTCCAAACTTTTCCGGATATCTACTTGCAGCATTCGGGCCAAACTGTCTTGGGCCCAAAAGCCCGGAATCAAGCCTCCAACAGACTTTATCCCGGTCACCGCTGCATAAAAAACACCCAATTTAGAAAAAACCGGTTAGTTCTTGCGCACCTTTGAAAGAGACAAAAATTTTTTATGCAAACAAAAGAAGGCTTAGGGCCATGACTGCCATTCCCATAACCAAACCATAGATGGAAAGATGGTGCTCCCCGTATTGCCTGGCAGCGGGGAGCAACTCATCCAGGGATATAAAAACCATGATACCAGCCACGCCCGCAAAAAGGATTCCAAAAACAGTATCCGAGAGGTAGGGCATCAACAAAAGATAGCCCAAAAGCGCGCCCGCCGGTTCAGCCAAACCGGAAAGGAATGAATAGTAAAAAGCCTTTTTTCGATCGCCGGTGGCGTAATAAATCGGCACTGAAACAGCCACACCTTCGGGGATGTTGTGGATGCCAATGGCCACGGCAATGGCTATACCAATGGAAGGGTCCTTCAAGGCTGCGGTAAAGGTTGCCAGCCCCTCGGGGAAATTGTGAATGGCAATAGCCAGGGCGGAGAACATGCCGACCTTGTAGAGCCTTTGGAACTTGTTCAGGCCCTCCTCGTCCTGCATCTCCTCGATCTTGTGGATTTCGTGCGGATTCTCAAAATCCGGGACCAGTTTATCAATGGCCGCTATGAGCCCCATGCCGCTGAAAAAGGCGAGCACCGTAACCCAATAACCCTGGGTCGGACCCAAATCCGCTTCCAGGGCTTGTTTGGCCTTAAAGAAAATTTCGATAAAGGAGACATAGATCATCACCCCGGCCGAAAGCCCCAGGGCCAGGGAAAGCAGTTTGGTGTTTGTCTGCCGGGCGCAAAAAGCCAGTGCACTGCCAATACCGGTTGACAGACCAGCCAGAAGGGTCAGGCCAAAAGCCATCAAAACGGTTTGAGTCTCCACAATCAGGCCTCCTTAATACAATCTGATTACTTTTTAAATACCACAGGAGAAGAAGCCATCCGGAAGATGAGATCCGCGTGTCGCAGGCGCCTTAGACAAGGTTTGACCCGCAGACTTAGATTAGTCAAGCTGTAAGAGAGACTCAAGCCTGATGGGATGTTTCCTGGGAAAGCTTTACGCAGGGCCAAGACAATGGAAGTAAACTGGATGGCCTGCCGACTGCTTATCAACACGTTTAAGGCCTTTTCCCTGCTGCCCGCCCCGGATAATTCCACCGGCGCGACCTAAGGGAGAAGTCTTTAGCCACCCCAAAAACCTCGCTATGGAATAAAGGTTGACGCTGCGATCTGGCGAAATGCCGCGATTGAGGATATTAAAACAGGTAAACGCCTGTCCCTTGACCTGAACCAGTAACAAAACAAAAAGGAACCATGACCTACCCCCAGATAGACCCGGTTCTTATAAGCTTTGGCCCCATAGCAGTGCGCTGGTATGGCCTGATGTATGTATTGGGTTTCTTAGGGGGCTACCTGGTTATATCAAACCGCCTGAAAAAAACCTTGCCCCGGGCGCCGGGGGATCTAACCCAGGAACTGCTTTTATGGTGCGGTATAGGGCTCCTTTTGGGAGGTAGACTGGGGTATGTTCTTTTCTACCAGTGGATGAACCTTGACTGGTATCTGAAAAATCCGATTGAAATCATAGCCATCTGGCACGGAGGCATGTCTTTTCACGGAGGCCTGGTCGGGGCGGCCCTGGCAGGGTTCACCCTGTTAAAAAAGAGAAAAACACCGCTTTTGCCTGCTGCAGACGCAGCCTGCCTGGCCGCGCCCATAGGCCTGGGTCTGGGACGCATCGGCAACTTTATCAATGGAGAACTCTATGGCAGGATTACCGAACTGCCCTGGGGCATGGTCTTCCCTGGTGCAGGGCCCTTGCCCAGGCACCCCTCCCAGCTTTATGAAATGGTTTTGGAAGGGCCTGTTTTATTTTTCCTGCTCTGGATGTTGAAAGACCGGGTAAAACCGGGTCAGGTTTCAGTCCTTTTTATAATCGGCTACTCCCTGGCCCGTTTTTTAGTCGAGTTTGTGCGCCAGCCCGACCCCCAACTGGGCCTGGTTATAAGCTTTCTTACCATGGGGCAGATCCTGAGCCTGGCCCAGGCGGCCCTGGGAGTTATATTCTGGTACATTACTTCCCGCTTAGATTGACTCTTACCACCAAAATTCCTCTGGTTAAAAGGCCATGGCCTAAACCGTTGGCAACAAGGAGTCTTTGCCATGCGTGTCATAGACCTTACCCACAGAATAACCGATTCCATGCCGGTATATCCCGGGGACCCGCATCCGGAAATAAGCCGGACCGCCACCCATGAAGAGGAAGGGTTTCAATGCAGCCTGCTTAAAATGAGCAGCCACACCGGCACCCATGTGGACGCTCCCCTGCACCTTATCAAACAAGGGGCGGGTCTGGAAAACATACCCTTGGAAAACTTTGTGGGCACTGCTTTTGTCATAGATATAAAGGGTCTGGATCAGGAACCTGTTTTACTTGAGGATTTGGAGGACCGCTGGCCCAGCCCAAATGAGACGGTGGATTTTGTCCTGTTCAACTCGGGATGGAGCGAATACTGGGGGCACGAAAAATACCTGCAGGGCTTTCCGGTGCTCTCGGTTTCCGCCCTGGAATGGCTGATTGCCAAAGGGATCAAGGGGCTGGGCGTAGACACCATCTCGGTGGACCCCATGGATTGCTTGAGTCACTTGAACCACAAGCTCCTTTTAAAGGCCAATATCATGATCTTCGAAAATCTGACCAACCTGGACAGGCTGCCGAACCGTGACTTTATTTTCAGCGCCCTTCCCCTGCCCTTCTCAACTGGTGACGGTTCGCCGGTCAGGGCTGTGGGAATGCTTGATTAAAAAAATGGTGTCATGAAAAAACACAGACAGCTTGTAGGGTGCCGCCAAGGGGCGTAGAATCCATAAAAATACCAGCAGGCTGGCCGCAAATAGCCTGTCAGTCAGGGCTAACTGCCCTTTAAACTCCGTCACACCGTAAAGGGAGTGTTACTCGTGTACCAATTAAGAAAACGCCTTTTAAACGGCGAACCCGCCATTGGCACCTTTGTGTGTGAATCCAGAAATCCGGCTATTGCCTACATCCTGGCTCAGGCTGGTTTTGATTTTTTCATTTTGGATAATGAGCACGGCACTTACTCGCCGGAAACCATGAGTGATTTCCTGGCGGTGGCCAGGGGGGCCGGTATTGAGGTGGTGGTCAGGGCGCAGGAAGTGCGCAAGGATGCAATACTTCATCCCCTTGATGCAGGGGCCAGCGGACTTCTTTTACCCATGGTCAACAACCGGGACCAGGCCCAAGATGCGGTGCGTCACGCCAAATATCCTCCCATGGGCGAAAGGGGAGTGGTATTGAAAAAAATGCACACTGCCTTTGGCCAGGTCAATCCCGGCGAATACCTTATTGAAGCCAATGAAAAAACCTTGGTGGCGGTGCAGGCGGAGACCGGCGAGGCCGCGGACAACGCCGCCGACATAGCCGCGGTAAAAGGTGTGGACTGCATTTTTGTGGGTCCCGGCGACCTGTCTACAAATCTGGGCATCCCCCTTCAGATGGAACACCCCAAACAGCTTGAGACCGTGGACAAGGTCTTCAAGGCCTGCGCGGATAATAATAAAGCCGCCGGAATGTGGGTGGTGTCCCCTGAATCAGCCAGGCAATGGATAGATAAGGGCGCCCGCATGATCGCCTACAGCACGGACTCCATGATTCTGTCCGATGGAGCTTCCAAGGCTATAGCAAAAATCAAAAAATAGGCATAACCCGCCCGGCCGGTCATAGTCTCCGGCCGGGCCCTAACCTTTTTCCGGCCCAAGGTCTTGGGACTGGCTTTCTCCCGGCTCCAAGGCATCATCCATGATCAAGTCCAAACGCCGCATAATCACATCTCTGCGACTGCCCGGATGATCAAACACATTTAACTTATTTGAGAGAAGTTGGACTCTTTCAACCCGGTCGCCCAGCTCGTCCCTTCTCAGTTGCGCCAAGTGCAATACCAGGGCTTCCACCAGCATAAGCCCCGAACAGCGGCTGCTCATTATGGCGTTCCACTCAAGCGGCACCACCAATTGCGCATCAGCCCAACGGGAGACAGGCGAAACATCCGAGTCTGTCAATATAACCACCTGCGATCCTTTTTCAGCAAACTCCCTTATGACCGCAGTGGTCTGTTGCGAATAACTGGTATAGGAAACCGCGAAAACGAGATCGTCTTTCTTTATTCCAAGGAGCTTATGCACTAAGTTGCCCGCCTGGTTATCCAGAAACACCGCCCCAGGGCAAAGTATGGCCAGTTGTTGCCAGAAGAAATAGGCAATGGCATAAGAATTCATCTGGCCAATTACATAAATCGCACCCTTGGTCTGATGAATCATCTCAGCCACCTTGGCCAGCCTCTCCGGAGGGTTGGTGGCATGGGCCGCTTTGAGTTCATTTATAACCAGATTGCTGAAGCGTGTCCAAAGTTCCCCCTCCCCTCCCAGGAGTTCGGCCCTGGTCTTCTGATAGTTCTCCCATTGGGAACCCACTTTGCTCAGCAATGCCTGCTTAAGCTGCTTCTTAAAATCAAGAAAATCATCATAGCCAAGCCTGGAGACAAAACGCGTAACAGTAGCTACACTGACTCTGGCGCCATCGCTTATTTCATAAATATTCTTCAGGGCGAGCTGGTCTTTTATCTCCTGAAAATATGCAACAAGTTTACTCTCAGCCTTGGTAAGTTTAGGCAACTTATTGATACGGTTACTTAAATCTTCAAACATGACTAAAGCCTTCATTTGTCAAGCAAGCCGTTATTGTGTGGAGAACTCCGGCGAATCGCATTATCATTTTTCCCGTATAGTTTATTAAAAATATCGATTTAAATAAAAAAATAAACAGAATTTCCATCTAACTATCTAATTTTACAAATCTAAAAAACCGACACTCTCCCTGTCGAAAAGAGGCAACCTAAACCAGCTTGATCTCATATCAGATACTTAAACCAATTAACCAAAAAATGAAAACAAATTCCTGTTCGGCAGTTTTAATACTTTTTTCTGGTATTTGGGCCAATAAAAACAATACAAAGAAAAATTCCTCAAACTTAATTTACAGTTTTTCATGTTTATGACAAGTGTTTTACCGCTAATTCACCTAACGCTACAAGCCATTTTTTTATCAACTGAGAAGAAGGCGAAATTTGGTATTTTTTGAGAGATGCAACTGGCGGGTTTTGAAGGATTTTTTCCTTTGAGGTTATTTTGATTTTTCTTTACTGCCGTAAATTTGAAAAAATATGCCTTCATTTTGATGGATTAACAAATTTTATACCATATCTTATATAGTTATGCAGAATAAACCAAAACAAAACCTCCCAAAACAGACTATACAATATTCGTTAAACGACAGACAAGCAAGCCGGAATCATGAGACCTGCCGGATGAGAGATCGCCAGTTATTATCCGCTAGGCAGTCTTCAAGCCAATTCTCAGTTCATGATTAAACGGGTAAAAAAGCATAAATCGCCAAAGGTAAAAATGGCCTGCCCCAGTCTCTGCACAAAGGAAAGGCGGCCAACCGACTTCTTAAAAACAGGGCGAAAGATAAATAAAAATAGTAACTTATGAGGAATACCAACTATAAACGAAACGAACAATTCCAGGGTGGCATCTGCCAGGTAATTATCATCGAAAATCCAATATACAGAATGCGTAAGGTTGCCCAACCGTAAAATTATAGCATTACCCCATCCATACTTCGTTATGGTTAAACGTATGACAATTACTGATATGGGTTAACCTTTACAGGTGCGCCGCTATGGCAATTCCGAGATACACCTTTTACTCGGCCATCAATACCAGACACAAAAACAAATAAGCGAAAAACCGGCCTCACTCAACCTGCCCAGCCTAATAGTATGCCATTCAGTTATTCCGCCAATTATAGGAGCATCCCCTCCCGGATAATCTTGGCTTCACAGCCTGCCACTGACTGTTCAAAAACTGAGTTTACTACGGCCCTCATCTGCTTATTATCATCCTCATTCAAAACCGGACCTCCCCTTCACTCGCTTTGCCTGCACATCATTCAGCCGGTCTACAGTTATCATAGCGGCCTTGGTGACGATCCAGGCATTTTTCCTTTAAAAAGAGGCTGTCCTGATGAAAGGATCCGCTTATTCTGTCTCTGCCTATCAACATTGCAGGGAGCGAGCTAAAAATTTGTTAATTTTTTAGCTCGCTCCTTTAAATTCACCCCATGAAAAAGCATAAAGCCAACTTTTAATCCTCCTCTATTTCCAGGCAGCCTGTAAAATCACATGGATCGCCGGAAACTGAATTTATGGTTATATAAACCATCTGTCCGGGACTTACAGGACGATTACACGGCAGCGATGTCAATGAACTAGCAGTAAAACCAGCCGTCATAAAAAGACTTGTATTAACCTCAAAAGACACATTGGCACTACCGGACCAAAGATAACCATTTATTTTTTTTATTGCGCCGTTTACTCCGGACATCATTTTTATTACCCGGCTCCCCGTCTGGAGTCTTCCTTTTGCAAACCAGCGCATAATGTGCTTTTGCTTTATCGCGCCAACACTGGCGTCTATTTTCTGATCAATCACCCCGTTCATTTCAGTTTTCGCCGAGTCAATGGCAGTATCCCGCTCTTGTTCGACTTCGGTCTTGCAACTGGCCACCGCCTGGTCAATGGCTGTATTTACAGCCGTCTTTAACTGTTCATTGTCATCCTTATTCAGGACCAATCCCTGACCTTCAATCACATGGGCCACTTCTTCCTGGACAGCATTGAGCCAGCCTGCGGTCACCACTGTGGCCTCGGTGCCGGTTTGAGGGTTGCCTTCGGTAAAGCGATTATCCTGATGACCTGAGCCGTCTATTCTATGCATGGGTGAAAACCTCCAAAGGAATACAAAAGAAAGGTGTCTTATGAATAAAGACATTGAAAAGTTTGCACATTGGATTGAGGAGAAAAGAGCAGGGGCACCCTGCTCTTTTAGGGCATTATCTAGCCTATTGGATGCACCCAAACCTCATTATATTGAACCAAAGGACTGCCGTAGTTATCATTCCAACCGGTTGCCAGGGTTCCCGAAGTGCTTATTCGGCCATGAACACCAAAAATTTTACTGGACCCAAAATTAGCTCTGGAAACGCCACCTCGGGAGTCCAAACTTCCGGTCACGTTGACACCATACGGGCCCTTACAAATCAGGCAGATGCCGCCGCCCGCTCCAGCAGCTCCTGTTCCGCCCCTGCCGCCGTTATAGGCCCCTCTAAGGCAGTTGGCTCCGGTGCCGCCTAATCCATAGCTGGAATCACCGGCATAGGCGCCTCGGCCGCCCCTTCCGCCGTTACCGCCTCGGCTTGTAGTTGTATTTTGGCCATTAAGGCCATGTTCTTTTACTAGACCGGCTCCTTTTGTCACCACCTTGCCGGAGATGATCATGCTGTCTTTAGCCAAAAGCCGGATGCTTCCGCCACCAGGCGCTCCGGCTCCGCCACCACCTGCGCCTCCGCCGCCGCAATAAGCCATTTTTATTACTCCTTAATCATCGCGACCATCACCGCCGCCACCGCCACCGGCACCGCCGCCACCACCGGAACCCATGCGAATAGTTTCATTAGTGGTATTATCCCCGTTTGCGCAGGCAGCTAAGTACCCTCCGTTAGTTCCACGGCTGCCCCTGCCGCCGTTACCGGCTCCACCCAGCCCCCGGGCGCCTCCGGATCCGCCATGTGAACCGCCACCGCGACCGCCATTACCGCCTCTGCGGCCATTGGCATATTGACACTGACCAGCCTTATCAGTGGGATTTATGCAATCTTCACCAGCATTACCAGATTCTCCCCCGGGACCGCCAGGGTAGCCGCCACCAGCATAAGCTCTGTTCTCATACCACCCGCCATTACCGCCTGCGCCACCGCCGCCGCCACCGCCGCCGCCATACCCCGCACCCTCCGCCGTCAAGGTGCCTAAGATAAGAACACTTCCGGCTTCGATGCTGAGTTGTCCGTAAGCACTGCCGTTATAATTTTTGACCTTCACTGTAGCACCTTGCGCTACGGTAAAGGTGCCGATATTGGTATGAACACCGGCTATCTCTCTGCCGTTTGCCGGTGTCCAATTCACTCCCCCATGATCGCCACCACCCAGATTGCTCCAAGCCATAATCAAACACTCCAGTTAAGCACCTGGTTATCGTAAAATTCCTTGATGCCTGGCACTTCATCAGGCAAGGCATCCAAGGCGCAGGCCAATTCATGTTTGCTTTTAAACAAAGGGGCCGCCGCTGCTAAAAATTCAGAAGCGTTATTCAAAATAGAATCAGCGAACATCTCGGGAGTTTCTCCGGCCCGGGTGTTGGCCACGCCTGCGATAAAGGCGCTTTCCCGGCCTTCCTTGTAGTTCAAGGCCTCTTCTATCTGCCGACCCCAGGTATCCCGCTCCACACCGGGGTAGCGATCCACCAGGCCGCTTTCGCTAATGAGCCGTTCCAAGCGGGCCGCTATAAGGCTCTCGACTCGGCTCTTGGCCTGGGCCGGATCATCAACCCCATAAAGAGGGTGCCCCAGCTCAGGATCGACCTCATACTCCTGAGCCAACATAGCGGAAAGGTCAGGCGAATCGGGTAAGGGAGCAACAGCAGCCTGCACCTCTTCCATGCAAACCTCAAGCACCTGTTTGGGTGTTGAGAAACGGGAGAAATGCAAAGCGTTATCCAGGATTTTTTCTTCATCCTGATAACCCTCAAATTCAACCACAAAACCGTTATCAGTATCTGCTTTCGAAATAATTTTTAAAGATAAAGCCATCAGTTTTCCTCCACAATTAAGTACCCCATAAAGTTGTAAGGATTGCCAGAATTTACAGAATGAACATCAACCATAAAATAAGTATTCCAGGCACAAATAACATTTAAATCAGTATCTCTTTGAATATAACCTCCGGTAGTATTTGTCCCAATTTCACTTTGAAATAAAGTAGTGCCAGAAGAACGAATTTCTATATTGAGAGAAGTTCCTCCACCTCTTACCATAGCTCCGGCTTCTACAATTCTGCCATTGATTCCAGATTGTATATTGACTATATTATCTCCAGTCTGTACCAAACCTTTCACAAAAAACCTAATTACATGCCTCTGCTTAACCGCCCCAATCCCGGCATCCACCTTCTGGTCAATCAGTCCGCTGATTTCATTTTTAGCTGCATCAATCTCGCTGGCACGGTCTAGCGCAACCTCTGTTTTGCAATTGGCAACCGCCTGCCCGATAGCCGTATTAACTGCGGTTTTTAGCTGTTCATTATCGTCTTTATCGAGCGCCAAATTCTGTCCCTCGATCACATGGGCCACTTCTTCCTGGACTGCATTGAGCCAGTCCGCGGTCACCACTGTGGCCTCGGTGCCGGTTTGGGGATTGCCCTCTGTAAAACGATTATCCTGGTGGCCGGAGCCGTCTATTCTGTGCATGGTTATCAACTTTCATAAGTAGATTAAGCAAGAATCAAGGCGAAATCTTACGTACCGATTCATAAACTTAGAACTGACAAATAAAATTAGGTCAAAAAAAGCAGGAGCGTGAAAAACCCCCTGCTCTTTTTTGAACATTCATCTAACCAACAGGATGAACCCAAACCTTATTCTGCTTAATCAAAGGGCTGCCGTAGTTATTATTCCAGCCGGTTTGAAGGGCTGCCCCGGCGGTGTTTACCCTGCCGTAAACCCCAAAAATTTTGGTGGATCCAAAATTAGGGGCTGCATAACTCATTCCACCGACTGTGCTGATAACTCCGGAAATCTGAACACCCCAGGGGCCATCACACCGGAGAAGAACACCACCACCGGCGCCCGTTCCGCCGTATCTGCCATCACCACCGCGCCCACCATCATGTACACAAGAAGTATTACCGTTCGCGCCAACACCGCCGCCACGAGCACCACTCGCCGTTGCACTCCCGCCAGTGCCACCTGCACCGCCAGGCCAACCGGTAGAGGATACACCGGCACCGGCATTCCCCGCACGGGTTCCCCCGCCCGAATAAATTGTGCCTGAGAGATTTAGGCTATTTTTTGCAATTAAGTAAACTGCACCACCACCAAGAGCCCCGGCGCCACCGCCGCCGGCACCGCCGCCTCCACAATAGGCCATTAGCTATGCTCCTTTAGTCAGGCTAACCATCGTCGCCGGCACCGCCGCCGCCGCCAGCACCACCTCCGCCTCCGCCGGACCCCATATACACGATTTCGTCAGTTGAGTTGTCACCATTTTTCGCGACACCACGATACCCTCCGCAAGCACCGTTTGATGATCCTGCCGCACCAACGTTGTGGAGTGTGCCACCCGCACCGGCAAGCCCGCGCGCGCCGCCATATGGCCCGCCCCCGGCACCACCGCCACCGCCGCCGCCGCCGGTTGTTGACCACGCGCCACTTGTACCTGTACCGGGGCAGCCATTATTTCCCCCAGAAGTTCCTAGGCCGGCTGCCCCCCCGGATGTCACCGTTTCCACCACCCAACCGCCGTTACCCCCAGCGCCACCGCCGCCTCCCCCTCCGCCTCCATAGCCCGCTTTGTTCGCGTCCAGAATGCCGTCAATCTGAATGTCTTGAGCTTCAACCTTTAACACCCCGTAATCAGAGCCATTATATTTTTTCACGTAAATCCTGCGGCCTGCCGCAACGCAAAAGATTCCTACATTGGTGTGGGTGCCGCATATTTCCGCTCCATCCGCCGGAGTCCAATTCACACCCTCATGATCTCCACCGCCAAGGTTGCTCCAAGCCATAATCAAATACTCCAGTTAAGCACCTGGTTATCGAAAAAGGCCTTTATAGCTTCCATTTCATTGGGTAAAGCATCCAAAGCGCAGACTAACTCATGTTTGGCCTTGAAAAGAGGCGCGGCCGAGGCCAAAAACTCAGAAGCGTTATTTAAAATGGAATCAGCAAACATCTCGGGCGTTTCTCCGGCCTGGGTGTTGGCTACGCTAGTTATGAAAGCGCTTTCCCGGCCTTCCTTGTAGTTCAAGGCCTCTTCTATCTGCCGACCCCAGGTGTCCCGCTCCACACTGGGGTAGCGGTCCACCAGGCCGCTTTCGCTGATGAGCCGTTCCAAGCGGGCCGCTATAAGGCTCTCGACTCGACTCTTGGCCTGGACCGGATCATCAATCCCATGAAGGGGGTGCCCCAGCTCAGGATCGACCTCATGTTCCTGATTCAGTAAAGCAGAAAGATCAGGCGAATCGGGTAAGGGAGCAACAGCGGCCTGCACCTCTTCCATGCAAACCTCAAGCACCTGTTTGGGCGTGGAGAAACGGGAGAAGTGCAAGGCGGTCTCCAGGACTTTTCCTCCATCCTGATAACCCTCAAAATCAACCACAAAACCATTATCTGTATCTGTTTTTGAGATAATTTTTACTGATAACGGCATCACAATTCCTCCACTAAAATAAATCCACGAAAGTCGTAGGCTTCACCAGAAACAATAGGCAGTGAAATAGTTATTGCATCTAGTTCGGTTAGATATACTGTGCCTGTATTTGCGGCTCCACCGCTGGAATCAATACTGGACGACCAAAGTGCTGTTGAGCCAACTTTTGCCGAAAATCCTACGGCACCAGTTCCAGATATGACTGCCCCCACCCGTTTAGTTTTACAGCTAATTCCGGGCGTTATGGTCAATAGCGAATCGGCAACTTGTGCATATCCGGAAACCGACCATCTTATAATATGTCTCTGCTTAACCGCCCCAATCCCGGCATCCACCTTCTGGTCAATCAGTCCGCTGATTTCATTTTTAGCTGCATCAATCTCGCTGGCACGGTCTAGGGCAACTTCTGTTTTGCAATTGGCAACCGCCTGCCCGATAGCAGTATTCACCGCAGTTTTTAGCTGTTCATTATCGTCTTTATCGAGCGCCAAATTCTGGCCCTCGATCACATGGGCCACTTCTTCCTGAACCGAATTAAGCCAGTCCGCGGTCACTACTGTGGCCTCGGTGCCGGTTTGGGGATTTCCTTCGGTAAAGTGATTATCCTGGTGGCCGGAGCCGTCTATTCTGTGCATGGTTTTATCAACCTCCGTAAGCGAATATGGGCAAGGTGTGGGCAGGAGCGTCCCGCAATATGGCGCATTCCAACAGCTCATTACCCCAATCAGACAATTTTTCCCCGGCCACTGAATTGCCGGCCTTAAAGCGCCGCACTGTCACGGCAGGGGCATTCACCCGAAACACATAGGCCCAATCCGCCTGCACCGCCGGTTCTCCGGCCCGGCCAATGCCTGCCCTGAAAGGCTTGAATTCCGTTATGCTCACCGGGTAGCCCAGCTTGGCGGCCAGGGAGATAAAGTAAGCCGGGGTGGGGCTTTCGCAGGCGGTCAATTTGGCGTGCAAAGCGCTGCGCCTCTCGCCCGGAGTCTCGGTTATGAGGCTGCACAGATCAGGCAGACCGCAGACCCGTTCCCAATCTTTGAGGCAATCGCTGGTTGTGCGGGGATCAGCCTCTTCCACCAGCCGATAGAGCATCTCCTCCAGCCGGGCGTATTCCCTGGCCTTGCCCAGGCACAGTCGGCCCAAGGTGCTTTTGGGGTCCCTGGGCCAGATGTCGCCCAAAGGCATGAGCGACAAAAGCATCTGTTGATATTCAACCGCCCTTGCCATAACTACCCCCAGTTAATCTGGCCCAGCACCAAAAGCTTGGCCTGGCCTGCGGTGATATTTGCAACAGGGCTAATGAGTTCATGGTCATACTCACCTGCCGCCTGACTGATGGCCCAACGGATATGGCTGATCAGCATCACCCCCTCTGGTTCAGATTCAGCCCTGAAAAGAGCTTCCAGGCTTTTTTGCACTGCCTGGCGTACAGAAGGGGTGTCCACACCGATCAAACGCAGATCAAAATCAACCGGGTGGGCCTGGCTGGGAAAGACCGTGACAGTGGCGGTTATGGGCCTGCGGGCAGGGTCATCCAGATAATCCTGCACCATCTGCACCTCCTGGGCATTGGGTATGGGAGAACCCGACTTATTCTCCATTAAAAAGGTCACTCCCACACTGCCCGGCCCCAGCCGCAAGGGATAGGCCCAGGCCCTGGTCACACCAGGCACCTCCTTGGCCCAGGTCACATAGTCGTGCCCGGATCCACCCTTGGGAGGCTTTTGAATTCGATCCAAAAGGCGCAAGCGCAAGGATTCGTCGGTCTCCAAATCCGCACCACCCACAATGTCACCATGGGAAAGGGCATGTCCCTTAAGCCCTGGGATGTAGTGATGCAGGTAAAGTTTCATGCCGCCGGGCAGATTTCCCTTTATCCCGGCTTGCTTGGCCTGGATGGCAACCTGGGTCTCCCCATCTTGGATGTAGGCCTCTTCAGTGGTTGCATAACGCTCATCGTTCAACCCCCTCAGCTCTAAATCCAAGGGCACCAGGGTTCCGTTTACACCGCTGAAAATTGCCTGGCCAAAGGCCTTGGCAGGCTGCTTGCGGCGCACACCCCAAATACTTGCATGGCGCTTTAAAAACTCCGACTCGGCCGTGTCCGGCATAAGCTGCAGGCTGAGCCTTCTGGCCAGGCCATAAATACTGTTAACCGCCCCGGCCTCAACTCTGCTCAGGACCTGCAGGTTTCCCCGCCTCAACTCCGGGCTTCCCTCAAGCAATTGAGCCTTTAAGTCAGTGCGCACCCGCTCTTCAATGGTTCTTATGTCTGGAATATCAAGAGGCATCAGAAGAACTCCAAGGATAGTTAAAATCAAACAAGGCCTGCTTGCCTTGCACCAGCTCCAGGCGCACCGACATCTTGAGCACTCCCTGCCCGCTGAAATCGGCATCCACTTGGATCTCGTTTACTATGCCGTCGGCCACCAGCCAGGCCAGGGACTCTTCGGCGTAAAGCCTGGCCAGTTCAAGCACCTCAGGTGTCTGCTTTTCCCGCTTAAGCAGCCAAAGCCTGGACCCATATTCATCTTCCGGCCAGGGCGTGATGAGATCACCCCACCAGCCCCGCTTATCCCGAATAAGTTCATCACTTCCCTCGGGAGCCTCGGCATCACTGAAAAGGCTGTGCAGAACCGCAGTGAACAGGCCCGGATCCTCCATGAGCTGACCATCTGCAACCCGCAAGTCTCCATGCAGCAGCTGGTTATCGAAAAAATGCCCAATGTCAGCCATTGCAACTCTCCACAATCTTCCAGTGCCCGGCGCTGGAGCCCTCTTCCACATGTACGCAGTCGCCAACCCTGGCCAGCCGTTCAAAAGACTCACCGTCTATATTCACCGGGGCCATGAAATTGCCCATGCTCACCCCGGCACCCAGGATCTGGATCTGCCCCAGACTCAACAGGTCAATCCCCTGCATGGCCCGCACAGTGAACTTGTCGCAGACCAGCTCCACCTCCCTGCCGTCGTTCTTAAAGGTAAGCCTCTGCCTGGGTCCGCCGGTGTCAGCAGGCCAACCGGGAGGCAGCTCTGCCGGCAGCTCAAGGGGTGGCTCATCCTCGCCCACAGCGTCTCCCTTGCCGTAAAGGGCCACCTCCCCCTGGTCCAGATCCTTGGGCCTGAGCTCCCGTTTTTCCGTGGCCACGGCCAGGCCCAGGCTGCGGTCCCCGGCCGGGAAAAGCACCATTACTTCCGTATTTTCCAAAGGTTCAGAAGCAAAACCATACTGCTGCATAACCTTGAGCCCCTGGGCCACTTCCCCTCCCAAAAGCTCGGCCGTGATCGTCTTGCCCTGATCACTCTCTTCCACCGCGCGGACCATTCCCCTGGCCAACATGAGGAGGATTTTCTGACGCAAAGGGCGCAAGACCCTGCCCAAAGCCGACATGTTCATGACTGTTCTCCGTCATAGGAATTCTTAATATTTTTGGCTTGATCCTTGGTAGGCTGGACGGCATAGGCGTCCGGGTGGATCACTCCCAGCTCGGTGGTGGTGCCGCTGGATTCATCCAAAACAAAACTCACGCTCTCAATAAGGTATTCACCCTTCATGCCCAAGAGAGAGTCATCAATCTTGACCAGCTTATTCACCTGCCAGAGCTTTCCTGCGGCAGTGCGCCAACCTTGAACCTTAAAAGTGGCTCGCCGGGATTTTCCGGCCCGGTTTACAGACTCCCATCTGGCCCGAGCCTCCATGGCCGCTTTATTACCGGTCACATCGGCCAGGATGATCAAGGGTCTATGAACATCCTTTAAAACTGGGTCTTCGGCCTCCCCAACCACGGACAGGGATTTGGTCTCCCCCTCCTGGTCCTCTTCCGGTTCGGCAGCCTGGCCCTTGACCAGATACTTGGAAAAACGCTCGTTGCCCGAATAATCCCCACTGGCCTCAATAATGTTCTTACCGACCTTAAGCTCTCCGATCACAGGCCGCTTATCCGATATCCGCAGGCTCAAAACCCCATTGCCGTTGCTCACCGGCAAAACACCCCTCTGCTTGCAGAGCTTGAGCAAAAAACAATGCACACTGTCTCCCTGGCTGTAGCTGGCCCTTTTGAACTTGCCGGGGATCTCTTTTTCCGCCTCAATCGTCACTCCAAAAGGAGCACAAACCTCTGTGGCTATGGAGACCAGGTCCTGATCAAAAAAATCCACTTTTTCAGAGACATGGGAGCAATCAACCAGATAACCGCATAGATCCCTGCCGCTGACCGAGATGGAATGGGAGCTGTCAGAGTAAGAGGGGCTCATCTGGTCTATGCGGCCGGAGAGAATCTTTTCCTTGCCCGAAAAAACCTGGCACTTGGCCCCCAGCTTTATACGGTAGTTTTCCGGTTGTTTAGGCCAGCGGGCAGACATCTCGAGGCTGAAGCTGTGAGCAAGCTTATCCAACGAGCTGCTGATCTTGACGCTTTTCCAACCGGCATTGTCATGCATAACGTCTTTTTGAAGCTCAACCTTGAGCACCACATCCTCAAGCATCCTTCACCTCCAGGGTTGTTCCGGCAGGTAAAAAGCCGGGGTGAAAGACCTGGGGATTCATCTTGAGGATCTCCTGTTCACGGGTGATATCCCCGTAAAGTTGATAAGCCAAAACCATGGCCGGCAACGCGGAAGGAGGCACATCAAATTTGGAAACTTTTTTGGCGTTGAGCTCCTTTTGCTCAAAAGAGGCTATCAGCATTGTTTTAAGCTCAACCAAAAGCTCAAAAGAAGAAGTGTCTTTTTTAGAGCTGGCCTGGTGAGCCAAAATATCCAAATTGTCTAAAACCCGCTCCAGCGACAATCTGGCTTCAAGGCGTGAAGAAAAGGAGATTTCAACAGACAAGGAGGCCGCGACCACCAAAGATATACGCCGGACATAATCAACAATGGCCTGCACAGCTTCTTTAACTTCAGACAGGTCGAAATCTTCGATAGCCTTTATAATGGAATCCAATTGCAAAGAAGACAGCTTAAGGGATATCTCCAAGGCAAGCTCTTTTTGCAAAGAGCCAAGAACTTCGTGGATAGCCTTATCGACCGACTTGATAAAATCCTTGACCGTCTTTTCAATATCCTTGAGCAATTTTTGGGGAGCCTTGATTAGCTCCTCCAGCTGTTTCAAAAAATCCAAGGCCTCCTGCAAAAGCGGAGTGGGATCCAGTTTATCCAACAACTCGCGGATCTTGGCCGCAATCTGGGAAATGGTGGCCAGAACCTTATCCTTGGCTTCATTGAAATCCTTTAAAAACTCCTCCAGAAAATCCGTGATAGCCTTTTGAAAGTCTTCCAAAGCGCTTTCAGACTTTTCCTTCATTACCTTTTCCAGATCGCTTTTAGCGCTGGGAAAAGAGTTTTCGCCCTCTTCTTCAAAGCTCAGTTGGAATTGAGCCTCTCCCTTGCCCGAGCTGCTATATTGCACCTGGCATTTGGTGCAAACCACCTTGCAGACCACCAGCCCGGGACAAACCAGAACACCGCTGCCGCTTTTTTCACAGGCCTGTAAAAGCTTATTGGCATTGACCTGATAGTCGTTGGCCCCGGGAATAGAGTTCAGAATAGAGGCCTTAAGGTTAAGCGCCCTGGTTTTTTTGCCCATATCCTCGTTATAGGGCTGGTTGCTCAAGGGATAGTTGTGAGTCACCGTGCGCCTTCCCACCTCCATGTCACTATCCAGAAGATGAAAGGGCACCCCTCTGAAACTGGCCATACCGGCCTTTTTGGTTTCCTTTTTCGGCATGATCAAACCCCCGCAGCCACAGCATGACCACAATAGACATCAGCCAAATCATCAACTTTTTGAGAAATGGCTTTCTCTTCTTTTTTAGAATTTTTATTCTTTAAAAGAAGATCTATCTGTACTTTTCCATATTTTTTAATTTTGGATTCCGAATAATCTTTAAGAGCCGTTCCGGCATTTCTCAAAGCTTGAGATTCTTCTCCTTTTTCATATTTAGTACTTAAATCGTCTTGAGATGATCGCAGAGGATCAACTCCACCATTAATAAGCAAATTAGAAGCCCCGGCATTAAACCTTTCCATGGGTTCCAAATCTGAAAAAACATCCCCCCCAAGCAAAGACCTATTATTTAAGCCAAAGGAAGCTTTACCTGTACTCTTTGGCAAGGATTGTGTTCTTAATTTCGGAATATTTTTATTAGGATTAAAATCAATTTTTTGCCGCAAACCCCTACTATTTTTAGTGGAATTGCTTGCGATTTTGCCAAAAGATTCTGACAGACCTTTCAAAGGAGCTTCAATAGCATTTGCATTATTTAAAGTATCATTTAATTTCTTATCTGCAGGCCAACCTGACAATTGCTTATCAACTCTTAAGTGGGATTCATTATTCCCTGTCGACAGCCCGATTTCCTTACCAACAGTTGTCTTGATACTGCTTAATTGAGATTTATTATCCGACGGACCATCACCCTCAGCTCCCCCCATTAGCGAACTGAAAACTCTTTCTAGCCCTTTGAACTTACCACTCACTTTTGATATCAAGTCGCCAAACTGACCAGTAACTCCTTTCACTTCTTTATCTTCATTTTTTTGGCCTTCGCTAAACGAAGAGAAAAATGTCTTAATTCTATCTAAAAATGATTTATTATTGTTTTTTTCAGAAGGAGAACTCGATCCTTTTGAAGCCTGATGAGGTGGGTTTAAAGCATTTTTAAAATCTTCCAAAGAGCTCGAAATGCCCTTCAAATTATTTCGAAAATCAGCTTCAGCCTTGCCTTGCCCCCCTAAAGTCTTTTTGGATGCGTTTAACAGGTCTGGTATCTTGGACGCCTCTCCGGAGACCTTAGCGATCACCCCATTTAATCCAGAGGACAAATCCGCCAATTTTGCCAACCCTGGCTGTAAAAGGTTTTTACCACCCAATGCGCCACTACCAACAAACTTACTGCCCTGATTTTTATTAGGCTTAACTTTCTGCCTCAGGTTTGCTTGCAAATGTGCTAAAGCCGCGCCTATCTGGCTATTCAAACGACCTAAAGAGCCCAAACCTTTTTCAAGGCCCTCACATCTTGATTTTAATTCATCAATTGCAGAATAGAAAACAGGTTTGGGTTTATCTAAACCACTCTCAATTCTTTGCCCACTAATGGGCAATTTTCTTTCATTTAATGATAAAAGTGGATTCTTAGAATCAGTATTTTCATAAAAAGATAAGCCATTTTTTACATCTGAAGCAGCATCAAATTCAAAACCAAAGGCGGTTCCTAATTTTGGCATTGGATATGTATTTGCAACATTTTCAAAGCCAAAGTTATTACCCCCAAACAACGAAAACATTCCGTGAGTTAATTGATAATCTCGAGCAGACAAATTTAGATTATTAGCACCTTTTTTATTATTGGTAGTATCCCCTGACATTTTTGGAAAAAAAGAGTTAAATTCCCCGCCTAAAAATTCTTCTGGTATAATATCTTGGATGACTTTTTTAGCAGGTTTTAACTTGTCCGATACTCGGACGCTAAATTCCTTTAAACCAAGTGACCTATTAAAAATATCCTTGCGCAACAGGTTCAGATTCTCTGTAAATAAGTTGGGGATTTTATTTATAGAATTATGAATCTGAACCTGTTGCTCCAAGGAAAGCATTGAAGAGGAAGCAACCAGGCTCGAAAGGTTAGACTGTAGCGAAGTTTTGAAGTCCTTAAATTTTCCCCTAGTACTGTTTTGTTTTTTTTGAATACTCAGCTTTTCTTTTATCATTTCGCTACTGAGCATTTTTTCATTTAGACAACTAATTTCTTTTAGACCAGATAAAAGACTCCACTTGTCATCCATGCCTTTTATAGGCATGGATGACAAAACCTTTTCGATCTGTTTATTAAGAACAGCACTATTAAAGGAAGCGACCTTTTGAAGTGAAAAATCAAAGGCCTTGCCAATTTTCTTGTTATTCAGTACGAGATCATCGGCAAACCCGTCCATCTGATCGCTAATATTTTTCCTATAGTCGGCCAAAGTTCTGACCTCTATATTTTCACCGGTCGCTCCCATTGCCATGGCTACCGCCCCCTGTCGAGTTGCTGAACCGCCCATTGGGCCTGCTCAACCCAATATTCCAGCTCGGATAAAGTAAGATTCAGAAGTTCACTAGGCGGCCAATTAAACAGATAGGCCAAGACCGCCAGGCTGTGGCTGATCTCTTCCTCTAGGTCTCCACGAAAAAACCCATGGCCGCCTCCGCCACTTTCAGGGCGTCTTCCATGCCCAGGCTGTCAGCCTCCGGAGGGGTCAGATTGCAGAGTTTGCAGGCCGCTTTATAAGAAAGATCCAACATGTCCCCGGTGGAGACCTGGCTCCCGTCAATCCCTGGTTTCAGATGGGCGAAGATCTCCCTGTCTTTTAGTTTTGGCTCCTGCATCTCAAGACGAGAGGTTTCTTCTCCGCTCACTGAAATGCTTTTTTTCAATTCAATGGTTTTGTTTTTGCCTGTCATTTCAACGCATCCAATTGGTTTAGATTGTTACTTGCACAGAACTCCGGAGAATTTGCACTTGGCCTCACCCTTGCTGGAAAGCTCCGGCGGATCCACGCACCAGGCATTGGCAATGGTGTAGACCACGTCTGTATCAGTGGCCACGGTGATGGTTACGTTATCCATGGAGCCGATGCCCTTGAGATCCACATCCTGATTGTGGACAAAAGTGCAGTCCACTTCGGGAGCCACCGCCTTTTCCCTGAAGCCCAGAACCTCGTTTCCAATCACCGTTTCCCGGGATTGGCCGCCTAGCTTCAAGGTGGCGTCACCTGTGATCGGCAGGAGTTTGCCGTTGAGTTTGATATAAAATTTCCCTGTAATTCTTTTGGCGCCGGTGCTCATATCTTTCTCCTTGGCCTAAAGCCTGAACTGAACCTGAGAGGCAAAAACCCTGAGCTGATTGATCAGATCAGGCGGCAACAGGGCATTCACCCGGTTGGAATCCGTGCCGTCGATCTCAACCACAATCTGGTCGGCCCACTGGTCAACACTCTCCACAATGCCCTGCTCTTCCATGGCCAGGAACAGTGCGATCAGCTCCATGCGCACATCCTTGGGACGGGCAATGGCCTGTCCGGGCCAGATGGTGGTCTCGTCATTGGCCAGTTTGTGACGGCCAAAGACCTGGGCAATACGGGCCCTTACCTGGATGCGGATATAGGCCAGGGTGGCCATGGTGTTCATATCCAGGTAGCTGGGGTCCTCATAGCCATAGGCGTTTTCCTGGTAAGTGCTGATGGAGCGCTCAATGCGGCAACGGCCGTCGGCATCGACCATGCAGGTGCTCACACCTTTATGCAAAAGCACATTGCGCTCTTCCCTGGTAAAGCGATCGCCAAAAGAAGGAGGCAATACGCCGATCAGCTCCAGGGTCTGCAAGGGGCGAGCGGGATCGATATTCAGATAAAAAGCAGCTGTGGCGGCATAAACCGCGGCCCAGATCTCGGGCTGGGTCGGGCTCTTTCCGGTGCCCAACATACTGATCAGTTTGTCGTTTCTGGCATCGCCCAAGGTGGACAGCTCGGCTGTGGTTCCCTTGGCCGCAGTAAAGGCCAGGCCTTCGATCTGGCGCATGGGGCCCCACCTGCCCTCCAACTCAGAAGCCAAAAGGTTCAGGTTAGAATTATCGGTATAGGGCATGGCGATGTAGTTGAACTGCTCTTCAGCCAAGGCGGCCAAGGCAGTCGCAATGGAGGGGTTGGCTGTGCCGTCTTTCATGGGAGAGATGGTCACGCCCAGCCCCTCGGGCAGGGAATCTCCCATGAAATAGTTGATTCTGATGTCAATGTGGTTTCCGGCCTCACCCTTGTGGCGGGCGGTGATATTAACCTTATTGGTGTCAGTGTCATCCACCAGGGCGGTCACCGGCAGCTCGGTATGTAGATTAATTTCAGCCGCCAGATTGGCAGCCGCCTCTTCCGGGGTTTCGGTATCCTGCACCAGGATGCGAATCCGCTCGCCGCCCAGATAAAGGTTCAGGGTGCCGCTCTGGGCAGGGTCGCCGCTAAGGGTGACACTTCCCTTGGCCGCCACAGCCGCGTCATCATCATCTAAGGCAACGGCCCAGGTCTCGGTGTAAGGGTTGGCTTCCTTGGCCGCCAAGAGCATGGAGGTCAACATGGATCCCTGGCCGAACATCTTTTTAATCTTCTCAGGGGTGACAGCCATGACCAGCCTGCCCGCCTCCACTTCGGCGCTTGCCGTGCGCTGGCCGATCACCAGAAGTCGCTGGTGAATACCCAGAAGACCGTGCAGGGCGCGGCTGTTATCAAACTCCACATACTGACCCGGTGTTCTGAGATCAACGGGGATCTGGTTAAAACTGATGGCCATGGGCTATTTCTCCTTTCGGGGTTTTTGTTTTTTGGCGCTCGTGACATCACCATCGGCCAGCCTTCGCAGCCAGTAGATGCTCTCTGTCACATAAGCGCCCTGGGGGTCTAAGTCCCGGCCCGTTTTAGGATCAGGCACCTTCAACCCTTTTCGCGGTTTAAGAAAAATCTTCTCCATAGTTGCCTCCTTTTATGCAGGCGGCGGCAATTCAACCAAGTCCGCCGCACCTGCTGTATCTGCTTGCGAGTAATGGCCATGCCATTTGAGAAAATCCTGTAAAGACGGGAGTAGCCTTGGGACAGGGCAATATTGGATTCTGAAATCCAGGCGCAGGCACCCGATGACGCCTTGTTCGTCGGTCTGATGTTCTTTTTTCATGCCCCTGTATTGGGATGAGACCGCCAAGTCCCCCAAATGGGAATCATGCGCAATCAGGCTCTCGGCATCCAAGGCAAAGTGGTCCAGCATCTCATCAACCAATGAACCGTTTGCCGCCTTATGGGTGCAGGCGATTATCACCAAAAGCTCACGCAAGGGGAGATCAGACTCGGGCGTTAATACGGTTTCCTGCTCGTCGGTTATCAAGGCATAGGGGAATCCAGTCTGATTCAGTTCAAGAAAACGACTGGTATACACCCTGTCCAGGGCGCAAGTGGGATACACCAGGTTTTCAGTAGGGCCGAAAGGAGTGCTTAATAAAGCCGCCAGCCTCTCGCGTATCTGGGTTCTCGGGTGTTTTTCCATGTGTATTCCCAATCCGTTAAGTTTTGTTTAACGTAAATGCGCCCAACTGAATAAGGCCTGACAAGTCCTGTCATGCATCCCGCATGGGCCTACATTTTTAAATTTTTATGATGCTTAAAATTCACACGACAAAAACTTTTCGCCGTCCGAATTGAGTGAAGATTATCACTGGTTTTGGAAGGAATTGGTCTTTGCGTGTATTTGATGATTCTTAAGGAATTAGGGATAATATGTTCTGTTTTTATCTAGGAAAAATAGCTTGACAGGTAAAGCAAATCCCCCAAATAGGCTCCATACGATACATATTAGCTGCCCGTAATTTTGAGGGAATTATTCTTTCCCTGAAAAAACCAGCAAGTCGGCACATCTACATAATATAACGAATAAATTTATAATTAACGGTAAGTTACAAAACCAAAGGGAATTTAGGGAGGGGGGAAAAAGAGAGGAAGTCAAGAAGCCTAACCCAAAAAGTAAATACACCCTGAGCGCGGGGTATTTATTCCCGCTGGTAAAATGGAATTGTCGCTATTTTTAAATACATCTGCTACTCCATTTAAATAAAGGGGTCAGACAGCCTGAACAGTTCGTTGGTTTTCCTCGCCTCTGGCCAATGATCTGTAAAAGGCGGTCAAGCCTTCAGGGTCGCCAACCCAAACCCCGCCCACCTTTTGGATGGGCATCAAAGGAAAACTCTTTTTGTGTTTCAATATGGTGCGTTCACTGAATCCAACATAATCAGAAATGGACTTCATGCCTTGTAAGAAACCATTTTCAACACACATCTAAACTTCTCCTTAACCTGTAAAGCAATTTACCTACCATTAAGTTAAGCATGTTACTTGTCCAAAAAATCCACAAATTAAAAGCGATTCACAACTAACCTCAATATTTATGACGTAAAACTTACCTTTAATTTTCCGGGGGAAACTCTTATTTTGCTTTTTTACGCATTTTTTACTGTCAGATGATTTTAATTAACCGTTTTAGGGTGCTATTTGTGCTTGACAGCCTGGAGAAACCATTCAAGGAATCGGTCAAAATTCAACCTGACCAACTGGACATGGGTCATTGAAATGGTTATATATTAGATGGGACATTTAGAGCCAGACAGGCTGAAGCCTGTTTTACAAACAGATCAGACAAATTCTTACTATACAGCCGTTTATTTCAATAAACGGATAGTGTTTATCATCTAATAATACTAGTTAGGAATTCAAAATTCCGACTACTTGCTTTGCTTTTTTCCGCTCAACTATAGTTTGTGTGTAAGGCCGCTTTTATCAAGGCGCTTGAGACAGGTCTTAAAGGACAGAGACGCATATTGACAAATCACTGTCACCTTTTGAGCCTTGTAAACATCTTATAAGAGAGATGCACCTTTACTGCTGCATCTCCAAAAAGTCTAAGACAAGCAACAAATAAACCGCTTGCACAGCCATGGAGGAAAATATGTCGGAGAAATTCGAGCTGGTTAAGGCTTATCTGGAAGACATGCAGATAGCCGTTACCACAGAAATTCCCGAAGAAGAGATCGTCATTGTAGAAGACGAAGATAAGGGCATCAAAAACCTTATCATAGACTGCGAAGATACTATCGTGGTTCTGGAGCAGTCGATAATGCCGGTTCCTGCTGATCCCAAAGACCTGTTTAAACGGCTTTTGCAGCTCAACCGGTCCCTGGTTCACGGCGCCTTTACACTGGACGACGAAGGCAAAAAAGTTCTTTTCCGGGACACCCTGCAGTTGGCCAATCTGGATCGCAACGAACTTGAGGCATCCATCCAGGCATTGAGCCTTGGCTTGGCCGAGTATGGTTCTGAGCTTTTAACCTACATCCCCAAATAGCCTTTTTGCTAAAAGGAGAAAAGAATGTCCTTTTTTAAGCGACTTTTCAGTGTGGCCAAATCCGAGGCCCATGCTGCCGTTGATAAGCTGGAAGACCCGGTAAAGATGACAGAGCAGGGCATCCGTGACCTTAAAAACGACCTGCGCCAGGCCATGACCAGCTTGGCCGAGGTTAAGGCCATTGCCATTCGCACCAGGCGTAATGCGGACAACAAGAAAAAGCTGGCAGCGGATTACGAAAGAAAGGCCATGAGCCTTTTACAGCAGATGCAGTCCGGCTCTTTGGATGCGGCTGATGCCGAACGCCTGGCCACGGAGGCGCTTAACTTGAAAGAGCAAAATGCCGGGCAGGCTTTGACCCTGGCCCAGGAGGCCGAGCACCATGAAAAAATGTCGGCCCAGCTCCAGGCGCAGGTGAACAAGATCAAATCAACCATCACCTCTTATGAAAACGACCTCACCACTTTAAAGGCCAGGGCCACGACAGCCCAGGCCACCCAAAAAATCAACAAGCAAATGTCTCAGATAGACCCCAGCGACACCATCTCCATGCTGGAAAAAATGAAAGCCAGGGTGGAGGAAAGCGAGAGCCTGGCAGTGGCCTATGGCGAGCTGGCGGATGTAGATACCAACGTTGACCAGGAGATAAATGCCGCCCTTAGCAAGGGTGCCGTTAAAAATGCATCCTCCAATCTGGACGAACTCAAGAAAAAAATGGGTATCTCCTGACAGCCAATAGAACCAGGCTCCGGGGTCCTAAATTGAACTCCGGGGCCGCCCCTCAAAGCAGGCGGGTGCAGATGGGATTTTTCGACATTTTCAAGGGTGGAGATAAAAAAACCGACCAGGGGCCGGATGTAACCGGCGGTCTCACGCTGGCTAAGCTGCAACCTGGTTGGATGGTTGACTATGACCTCAAAACCTGGGAGGTGAAGGCCCATCATACCTATGATTGGTCTGAAGGCGACCTGACCCACGAATGGCAGCTCGTTTCAGGTGATGCCATCATCTACCTTGAGCTGGAACATGATGATGTAGACGATTGGAGTTTAAACAGTCTGATCGACTTTTCCCGTCTGGGCCAGGGAGTGAAAACAGCGATTCAGCAAACCGGAGACCCTCCGAAGACGATCGTTCTGGACGGTGTCACCTATTATATGGAAGAAATGGCTGGAGGCAGTTTTCTTAAAAACACCCAAGGGCCGGGACAGAACCTTTTGCGTTGGAGTTATGAAGACGACGACGGCGAAAAGTACCTCACCATAGAACAATGGGGTGAAGACGAATTCCAGGCCTATCTGGGATTTTTTGTTGAGGAGTATCAGTTCACCGACATCTTGCCTGCCGCCTGAAAAAGGCTCGTCTTAACTCCCCCGAGACGGATCACTCCGTCTTGGGGGCGCCGCTTAATCTTTGCTTAAAACCGGTTATTTCTTGGGTCTGGTCAGCCAGGCGGCCAATAGTCCGGCCACAAAACCCCAGAAATGTGCCGCCCAACTTATGCCTGGCATGACCCTTAAAAACGAAAAGACTAATCCGCCGTAAAGGAAAAAAACCAAGGCCGAAACAATGATCGCCTTGATATCCTTATGAAACAAACCGCTGGCCAGGAGATAGCCGAACAAGCCAAAGACAACGCCGCTGGCTCCGATATGATAAACCGGTGCTCCAAACACCCAAACACCGGCGCCTCCCAAAAGCACAATAATGGCCAAGGCCCTGAAAGTGGCGGACCGGTTAAGAGAGAATCCTAAGAAACTCAAGAAAAACAGCGCACCGGAATTGGCCAGGAGATGGGGAATCCCTGCATGTAAAAAGGGGCTCAATATTATTCCCCTGAGACCGATAAAATTGCGGGGCAAAATACCCAAGCGATTCAGATCAAAAGGCAGGATAAGGTCCAGGGCAAAGACCAGCCAAGGCGAGGCCATGATGAGAAAGGCCAATTTTAAATTATCGAGCACCCCCGCTTCTCTTTTGGACATCCCACTCCCTCATTTTCATTAATAAACGTCCCACTGTCCCTGGGCGTAGTAACGAGGTAAAACCGGTTTAAAAACCGTATTCACCTCAACCTGGGTCAACAACTTGGAATCAAAGATGCCTTTCCCGAAATTAACCAAGACACTCATGGCCTCGTGGTTTAAAAACTTGGTCTTAATTTCCTTAAATTCAAGTTGCAGAGCCCTTTGACGCAACTCGCCAGCTGAGGCCTCGTTTTGGTGCTTGGCCATGAACCAGCCCCATTCCCCCATGGTGGGGATATTGTTGTGCATGGGAAGCAAGGACAGCCCAGCCGCTTGCATTGTTTTGTAAATACAAAGGTATGCCTTTTTCGCAAAAAAAGGGCTTCCGGCCTGGGTTATCATGGTTCCTCCCAAAGACAGATGGGCCTTGAGTCTTCTGTAAAATCCCAAACTGTACAAATGGGAAAGATCCACACTGTCCGGGTCAGGCAGGTCGACGATGATTACGTCATAGAGTCCGGTATCATCCTTGATAAAGCTGCCTGCATCCTGGTTTATCACGGTGAGACGTGGATCATGCATGGAGTCTTTGTTTATTGAGCGAAATATTGCGTGATCCCTTGCCAGCTTGGTCATTACCGGGTCCAGGTCCACCATGACCACCGATTTCACCCCCTTATGCTTCCATATCTCCCTTAGGGCCAGGCCGTCACCTCCGCCTATAATCAATATCCGCTCCGGCTTATCAGTGAGTTCCATGGTCGGATGCACTAAAGGCTCATGGTACAGATGCTCGTCAACCGTGCTGAACTGTTCCTGGCCGTTTAAAAACAACCAGTGGTTCTGCCTCCACCTGGTAATAACGATCTTCTGATAAGGTGTTTGAGTGGCATACACAACCTTGTCCCTGTATTGGACCTGTTCTCCATAGGTGACAATCGGCTCGGCAAACCAGGCCAGACCGGCCAGACAAACAAGAGAAACGGAAAACGCGCTAACAATTAGACGCTTTCTTTTAACCAAACCAAGAAAGGAGAACAATAACAGACCGGCTACGGAAAAATTGACAGCACCCAAGGCAACCGGGGTGTAGGTGAGCCCCAGATGGGGCAGGGCCACAAAGGCGAATAAAAGCCCGCCAAAAAGCGCGCCAAAATAGTCCTTTTCCATGACTGAGGCGATATTGATTCGCAATTCCTCATAGCTGCGGTTCAATCTGGTAACCAGAGGAATCTCCAGGCCGATCAAACAGCCGATCAAAAGGGCCTGACTGTATATCAGGATGCCGACTTCAGAGATGCGGGCCGCCAAACCATAGGCCAGGCATGAGGCTGCGGCGCACAATATGGAGAGCACAAATTCGGTAAGGATAAAGGCGTCCAAAAGGTCTTTTCTGACAAGTCTGGAAAGACGGCTTCCCACCCCCATGGCAAAAAGCATGAGGCTCATTACCACTGCCCATTGAAAGACCGCATCCCCCAACAGGTAAGTAGCCAGAGTGGAAAGCACGAACTCGGCCACAACCCCGGCCAGGCCGGTGGCAAAGACTGCAATTTTTAGAATCAGGCCGGTGCGCACAGTATCAGACACACCAATAAATCAGAAAAGCGCCCGAGATATAAGCAAAGGCTTCTATATAGGCAGCACCAAGATTAGGTTTTTCCTGGTTTGCAATCTCGTCGGTCAGAGATACGCCGGGCAATAGGACCTTGTCGGTTAAAAACCTCACCACAGGCAAGAGAACCAATCCCACAAGGGCAAAGCTTAAATAATCCAAAAGGCTTTCACGCCATGCCTCAAAGCTGCCGCTCCCGGACATGCCGATCAACACACCTATGCCTATCAAAGACCCGGCAAAACCAACGCCTGCGGCAACATTGTCGTTTTCTATTTCCTTATGAAGATCGTAAGGGGTTATCCAGTCGTAAACATACGAAGCCAGGACTAAAAGCGCTTGTCCCATAAGCCAGTAGACAACCGCGGTCAAGATCCCGCCTGATTCGCCCTGGATGGCTCCAAAAAGGATAAAGCCCGAGGCAATGAAAACTCCGGCCACAACCACGCCGGTTCCCTGGTTCATGTCCCTTATGAGTTCGTCGTTCACCTTAAATTTTCGCAGGATAAGAAGGTCGCAGACCCACCATGAGATATTCAGCAAAACCACGGCTAACAAACCATAGACTGCCAGGGCAATCAGGGAATCCACCAGGCTCACCCCGGGTCCGACCAAGGCTCCGCCCACGGACAGCACCAAACCGGCGTAATATCCAACCAGGCTCAAGGCCAAGGCCGGATTATCCCTTTGGGTCAGCTCGTGGTTTAAGTCATATTGGCGATGCAAAAGGGTGTAAACCATTTTGCCAACCCAGAAAACCACAAAAAACCCGATAAGCAAAACTAAAGCTGTAAGCAGTTCATCTACAGTCATGGCTATTTCCCCACTCCGCCGGAACGGCCTCTGACACTCACACTGGAGCGGCCAACGCGGTTATTTACTTTACTTGCAAAGCTGCTGGACTGACTGCGGCTGCGGGCCATGCGCCTTTGGAAGAAATCCGAAGGCTGGTTGGTCTTGGCCGAAGAACCCACTTTAGCTCCGGCGGCGGAGCCTTTGGATCTGCCGCCAAACCAGGGCGTATTGCGGCCGGTTCTATAATGGCCGCGGTAGCCGGAATAATCATTATACATAACCGGCCTGTTGCCCAAGATCATGGACAACAGGGCATATTGACCGAAAAACGACCAAAAGCGGTTGCCGCTGGAATCCGTCTGCCAACGGCCATAGCGAGGATCACCAACATACTCATAACCAGCCGGAGCCACTGCTGTGTTTTCCTTACCGTCCTTTTTGGAGTACAGGGTCATGCCCAGAAGGCCTTTGCGTGCATTGTAGATTTCCTCGGAAACCTCCCGCCATTGGGGTTCTGCCTCGCGAATGGCCGAAACCTTTTGATCAAGGGCCTTCTTAGGATCCACAGCCTGGTATATGACCATGTAATTGTGGTAGTAACTGGGGAAAAAGGTGCCTTCTTCTTTCATATCAGCCAGGACAATGGATGCCGTGGGCACATTTTTCAATCTGGCTTTCAATTCCTGCAAGGGGTCCTTGTCCAGATCAGTGGATGATTCCCCCATAAAAAGGCCCAGCCCCAGGGCGGCTATGGCTAAAATAAGCAGTTTTTTCATCTAAAGGCCCCCATGGTAAGCTATGATCAAGCAGGAGGGTGTCTGCAAACCCCGGCCTCAAAGTGCCGTGTACGGCTCCGCGCATCCAACCTGCTGATTAATTTCACTTTTTAATCTGTAAAGGTTCCCGTCTTTATCAGTATATTAGCAGACTACCAGATAATGAAGCCTTTTTCCGAATTTTTTAGCGAATCTAACTCTGCCCAACACTTATCCACAAATGCCGATCAGTAAATAAACCCGAATAAAAAATCAAAACCTGCCTTGATATTTTTAAATCCAGGTCAAAACAATTTAAATAAGGTATTTGGAGCCTTTTATATTTCCCAAATAATCCCGGCAAGTACAGACGCCGATTTATAAAGATAATACACTGTAATTATAGGTTATTTCAATATTTTGATCTGATCACTTTTTTATTAATTCATACACACTCATAAAATTTACTTCAGTTACCAAGAAAATATTAGTAACAAAATTATAAGAGCCGATTGATCATAAATAAAACGGCTTAAGCGCATCTAAAAGGCAGAAATACAATTATTAAAACTGTTATTTTTCCGGCCATACCATGCCGGAGAAATAACAGTATCCCAAAACGATTTTTAACACCCCCTTTAACACCATACCTATCCATACCTTTTTATTTATACTGCAATGCCAATTCCGCCCAAAAATCCAAGCCGTTCTGTAACCAGCTTTTGACAAAACCCAAACTGGACGGCCATAATTTTAAGGTCTACCATTATTTATATTACTTTAATCAGAGGTCAAAGGCGCCGGCAGACCGCTTGCAAACAGCCTGAACCGGGCGCTTGGCAAAACCTGTTTTTTTACCAAGCGGCATCAGATCAAACTCAGGAAAATTTGCTTGCCAAACTGCCGGGCCCTTTGCCTCATAACCGACCAAAGGGAGGTTTCGTATGCCGAAAGAAAAACCGGTTGGTTGCGCCCGGCCCACAGGTGGTGTGGTTGGCGAAGACCCCCCGGTGCAAAGCGGGGAAAACGCCCCTTCAAAACCAAAGGAGGTAAAGAAAATGATACAGGTGGGTAAAAAGGCCCCTGATTTTATGGCTCCCTGCTACAACCAGGGAAAATTCAGCTCAGTTCAATTGAGCGATTATCTGGGGAAATGGGTGGTGCTTTGCTTCTACCCTGGTGACTTCACTTTCGTTTGAGCAACCGAAATTTCGGCGGTCGCCGAGAAGCATCCCGAATTCCAAAAATTAGGTGTGGAAGTGCTCTCCATGAGCGTTGATTCCATGTTTGTCCACAAAATGTGGGTGGACCACGAGCTTTCCAAAATGGTCGAAGGCGGTGTGCCCTTCCCCATGCTGAGCGACGGCGGCGGCAAGGTCGGCTCAGCCTACGGGGTATATGACGAAGAAGGCGGCGTTGATGTACGCGGCCGTTTTCTGATTGATCCTGATGGTATTATCCAGGGCTTTGAAGTGCTGACCCCGCCCGTGGGCAGGAACGTGGGCGAGACCCTGCGGCAGATTCAGGCCTTCCAACTGGTCCGCGAAAGCAAGGGTTCAAAGGCCACTCCCAGTGGCTGGAAACCCGGCAAGCCCGTGTTACAACCGGGAGAACACCTGGTAGGCAACGTGTGGAAAGAATGGAAGGTTACCATGGCCTTTGACTAGGCTGTGACTGAAAATGACTTTAAAGCCGCCCCATTCCGGGGCGGCTCTTGGGAAAACACCGGCAGCAACTTTTCCTATAAATTTTAACACTTACCCGGATACATAAAGATCCGATCATCCATATATTACGTCCACACAATGCCCTGGCCAGGCTGCCGAAACAATAGCCGCTCACCCACTGGCATTCAGAAAAAACCTCGTCATTCTCCTACTACTTAAACACTGCCTTTTCCGAAATTGGCAATCCCAAATCCCAAACCGCTTGTGAAATTACCTATTCTAGACTTGGCAAAGGACTTTGATTTTGACAAGCTGAAAACACATCTCAAAGACAACCACTGCTAAGGGGCCTACCCGTGTTTAGCATTGATTTATCTGTTATATCTTTATTATCTTATCCAAGGGCTGGTTAACCGTATGGCTGATCTGAATAAAAGCATGGGCTTGGGAACAGTTTTCTGCCTTGCCAGTGGGGCCATGATCAGTTCCGGCCTGTTTGTTCTGCCTGGCCTGGCACATGCTCAGGCAGGGCCGGCAGTTGTGTTCAGCTATTTTTTGGCCGGCTGCCTTGCAGCCACAGGCATGCTGAGCCTTGCGGAAATAATAACCGCCATGCCCAAGGCAGGGGGTGATTACTTTTACATCACCCGAACCCTGGGACCTGCAGCCGGGGCGGTGAGCGGTTTATTGACCTGGTTCAGCCTGACATTGAAAAGCGCCTTTGCCCTGGTGGGAATCATGGCGTTCGCACCTTCCGGGTTATCTATACCCCCTTTACCCATAGGGATGGTTTTAGGAGTCATTTTTATATTCATAAACCTCACCGGAGCCCAAAAAACCGGAACCCTGCAAATTATTCTGGTGACCCTGTTGTTGGGGCTTTTACTAATCTACGCCCTTTTGGGCAGCAACCAGGTTCATCCGAAATATTTTCAACCATTTCTGCCCCAAGGCTGGTCCGCTGTCTTTTCCACAGCCGGTATGGTGTTTGTGGCTTATGGCGGGCTGTTAAACATAGCGAGTGTTGCCGAAGAGGTGAAAAACCCCGGACGCACCATCCCTTTGGGCATGATACTAAGTCTAATGGTTATCACCCTCACCTATACCGTAGTGGTTTTCATAACCACCGGGGTCTTGCCCGCCCAGGCACTCGATAATTCACTAACCCCCATCAGTGACGGAGCCAGGGCTCTTTTTGGTGAATGGGGCTATTGGACCATAGGCGCGGCAGCCATGCTGGCCTTTATATCCACAGCCAATGCGGGGCTATTAAGCGCTTCCCGCTATCTTCTGGCACTTAGCCGGGACCGGCTTGTTCCACAAATGCTCGGCAAAGTCACCTCCAAAGGAGCGCCGGTAAACGCCATCCTTTTGACCGGTGCATTTATGATCGCTTCCCTCTTCCTTAAACTTGACGCCTTGGTTCAGGCGGCCAGTACGGTTATGCTGTTAGCCTATTTCCTGGCCAACGCATGCCTCATAGTGCTCAGGGAAAGCGGCCTTTTAAATTACCGCCCCAGTTTCAGGGCCCCGGGCTATCCCTGGGTGCAGATCATCGGCATGGCCGGATTCGGGCTTCTGATTCTTGAAATGGGCTATCAGGCCATTTTGATCAGCCTTGCCCTGGTGGCGGGAGGGCTTTTATTCTACTGGTTTTACGGCAGAGTCAAAGCGGCGAGGGAATCAGCAATTCATCACCTTTTGGAGAGAGTTACCTCCCAGCAAATGGTCAAGGGGGAGTTGGAGACCGAATTGAGAGACATCCTCAAGGAAAGGGACCAGCACTGCCAAGACACCTTTGACCGACTCACCAGGCAGGGGATCATACTAGATATAAAAGAAGCAACCAAACCGGAAGCACTTTTTACCCTTCTCGGCAAAGAACTGGCTGTTCACCATCTATTTAATCAGGAAACAGCGGCAAACCTTTTGGCTTCCAGAGAAGAGAAGGGTTCCACAGTTCTTTTACAGGGAGTAGCCATAAGCGACATTCCCCATCCTGACCCAGATCAAATAGTTCTTTTGGCCGCCCGCCTTGAGCCTGGTGTGGTTCTACAGAAAAACCAGGAACAGACTCGCGCCTTTTTTCTTATAGTGCTTGGCAAAAACAAAACCAACGAATACCTGCAGGCTTTGGCAGCCTTGGCTCAGATCACTCATCATTTTGACTTCATGCCTAATTGGCTGGCCGGCAGGGACTCTGACCGTTTGCGGGACGTGCTTCTTCTTGGCCCCAGGCGCAGGCTATGCGAGGTGTAAATGTAGACAAGACGCAGAGTCAAACTTGTTCCTCAAGCAAAGAAGGTTTATGTTTTAGAATAAAAAAACACTGGGGAGATTTTCTTGGCAGCCATGAATAAACGACTGGGTCTTTTTGCCGTTTTCTGCATGACCAGCGGGGCAATGATCAGCTCCGGCATCTTTGTGCTTCCCGGACTGGCCCACGCCCAGGCAGGCCCGGCCATGATTTTCAGCTATTTTCTGGCCGGCTGTCTGGCAGCCATAGGCAGCATAAGCTTGACCGAGGTGATTACCGCCATGCCCAAGGCGGGTGGAGACTATTTCTTCATCACCCGCACCATGGGCCCTGCCACCGGCATGGTAACCGGGCTGTTATCCTGGCTTTCCCTTTCCCTGAAAAGCGCTTTGGCCATAGTGGGAATGGGGGCGGTTTTCCAATTCTGGTTTGGCTGGGACCCGCTTTTGGTTTCCCTGCCCCTTTGGGCAATTTTTGTAGGTTTGAATCTGTTCTGGGCAGAACAGGAAGATCTCATGCAGATGGTGCTTTTAAGCCTGATTCTGGCCCTAATGCTACTTTTTGTCATAAAAGGTGCACCTAAAATTGAATGGAGCAATTTTGACCCCTTTGCCCCCCATGGCCTGGGCCAGGTTCTGGGAACCGCCGGACTTGTTTTTGTATCGTATGGCGGGCTTCTCAAGGTCGCGGCGGTGGCGGAAGAAATAAAAGAGCCCCACAAAAACATACCCTGGGCCATTTTCCTTTCCCTGGTGGTGGTGGGGTTCTTTTATGTAAGTCTTGCATTTATAACTTCCGGAGTATTGGGCGCAGAGATACTGGACATCTCACTTTCTCCCATTACCCAGGCAGCCCGCCGCATTGCAGGATCAACAGGGGCGGTGGTGATGGGCCTGGTTGCAGTGGCGGCCTTTGCCAGTACGGCCTCGGCCGGCATCATGGCCGCATCCCGCTATCTCCTGGCCCTAAGCCGGGATGGGCTTGCGCCTGCGTTTTTGGGAACCATTAACCCCCGTCACGGCATTCCCCAGATGGGGGTTCTCGCAACCGGCCTGTTTGTGCTGGGCACCTTGTTTCTCAGCCTGGAATCCCTGGTCAAGGCGGCGTCATCAATTCTGATCTTCACCTATCTTATGTCCAATCTCTGCGTCATCGTGTTGCGGGAGTCTAGGCTTTTGAGCTACCGACCCAGTTTCAAGTCGCCCGGCTATCCCTGGCTCCAGATCGCGGGCTCACTGGGCTTTATCATCCTCATCATTGAAATGGGCTGGAAAGCCCTTTTAAGCAGTCTTTTGCTGGTTCTTGCCGGATTGGCCTTTTATTGGTTCTATGGCCGCATACGGGCGCAAAGAGAAACAGCCCTTCTTTATCTGGTCAAGCGCATGACAGACACCGAAGCCTCGGGCAAGGTCCTGGAAAAAGAACTGCGGGAAATCATCCGGGAAAGGGATGAAATGTGCTGGGATGAGTTTGATCATGCGGTCAGAGGTTCCAAGGTGCTGGAGTTTAAAAAAATTTCAGACACCAATCAGATCCTGGCCTCAATATCACTGGAGGCTGCCACCGAATTCGGCATTGAGGCCCAGGAACTGGCCCTTGCCCTTAAAAAACGCCAAAAAAGTCAATCCACGGAGATGTTCCCCGGCGTGGCAATCACAGACGCCCTTTTACCGGGCGAAGGCAGGTTGGAGCTGGTTTTGGTGCGGCTTGCTCCACCGGTAAGCCTGTCTCCCGCCCAATCCCCAACCAGGGCTCTGTTTGTCATTCTCTTCACCCATGACCGCCGGGATGCCTACCTGCGCAGTTTGGCGGCCATTGCCCAGGCAGCCGGAAATGAATCTTTTTCCCGCAAATGGGACCAGCCCAAAGATCCGGAGCGCTTACGGGAAATCCTGCTCACTGCGCCCCGCCAGCGGACCTGCACCCTTTGAGCCGACACTAAGCTTAAGCTAAAAAGCGTAAAAATGCCGTTGAATACCTGGAACAGACGTAAAAACGTCCAAGGGTGGGGGGATGCCAAGTATTCAACGGCAAACTGAAGTCAATAGAGGTTCTTTTTATAAAAACAAGTAATGACTTCTCTGATAGTTCCCGGGTCTTACAGTAAGACCCGGGAACCGTTTTAAAATCAACTGCCGACCGGAGTTTCAGCCAGCTCTTTTTTTCGGTTATTCAGGCTGAGAAGGCAAACCGCCGCCATGGGCAATACACCTAAAAGGCCCACCCAGGGATTAGGTACGATCAGAGCCACCGCGGAAGCCAGAAAAACCAGCCGCAACCAAATGGACAGATCCCGGAAAAACCAACCGATCAAGGCACCTGAAAGCGCGGTCACCCCCAAGATGGCGGTGATGGTGTCCACGATAATAGTTACCACACTGCCCTGCAGCAAAATAGACGGGCTGTAAAGGAACAGAAACGGCACAATAAACCCGGCCAGCCCTAACTTAAAGGACTGGAAACCGGTTTTCATGGCATTGGTGCCTGCCACACCGCTGGCCGCATAGGCGCTGATAGCCACAGGCGGAGTGATAAAGGAAATAATGGCAAAATAAAAAATGAACATGTGGGCGGCTATGGGCTGCACCCCCATATCGGTAAGCGCTGGCACTCCCAGCACTGCGGTGATGATATAGGCCGCGGTGGTGGGAAGTCCCATGCCCAGAATAATGCAGGCGATCATGGTCAAGAGCCCGCCGAGCCAAAGCACGCCGCCGGAAAGGTGGATCACCATCTGGGTGAACCGCACTCCAAGGCCTGTGAGCGACACCACTCCGATAACCAGACCGGCGGTGGCGCAGGCCAGGGCCACGGGCACCGCAGTCTTAACGCCTGCTTCCAGGGCCTCCAGGATCTCCCGCCAGGGGAACCGGCGCTCACGGATCAGGATAAACAGACTGGCTGTTACAATCAGGGTGAGGATGGCGTATACACCGGCCAACATGGGGGAAAGTTGCTTGATCACCAGAAGGTAGACCAAAACGGCCAAAGGAATCAGGAGATGGAACCCCTGACGCAGGATGGCCTTGGCATCAGGCACCTCCTCGTCCTTTAAAACCGATATCCTGCTTCTATGAGCCTCAAAATAGACCATCAGCCCCACAGAGGTGAAATAAAGAATAGCCGGTATGGCTGCGGCCAGGGCCACGTTGGCGTAGGAGACCCCCAGAAGTTCGGCCATGACAAAGGCCCCGGCTCCCATAACCGGAGGCATGATCTGGCCGCCGGTTGAGGCCACCGCCTCCACGGCCCCGGCAAAGACCGGTTTATAGCCGGTGCGCTTCATAAGGGGGATGGTGAAGGTGCCTGTGGTCACCACGTTGGAGACCGATGAACCGCTGATAGACCCCATGAGCCCGCTGGCCAGGACCGAGGTCAGGGCCGGACCGCCCCGCCTGCGGCCGGTAAGGGCCATGGCCATCTGAATAAAAAAGTTTCCAGCGCCAAGTTTGTCCAAAAACGCGCCGAAAATAATAAACACGATTACAAAAGTGGCCGAGACCGCCACTGGAATGCCGAAGACACCCTCTGTGGTCCAAACCAGATAGCTCACCAAACGCTCTGGGCCATATCCCTTGTGGGCCAAGAAATCCGGCATATAAGGCCCCAGCATGGCGTAGGCTAAAAACGTCACACCCACCAGCACAATCGGCATGCCCACTGTGCGCCGTGTGCCTTCCAGAATTAAAAGAATCAGGCCCAGGCCCACCCAGAACTCGGTCTCGGTGGGGCCCATGATGCCCCTGTCCAATACAGCCTCGGGCGCAAAGGCCTGGAACAAAAACGCACCCAACCCCAAGGTGGCAAGCACCAGGGGCCAGTCAAAAATTCCCGGGTTTTGTTTCCCCTGGCCGGGATAAAGACGATAAAGAAAAAAACAGATTAAAAGCAGACCTATCAAATGCACGGCCCGCTGGTAAAGGGGCGAAAGCACGCCAAAGGCCGCTGTGTAAAGATGAAAGCAGGAGAGGCCTACTGCTATGGCGAAAACCAACCAACGACTAAATCCTTCCGGATTACGCTTGTTTGGCTTTTTTTCTTCGGTTTTGGGCATTTCAATCTCCCTTGATGGAGAAAATCAGGCGCTGACCAGGTCTTCCCCATTGAGTGAAGGGAATGGTTTGGGTTTTGTTTGCACCCTTTAATATCAACTGCTGTGACTTGATATGAGCCACGCGTGTAATGATTTTAACCAAGCGATCTTTTTTTCGGGGCTTGATTTGCCCCAGAGTAATCTTTTTACTTCCTATCTTGGGGCTGCAATCATAGCGCTGATCGCGCCAGTCATAGGAGTCATCCCTATATGCCACTTTTTTCGGCACAAAGCGCCCTTTTTCTATGGCAAAGGTTTCTTTCACCCACTGATAGTCATATGAATGAAAAAACCGGATGGATACTTCATCTACTCCGGCCAGGGGGAGCAAAACCTCAAGGCCGGTTTGAGGATTATTTACAAAAAGCGCTCTTTCGGATGCACCGGCCGGGGCAGGCAGCAAATGCCAGGGAGATAGGAACAGGATGCATAACAGGATGAGTCCCTTCCAAAAGAGCGCTGAATGATTCATCTTGGCTGTATTCCTACTTGATCAGGGCCTGGGGAACTTCAATCCCTTTTTCCTTGTAGTATTTCACTGCACCGGGATGCAAAGGCACGCTCAAGCCTTTGACCGCGTCTTTTAAGGTTGTGTACTTCTTCACTGCGGGGTGAGTGTTGGTCCACTCGCCGGGGTTCTCCCACAGTCCTTTAAGCAGGGCGTAAACCTGATCGGCAGAGAGTTCGGCCTTTGTGCTGGTGTACATCACCACCCTGCTGGTGGGGGTGGGCACGGGCTTGTCAACATTGCGGTACACACCCGCGGGCACGTCCACTTTATTGAAGAAGGGGTATTTTTTGTAAAAGCCGTCATCAGCCACGGGCACCATCTTAACATCAAAGCTGGTGGTCAAGTCCATCAGGGCGGCGGATTTCAGCGGGTGGGTGATGATGAAAGCGTCCAAGGTGCCGTCTTTCAGGGCGGCGACCATCTCGGCGTTGCTCATGAACTCGGCCTTGATGTCCTTGTAGGTCAGGCCGTAGTAGTCCAGGATCTTGCTGGCGGCCCTTTCACCGCCGCTGCCCGGGGCGCCCACGCCGATGCGTTTGCCCTTGAAGTCGGCCACTGTCTTGATGGAGCTGTCGGCCGGGGCGAAAATCTGGGCCCAGGAAAGCAGGGTGCCGAACAAGGAGCGCAGGGAGGAAACGGCCCGGCCCTTGTATTTGTCTTTACCGTTATAGGCCAGGAAGGCGACTTCGTTTTGGCTGATGGCCCAATCCACATTGCCCTGGGCCAGGTTGCGCAGGTTTTCCAAAGAGGCGCTGCTGGCCTCGGCAGAGGCTTTCAGGCCGGGAACATGGTGGTTGATGGTCTCGGCCATGGCCACACCCATGGGATACAGGGCGCCGGCAGTGCCGGCGGTGCCGATGGAGATCCTCTTGTCGGCAGCCCAAGAGGGTACGCAAAGCGCGGCTGTCAAAAGCGCCACTGTCATTAAAACCAAATACTTTTTCATCTTAAAAGTTCTCCCTACCTCGTTATGCAATATAGCCTATTCAGGCGAGTAGCCGGATTGTCCGGCCTACCTGAAAAGGCGGCCTTTTCTAAAAAGACCGCCTTTTGCCGGTTTCCCTAAACGTAGTCCAACCTCTTGATGTCCGCACCGAGGAATCGGCTCAGTTCATAGAAGTTAGGAAAGGATACGCCCACATATTCGGCATCGTCAACCATGGTTTCACCCTCTGCCACCAGGGCGGCGATTGAAGTGGCCATGACAATGCGGTGGTCATGACGGCCGTCAATATGGGTGCCCTTGAGTTCGGCCGGGTAGATGGTCAGGGTGTCCGGGGTCTCATCGAACTTGCCGCCCATCTTGGTCAGCTCTTCCATGATCGATCTGGTGCGGTCTGTCTCTTTCAAACGGCTGGCCGCCACGTTGGTCAAAACGGTCTTGGATGTGGCCTGGGAAGCCAACACGGTCAGGGCCGGGATGGCGTCCGGGGTGCCTGAGCAGTTGATCTCAATACCGTGCAGCTCGTTGCCGCCCTCAATGGTGACGGTGCGGCCTTCGTCTTCAAAGGTCACGTTGCCGCCCATCTCTTTAATGATATGGGGGTAGGCCTTTTCACCGGCATAGTCGTTGGGGTCCATATTGGTGAAGGTAACCTTGGAGTCGGTGATGGCGGCACCCACCATGTGGTAACCCGAGGTGCCCCAGTCCGAAGGCACATCCGCGTTAAAGGCCTTGTATTTCTGGCCGCCGGGCACGGTGAACAGATCATAGTTGTCGTGGGAGACTTCTCCCCCGGCAGTGCGCATCCAGCCCATGGTCATATCCACATAGGGACGCTCCATCAGGTCGTCCTCTTCCACCACCACGCCTTCTTCAGTAAGGGCGCCTGCAATCAGAAGCGGGCTGAGCCACTGGGAGTTCACACCGGGCAGGCTGGTTTTGCCGCCCTTCATGGGGCCGGTGACCACCAGGGGGGCCAGGCCGTTGTTGCGGGTGGAGACCACCTTGGAGCCCAGTTCTTCCAGGGAGGCGATCATCGGAGCGCAGGGCCTGCGGCAGATCTGGTAGTCGCCGGAAACCACGGAGGTGCCGTTGATCAAAGAGGCGATCGCCACAATCTGATAGTACCCGGTGCCGGAGTTGCCCGCGTCCAGCACAGTGGAGGGCACCTGGGGCTGGTTGGCCACCCCCTCGACGATCCACTTATCATCGCGGGAGGTGTCTATCTTGGCGCCCAGGGCGCACATCATATCCACAATGGAATAACTGTCCAGGCCGGGCAGTGGGTTGCCGATAGTGGAGACGCCCTCTGCCAAACCGGCCAACAAAATGGCCCGGGCCGTGGCGGACTTGTTGCCGGGAATCTGAACCGTTCCCTGCAGACTGGATTTATTGACTATGAACTTCATCTATGGATCCTTTCTAACTCTCTTTAGCTGGCAAACGGTCATAACGCTTTCTGATATGCGCTAAGTTGCCGCTCTCACTCAATTTGCGTTTCAAACACCCCTTGGAAGCCAAACCCGGATTCAGGGTTTTTCCCGCGAAAGGGGTTTTATAAGCTGTTTTATTTTTGTGGGTTGAAATTAAACGATCTTCAGCCAGGCCGGTCGTGAGCCTGACAGGTGAAAAGGGAGCCTGTTGCCAAGAAAAACCAGCTAATCCCGACTCAGCCCATGGGGTGCAATCCCTATTATCTGGCAGATTGGCAAGATTGAAGCCGTGTGTCAAGCAGTAAAAAGACGTTTCACCATAGGATTTCAGATAAGGCGACCTTAGCTTCTGCGGCCAGGTTCGTTGACTCGACATGGAGCCAAACCTGGCCCCTTGTTGAAGTCCAGAAGCGCCCCGGCCAGAACAGCGGCTTTTCCTGTGTACTAACTGCTTGTCTTTGATAATGAAGGGAAAGACGGAAAAAGACCGAAAAGGGAAATCGCAAAAAACAGAGGGGGCGGCATACCCTTTCATCAACCCGGCCCGCATGGAAGCCCGGCCCGCAGTAAAAGTTAAGGGTATGGCTATCCTGGGAAAAGATACCTCGGTAAAAGGCAACTCCTCCCTTTTACTTGACCGCAAAACCGTTTTTGCCTTGGCTGTCACCCTTGTCTCTCCAAGTGAAACACAGTGTCACTTAGTAAAACATTCCACTATTACGATCCTGTGTCAAGTGAAAAATTGAATTAGCAAGCTAATCAGTATGTTAACAGCAGGGGATTTGGGGAATATTTCAAGGGAAGTAGGAAATATGTTTTTTGCCCCTTGAAAACCTATTCAAACGGACTTTTGATAAAGCCAAAAGGCAAGTCCCCGCCTACCCAACAGTTTTTTTTCTTTTCAAAAGCCAGTTTAGCCAATCAAAGCCTTGCCTTTTCGCTTCTTAACTATTCCAAATAAAATTCATTTTATTAAAAAAAACAACGCCACTATGTGGGCTAAACATTGTATACTATTAAAAAAATGAGGGATAAAAATATGAGAGCACTTCTTATTTACCCCAAGAATCCGGAGACCTTTTGGAGCTTTAAATACGCTCTTAAATTCATCGCCAAAAAAGCCATGCACCCGCCCCTGGGGCTTTTGACTGTGGCGGCCATGTTGCCCGCCGACTGGGAGCTCAAACTGGTGGATGAGAATGTGGAGCCGCTTACCGATAAACACCTTGTCTGGGCGGAGATGGCCTTTATCAGCGCCATGGTGATCCAAAAGGAATCCGTGAAAAAAGTGGTAAGCCGGTGCAAGGGGCATGGGCTCAAGGTGGTGGCCGGAGGCCCGCTTTTCACCACCAGCCATGAAGAATTTGAGGGCATAGACCATTTTGTGCTGGATGAGGCGGAAATCACCCTGCCCGGCTTTTTAAGGGATCTTGAGGCAGGAAACCCCCAACCGGTTTACACTACAGAAAAATTTCCCAAGCTTGGCCTCACCCCTTCTCCCCGCTGGGATCTCATCAAACTCAGGCGCTATGCCTCCATGACCATCCAGTATTCAAGGGGTTGCCCCTATCAATGCGAATTCTGCGATATAACCACCCTGTTTGGCCGCAGGGTGCGCACCAAAAACACCCAGCAGATGCTGGCTGAATTGGACCACCTCCATGCCCTGGGCTGGCGGGGCGGGCTCTTTATAGTGGACGACAATTTCATCGGCAACAAAGGCAAACTAAAAAAAGATGTCCTTCCATCCATTATTAAATGGATGGAAAAGCACCACTACCCCTTTAGTCTCTCCACCGAGGCATCCATAGACTTAAGCGACGATGAAGAACTGATGATCATGATGGTCAAGGCTGGTTTTGACGGAGTTTTTGTGGGCATAGAGACCCCCAGTGAGGAAAGCCTGGCCGAATGCAGCAAGCTGCAGAATAAAAACCGGGACATGGTGGCCTGTGTAAAAAAAATCCAGGCCTTTGGCATGGAGGTTCGGGGTGGATTTATTGTGGGGTTTGACAGTGATTCACCATCTGTATTTGAAAAGCAAATAGAACTTATCCAAAACAGCCGGGTGATCACCGCAATGGTGGGGCTCTTGAACGCCCCCAAAGGCAGCCGCCTTTACAAGCGTATTGCTGAAGAGGGGCGCCTTTTAAAAGAAGTCACCGGAGACAATACGGATTTTTCCACCAATTTTGTACCCAAGATGGGAATGGACAACCTATACCAGGGGTACCGCCAAATCATAAGCGGTATTTACTCCCCCAAGCCCTATTACGACCGGGTGAAAAATTACCTCAAAGAGTACAAGCCGTTAAAAAGAAAAAAGTTCCGTTTTCATTTCAATTACATCCGCCTGCATCCGGGTTATATTTCAGCGCTTTTCAAAACCTTTTTCCTTTTGGGCATAAAAGACAAGGCCCGCCGGCACTACTGGAAGCTCATGTTCTGGTCACTTTTCCGTAAACCCTTGGCCTTGACCAGAGCCCTTACCTTTGCCGTCTACGGCTTCCATTTCAGAAAGGTGTTTCTGGATCGTATGTAGGTGAATAAACAGGCCCGATCAGAAGCGAATTTGGCTTTGGACCGGGTCTTTATCGGCTTTTTGAGGTTAACCTTGAATCAATCCGTCACCCCAGCTGCCTAAAGTTATTAAGCCTAACTTTAGGCAGGCAAAACGTGGGGATATTTATTTCCGAGCAAAAAGTAAGAAATTAATCTTTATTTGCTAAATAAAAATTGACACCAGGCTTTTCGCCTGTATCATTATCACCAGCTGACCATTCAGCCAATTTGTTCGTTAAACTTGCTGGCCTATTCTTGCCATTCATTTTTACCGAAAACTTGGGCTTAATTGGTTCCGTGATCCCTCCACATGGGAGGGGTGCATTTTTTCTTTTTTAGTAAGGTGTTTTTGATAATGGGAACTAACATTTACGTAGGTAATCTGTCTTACAACTCCAATGAGCAAGGTATTAGCGAACTGTTTGAACAGTACGGTACCGTGCACTCTGTCAAGGTGATCGAGGATCGGGAGACCGGCAGGTCTCGCGGTTTTGGTTTTGTTGAGATGGACGCAGAAGGCGCAGCCGCCGCCATTGAAGCCTTAAACGGCGCAGATTTGGATGGCAGGGCTCTTAAGGTGAACGAGGCCAGGCCTCGCGAAGCCCGTCCGCCCAGGCGCTGGTAGCCCTCGCAAACCAAGCGTTCGTAAAGAATCGAAGACCCCGCTTCGGCTTTGCTGAAGCGGGGTCTCGCATTGTTTAACCGGGGGAGGGACCAATTCCCCATCCCTCTAGAATTATCGAGGAAAATAGCCTAGATGCCAGAGATTTCCTTTGATCAGTTAGCCCTGAACGCACCCATTCAACGGGCCTTGCGCGGATTGGGCTACCAAAATCCGACCCCGATTCAGGCGGCCGGTATTCCGCCCATTTTAGAAGGGCGTGATCTGCAGGGCTGTGCCCAGACCGGGACAGGCAAGACAGCAGCCTTTGCCCTGCCGATATTACATAAGCTGTCCTCACTCCGCAAAAAAACCAAGCCCAAGAGCACCAGAGCCCTGGTGCTCACCCCCACCCGTGAATTGGCTGTTCAGGTCACAGACTGCTTTAAGGATTATGGCAAGTATCTGGGTCTGCATCTGATGACGGTCTACGGCGGCGTAAGCCTCCGCCCCCAGATAAAGGCCTGCGCCAGGGGCCTCGACATAATGGTCGCAACCCCCGGCCGTCTTCTGGATCTCATAAACCGGGACTTTGTCCGGCTGGATAATCTTGAGATAATGGTCCTGGATGAAGCGGACCGCATGTTGGACATGGGTTTTCTTCCGGACATTAAACGCCTTTTGCTCATGGCTCCCAAAGAGAGACAAACCCTTTTCTTTTCTGCCACCATGCCCCCGGTCATTGTGAATTTGACAAGAAAAATCCTTAACACCCCTAAAAAAATCCAAATTGCCCGGGTGTCAGAGCCGGTAGAGCAAATAGACCAAAGTGTGCTTTTCGTGGCCCAGGAAGACAAAAAAGAGTTATTAGACGATGTTCTAAACAGCTCCAAGCCGAGCCGGGTTCTTATCTTCACCCGCACCAAACACAGTGCGGACAAGGTGGCCCGTCAACTTGCCCGACGTCATGTAAAGGCTCAAGCCATCCACGGCAACAAAAGCCAGAACGCCAGGCAGGCGGCCTTGAACAATTTCCGTACAGGCCGCACCAAGGTGCTGGTTGCCACGGATGTAGCCTCCAGGGGCATTGATGTTGAAGGCGTGACCCATGTGATCAACTATGACATGCCCAACGAACCGGAAAGTTATGTGCACCGCATTGGCCGCACCGGCAGGGCCGGGGCCAAGGGCGTGGCCATATCCTTTTGCAATTCCCAGGAGAGATCATTTCTGCGGAATATCGAACGGCTGATCCGCCAATCGGTGCCGGTCTCGGACCCGCGAGCCTTTGGCTATGAGGGCCCGCTTTTGCCTCAGAAAAAGGCTCCTAAAAAGCCCTACCGCCCTGCGAAACGCAGACGGGTGGGCACAGGTTCACAGAATAATCCTGTGAGCCGCAAAAAAACCGAGCCCAAACGATATAAAAGGGCAAACGTAAAGTAATCAGGCCTCAGGCCTATTGGGGGATTTAATTTTTCCCAATAGGTCCAGCCAATTGCAACTGCTCTAAAATGGCCGTAATCGGTCCCGAAAACCAAAGCAACTGCACCTTATGTGTTTGTTGCTTTGGTTTTTTTTCTCCGGTTTTACCGGCCCCTCACAAGCCACTTGGAAAACCTTATCCCCTGCCCCCCCTGGATTTAAGGTTCCTGTTCCGGCAGGAAAATCCCACATTGACCTATTATTTTAATTTAGTACTATGCGATAGGTGCTTATTCAGGGCCGTGCCGGCCCAACAGAGTTAAGAATAGAAAACAAGTTGCCAAGACGGGACAAAAGCGAATCTGAAGCGTTTATCCGCTTTTAAGGTTCCTCACGGCAGAAATGCCTGTTTAACCAAAATCTCTGTTTAAAATAGAAAACATGCTGAAAAGAATTTGGAGATCCCTCTATGCCTCTGGGCTGCGCAAGCCGTATGAAAAGATAGATCCCCTGCAATACATGAAACGCCTGGGTAAGGGGGGAAAAGTCCGGCCAAGACACCTGGTGCTATTCCGACAAGGATCTTGAGCAATATAACTCAGAAGAAGTGCTGATCAAGGTGGATTACCGGGGCAGGCCTTCGTTTTTTTATTGCGACCCCCAAATAGCCTCGGAACGAAAACTCATCAGCCAAGGTTCCTATGACCAGGATGTCCTGAACCTGATGGCCGACCTGGCCCAACCCAACGACCTTCTCCTGGACGTAGGAGCAGGTATCGGGGCCTACACCATCCCCCTGGCCGGTTATCTGCCCCAGGCCATGATTCACGCCTTTGAACCTGGACCCAGCGCCCTGGGAAGACTTCAAAGAAACCTTTCCTTAAGCAGCCTTGACAACGTAACCCTTTGGGAAAAAGGCCTGGCTGACCAAACCGGCAGCCTTAAAATGAACGCCTTCCCCCACCGCGATATTGGTCTCTCCACTTTCCTGGAAAGCCTTTATGGAAAGGAAACCGCCGAATCCATATCCGTGGAGCTAATCACCCTTGACCAGGTCTTTGCAGATCTGAAAGAACACATCGGCGTGTTGAAGATAGATGTGCAAGGCGTGGAAAACCGAGTTCTAAAAGGGGGAGCAGCCCTGATTGACACTCACAGGCCTCATGTGATCTTTGAACACGAAGACCTTAATTTCAAAGACAAGACCTCGGCAGACCATGCCAAAGACCAATTAAACGCCTTTTTTCAAGAAAACAACTACCAGGCTTTTTACATACCCCGCTATGACCTTCCCCTTCTGTTCTCCGTGAATTGGGAAAAAAGCCTTAACGGCAATCTCCTGGCCATACCTCTTGGCAGTTTAGAAACTTGACCTTTCAACAAGGGTGAATTGGCAAGCAACCCATGGGTGAAAAGAAAAAAGCCTTCACCAATACAGCCCTGCTAATCTGCTCGGTAATTGTAGCCCTGGTGCTTTTTGACCTGGCTCTAATGCCCTTTAACCTGGTTTTCAACTCTACCAACTTAACTCAGCTTTACTTTGAAGATCCCACTAAAGAACAATTCCAAACCATCAGCCAAGAACAATTCAAGCAATGGTCCCAGCCGGACCCCATATTGGGCTATTTACCCAGAATGGGAGAGAAGTACGCCTACTCAAATTTGGGGACTCAACACAATTCCTTTGCCCTTAAAAAACCAGCCCAGGTAAAAAGAATTCTGATGATGGGAGATTCCATAGCAGCCATCGGTTTCTTGGGAAAAGCCCTGGCTCAACTCGCACCGGGCAAAAACCAGATCTGGAATGGTGGAATTTTCGTATATTCAACTTTTCAAGAAGTAAATTTCTTTGAAAGATATTTAAGAAAAATAAACCCGGACCTGGTGGTGTTGGAGTTTTGTCTGAATGATTTTGACGGCACCCCGATTATCCTGAAGAGCCAAAAAGAAGAAACCCTGGTAGCTAAAATGTATCTGGGTTCGAATTTTTTCAGTCCCTGGCTTTTCAGGCATTCAACCATATACAGGATATGGCTTTCTGTAAAAAAGTCGCTTTTCCACAGACCCGGCCTGGAAGAAGAGGTTAAAAACAACCTGGCCCGCCTGCACCAACTATCCCAACAGACGGTTTTAAGTTGCTGATGGTGATTTACCCCCTTTTCCAGAAACCGGGGAATTGGCCGAATTCCTATCGCAAACAGCACCGGGCCGCTCTTGAAATCTTAAACAAACTTGCCATCAGACACTATGACGCCAAAGACCTTTTGGAAAAAATGCTCAAAACAAAAGGCCTCATCTACACCCAACTCTCAGCCGGAGATTTCTTCCATCCTTCCAAAGCATTCAGCCAGGCCCTGGCCCGGGAACTAATCAATGAAAATCTGCTGCGCTGAAATGTTTTAAAACTCCCAACTCTGCCGATTGCCTCCCTATCCCGGATGTTGCTATATTAAGATATAAGCCAAGCTCTTCGAATCTCCGCTCTCTCAGCCAAGGTTTTTTAGCTCTTTTCTTAAAAACCGTCACGACCTCCTGAAAAATTGGCTATTTAACTAATTTTTAAAATTTCAAAAAGCTCCAGAGTGAAGGTATTGCCATGGGATTCCGGACCTTTTCCATAAAATTGGCTGTTACAACCGCGGTCTTTCTTTTAATCGCCCCATTAAACGCATGGTCTGAAGATTATAAGGAAATAATAGGGCCATACGTGAAGAAACCTTTATTCAACCCAGTCGAACTGGCCCGCTTGACAGGCCCTGCCAAGTGCCCCAAGAGCTTCAAGGCAATGATGCTTCACGGCAAACTGCGTTGCATTAAATGCCCCTTGGATTTCCACTTCAACAACAAGCAGCCTAAAAGCGGGTGCTACAAATGTCCTTCAGGCTTCCACCTGGACAGGTTCCAGAAACAACTCAGGTGTGTGGGCTGTCCCAAGGGTGCGGCCTATATGGGGGTGGCATTTCCCATTAAACCGGTCTGCCGCTGTGCAAACGGAAAGGTATTCAGGCTGATCAAAGGCAAATGGCAATGCACAGACCTTTAAATCCCTGACGAATCATTAAAACTTCAAAGGAGTTGCCAAATGTATTCTCAGAAGGTTTCTTGCCAAAGGATTTTTCCCTTACTGACGGGCCTGATAGTCATGGCTTCCCTGTTTTTTTTAGCCTCCCTTTCTCTGGCCCAGCCACAGGTCATAGACCATATGCAACCTGTTTACAAAGCGCCGGGACCAGGGGGGACATGTCCCCAAGGAGCCAGCAAGCTGTTTTTCAAAGGAAAATCGCGCTGCCTTTTTTGTAATCAAAAGGAAGGCTATTTCCCTCAAAAAATCCACGGCAAAACGGTCTGCGTAAGGCTTCAGATGCATCCGGCCATGGAGACCCCTCAAGGCCACAAACCCAAGTACACCCCCCTTAACGCCAAGGGCAAATGTCCTAAAAAATTCAAGCCGGTAACCCTGGCAGGTCAAAAAAAATGCGCTGCCTGCAATCCGGGATACATATGGCATCACTATTACGGTCAGGGCAGATGCGTTAAATGCCCTGCCGGGCAAAGCCTCGGCTTCATGGGCAGAGGTAAAATCAGTTGCCTTAAGTGCCCGGAAGGGTCGCTTTTATCTCCCAGACACCCCACTTTGGGGTACAGATGCACCTGTCCCGGCGGCAAAGTAATGGTGAAAACACCCAATGGCTACAAATGTCTGCAACCCAAAAAAGTGATGTTCCGGTAAATACCGCTTTTGCCTGAAAATCAGGGAAACCATGAAGACAACTTTGACCAATCATGGAATTTTAAAAACCCTGGCCTGTTTATTCCTGGCTTTCGGACTATGCCTGATTCATGCCCAAAACCTGACCGCAGGTCCACCAAAACAGGCCACCATCCCCGGCCTGAATTCAGAGGTTGCCGGGCTTTTGTTTTTTCAAAGCACTAAAGGCTACCCCCCAAAAAACAAAAGGCAATACAAGGCAATTTTTGACAAATCCAAGGCTCATTACATTAACTGGGAGCTGGCCCTGCACCACAGATCACCTCCACAGGCCGGTTCTTTCCGGATTGAATGGACAATTCTTCATGCACCCAGCAAAAGCCTTGCCCGACTCTGGACCACCCCCAGGCTTGAACCGGGTTGGATGGACTCAACCCATTGCCACGGCTTTGGCTGGGAACAACCCGGCAAATGGGCGGTGGGTGAATACAAGGTCGAACTTTTTGTCAAAGGGGTCAAAATCGCTTCCGGGGAATTTGAAGTGGAAGACTTAAGTTCCAAAGGACAGTTACAGGAAAAAGGTCAAGACACAGGCCCGATAAGAAAAGAAGATATCCCCGCCGATCTGGGAGAGCTGTAACTGAAATGCCGCATCGACCCCATATAACCACTACTTGTCTGGCCCTGATACTTACAGTGTTTTTGGCCCTGCCCATTGAAGGCCGGGCCGACAGGCAGATTGTTAAGCAAATTGAGGAACATGAGAAAATCCTGGATGAACTATATGATGCTTTAGATGACTACCGCATCACTGAAGCAGAGCTGAACCTGCATCATTCCATGGCCCAAAAAGGTCTTCAGGCAACAGAAGGCCTTATCATTGCCTTAAAAAACATGGCCGTAATCGGCGGCAGGGCGGATATGCCCCTGGCCCAAAGCGCCTTGCGCCAGGCCAAGGCCCAATTGAAACTCTTTACCGGTCAACTCAACGGGTGGCTGAAATTCACCAAAGAGGTCAAAGAAGCGACCAGTGAAATCTGCCAAAGAGCCGACCAGGAATCAGACCAGGTCCGAACAGCCATTGATCAGGAAAATGCACACCGACGGGGGCAGGAAACAATAAGCCGCCTGCGCATGGAGTTGGAACAAAGGCGCAAGTCCCTGAACCGGGCCTGGCGGGACTTGGCCGATGATAGCGACAGCCTGGCCCTGCAAGCGGGCAGGCTCCATGCCCTCTTGCAACATAGGGAACTATTCCAAAATACCTACCGGGAAATGGCCAAAAATCTCACCAAACTGAAGCAGGCGCGGGAGGATCTGGACAAGGCCGAAAAATTATTAAGAAAACTTAAAAGCCTGCGTATGGCTTTTTCCCTTGTAAAGCTTAGAGATATCAAGGCGGATCTCTTTACCCTGCAAGACCGGCTTTTAGAGGCTTCCGCACCTGAAACAGACCCCATATGGGCAAGGCTTGAACGGGCGATTCAGAAAACCGATGAAATATATCTTCCCCAAGACCTGCCGGTTCTGATTAAGTTTGACCCTCTTGCCCAGGATTTTATCAATTACGAATCCAATCCGAATCTGGCCCGGTTAAGGGAAACCTTTGACCGGGCCCAGAGCATTGTGGACCAGGCGGAAAACCTGCTGCCGCAAATTCAAGAAAAACTGCATGAGGCATCCAACTCCCAGGCTCTCTTCGCAGGGCTTTCCAAGGCTCGCGCATGCCTCGCCCGCCTTACCCCGGCAGGAGAGCAGTCTACAGAAGAACAGGACCTCACCGACCAGATTAACCAGTTGCGTTCACGCATGGAAGATGCCCACAGAAAGTTGCACCTTTTTCTGAAGTGGAGAAGAGACGTTCAAGTAAACCAAAAAGAGATGGATAAGTTGGTGAACGAAGCCAAAAGGTTATACGAAGCTCAGGCCGAAAGCGCCATTCTGTTGGATGAATCCCCATATGGTCCTGGCCCCGATTCCTTACTTGAGGGAATGGAGCAAAGCCTGGCCCGATTGGAGACGGCCTTAAGCCAATTGAACAAATTCGGTGGTGCAATGGATGAGGCGGCCCAAGGCGCTCAGGATGAACAGAAAAAAACCTGCGGCCAGGCTGAAAAAGCCACATTGGCCCCCCAGCCCAGCCAAGATGAGGTTCATGTTTGGCATAATCAGGCCGAACAGGGCTATCATCAGGTTGAGTTGCAAGTAGAGCACGCCGAGAGCGGCCTTTTGGATGCGGTTCGGGCGGCAGAACAAAGCCTGAACCAGGCCCAAGATCAAAGCCGGGAACTGGAAGCCGCCACAGACGGGCTGCTCAAAAAACTAAAAGCCGCGGCCAATATGCGGGTGAACCTGGACAAAGCCAGGGAACTCCTGGACCAGGCCGAACAAATGTGGGAAACCCTTCAAAAAGACGTAAAGGGTATTGCCAAGCAAAAGACCAAAGGCTATGAAGACACCCTCCCCCTCCTGGTTGCCATCGGCAGATTACTGGACCCAAACCCGCAAAACAGAGAACTTTCGAAATTAAGGGAAGGCTGCCAAGAGGTGGCTGAACAATATAAAAATGCCAAGCCAATAGACCCCGACCCGCCCATGGCGCCTTACCCAGTGCTGGCAGCGGCCCAGGGGCTGGAAAGAGCAATTGCCCGGCTGGAGGAACGAGCCGCACGTGCCTCCATGGCCCTTAGAAAAAGCAAGGTGGCCTTGAAACAAGCCGTGGAACAGCTAAATGCCTCCCAAAAGGCCAAGACCAGGGCCCGCCGTGCTTTGGGCCAGGCCCAAGCCTGCCTCACTTCCCTGGCCAGGGTCATGGGTGCGGGACCGGCGCAGGGGCAAGTGGTGAAGCAGGCCATAAATGGCTGTGATTTCGTAAGCGCCCGAGACCTTATAAACAACCTGCCCGCAGGGCCTTTGCGCAATCAACTGGAGAACGAGCTCAATCAGGCCCTTAGTCTGGAACAGGAGCTAAAAAAACTGGTTAACCAGGCAAGGGAGCAATTTAAGGATTGCCACCCTGGCAAGGCCCTTAAAATTCTAAATAAAGCACTATCCCAAGCCAAATGTGAAAAACATACTAAAAGCATCAATACAAAAATAAAATCAGCCCAAAAATTAAAGGCCTACGAAGAGATCACCTTCAGCCTTTTTAAAAAGGCAAACAAACTGTATGTCGATGGAAAGTATCAGAAAGCGAAAGAACTTTTGCAAAAGGCCGCTAAACACACATCTTGCAAGCGCATCAGGAAAAAACTGGGCGACAAGATAAAAATCGTCAAGGCCAGAATTGCTTCAGAAACAACCGGCACTCCGCCGCTTGATCAAGAAGAGCAGACCAGCCAGACCTCATGTCAGGGATATATCAATCAAATCAACGATACAAAAAAAGTCATAAAAGAGCAGCTGGCTTATTATTCCAGACTGAGAGAAGCGAACAGGCCCAGAGAGGTGGTCGGTCCTGTGGCCTGCAGAATAGTCGATGCAAGTAAAGAGATGAGCGACCTTAAACTGGCGGCTAAAGAGGCGGGCTGTCTTCAGGCGGCCCGCATAAAAAATCCTCTGGGCCTAAACGCCGCCCCTGGTTTGGTTTGCCATATATACCGTGGCGGCAACACTGTGCAACAACGGCAAAATCCTCAATATGACGCAGGGGCCTGCGCAGCGCTGCGCAAAAACATGCTCAAGTTTCAAAGAATACTTAAGAAAAGACTGACCATCTACAACAATTACAAGCGCACCATGCCCAGTTCCCCCACAAGCGTGGATAGGGCCCTTCTGCAAAGAGCCGCCTGTTCTTTAGTAATCGGGGTTCGTGATTACCAAGATCAGTGGCAAAGGTCAAAGGAAAAAAGGTGCCCCTGGCTGAATAGCCTGCTCCTGCCGGCTGCCTACAACCAGGCCAATCTGCCTCACTGCCCCAACCAGTGAAAGAGTGAGGGGGATTCAACAAATCCGGAAACCAGAAAGATGTGGGATAGGCCTCTTTAAAAAACCAACCAGCCAAATATCCTTTATGTAAAGACCCATAACATATTAACATACAAATAAGGGTGGTGAATAAACCCTTATAATCCTACGCTCCAGCCGGACAAACAAAGGAGGGTGACATGTCTGAAAGTACATCTGTATCCCCTGTTGTGCGCCCAATGACCCCTGCGGATTTAGATGAAATAGTCTCTATTGATATTAAGGTGTTGACCAGACCCAGGCCGGAATATTGGCAGATGAAGTTGGATATTGTTGAAAAACACCCCCAGATCTCAGCCCTGGTGGCGGAAATCAAAGGCCAGGTAGTGGGCTTTATCATTGGCGGAGCCAGCCGTTGGGAATACGGGGTGCCGGAGAACATTGGCTGGATCGACACCATTGGCGTGGACCCTGATTTTCAAGGACAGGGTATAGCTAAACTCTTATTCGCAAATATGACGGAAAGCCTCAAGGAAAACGGGGTGGACACCATGTACACCTTTGTAACCCGACGCGACTGGAGGCTTTTAAAGTTCTTCAACAGTATTGGTTTTCAGAAAGGTGATATGGTCAACCTGGAGATGGAACTTTAATCAGGCATAACCCCGGCCCAGGATCTGTCAGTCTCAATTTATTTTGCCTTTTCCTTGCTAAAGGCAACTCCGCTCGGCGGGACTAAGCTCAAACTCCACAGATCATCTGCGGTGTCACAGGCTAAAAAAGCGGGAAAGAACATGAAGGAACAGAAGCACCCTCACACCAAACCGGAGATGAGCCGGGCCGGGCTGGACCCGGTGCACTATTGCCAGGTCACAGACCATTTGGGCAAGGTCAAACAGGTGGCCATTCCCGGCGAAACCCCCTTGACCATAAAAGTGGATAACAAGGAAATCATCACCTTGATGACCCTTGGCACCAACCCCGAGGAACTGGCCCTGGGGTATCTGCGCAACCAGCATCTTCTGGAAAGCATAGAAGATATCGCCTCGGTAAAGGTTAATTGGGCAAGAGAAACTGTGCATGTAGATACCAGAAGTGGTGAGGGGATACCGGATCTGGCCGAGAAGCTCTCCCGGGTGACTGTTTCCAGCGGATGCGGCCAGGGGACTCTTTTCAGTTGCACCGTAGACAAGCTTTATGAGCAGAAATTGCCACGGGCCAGGCTCAGGACATCCACCATCTATGCCCTGCTGAAATCCGCCTCCGTGCATAACCCCCTTTATCGTCAGGCAGGTTCAGTACATGGCTGCTCCCTCTGCCGGGGAGAAGAGGTGCGGATCAGCATTGAAGATGTAGGCAGGCACAACGCGGCCGACGCCATAAGTGGGCGCATGTGGCTGGAAGACATAAAAGGGGATGACAAAATCTTCTTCACCACTGGCAGGCTTACTTCTGAGATGATCATGAAGACTGCATTTATGGGAATCCCAATTCTTATCTCCAGATCAGGCGTCACCCAAATGGGGCTTAACCTGGCCCAGGACCTGGGCATGATTGTGGTCGCCAGGGCCAGGGGATCCAAATTCTTAATTTTTAACGCTGAAGAAAGGGTTACCTTTGATTCCGCCATCACCGGTTAAGGGAGGGTAAACGGTCCACGCCGTCTTTGTTGCTATATCCAAGAGGCAAGTGAGAAATCCGACCGGCAAAAAGGTAATAACCCTTTTTCACATAAACCAGACTGTGAATGCTCACCGACATCTTTCAAAAAAACACATTGCTTACTAAAACAACTTCACAGTCCCTTTTACCAAAGAAAAAGCACTTCCCGGAAAAAAGCACCCGCCCAGGATTTGCGCTTGAAAAGGCCAAGGCAATGCAGCAGGTTAATCGTGCAGAGACCCCGCAAGGCCCCAACGCCAAAACCCGCCTGGAAATGATTGAGGAGTTGGCCAGGCGCTATGCGGGCAAGGGTCCGGCCAATCAACGCCGCTATCTATGGAAAAAGTACGCCTGGATCACCGTAACCAATAGCTCCAGGCTATTGAAACGGGCTCTGGACATCATAGGTGCAGGCTTGAGCATGTTGGCCTTTTCTCCGCTTATGTTCCTGGTGGCGATAGCCGTCAAGGCATACGACAAGGGACCGGTATTATACTTGCAGACCAGGGTGGGATTACATGGAAGGGAATTCAGCTTTCCCAAATTCAGGTCAATGGCGGTTAATGCAGACCGTATTCACGATCAAAAAAACGAACAAAACGATGAAAACTTCAGCATAACCTTTAAATCAAAACACGATCCGCGGGTAACGCCGGTGGGAAAAATAATCAGAAAATTTTCCATAGACGAACTCCCCCAGCTCTGGTGCGTATTGCTGGGGCAGATGTCTTTAGTCGGCCCCCGCCCGCCTTTGCCCAGTGAGGTGGCGAGATACAGCCTCAGCGACCGCAGACGCCTTGATGTTCTCCCCGGGCTCACCTGCATCTGGCAGGTGGAGGGCAGAGGGGACATCCCCTTTCCCAAACAGGTGAAACTGGATCTGCAATACATTGAAAGCCAAAGCCTGTGGTTGGATATAAGGCTTCTCGTAAAAACCGTACCTGCGGTGCTTTTGGGCAAGGGGGCCTATTGAAGAATGGTCTTAACCACCCAAAGCGGGCAAACCTCAATCCTGGGGATCAGGCTGAACAATCTGACTAAAGAAGAGGCCCTTGGGCAAATCCGTAAACTACTTGACCGGCCCCAACCAGGCCTGGTGTGTTTCCTGAACGCTCACTATGCCAACCAGGCCTGCGCCAACCCGGCCTATCGCCGCGCCCTTGCCCAGGCAGACTTGGTTCTGGCTGACGGCTCAGGCCTGGCCCTGGCCGGTCTTATACTAAAAAATCCTGTTCGGGAAAACTTAAACGGCACCGATCTAATCCCCTGGCTGTTCAAGGAACTCCCAAGCCAGAGAGTTAAAGTCTATCTTTTAGGAGCCCGACCCGGTGTGGCGGAAAAAGCCGCCCGATGTTTAAGGGGAATCCACCCCAAAATAGAGATAGCGGGCTGGCATCACGGGTACTTCCCAGAGGACCAAACCCAAGAAATCCTGGCCCGCATTGCCTTACATAAAGTGGATGTGCTTTTAGCGGCAATGGGAGCGCCCAAGCAGGAACTTTGGCTGGCCGAACACCTTCCTGAAACAGGAGCCGGGCTGGGGCTGGCTGTCGGCGGGTTGTTTGATTTTCTGGCCGGAGAAGTTCCCCGAGCTCCCCTGGCCTGGCGAGGCTTGGGCATTGAATGGCTTTGGCGTCTTTTCCAAGAGCCCGGCCGTTTATGGAGACGCTACCTTTTGGGCAATTTTCTATTTCTGCATCGGGTGTGGCGACAAAGCCGGGAGAGATTCCCCTGAAAGACCATGCAATTAAAATAGTTGGCATAAAAAACTGCCTGTCGGCCTGAAAGCGTCGACAGGCAGTCTATCTCCCAATTTCTTTAAAAGGCTATTCCCCTCTCAAGAGCGTCTTCCCTTACAAAAGCCTTTTACCGGTGGGCTGCTAACCGGCCTTGGCCCGGGGTATGACTTCCCTTTGATCCTCAGGCAAGGGCGGAGGGGCCGGTTTACCTGATATTTTGGTGACTGCGCTGAATTTCGAGGGACAGGCCTCAAAACAGGTTCCGCATTTGATGCACTTGTCCTGGTCTATCACATGCACCTGCTTCTTGGCCCCGACTATTGCCTCCACCGGGCAGCGCTTGCGGCACATGCCGCAGGCTTGACATTTTTCCGGGTCAATATAATAGGAGACAACCTCGTCAAAGAGCTGATCTATCTCTTCTTTGGTGTAAAGTTCGTCGTATTCTTCCCTTTTACTGAACTGGGTGGCGAGTTTTTTCCCCTTGGCCACCTTGATATAGGGGATCAGCTTTCGCACGGCCTCCAGCCTGGCCTTGAGTTCAATCTCATCCAACCCCTCTTTCTCTCCCAGAGGGCCCAACTCACTAACCTGACTGGTAAAGCTATCCACAAATTCGGTGTAAAGGCCACCGTCGCCGGCAGACATGAAGTCAATCCTCAGCCTGTCCGGGTCTAGGCCGATATGCTCCAAAAGCCTCTTTGCGAGCATGGCCGTATTTAAAGCATGGTAATTGCCGTGGGTTATATAGTTGCACTCGCCCAGGCGGCAGCCACCGATAAACACCCCGTCCATTCCATTGGAAAAGGCCCGGAGAATAAACTCCAGATCCACCCGACCGGAACACATGACGCGGATGACCCTGATCTCACTCTTATATTGTAGTCTGGAAACTCCAGCCATATCTGCAGCGCCGTACGCTCACCAATGGCAGAGAAAGCCTAATATCTTCGGCTTGAACCTACGTCCCGCGCTCATCAGTCACCGCCTCGTGTTATGGGTTTAGAAAAAGCCTTCAAAGCCTTATGCCTTAAAAACCGCGGCGTCTATCTGGTTTACAAGCTCTTCGTCAGTAAAGTGCTTGAGATAGATGGCGCCTGTGGGGCACTTGGCGTTGCACAGGCCGTCACCTTTACAGATAACCGGATTCACTACGGCTTTTTTGCCTGTTTTTGTTTTACGGAACTCAATCGCCCCATAGGTGCAAGCATCTATGCAGGCCCCGCAGCCCATGCAGCGATTCTCCTCCACCTCGCAGACCGAGCCGGAGACCGTGACAATGTCATGGCCCAAAAGGGTCAACGCACGACCGGCAGCTGCATAGGCCTGGTTTATGGTTTCGGGTATGTACTTGGGATAATGGGCAGTGCCGCAGAGATATACGCCTTCAGTGGCGAAGTCCACCGGCCGCAACTTAACGTGCGCCTCTTTGTAAAAGTCATCCGGCCCCAGGGAGATCTTGAACTTCTGAGCCAGCTCCTTGTTGTCTTCCCTGGCCACAACAGCCGCGGCCAGGGCTATATAGTCGGCGTCTATGGCTATCTCCATGCCCAGCACGTAGTCCATGAGCCCCACCTGCAAGACCTCCCTGCCCTCAGAGGTGGTCGCCTTGACCTGGGGTGGAGCCTCGGGTTCATAACGCACAAACTTGATATCCATTTCAGAGGCCTCGCGATAGTAGTCCTCCATGTAACCATAGGTGCGCATATCCCGATACAGGATATAGATATCCATCTCCGGCTTTTTCTTTTTCAGCTCCAGGGCGTTTTTAATCGACTCGCCGCAGCAGATGCGGGAGCAGTAATTCCTCTCCTCATTGCGGCAGCCCACACACTGGATCATCACCAGGGTCTTGGCCTTCTGCAGGTCTTCATCATCCTGGTGGATCTTCTCCTCCAGCTCCAGGTGAGTCAGAACCCTTTCGTCCTCGCCATAGAGGTATTCCGTGGGTTTATAGACATCCACCCCGGTTGCCACCACACTGGCTCCATGCTCTATCCTGGCCTTTCCCCTGTCCGACTCAACCTTGGTGACAAAGTTGCCCACATAACCCGTGGCCTCGGTTATGACGGCCTTGGTGTAAACATGAATGGAAAGGTGTTTGTAGACTTTTTTAACCAGGTCATCCACAAAGGCTCCCACATCCATGCCGTCCAAAGTGGAATGTATCCTCCTGGCCATGCCGCCGAGCTGGGCCTCTTTTTCCAGGAGATAGACCTCGTGCCCCTGATTGGCAATGGATAGCGCGCAGGTCATGCCGGCTATACCGCCGCCGACCACCAGGGCCTTTTTATTGACCGGCAGATCTATCTCTTGCAGAGGCCTAAGGAAATTGGCCCGTGCGCAAGACATGCGCACGATATCCTTGGCCTTTTCCGTGGCAAGCTCCTTTTCCTTGGAATGAACCCAGGAGCAATGTTCCCGGATATTGGCCATCTCGTAATAGTATTGGTTAATACCCGCCTCGCGCAGGGTGTCCCGGAACAGGGGTTCCAAGGTTCTGGGCGAACAGGCAGCCACCACCACCCGGTTAAGGCCCTTTTCCTTAATGGTGTCAGTGATCTCCTTGGCCGAGTTGGTGGCGCAGGAAAAAAGTTGTTCCTGGGCGTAGACCACATTCGGCAAGGTCAGGGCGTATTCCACGGTTGAGGGAACATTCACCACCCGGCCAATATTGGCCCCGCAATGGCAGACAAAGACACCAATCCTGGGTTCTTCCGAGGATACGTCCTTTTCCGGGGGGTAGACCCTGTCCCTGGTGAGTTTCCAGCGCCGGTAGTCCAACATCTCACCGCACTGGTCCCCTGCCCCGCTGGCCGTGAAGACACTCTCCGGAATATCCATGGGCCCCTGAAATGCGCCGCTGACAAACACGCCGGGCGTGGCCGTCTCCATGGGGTTGGCCGGGTTGGTCTGGTTAAAGCCGTGATGATTCAGCTCAATGCCGAACATCTCGGCGATTTCCTTGTTTCCAGTCGGCGGATTAAGCCCCACCGACAGGACCACCATGTCGAATTCTTCTTCCTTGACCCCTTGGTCTGCGGTGGCGTATCTGACAACCACGTTTTTCTCGTCCGGGGTCTCCCGCACCACAGAGACGTAACTCCTGATAAAGCGCACCTGGTCCAGGTCATCGGTCCGGTGGAAATAACGCTCAAAATCCTTGCCATAGGCCCGGATATCATTATGGAATATGGTGCAGGCGGCATCGGCGTTGTGATCCTTGGTCAGGATCACCTGCTTTTGGGTGTAGGTGCAACAGACCGCCGAGCAATAGCTGTTGTCCACATCCGACACCCTTCTGGAGCCAATACACTGAATCCAGGCTATTTTTTGGGGGTGTTTTTTGTCGGAGGCGCGCAGAATCTCGCCCTCATAGGGGCCTGTGGCAGCCAGAAGTCGCTCGTAGTCCATACTGGTGACCACGTTTTCCAGTCTACCGTAGCCGTATTCATACTTAACACTGGGATCAAAAGGCTCAAAACCAACCGAAAGGATTATGGCCCCTATGTTGATCTCCACCTTCTCAGGCTTCTGACTGAAGTCAATGGCCTCGGCCTGGCACACGCTCTCACAGATCAGGCATTTCTTTTCCTTTAAGTAAAGGCAGGTTTCATCAACATAAGCCACCAGGGGGACCGCCTGGGAAAAGAATATGTGTACGGCCTTGTTGTCCGAGATTTCCTGGTTGTACTGATCCGGGTACTCGACCGGACAATATTCCACGCAGGTCCCGCAGCCTGTGCATTTGTCTTCTATGATGTAACGCGGCTTCTTGACCAGGGTGACATTAAAACCACCTGCTTCGCCCACCACTTCGTCGATTTCAGTATATGTGAGTACCTCAATATTCGGATGCCGGCCGACCTCGACCAGTTTGGGTGAGAGTATTCACATACTGCAATCGTTAGTGGGGAACGTCTTGTCAAGCTGGGCCATGTGGCCGCCGATGCTTGGGCCCTTTTCAACCAGGTAGACCTTGAACCCGGCTGCGGCCAGGTCCAGCGAGGCTTGAATGCCGCTGATACCTCCGCCGACAACCATCACATCGCCAAAATCCACGCTTGTGGAACTGATAACCGGCCTGCCTCTCATGTGCTTTGCTTCCACTTGTATACATCCCATCAGGAATTTTTAATCACTCGATGGCTTCCTGAACTATCTCGCTGATCTCCTTGATCTGGATAAGGCTCTCGTCTTCTTCGTCTATGCCCCGGCTGTCGGCCACGGCCAGCCTGCTGTCCTCGAAGTTGGTTATGCAATAAGGACAGGCGGTTACCAGGACATCCGCCCCCACATCCATGGCCTGCTCCAGCCTGATATCCGAGAACCTTTCGCCCTTGGGAGTCTCCATCCAGATCCTGCCGCCGCCGCCGCCACAGCAGAGGCTGTCTTCAAAGGCGTCCGGCAGCTCAAAAAGCTCCAGCCCGGGCACTGCTTTCAACACTCCGCGGGGCTGGTCGTAGATATTGTTGTGCCTGCCCAGGTAGCAGGGGTCGTGATAAGCCACCTTTTTGGGGAACTCGCCATTTAAGGTGAGCCTGCCTTCCCGGATAAGCTCGAACAAAAACTCGGTCATGTGGATCACTTCAAAATCCACCATGAACTGGGGGTATTCATTCTTAAAAGTGTGCAGGCAATGGGGAGAGGTGACCAGGATTCTTTTCACTCCGTTGTCCACAAAGGTCTTGATGTTTTCCCTGGCCAGCCGTTTGAAGAGTTCTTCATCACCGGTCTTTCTGATGGACTCGCCGCAGCAGTTCTCCTTGGAGCCCAGGATGCCGTATTCAACCCCGGCCTTGTTCAGGATAGAGGCCGTAGCCCTGGCCACCTTCTTTGACCTGGGGTCATAGCTGGGATAACAGCCCGGAAAATAAAGGATATCCATACCCTCGGCAAAGGTTGGGACATTAAGCCCCTCGGTCCACTTCTTCCGGTTCTTGCGCTCTTCGTTTAAGGGGTTGCCCTCACCGATCAGACTCGCACTGATGGAACGGATGGGCTTGACCGCGGTGGGGAAGACACCATATTCGGTTGCGATCTTACGCAGCGCCACCCCGGATTCGATCTGCTGTACATCCCTGGGGCAACGCTGGGGACAGCGGCCGCAGGTGGTGCAGCGCCAGATATCCTCACTCTCGATCTCGGTCATGCCAAAGGTGGCCTGGCGCACGATTTTGCGCATGCTGAAATCCCGCACCCGGTTCCAGGGGCAGACCGTATCGCATAGACCGCATTGAAAACACCTTTTGTAGGCGTCGCCGCCACTTTCCTTGATGACCTCTACAATTTCCTGGTAATCAGCTATATTTTCCACTAGTTTAGCCCGCCCTTTTTTTTAGCCTAAAGACTTCATTCCTTTGATGACATCCGGGCAACCGCGTCTACAATCTTGTCCAGGCCGTATTTATCAGCCAAGGACTCCAGGCCGATATCGAGTTCCTCTTTGGGCTCTTCCTCTTCCTCTTCCACTTCCCGCTCCTCATAGGTCAAGGCGTCCACCAGACACCACTTGACGCACAAGGGCTCGTCTTCGCCCTCGCACATATCGCACTTAAGCGGCAAGCCCGAATCCGGCTCCTTGAACAGATCCCTCGAGGGACAGGCGGCCCGGCAAAAGGCGCATTCATCATATTCCTTGCCGTCCAGGATGTACTTATCCCTGCCCATGCATTCGGCCGGAGTGTATTCTCCGGCATATACAGGCACGTAAATATCGCTCAAGGGATCTCTTATAACCCTGATGCGGGACCTGGCCGGGTTGTTGCCGCTGTATTTGGGCTGGGCGTGAAAAGCGGAGCAGATCACCTCGCAGGCCCGACAACCATTGCATTTGTCAGCATCTATTACGATGGTCTTTATGACTTTTTTCTTTTTCTCAGCCGCCACGGCGTCATGCTCCTTTTTTATTCCCCAGAGGCCTTTTCAGACGGGGTGTCTTCCTGTTCCCTTAAAACTCCCCGCTTGACAAAATCCTCATACACATAATCCAGGCCAAGGTCTTGAAGAGTCTCCTTGGTGGGGATGCCGTCTTTATTCCAGCCCTTAAAGGCGTAATAGGTATCCAGAAGCTCCTGCTCCAGTTCCGGGAACCTTTTCTTCCAATGGTTCTGGGGAGGCTTTTCGTCTTTTCTGCTCATGCCCCTTCGGGTGTTGTTGGCCCGGACCAAAGTCCGATAGCGCTTTATCGCCTTGGTGAGCTTTTCCTCATCCATCTCTATGCCCGCACCGGCCGAGATGAACTTGGGATAATTATGAATGTGGTAAGGCGGTTTCAAGGGGAAGGAAGACAGACCGGCGCACATGCCCAGGGCGTCGTCTATGTAGTGCATCTTTTCCTGCCAGTCCACAATATCGCTGACCATCTTCGGGGTGGGGTAAAACGGCATGGAGTTTTCGCCCCTGGGCTCCCAGTCCAGGAAATATTGTTTGAACTTTTCATCCGGGACCTGGAACCAATCCTCTACAAAGGCCTCCCTATGCTCCCTTTTGGGGAAGGGGGCCTGGGGAAACTGGCCTTCAATCTGGGTGATATTGATCTTCTCGCCGGTGGCATACATCACAAAATAAATGGGATTCAGCATGGAGAGTTTAAGCGGCAGCTGCTCGTGCTTCTTAATGTTGTTGTGGGCGTATTCCTCTGCGCCCTTTCCTATCTCCTTGGCCGCCCAATAGGTGCCGTTGGCCAGCAGGTCGCCTATGCCCTCCCGGTTCACTATGTGTTCCAAAAGCCAATAGAACCTGCCTTCATTGTCCTCGGGCATGCCCGGGAAATCATCGTCTGTCAGAATTCCCGCCTCCAACAGTTCCAAGGCAAAGGCCATGACCTGGGGAGTGGAGAAGCCGTCCACCCCATATTCGGTGGCGCTCTGGGCAATGCCGAGACCAAACTCAAGATCGCTCATGGCGGCCATGGTATAGGTGAGCTTGGAGAAGCATTTCATCATATAGGTGGGTTTGCCCGGAGGAGAAATGGTGGCCCCACAGGTCATGGGACAGTTGTAACAGCTTATCAGCCGCCTGCGCATGGTCTCCAGGGTCTCGGTCCATTCCTTGGCGATCTCCTCGTTCCAGAAATCCTTTCTGCGCAGGCGCGAGTTGCCCCAGGAAAAGTTTTCCGTATGCCACTTTTCGTCGTGGACCTTCATCTCCTGGGGAGAACCCAACCCTGCCAGGATCGGCATGACCCCCGGTATGGGGTTTTCGTTACGATGCTGAATATATTCCATCACCTCGTTACAGAGCTGAATATACTCGGCAGGCTGAGCCACGTTTACATCCCTGGTCCCGCGAACCGCTATGGCCTTTAGCCCTTTATCCCCCATCACCGCGCCGATTCCGCCCCTACTGGCGCTGGACCTGCCCTGTTCAATGGAGGCGAAAAACACCCGGTTTTCACCGGCCAGCCCAATCGCCGCCACCTGGGCCCTGGGTTCGTTGAGTTCCTTTTTGATCAGGGCCTCTGTCTCAACCGCACCCTTGCCCTTTAAATGGGAGGCATCCCTTATCTCCACCTTGTCGTTATTTATCCACAGATAAACCAGGTCGGGAGACTGGCCCCGAATGACCACCTTGTCGTAACCCGCGTACTTGAGCTCAGGAGCCCAAAAACCGCCCATCATGGAAAAGGCCATCAAACGGGTCTGGGGAGAGATGGTGGTTACTATGGTCCTGTTACAGCCGGTGGCAGGGGTGCCGCAGAGCAGGCCGGCGCTGAAAATCAGAAGATTGTCCTCGGAAAAGGGCTCCACCTCCGGCGGCACCCGGTCCCAAATCAGTTTGGCGTTGGTGCCCAGGCCGCCAAGATAGAGCTCGGTTTCCGTGGGGTCGGTCTCCACCCTGTCAACACTCCCCTTGGTTAAATCAATCTCTAAATTGTAGCCTGTCTCTGCGTATCTCATTTTTTACCTCACGGAAGTGGCATATCCGTCCTGCGGCTTTTCCGGCTTCCCTGCCGAAGCCTCGCCGCGAATACCTTTTTAAAAACCCGGTCTGTGAATTATCCACAGATCCTTTCCGGAAAAGCGCTCAAACTACGTCTGCTAAGGCCTAAAAAAACATGCTGTTTCCTAGGCTTTTTCCGCAAGAGTTTGGTTTCACCCCCTTTTTAGCTGGTTCTTTTATCATTAATGTCCTTGTAAGGGGCCTTTGGGCAGTGTTGTCTTCCCAAGGATGAAGCATTGGTTCTCAATTAGTTGGAACAAGAATTTATCTAATAAAAACAAGCACTTTTAAAAATACAGTTACATTGTAGCCATATTATAACTATTTGTCAAACCAATTCTCCCCGGATCACCCACCCCGGCTTTGCCTGTCTCCCCCCCAATCCGCCTCGGGCCACAGGTCGCAAAATTGCACTTTTTCAAACCGACATCAAACAAAACAACATATTTAAATTAAAGAAGAAATAGAATAGAAGACGCAAAAAAGACAAGATAAAAAAAGAACCAAACCTCCTCCGGGATGGGAGCAGAATTCAAGGGAGCCAAAGGAGCGAAGATATGGCCCCAGACGAAGCCCTGTCTGGGGGGTTAAAGTTAGGAGATAGAGACATAAGAGTTGGAATTTGGCCTTAATCCAAGGGCAGGGAGTATTTTTTAACAGGATTCAAATAAAGTCTCCCACACGATTCCCACCCCCCCCTACTGGATAACCAGCATGCCTTCCCAGTTTGAAATCACGTCCGGAAAGGGCACCTCAATGGGGCTGAGGAAACTGGGATCATTGATCAACACCAAGGGCAAGGCCTTGTTTTGCCTGGCCAGGGGGCTGCCCGGCGGGGCAGGGACAAAGCGCATGCCCCTTAACACCACCACATGCCCCACGGACTTGGGGCCAACACGGATCGGCCCCCTGTCGCGGCGCACCAGACGCACAATAAAAATTCTCCCCTGTTTTAACAGTCTGTAGACCTCATCAGAAGAGATTTCCGGCCCCTGGGGTCGGGACTTCACCCCCATATACGCCAAAAGGGCGTGGACCACGGTAAGGCTGGCTCCCTTCTGGCATTTACCAGGCTTACAGCAGGCGCCCGGGGTCATTCTAAAAGCCAGGTCCGCCAAACGGCATTGAGGCAGGGAAGCGCCCTTTTTGTAGCGCAGGGCCATCTCTGCCACAGCCAGCCAACACCATAATGCAGTCTGCTGGCGCACAAAAGGCACCTCCGCCTTAACCGGCTTAAGAAGGCCTGCCAGGCTAAGCTGTAGGGGAAAGACTAAGGTTAATAGGGAAAAAACCAACACACCAATTTTCAAGGATATGCTATGGGCAGGGGCGGACATGGGGGCGATCCTTCTGATTGACCGAAAGCCGTGAACCATCTGGTTCGTTATTAATTATCCCACATCCCCAACCAGCAAAACATCTTAAATAACAACAAATTTTTCTATAGCCATCTTGTCGCCACAAGTAACGGCATGGGATAATTTAAAGGAAGCAGCCTGTCCTGAAGCGTAATTCGCCTTTAAATTGTTTTGTTGCCTTTCCACACCAATCCATCAGGTGTTCTTTCTTTTCCACTCAACTCCTCCCTCCCCGAAAGGCTGCCAAGGAGCTCAAAGTGCCTCGCCCTTCTATCAGTAAAAAGATCATAGTTTCCTTGGCTTTTCTTGTCCTTTATCTTTTGCCCGTTTTTCTGAAACCGTTCACCGGCCATGCCCGTTACGCCCCCCTGGATATGGCCAGAGCTGTACGGGAGCAATATGGCCCGGCCGCAGTCCTGGTGGAAACCGGAAATCATCTGTATGCCTGGAAAGCCAAAGTTCAGGGCAGAATTTTACCCCTGGATTTAAGGGGCGCGGTAATGCGCCAATATGGCCGGGGATGGATTGTGGGGGCGGTTGGGGTTCATAAATACGACTGGCGGGCCATTCCCTGGAGCAGCCTGGGCCAGGCGGTTTTGCCGGTAATGCTCGTCAGTTCAGATCATTTTGGCCAGATACAGGGAGTGCGGCGGGGAGCCGGGCGTTTCAGCTCGGTCTTAAAGAGGGTGCACACCTGGTATGGCCGAAGGGCAGGCAAAAATTTCAGATTACTTGAGCCCCTGGTGCTGCCGGTGAAAGGAAACGCCGCCTATTGGAAAGGCCTTTGCCGGGCCAGCCTGGATAATGCCCGCCGATTTGATTTCATTTACAAGGCAATCGCCGAATACCGGGCCAACCTGCCCTTGCCTCAGGGAAGAATCAAGGTGGTTATCACTCTTTTCACCGGCAACAGCCCTGAAATGTGGATGGGCGCGGCCTCCCAGGGAGACTTTGCCGTAATACCACCCTATGCGGCCAGCCTTGCGGTGCCCGCTTCCGGCAGACTCACCAAGGATCAAAAAGGGGTGTGCTATGCCGTGGGACATGAACTGGGGCACACCTTTGGCCTGGGGCATAGTTGCAGCGCCCCCACACCTAATCCCAACTGCCAAAAATCCATCATGGAAAACACCCAACCACCGGAAGCGATCCTGACTCCCCATGAGGTGGATTTTCTGAAAAAATCGGTGTTTTTCAAATAACCTGAAAAGTCCACCCTGCCGTGTGCCTCTTATTCAACTTAAAAGTCCATATGCTATAATAGGGCGGCATTCACCTTTACAAACTTTTTAAGAAACATTGCGCCCTACTTACCGCACAGAAAGAACCATAAAATGCGCATACTGGTAATTAACGGCAGCCCTCACCCCAAAGGCGTTATTGCGAACCTGCTCAAGGCAGTCACTGAAGGGCTTTCCCAAAATGCGGATATTGAATGGATAGATGCGGGCAAACTGAATATCCGGCCTTGCCTTGGCTGCATGAAATGCCGCCGGGACCCAAACGGGATTTGCGTCCTTCCGGCTGACGACGGGCATGTAATGGGTCAAAAACTGCGCCGGGCAGAGGGTCTTATCATAGGCACGCCGACTTATTGGGGCAATATGAGCGCCCAGCTCAAATTGATTTTCGATCGCAATGTCCCGGCCCTTATGGGAGAAAAACCTTCCGGAACCCCCCTACCGAAACATAAGGGCAAACCAGCGGTGGTGGTCACCGCCTGCACCACGCCATGGCCTTTTAACTGGATCTTCGCTGAAAGCAGGGGGGCGTTGGCTGCCGTGCATGAGGTGCTGAAGTGGTCGGGATTTAAAACCATTGGCAGACTGGCCCAGCCCGGCACCAAGAACAGGCCCGGCGCTTCTGAAAAACACCTGGCCAAGGCCCGGCGCATGGGGGAGAAATTAAACCGCTTCTAAAAACATCTTTCCTATTCGCAGCCTTGCAGCCTTTTCCAAATAAAAAAACTTTATTTATTTTTTCTTTCGGCACACTCCTTTAAAACCCGATTCCGATATTCTGTCTGCCCATCGGAAGACTTTTGTGAAACGCCCCAACACCAATTGAAATGCCCATCATAGTTTATGCTCCAGGCGCCACCGGTGTAGCCGCACTTTTGGCTTAAATTACGGCGCTGCTGACTGACAGCCGTACTTGCATAGGGCTTGCAGCGGGCGTTCTTATCTGCGCAGGTCTTGAGCTGCTTTTCGCGCATCTCGGTCTGCCTGCCCGGGGCTTCAGCAGAAACGCTCCAGCACCAATTGAAGTGACCCTGGTATCCCTTACTCCAGGCCCCCCCGGTATAGCCGCATTTCTGACTGAGGTTTCTTTCCTGCTGAGAGACCGCCTTTTCAGCATAGGGCTTGCAGCGGGCGTTTTTCTCGGCGCAGATCCTTAGCTGCTCTTCCCGCATCTCGCTCTGCCTGCCCGGAGCTTCAGCAGAAACGCTCCAGCACCAATTGAAGTGACCCCGGTATCCCTTACTCCAGGCCCCGCCGGTATAGCCGCATTTCTGACTGAGGTTTCTTTCCTGTTGTGAAACCGCCTTTTCAGCGTAGGGCTTGCATCGGGCATTCTTTTCGGCACAGGTTGTGAGCAAATCGTCCCGCTTTTTGATCCAGTTGGCAGAGAATTCGACAGGAGCAGACCGGCACCACCTGAAATGTCCATCATAATTTTTACTCCAGGACCTGCCCGTATACCCGCACTTCAGGTCAAGATTGCGCTCCTGCTGGGAAACCGATTTTTTCGCATACGGCCTACAACGGGCGTTATTCTCGGCGCAGGTTTTCAGACTGTTTTCCCGTAGCTCGGTCTGCTTTTCCGGGGCATCAGGCAAAACGTTTTTACACCAGTTTAAGTGCCCCTGGCGGTTCTTACTCCAGCGGGAGCCGCTATAGCCGCACTGTTGATCAAGATTGCGCTCCTGCTGGGCCACAGCCGTGTCAGCGTAGCGTTGACACCTTGAATATCCATCCTTTTTAAGGGCATCAACATCAACGGGATCGCATAACTCACTCTCCCCCCGGGCCTGCCTGGCCCTTTCCGCGGCAAACAGGGTGATCAGCCTGTCCTGGCTGACCTGGATGCAGGCCATCATTTTAAGAAGCTCGTTTTTGACCAGCCTGTCCCGGTCTTGGGGCCTTGAGTTGAACTGCTCATGCAACTCATTTATTTTGTTACCGATATCCTCGGCAAACTTTCCGGACTGCTCCATTACCTGTCTGTAGCTCATATTCTCCATTACCCGCCGATACCTTTGAACCAACCACTTCCACTGTCCCCTGTTATAGGTGTGCAGATCTTCTTGCGAGAGCAGTTCATAGGCCAGTTGCCGTACATGAATTCTACGCCCACCTTTTATCTGATCAGTGGGATCTGCCCGATCCTGCAGATAATGGAACCCCCTGACCAAACGCCTGGCAGCCCATTCTTTATTCCCCTTGAACCAGGGCTTCAGGGCCGCGCAAATGGAATCGCGCGCCCTTTTCATGGTCTGTTGATGAGTAAACGCCGCCTGAAGGTGAGTTTTGTCATCCGGGTCACTGGAGCCCTTTTTCGCTTCATGTTCATACCAAAGCCCGTATTTTTGCAGAGTTTCCCTGGAGAGTCTGGTCAGCATGGAGTGAATGGGTTTGCCTTTGGGCTTCAACTGAGACCACCAGGCCAAGGCAGGAGGCGCTAACAAGAAAACCACTAAAAGGCAAACCACTGTCTGAACGCAAAGTGGCTGTTTTTTCATTTTCCCCTCTGCTTCTTTTGGCGCCCAAAGGTGTTAAAAAACAAGGGGCAGGCTTTCAATTGGCCCATCCGTAAACCTTGTATTCCTACGGGTTATACTACCTATAATCCGGCAATGAAAAAACCAAAAATCAACCATGCGCTTCAAATCATTACGCCCCAGCCCAATTAACCGGATGAGGCGTAATGATCGATTTATCTAAAAGGCCATCAAAATGACCCTTGTTTGACTCCCACTCCGGCCTCCTCTGCAGGAGCCAGATTATCGCCGGGAATCCATCTTCCCTTGAAAAGGGTGATGGAAATTAAAACCATGGCCGCCGCCACCAGGCCTTGGGCTGAAAAAAAAGCGGTATAACCGGTAAAGGCAACAATCACCCCGCTGAAACCGGCCATGGACATGCCGCCCAAATGCAGCCCGGTCATCTGGAGTGAATAATCAATTCCCTCAAAACCCTTGCGGGAAAAATCCATTATAAGGGCTGCGGAAACCACCGAGGAAATGGTGATGGTGATATTGAGAAAGGCAACCGCCACATAAAGCAACCAGATAAGATCGTGTCTCAGGGAAACCGGGATAAACAGGCCCACGGCAGCCACATGCAGCGCCGCGCACATGATATAGGCCCTTCTGCGGTGCAAAAGAAATCTTTGGAAGGTTTTTCCACTGCAGGCCATGGCCACCAGGGCGGCAATAGTCATGCCGTAAAAGCCCACCAAAAAGGCTATGCTGTCGGGGTCTATGCCATAGTCGACTAAAAAAGGCTTGATCATAAAGAAGATCGCTGCCGTGCTGACCGAATTCAACACCATCAGGCTGAACCATTTGATCATGCCTCTGCCCTTGAAAAAGCTTAAAAATGCAGTCCACTGGATCCCCTTGTCCGCTTCGTTTTTTTGCCCAGACGGCTCTTTCAGGAAAACCAGACAGGGCAAGGCCAAAAGAACTACGGTTCCCATGGAGACCGAGGCGGCAACCCAACCGGCATGGTTATAGAGCAGCAGAAAAAGACCACTGCCCAAAAGTGTGGCCAGGTTAAGGGCAAAGACCTTGCTGCTGGAGCCAAGCCCCCTTTCCTCATAGGTCAACAGCCTGATATAAAGGGCATTAATGGCTATATCCTGGGTGGAGGAGATAAAAGATATCACAATCACCAAGCTGATAAGTTCCGTCAACTGATTCTCAATATCCAATACACCCATTGCCATTATCAAAAGGCCATAAATCAGACCGGAACCCAGCACCCATTTTTTATAATGGTTTTCATTGCCGCCTCCCCGGTCAAGCAGAGGCGCCCACAAAAATTTTAAAAGATAGGGCACACTGGCCAACTGAACCAGTCCGATCAACTCAAGGGGATGGCCTTCCAGCCGTAGAATAACCGGCACGGTCATCAGAAAAAATATCTGAGGCAGGGTTTTGACCATGAAAAGCAAAGCCAAAACCAGGTACCTTCTGTCAAAACGATTACGCATGGTTCCTCTTCGGTCTAAGGGCCACCCGGCTTTTTTGCTCCTGCCACATCTGCGCATACCACCCGTTTTGCTTAATAAGCTCCTCATGATCACCCTTTTGAGTAATCCGGCCGTCTTCAAGCACAATAATCTGTCCGGCTTTAACAATGGTGTGGAGCCTGTGAGCAATAACAATAAGGTTTTTTGACTTAACCAGGCGTTCAACCGCTTTTTGAATCAAACGGTCGTTTTCCGGATCAAGGCTGGCGGTAGCTTCGTCCAAAAGCACAATGGGGGCGTTTTTCAACATGGCGCGGGCAATGGCGATGCGTTGTTTTTCTCCGCCGGACAGGGTTGCACCGCCTTCACCGATAACAGTCTGGTAGCCCTTGGGAAACGCCTCGATAAAGTCATGACAAAGAGCCTCGCGGGCCACTTTTCGCACCTCTTCCAGAGAAGCCTCGGGGTTTCCGATTCTGATGTTGTTCAAAATGGTGTCGTTAAACAGATAAACATCCTGAAAGACCATGCTCATGTTGCCCAACAAAATCTCTGGGGGCAGGTCCCGGGCATCCACCCCCCCGATTTTTACAGCTCCCTGGTCCACGTCCCAGAAGCGGGCGATAAGCTTGGTTACAGTGCTTTTACCTGAACCGGAGGGCCCCACCAGGGCAGTCATGGTCTTTTCCGGGGCCACGAAGGAGAAATCATGCAGCACCTTTTTGCCTTTGTAGCCAAAAGACACCCGATCAAAACGGATCTCAAAGTTGGAAAGCTCCACGGGCCTCTTCTCAGGGGCCGGTATCTCTTTTTCCTCAAAAACCTGATGGATGGCCTTGGCCCCTGAAAAGCTGCCCCTGGTAAGGGCGGCGTTCTCGGCAAATCGGTGTAATGGGCGGTAAAAGCGCAGGGCCAGGATCAAAAAAATCAAAAGGCCGTAAGGCTCCATCATGCCCCCGGCAATCATTTGCCAGCCTGCATAGATCAGGACCACAAAACCCATTTCCAAAACAGCGCTGTAGACCAGCGAGGCGGCAAAGGACTTAAGCTCAAACCTGATGCTGAAGTCTCTCAATTCAGCCAACGCCCTGGCGAGCCTTGTAAAACCCATGCCGGTTTGGTTAAAGGCCTTGAAGACCGTAATGCCGTGCAAGTATTCCAAAATCCTGGAGTTCGCCACATCCAGCATCTGCACCCGCTTATCGCAGTCCTTATCAACCATTTTTATCAAAACGTAGAAAAGCGGGAACGCCGCTACAAGCGTCAGAAGCATCACTCCGCTTAAGAAAGGGGCTGTAATCAAAAGAAAGGCCAAAAGCGCCAGGGGAGCCGCCAGATTACTGACCGCCTGGGACATGAAGTGGCCGATCATCATTTCCACCATGCCCACATTCTGAAACAGGCGATTGACCAGCTCCCCGGTATCCCTTTGGCTGAAAAAACCCATGGGCAGCTTACGCAAGTGTTCCCCCATGTTAAGCCTTATGGCTGCCCCGGCCCTGTAGCCTGCCTGCATGCCGCCACTGTAACTTTTTCTGGTGACAAAAATGCGCAGAGCAAAAAACAAGGCTATAAGGCCATAGGAGACCCAGAACTCATTATCCGGTTGTCCGGCCAGCAAAAGGCCGGGCAACAAAAAGGCCAGAACAATATAGGGTGCTGCCAGCAAAGCCCCTTCCACAACCGAATAAACTAATGGGCTTTTAAGGTAACCAATATCCTGGCCGCAAATATTTTTAATAGTTTTAAGCATCAATAGCCTCCCCCACCGCCAGTTTCCAATCGCAAGCCAAGGAGCAATTGTTCCACAATTTGGAGTAGAGTGTGTCTTGCAACATTTCCTGGTGGGTTCCCCTGGCCTTTATTTTCCCTCCTTCAAAAAGTAAAAGCTGATCCGCGTGCATGACCGTGGGCAGCCTGTGAGCCACCATGATGACAGTCCTGTTCTGCATCAGCCGGTTCAATGCTTCGTGGATGCGGTTTTCATTCAAAGGATCTGTAAAGGCGGTGGCTTCATCGAGGATCAGAATGGGGGCGTTTTTTAAAAAGGCCCTGGCAATACTGATGCGCTGTTTCTCTCCACCACTGAGATAGGCGCCGCCCTCCCCCACCACGGTTTGATAGCCCCGGGGCAACTCGGAAATGAATCCATGAGCCCGGGCACTTTGGGCTGCCGCCAGCACCTCGTCATCAGTGGCGGATTGATTCCCCATGCGGATGTTTTCCGCCACCGTGTCATTGATCAGATACACATCCTGAAAAACAAAGCCTATTTTGTTCATTAGCTCCCGGCCGGGAATCTGCTTTATATCCAGGCCCTCAATCAAAATCTGGCCCTGGGAAATATCCCAGAACCGGGGAATCAACCGGGCTGCGGTGGACTTACCCGCCCCGGACGGCCCCACAAACCCGTTAAGCGTCCCCTCCTTTAAAGCAAAAGAGACATCACGCAAAACAGGCTCCCGGTCATAGGCAAAGGTTACATTTTTAAATTCAATGGAATGGCCTTTGGGGGTAAAACCGTTTTGCGGATCGTTTAAGGGCTTGGCCGTAAAGATCGTCTGTATGCGCAAGACACCTTCGGAGATCCGGTCAAGAAATCCTCCGACCATAATAAGCCTGCCCAAAGGCTCCATAATTCCGGGACCCAAAAGCATGAATAAAACAAATCCCGCAGGTGAGAGCCCCCCGCTTTTCAGCAGTAAAAATCCCACCGGCAGGATGACCAGCAGGCCAAGGTCAAGAGACACCCAAAAAAAAGATGTAAAACCAGAGGCTTTGGAACTCCACTCCTCGGCAATCCCGGTATGCCGTTTAAGGGCCCTTTTGTAGCGGCTGAAGGATTCGGCTGTTTGATTAAAGGCCTTTACCACCGGCATGCCCCTTACATATTCCACTATGGCGTTGTTCAGGGCCTCAACGTTTTTGTGAAAAGCCCCCACATTTTTCCGATACACCCTTTTCATGCCCAAATGCATCAAAAAGGCCAAGGGGAGAGGGGCAAGTGAAGCCAGGGTCAAGGGTATATCCACCCAGAAAAGAAGCAGGGCCGTTATCAAGGGCAAAGCCATTGCCGCAACTGAATCCGGAAAATAATGGGCTATGAAAAGCTCTATATTTTCCACATCCTCGGTCATGATCTTTTCTATTTCCCCGGAAGATCTCTGTTCAAAAAAACCCAAGGGAAGGGCGGCAAGGCGAGTGGCAATGCTTGCGCGCAGATCATAAATCACATTAAAGGCGCAGATGTGGGAGCAGGCCATGGCCGCGAAATAAAGGGCAAAACGAAGTACAACCGAGGCCACGGCCACGGCCATGAGGCCCCACACCCTCTCCGGCTCGATTTCCCCTACACCCAGAAAGTCCGCAGCCAAAAAATAAACGCACACCATGGGTGCAACGCCGAGGATTGCGCTTACACCGGCAAAAAAAGCAGACCAGAACAATTTACTGCGGCTGCCTTTGGATTGAGCCAAAACCCAACCAAAGGTCTTGAGATGGTCACCTATAAGCATTTGGAATATCTCCAGAACCTGTTAGCCTAAAAGCCAAACCTGAAATTCAGCATGAACATCTGCCCGACATAGATGGTGTCAGACCCCTTCAGGTCTTCATCAAAAAGGTTGTCGACTTCAAAACTTAAGCGACCAACATTCTGGAAATCCTTCCATAGCTTGAGCCCAAAGGTGGTGAATTCTTCGGTCTCAGGAGAAGCGGCGGGAGTGAACATCATATTTTTCTGATCACCGGTGTAGTTCATGGAAAAGGAACCACCCCAGAAGTAGGTAGAATTGTTATAGTCAATCCAAGCGTTTACGCTATGCTCCGGTGTGTCCGTCAGCCTTTGGTCGGTTTTTTTGTTAATCGCGTCGGTATAGGCATAGCTCAAATTAAGGTCCAGGCCCTTGATAACCGAATAACTGGCCGTGGCCTCCACCCCCTGAATCCTTGCCTCATCCAGGTTCATAAAGGTTGCCACCGGCAGGCCCAAATAGGTTTTTCCAGTAGCGCATCGGGCGATCATATCCTTCAAGTCGGAGTGATAATAGGTGGCCGAGACCAGAAGACGCCGGTCAAAAAATCCCTGTTCCAAACCGACTTGATAGGTGACCGCCTTTTCGGGCTTCAAGTCCGGATTGGGGAAGACCCAGTTTACATAGTGGTTCATAGGCTGGGAGGCGGTCTCCATGCCGGAGGGGGCTTTGAAGGACCAGCCCACAGAAGCCCTTAGGATTGTATCCGGGGTGAATTTATACATGGCGCTGAACTTGGGGTTGGTTTCATCGCCATACTCATCGTTATGGTCAAAGCGCACTCCGGGGACCAGGACCAGGTCGCCTTGTAAAAGACTCCACTCGTCCTGCAGATATGCACTGGTGGTGGCTGTCTCCTTATCCACCACCACATCCGTATCCAGGGATTCGTTGAGATAGTTAAAACCCAGGGTGATCCTGTGTTGGCTAAAATAAAGCCCCGTATATTTCAGCTCCACATCCTGATAACTTACATCCGCGCTTTGTTTGCCGTACCAGGGGTCCTTAAAGTCAGCATCAAGTTTATGATAATAGCCGTTCAAGGCCAAATTATGCAAAGGACTGATTTCATAATCGGCGGTCAACCAAACCCTGGGGGCATCTTCGGTCTTCTTGTCCCCCAGTTCGTCTTTTTTCTGCTCCCAGGCAGTAAGATCTCCGCCAAAGGCCAAATTCAGTTTGTCGGTTGCAGCCAGGTCCAGGCGGCCGTGGATGTAATTACGAAGGACATCATAGATTGTGGGCTGGATGCCTTCGTTAACCTGATGACTTAGGGCCAAGACCCCTTTGAGTTTTCCCACAATGGGCCCGCTCATCAAGGCATTGGCTTCATAGCGAATACGGTTGGTTTCCTGGGGTTTCACCCCCGTATAATCCATTCCCTTGACCTCATAGGAGCCGTAAGAGCCCCCGGCGGAAACTTTAAATTCGTCGGTCGCTTTCCTGGTGATGATATTCAAAACGCCAACAACCGCATCGGAACCGTAAAGCGCAGAACCAGGCCCCTTGACCACCTCGATTCGTTCGACCATGGAAATAGGGACCACATTTACGTTATGGGAAAAACCGGCCGAGGCCATGCCGCCGCTGTGGTAACCGCCGAATACCCGTTGGCCATCCACCAGGATCAGCAGGTAATGCGATTCCACGTTCAGGCCGCGAACTGTATTTTTATAGCCCATGGCCCCTGCTAAATCCGACTGCTGAGAAAAATTGAAACCCGGGATGTAGTTCAAAAGGGCGGAGATATTATCCGCATTGGAACGCTCAATATCTTCCCTGGTAATGAGCACTGTCTCCACAGGCACATCCTGCAGAGTGTGGGCCGTCTTAGTGGCGGTAACGACTATATCACCGGTTTTAGTTGCCGCCTTGGGGACTGCACCTGTATCCGCGTATCCCACGGCAGAGCTTGCGGCCAGAGCCAGGCCCAGGGCCAAAGTCAATATTTTCTTTTGGAGCAACACAATAATCCTCCTATGGGTTGATGAAACAGAGGATATTATGCTTTTGGCGTCTCGTTCCTGTTTGTCCTGAAAACTATTTTTTTTGTCCAGAAAATTATTTATGGGCCTTAAGATATATTCCGGCAAAAGCGATCCAGCATTCGAATCAAGGCATTTCACCAGGATGTATAGGGAATTTGCAGTGATTATCTAAAGAGATGCAAAAAAGCGAATCCGTAATCTGATTGGATATCAATCTGGCCTGATCCAAATTCTTCCAAATAAAACCCGGCTCTTCAGCTTTTCTTGAGCAAAGAACCCGGAGTTACCCCGTATTGGGCGTAAAAGGCTCTGTGAAAGGAACTCAGGCTGGCATAACCTACTTCCCAGGCTGCTTCACAAGCGCTTTTCCGGCTGTTCAGCATAAGATCCCTGGCTTTTGCCAGACGCTCCCTGCGCAAAAAACCAAAAACCGTGGTGCCGAACCGCGCTTTAAATCCCCTGTTCAGGTTGGTGGCGCACAATCCTGATTGTCTGGCCAAATCCGGCAGACTGGGAGGAGAAGCCAATTGCTCCCGCAAGATGCGGCTGGCCTTTTCAATACAATCCAGTTCAGAAAAACCAGACTTGCTTCCTTGCGAAGCCATAAGTTGAAACATGAGTTCATATGCCTTGGAGATAAGAAAAAGCCGGTCAAGCTCGTCGCCGATCTCCCTCTTGCCCATAATCTGGCGCACAACCTCTTCCACCTTAGAGGTCAGGTCTCCCATCAAGTTAAAGGGTTGAACCCGCCTATCTCCAATGACTGGCGAAAGAGAAGAAATATCCGCAAAAGGAAGAAATGAATGCAAAAGTGGCGCTGACACCAAAAATACAACAACGCATATCGGCTTGCCGCTGAAATACTCGATTATGCCGCAGGCGCTTTGGGCATAAGATACCCAGGTGAAACCCGGCTGTCCCCCGAAGTGAAGCTTTCCACCGCTGGGAAGGTAGGAAAAGCCTTGAACATCACCTGTAAGCAGGCAGCCAAATTCCAGAAAGGCATATTGCCTTTGAAACTTAAAGGCCACATCCCTTGCAGTGCGACGCTGCATGCAAACCAGTTCCAGCCCTGAATTCAGGTACAAGGACCGCTCTATGCATTCGTCTCCAAGCAAACGTTGCCTGCTGTTGGAGATAAGGCTTCCACGATCGCAAAGCCTCTGGCTTTCTAAAATACCTGGCTTTTCATCTTTCATAACAGCCGGGGTCGCCATGGTTCCTCACAGAACAGCCAGTTAAGTTAAATCCTGAAAGGCTTCAACTTTTTTGCGTCCAGTAAGTAGTTGACAATTGAAAGAGAAACACATTTTAACATATCCGGAAAAGATTTACCGACTCATTGTTAGTAATTGTTAAACTATATAAATACATAAAAATAAATTAGGCGCAACTACAAAAAACTTCTACTTAGCCTTCCGCCAAAGCTATAGCGTGGCAATCATGATTTAAACTTAAGAAGGTGAAACAGAATAATGTGGCTAGATTTCGCCCGGGTTTTCCTCCGGGCGGATTTCTTTACTCAGATCCAGAAATGTCTGGGCCAAGACTGCCATGCCGCATATAAGGGCATTGTCGTCGTAGTCAAAGTGATTATTATGGGGTTTTATCCTCACGGGGTCACGTCCAGGCGGATAAAGCAGCCCTGGGGAACCTTATATTGCCAGGTTACACATAAACCATACTTTATTTACAGTTATTCCAAATTTATTTAAAAGAAGAGGTGGCAGGATAAACAAAAAAACAAGGCATTATTTCGTCGTAAATATATTTAATAAAATCAAAGAGTTATCTCTACAAACGAATCGGAACCGCCTGAAAGCAAAGAGAAACCGGGTCTGATATTCCCAGGACCCGGTCAAGCTGAAAGCCAAAGATCTGTGTTTTTTCGCTAACCAGCTTTAATTATTAACCTTACACAATCCAATTCAAGTCAAACATGATACAAAAAACTTCTTTATCAGGCCAGTCGGAGATCCTTGGACCATTTGCTCCAAAAGGTCCGCAACTAGCCTCCCATCAGATCCTTGCAAACAGCCCCGTTTTTGAGCACCATCAACACCTGACTAAATCCCTCTTCAAACACCGAGATATCCTGCAAGGGATTTTTGGCCACAACGATCAGGTCGGCCAATTTGCCGGACTCCACGGTGCCTATCCTGTCCTGCCATCCGATTATCTCGGCATTGATCCTTGTGGCCGAAACAATGGCCTCCATGGGGGTCATCACTTGAGCCTTGATCGAAAGCTCCCTGCCCTTGCATTCCTGACCGGGCCCCACAATATCAGTGCCCGACCCGATCTTAACCCCAGCCTTGTAGGCCATCTCCAAGGCCTTGAGCCCCTGGTCGCCGACTTCGGCCAGTTTGGCCAGGGATTTCTCATCCCACTTGATAATGTCTCCTTTGGCAGCCATCTCATAGACCGTAAGGGTGGGGACATAACAGGTTTGCCTTTCGGCCATCAGCTCCACGGTTTCCTGATCCAAAAGGTTGCCGTGTTCTATGGTGTGCACGCCTGCGGCCACACATCTTCTGACTGCCTCGGGACAATAGGCGTGGGCCATTACATAGCTTTCCAGGGCTTTCGACTCTTGCACCGCGGCCGCGAGTTCCTCTATGGTGAACTTGACCGAGCCGGGTTTGGTGCGGTCATAAGGTGACTGGCTCAACACCTCGCCGTCGGCAAAAACCTTTATCTGATCAGCGCCCCTGCCCAGGGTGCGGCGGGTGGCGGCCCGCACCTGATCCGGGCCGTCACAGACCTCGGGCCTCACCCCCAGGCTGTTGCGAGGCGGAGCCTGGCCCTCGGGATATCCCACCGAGGTGGTCAAAGGCGATACGCTCAAAAAAAGTCGGGGGCCGTTTATAAACCCCTGATCAACGGCAGCCTTGAAACCGATATCCAGGCCCGCTGCATCCCGCAGGGAAGTGAACCCCAAGGCCAGATCCTTTTCCAGGGTGCGGGTGACCTTGTGCACAAACACAGCAGGCGGCAAGGTCGCGGTCTGAGTGAGGGAGGCCTCCACATTGCCGGGATGCACATGCAGATCTATCAAACCCGGCATCAGGGTCTTGCCTGCCAGGTCTATGACCTTTCCCCGGCCGGGCCCCTTGGCCTCACTCCCCCAACTGACCTCCTTGATTTCGGCCTCCTCTATCACCACTTTGGCGTCGGGCTTGGGCTCCCCGCCCAGGCCGTCAATCAAAAAAGCATTGATAAAGGTTATGATGCCAGACATCTCAATCCCCTTGTCATGCGGGCGGCCTCAGGTTTGAGCAGCCAGTATGAGGCTTTTCCCGCCCATAATCCCCTATCAGCTCCTACGCTGAATGCGGGGGTTCATCTCTTCCCTGAGCCAATCGGCAAACAGGTTGATTCCGATCACCAAGAGCACCAGAGCGCTGCCCGGAAAAAGGACCATCCACCACATTCCGGCATAGACATAATTCTTGCCTATGGCGATCATCATGCCCAAAGAGGGCTCGGTGAGCGGTACGCCAACCCCTAGGAAGCTCAAGGTGGCCTCCAGCATGATAGCCACGGCCAAGTCCACGGCCACAATAACGAAAATCGGTGGAATGGCGTTCGGCAAAACATGCTTCAGCAATATACGGAAATCCTTGGCCCCTGTGGACTTGGAGGCCATTACATAGGCCTCCTGCTTGACCTCCAGCACGCTTCCCCGCATGGTGCGGGCATAGCGCACCCAGTCCACCACGCAGATGGCTATGATCACTATCAATATGTTGCGCTGGGAAAACAACCCCAGCATCAGCATGGCCATCAGGGTGGTGGAAAAGGCAAACAAGGTGTCTGCCAGGCGCATGGTTATGGAGTCCACAAATTTGCCGTAATAACCTGCCAACAGCCCCATCAGCACCCCGAAGGTGCCTGCAAATAAGACCACCCCGAACCCGACAATCAGTGAGGTCCGACAGCCATACAAGATAGTGCTGAAGATGCCCCTGCCTTGGTCGTCGGTGCCGAGCCAATAGGGAGCCACTCCACCCTCCATCCAGATCGGCGGGGTGAGAAAATGCTCCAGGCTGACCTTTTCCAGGTCATAGGGGTTTTGGGGCGCTATCCAGGGAGCCAACACGGCGGCTACAATAAAGACCAACAGGATAAAGCTGCCCAAAAGGGCGGACGGATCCCTAAGGTAACTGTTAAGCATCCGGTTGGAGGTCCAACGCTTAGTCATAGCGTATCCTCGGGTTCAAAAAGGCGTAGAGAATATCAATTATGATATTAAATGTGAGAATGATCACAGCCGCCAGCATGATGTAAGTCACGATTACCGGGTTGTCTGACTCGTAGATGGAGGTCAGAAGCAGGTTTCCCATGCCGGGCCACTGAAAGATCGTCTCGGTCACTGTGGCGTAGGCGATCAGTTCGCCGAACTGAAGCCCTGTGATGGTAATCACCGGTATCAGCACATTGCGCAAGGCGTGCTTGTAAATCACCCGATTGGGGCTGAGCCCCTTGGCCCAGGCTGTTTTGATATAGTCCTGGGTGAGGACCTCGCGCATGCCGGCCCGGGTGAGCCTGACAAGTACGGCCAGCTGGTACAGGCCCAGGGTCAGGGCGGGCAAAATCAAATGGCTTATACCGCTTGTGGTGAGAAAACCAGTGCGCCAGATTCCTATTTGAACCGTATCCCCCCGGCCATAAGGCGGCAGCCAGCCCAGGGATACGGAAAAAACCATGATCAGTAATATACCTATCAAAAACGTGGGAATAGAAATTCCACCTAAGGAACCGGTCATCACCAGGCGACTGGACCAGGAGTAGGGCTTTAAAGCCACTATCACCCCCAATCCCACCCCCAAAGTGAAGGCGATGAACATGGCCGTGGCCGCCAGCTCAAAGGTGGCGGGCAGGCGCTCTGTGATCAGGCCCAGGGCAGGCACCCTGGCCACATAAGATTTGCCAAAATTCCCTTGCAGGGCATTGGTCAGAAAACTGAAATACTGCACGTGGAGCGGTCGGTCCAATCCAAAGGCCTTGCGCACTTCATCCCTTTGCTTTTCCGTGGCATAGCGGCCTGCCAGGGTGATCACCGGATCACCGGAAAAGCGGAAGATGGCAAAGCAAATCAGGGAAACCGCAAGCAATACCAATATTCCCTGAAGGATTCTGCGGGCTACATAAGTGTACATGCACCCTCCGGGGCGGAACCCTTTTTAAGGGCTCCGCCCTAAAAGGGGTGATAGATTATTATTTTTTCTTAATTTCCTTGTAGATCAGCCAACGGTCGGGTCTGGGGTCGAATTTAATCCCCTTGCCCTCCTGCATGGCATAAAGATCCACCTGGTAGTGCAGGGGAATCCAGGCAATGGCGTCTTCCATGGCCAGGCGGTTGACTTCCTGCAAGGCCTTTTTGCGCTCAGCCGGATCCACGATATCCGCAGTGGAATCCAGAAGCTTGTCCAGTTTGGCATCGCTGAACCGGGTGCCGTTCCAGGCGCCCACGCCCTTTTCCTTGTCATAGGAGCGGATCAGCTTGAAGAAGGTGCGACCCATGTCAAAGGTGCCGTCAAACCAGCCAATCAGATAGAATTTATGTTTCCCGTTGGTGACTTCGGGGAAAAAGATGCTCTTGGGCTTGACATCCAGTTTGGCCTTGATCCCCACCTTGGCCAGGTATTTCACCACGGCCTCGGCGATCTGAGCGTCCTGAACATAGCGGTCGTTGGGACCGGCCAGGGTGATCTCAAATCCCTTTTCATAACCGGCTTCTTTTAACAGGGCCTTAGCCTTGGCCGGGTCATAGGCCATGCGCTTCAACTTGGGGTTGTAGCCGATCGTCGGGGGATCGGGCACCTGGGCCGCCGGCGAAGCGTGACCGCGCATTATCTTATTGATGATCTCGTCTTCGTTAATCGCCAGGTACATGGCCTTGCGCACCCTCACGTCTGCGGTGGGGCTGCCGGGCTCATTACCCAGGGCCAGGAAGATGCAGCGGCGAGCGGCTTTTTTGATGACCTTCAACTTGGGATTTTCAATCAGCTTGTCATAAAGCTGCACCGGAACACCGGAGACAATATCCACCTGGCCGGAAGCCAGGGCTGCAAAACGGGTGGAGGATTCCTTGATGGGCCTAAGTTCCACATGCTTGATGGCCGGAGCGCCTTCCCAGTAGTTCTCATTGGCCTCAAACTTCACATAAGAGCCCTTGACCCATTCCACCATTTTGTAAGCGCCGGTGCCGATGGGCTTGAGCCCCACTTCACCTTCGTCCCTGCTTTCGGTGGATTCCTTATCCATGACATGGATCTGGTGCATATTGTTGGCAAACCAGGGAATGGGTTCTTTGGTCTTGAATATGACTGTATAGTCGTCGGGAGTCTCGATGGTGGCGATGCTTTTGCCGGTGTTGATCCACTCACTCACCTTGGGATCGCTCAAACGCTCAAAGGTGAATTTCACGTCCGCTGCGGTGAAGTCGTTTCCATTATGGAACTTAACACCTTTTCTGAGATAGAACTTCCAGGTCAAAAGATCCGGATGCTCAAATTTGGTGGCCAGGGCCGGTTCCAGCTTGCCGGTGGCCCCCACCCTTTGCAAAAGGCCGTCAAAGATGTTGCTCATAATGCCGATATTGGAGTCGGCATTGGAGCCATGGGGGTTCATGGTGCGAGGCGGGGTATCCACTCCCAACACCAGTTTATCCGCCGCCTGGGCCATGGCACCGCTTGCCAAAAGCGCCACTGCTACGAAGATCGCGGCGAAAAGGTTAATATTTTTCTTTCCCATAATTTTTTCCTCCCGTGCTTTGTATTTCTGTCTGTAATGCTTTTTTATTGACTTACTGATACAAAAAACAGGTTACTTGGCGCCCGCCTCCCATATCGATCACCGGGGGAGGCTCTTTGGTGCATATCTCCATGCAATGGGGGCACCTGGGGTGAAAATGACACCCGGAGGGTGGATCAATGGGGCTCGGTACATCACCGGACAGGCTGGTTTTTTCCTTGGTCTGTTCCGGATCGGCCTGGGGGACCGATGACAACAAGGCCTGGGTATAGGGGTGTTTGGGATTTAAGTAAAGATCCTTATGCCTGGCGGTCTCCACAATCTTGCCGAGATAAAGCACGGCAATGCGGTCGCAAAGGTGCTCTACCACGGCCAAGTCATGGGATATCATGATAAAGGAAAGGTCAAATTCCTTTTGCAGATCCAAAAGTAAATTTATAATCTGGGCCTGGATTGAAACATCCAGGGCGGAGACCGGTTCGTCTGCCACTATAATCTTGGGATTTAAGGCCAAGGCCCTGGCTATGCCTATGCGCTGGCGCTGGCCGCCGGAAAACTCATGGGGATAGCGGCGTCCCTGTTCCGGGTTAAGCCCAACTTTTTCCAGCAGATAGGCTATTCTCTCCGCCCTCTCATGATTGGGAAAGGCGTTGTGCACAGCCATGGGATCGTTAATTATGGCGTTCACCGTCATGCGCGGGTTCAGGGAGGAATACGGGTCCTGAAAAATTATCTGCATTTCCCGGCGCAGATCGCGCAGTTCACCTGCGGACATCCTGGTTATGTCCCGGCCCTGGTAATAGACCTGCCCGTCGGTGGGCCTGATAAGCTGTAAAACCGCCAGACCGGTCGTGGTTTTGCCGCAACCGCTCTCTCCCACCAGGCCCAGGGTCTCACCCGCACCCAATTCAAAAGAGACTCCGTCCACGGCGTAGACATAGCCCACTGTTTTTGAGAAAAGCCCTTTTTTTATGGGAAAATGGACTTTCAGCCCATCTACTTTCAGCAGTTTATCCAATTAACTGTCTCCAAAAACTCAGGCGTCTTCATTCAGCCAGCATCTAACCAGGTGTTTTGGCGAGAGGCTGGTCAATTCAGGCATCTTCTCTTTGCAGATATCCATCCGCTTGGGACAGCGGGGGTAAAAGGAACAACCCTGGGGCAGTTCATACAGGCTGGGCACCATTCCCTTGATCTCGGTAAGGCGGCGACGCCCCTGCCTGGCCCTTTCGCCCAATTTGGGGATGGATTTCAAGAGTCCCTTGGTATAAGGATGAAATGCTTCTTTGAATATTGTTTTTGTGGGGCCCTGCTCTACTATCTTGCCGGCGTACATGACGGCTATCTTCTGGGCGACCTCGGCTATGACGCCCAGATCGTGGGTAATTAGAATGATGGCTGCGTCATAGGCTTGTTTCAGCTCGAGCATCAGCTCCAGAATCTGGGCCTGGATGGTGACGTCAAGGGCGGTGGTGGGTTCATCGGCTATAAGTATCTCCGGATTAAGGGCCAGGGCCATGGCGATCATCACCCTTTGGCGCATACCGCCGGATAGCTGATGGGGGTATTCCTCCACTCTTTTGTGGGCAGCCGGGATCTGCACCAACTGAAGCATCTCTATGGCCCTTTCCAGAGCCGTTTTCTTGGATTCTTTTCTGTGGAACAGATACATCTCGGCCAGTTGGTCACCTATGGTGAAGACCGGATTCAGGGAAGTCATGGGCTCCTGAAATATCATGGAGATGCGATTGCCCCTTATGCGGCGCATCTCCTGCATATCGGCTTTTGCCAAATCATGATCATTAAAGAGGATCCGGCCTTCCACGATCCTGCCCGGGGGTTCGGGTATGAGCCGCATAATCGACTGGGCGGTGACACTCTTGCCGCAGCCGCTCTCTCCCACCAGGCCCAGGGTCTCGCCCGCATCCAGGCTGAATGAAACCCCGTCTACCGCCTTGGCCACTCCCTCGAATGTGTGGAAATGAGTTTTAAGACCCTCAACTGATAAAAGACGCGATGGTTGATTATTGTTCTTCGGGTCCAGGACCATGAAAATATCGTCCTAAATAGAGCGGCAACGGCCGCGGAGCAAAAAGGCCTTTAAAGGCCGGGTTGAGACAACTTGCCGGTTGGCCGGGTCTCACCACATGCAAAAAACCCTATCCATTAAAACTGTTAGGCGAAAAAATCCCTTGGCCACTTCTGTATAAGTTTTAAGGATAGGGCATATTAAACTAATTTCTATTACTGGTCAACCTTGGATCACGGACAGAAACACAACATCACTCCAAGTCGAACCGGCGGTTGCAAGCAGGGAAGTTCGTGGTATTTAAGCGTGTTGGACGGGAGACAACCCTTGGGCTTTCCTGTGATCCTAAATAAAAATAAGCAAATTTTATCTTTAAGGACTGCTACTTACTCATTGATTCAATATTCCGGTTTTTTATAAGGATAATCACTTTTCTTTCTTTTCAGTCCAAGGAGATCAAAAAAGACAAGTGGCATGCCATAACCCTAAAAGCCAACGGCTTTTGTATTATTAAGTAAAAACACAAACTTTAGAATAAACCATTAAAAACATCTTGTTTTTATGTCGCAAAAAAACCGTTTTAAATAGGGGTTTAAAAAAGCTAAAATACCGTCTGAATATTCTATAAATTACATATATTCACTCATCAATTACAAAAGTTATATTTTGCCAATTTTGCTTAGCCCACCTGACTAAAAAGTATAAGATTGCCCCGCAGGATCATTGCCCGTATCTTAAACGCCCTGAAAAACATGGACCACAACCGCCTTGAACGGAACTCAACAACCAGCCCGGGACTCTTTTCTGAAATAAAACTTCAAATGGCAAGACACCACCGAGAGGCAAGGGTAACTAAGTAGTAAACTTCGATACCTCTTATGAAAATCGGAGACAAAAAGGGGCGCGGCCGTTAAGCCGCGCCCCTTGGATGACGGAACGCTTGGGCAGCTCGATTTTTAGCCCCAGAGTTGATTAAACAACCAACTAATCAGCCACCCTTGGTCCCAAAATTTTAGCCAGGGGATTTGCGCCCAGGCCTATTATGGCGTTAAGATCCCCCACGCCATTGATATCACTTGTTTTTTGTATACTTACAAACATCTCCGGTTCTTCAAGCCTGGTCATGAAAAATCGGTCATAGGCATTATGCAGCCAGGGCTGGCCTCGCCAGTCCAGTTTCAGATCAGGCATGGCCATATATTTTTTGAACTCTTCATGGCGCCAGTCAAATTTAAGTACATAGGCCTTGCCCAGATTGGTTTTGCGGTTAAAGCGCACCACCACTCCGCCGAGCTGGGTATAGTCTTTCTCTTTGGTGGGCCAGTTTTTAGACCAGGGAAAGGCCATGGTCACATAGCCGTGGGTCCCTGGGGTAAGCCGCATATAGTCGATGATATAGTCATCCTGGCACCAGGCCGGAGCCCCCACATACACGTAGTTCTCACCTTTTTGCAAAGGAATCTTCTTTTCAATGAACCTGGTTGTGAAATAACCGGTGAAAACCCCACAGCAAAGGTGGCCGTGTATTAAAGCCGCCCGCATGATGTCATGGGGCAGTCCCATGGCCCAGCCGTTGGCCAGGGTGACCAGGTTAAAGGCCATGGGCCCATAGGCCTGGTTGAATGGTTTAAAAGAGGTCCCCTTGCCAATGAAAATATTCAAGGCCGGGCCGTATTTCAGCGCACCTGATTTTTCCAGGGTATAGACAGCCATGAGCTTTTCAGGCCCGGCCTTTTTAATAAACATGAAATAAAGCGGATCAGAAGCCTTGGCCGGACGCACCAAAAGGTTGCCCTTGCCCGGGCTGACCGGGAGCACCTTGGCCAAAACATCCAAAGCGATCAGAGTTGATTCCCCCTTATATGCGGAATATCCGGCATTGGTAAGGCAGGCCACCTCAGATGCCTTATCCAGGCCGCCCAACTCCTGCCTGGCCTGTTCAACCGCCTTTTCAACCACAGCCTCAATCCCGGCTGCCTGGGCGGGAAGGCAAAAGACCATTGCCAGGCAAAGCAGGGGAAGCAAAAGCCAAACAAATCTCTTAGCCATTTTTTAATCCTCATAATGCTCGGCAAGAATATCCTCGCCGTCAAAAAACATGGCCCCGTAAGGCTCGAATGCGCCTATGTCCCTTACGGTTACAAAACGCATTCCCTTATTATTCTGGAGCATCATCAGGGGTTGGGCCTTTTCAGGGTCCAGCCCACCGTTCTCGTCAAGGCAGTTGCGGTCGAACTCCAGATTAACCACCCTGCCCAAGACCAGCACATGGCTTTTCTCCACATACTGTTTGACCAGCTCGCACTCCATCCAGGCCACCGCCCCTTCCACACCCGGAGGAGTGACAACCTTGGACGGCCTGGGAGTGAGGCCTGCAATATCAAACTCGCTTACCTCGGGCGGATGTCCCTGGGCCGTGGGCACCACTTTATCCACCATGGAGGCAGGGGGGACACTTATGACAAACTGGTTGTTTGCCCGGATATTCTTCAAGGTGTCCCTTTTGTGCCAAAGCGCTACGCAGACCAGATCAGTAGGGCGAAGCACTGCCATGAGGTTGGAGTAAGGGGCCACATTAAGAACACCTTCTTGATCACAGGTGGAGACAAAGGCCACCAGTCCGGGAAAGGCGAATTCACGCTTAAACGGTTTTGCCTGCATAATATCTTCCTTAAAAAATGAACCGAACGCCGCCGATTACCGTGAAGCCGGGCATGGGGTAGCCTGCCTCAAGCTCGTAATCCTGGTCCAGGATATTGGCGGCATTTGCCACCAGCTCCCATTTGCCATACTCAGTGTCAGCCAGGCGGTAGGTGGCATGGGCATTCAACATCACATAAGAACCAAGTTCATGAAGGGTTTTGTTGGTCAGGTATTCACGCTCACCGGTGAAGTGCAGGATCAGGCCTGCGGAGAACTTTTCAGGCCTCCGGTAGTCCAGGCCAAGATTGGCCATGACTTCCGGGAAATTGGGAAGCTGGGCCTCTGACTGGGAAGCGCTGTCCCAGGGATCGCCTTCTTTTTCCGCGTCCTGCAGGGTCAGATTGCCCCAAAGGTGCAGATGCCAGGGCAGCTTCACGCCCGCTTCAAATTCCGCACCCTTGATATCAACCTTGTCAATGTTGTAGACCACTGTACCGGTGCCGGGAACCGAAGTGGAGGAGAGATAATTGTCAACCTGGTAGTAATAGGCTCTGGCCGCCAATACCGCTTTGTTGCCGAAGCGCTGTTCAATACCCAATTCATATTGGGTGGCCTTTTCCGGCTCAAGCGAGGTATTGAAAAATCCGCTGCCCCGATTAAGGTACCACCAGAAATACTCAGGCGAGTTGGGGTAACGATGGGCGATTCCCACCCGCAGGCCGATTACACCCTCTTTCCAGGGGGTGAAACGGATTGCCAGTCTGGGGTCCACCCCGCTTTCGGAAAGGGTGGCGGCCCGGGCGCTGTTGGGGAAACCAAAAGCCGCCGGGTCGATCTCCTTGGCCTCAAACCATTCACCGCGCAAGCCCAGCTCAATCTCCAGGTTATCCATAGCCTGCCAGGTGTCCTGGGCATAGACCGCGTGATACTGAAGACAATCTTCCTGGCCCAGGAAACCGTCTGATACAAACTTAAAAAAGTTGATGGAGCCGTTGAACTGGCTGCGGTCAATGTAAGAGACCTTCTGCTCGCCCCAGCCGTAGGTGCGGGTTTCACCGCCAAAAGCCAGGGTGTGATTTCCCAGGGTATAGTCGAAATCCGCCATCAACAGCCAGTTGTTGTCCTCCGGGGTGCTGTCCCGTTCATAGAGCTTTTGGGAGCTGCTCTGGCTGTTGTAATAGGTGTCTGTGGTTTTTTGATTCCAGAGCATGCCCTTGACGCTAAAGGAACCTGCCTTGAAATTCTTTTTCAGGTAAGCAGTGTACAGGGTGTTGGTGTCTTTGACTTCACTGTCATCACCCCAGGCGTAAACACCTCTTAGCAGTCGGGAGCTGATGCCGGGGCCAACCAGCTCTTTTTCGTCGGCATCAGGTTTTCCACTGTCATAGTAAGGGCTGTCCGGCCGGTTGTAGACCGGCATTCCGGTTTTGCCGTCGCTGAAATAAATCCCCAAACCGGCCTCCATCTGCCAGGGCAGATCAAAACTCAACCGGCCGGATAGATTGTTGCGGTCCACATAATTGTTGCGCAGGTATCCGTCGGTCTCATAGTGGGATGCGCTGAGCGACCAGCCAACCGGCCCCATTTTGCAACGATGCAAGGCGTTCACCTTCCAGGTGTCCAGGCTGCCGTATACAGCCTGCACCCTGGTGTCAGGCTTTTCTGTGGGCTTTTTGGTTATGATATTGATAACACCGCCCAAGGTGTTGCCGAATTTAACCGGCACCGCGCCCCTCATGATTTCGATATTTTCAACCCAATCCGGCGAGAAGGTAGACCAGTCAACCGGTCCGTTTCCATATGACCCGTCCCTCTGAATTGGCATGCCGTCGACCAAAACCCTGAAACGGGTCTGGTTGAACCCCCTTAGCCGCACTTCCGCTTCATTGCCGCCAAATAAAGAGGTGCCCAAGACCTGAATACCCGCCTGGCCTTTAAGTGATTCAACAATTGAACCCGAGATGCTGGGACGCTCCATAACCTCCTGATGGACGATTGAATCACCCAGGGCGTCATCGGTGACGCTTGTGGCCTGCACCCAGACATCTTCCAATTGGCTGGTATTTTTCTTCTCTTGTTTCTCCGCGGCCTTTAGCGGCGCAGCCAGACATAGAACAGATATCAAAATCAACAACAACTGGATTTTCTTTGGCATTTTTCGTTCTCCCCAAAAAATGAAAAAAGCCCGGCCCCCTTAAATTAAGGGGGCTCGGACCTTCGTGGTCTCAGCCTGAATCAGTTTTTATCAGGCAGTGTTAAAGCGAGTTGTAATGAACTATGATCAAGCTGCAACCATCAGCCGACCAGATCGAGTGTTCCTGCAGGGCTTTGAAAGACAAGGCCTGCCCCTGGTTCAGGGAATGGGACCTGCCGTCAACCGTCACCTCCAGGCTCCCTGTGAGCACCATCATGGTTTCCTGGGTATTTTCATGCAGCAGAGGATCAAAAAAAGCCTCGGCTTTGGATTCCACCTTCAGGTGAAAGATCTCCGTACCCGGCGTAACCATGCGGCTGCCGCTAATGCCCTTCATCTCAAAGGGTTCGGCCTGGTAAAGGGTGGCCCGGCTAGTCTCGGCCATGGCCAAGAGAGCCGTGGTGCTCATACCCAGCACATCCGCGATGGAGCCGATAGTGCCCAGGGTGGGGTTGGCCCTGCCGCTTTCGATCTTAGCCACAGTGGACCTGGTCAGGTTCGCCTGACCGGCCATCTCTTCTGCGGTCAACCCCCGCTTAATCCTTAGATTACGAATTACCGTTAGGTCGAAATTATTCTCTGGCATATTACCCTTTGTATCTTTTAATACACATTACTTATCTTATAGTACACACGAGGTCAACTCAAAAAACTCAATTATAGATACAGCAAAAAGAAAAACCCGACAGCGAAACCTCCTGATCCGGGGGGTTCTGCTGCCGGGTTATTTAATTTTAAAACTATCCAGTTACAAGGCTTCGGCCTATTGATCTCCCCTGCAGAGATGACAGGCTGCGGTGTGACCTTCACCCACCAGGGTGGTGACCGGTTCTTCGGTCTCGCAGATGCGGCCTATCTTGACCGGGCAGCGGGTGTGAAAACTGCAACCGGTCGGGAGGTTCAGAGGACTTGGGATGTCACCTTCCAGAATCTGCTCTTCGGTATTTGTCTGGGGCTCGGGACTGGGCACGGCAGACAAAAGGAATTTGGTATAGGGATGAGCCGGGGAGTCGAAAAGCGAATCCACCGGACCCTCCTCCACAATCTGGCCCAGGTACATAACAGCCACCCGGTCGCAAACATAGCGGATAACCGCCAGGTTGTGGGAGATGAACAGATAGGTGAGGGAGAGCTTTTCCTGCAACTCTTCCAAAAGGTTCAGGGTCAGCGCCTGGACCGAAACGTCCAGGGCGCTGGTGGGCTCATCCAGCATCAAGAGCTTGGGGCGCAGGGCCAGGGCGCGGGCAATGCCAACCCTCTGTTTCTGACCGCCGCTAAGCTCATGGGGGAAGCGGTACATGTGCTCCCTGCCCAGGCCCACCAGCTCCAAAAGCTCCTGCACCCGCTCGGCCAGAGCCTTGCCCTTCATCCGGTCAAAGATAACCAGGGGCTCGCCTATATTTTTCAAGATGGTTTTGCGCGGATTAAGGGAAGAATGGGGGTCCTGAAACACCATCTGCATATGGCGGCGCATCTGGCGCAGCTCCTCGCCCTCAAGCCCGGCCAGATTCTTTCCCTGAAAATGCACCTTGCCGCTGGTCGGGGTCAAAAGACGCAGCACTGAACGGGCCAAGGTGGTTTTGCCCGAACCGGACTCTCCCACCACGCCGTAGCTGTCTCCGGGCTCCAGGTTGAAGCTCACCTTGCGTACGGCCTTGACCTCCTTGGTCACCCGCTGCAAAAGCCCTCCCCTGACCGGAAAATGCATGCTCAGATCTTTTACTTCCAGAATACTCATGGCTTAAATTACCTCGGTCTCAAGCGTCTGCAGGGCGGCAGGCCGGAAAAAGGTGACAGGCCAGACTGTGCCCGGGTTCCACCTCGGTCAGGATCGGCTTTACATTTCCGCAGATATCCATGACCTTGGGGCAGCGGGGCGCAAAGCGGCAACCCTTGGGCGGGTTAATAAAGCTAGGGATGCTGCCGGCAATGCCCTCCAGGGAATCCTCCCTCTTTTTGAGCCTGGGGATGGAGCGCAAAAGCCCCTGGGAATAGGGATGCAAAGGCGCGGTGAAAATTCTGTCTATGGTAGAGGTTTCCACCACATTGCCCGCATACATCACAGCCACCCTGTGGCAAAGCTTGGCCACCACGCCCAGGTCGTGGCTGATCAAAAGGATAGAGAGGTTCAGACGATTCACCAGGTCTCTCAAAAGCCTTAAGATCTGGGCCTGAATCGTCACATCCAGGGCGGTGGTGGGTTCATCGGCTATCAGAAGTTCCGGCTCTCCGGAAAGGGCCATGGCGATAAGCACCCTTTGGCGCATGCCCCCGCTGAACTCGTGCGGGTATTCCCTGATGCGCTGGTCCGGGCTGGGTATCTGCACGGCCTTCAAAAGCTCCACCGCCTTTTCAATGGCCTGTTTTTTATTAAGCGGGCTTCCGTTTTGCCTGGAATGGCGGATTATCACATCGGTCATCTGCTTTTCAATGCTGAAGACCGGGTTTAGATAAGTCATGGGGTCCTGAAAGATCATGGCGATCTTGGTGCCCCTCACCTTGCTGATCTCCTTGGGGCTTTTTTTCAACAGGTCGTCGCCCTTGAAAAATATCTCGCCTCGGGGGATGCGGGCCGGAGGCACGGGCAAAAGGCCCAGGACCGCTTTTGAGGTGATGGATTTTCCGCAACCTGTTTCACCGACCACACCCAGGGTGTCGCCATGGGTCAGGCTCAGGGAAACGCCGTCCAAAACCTTGGCCGTGCCTTCAAAGGTGTCGAAATGAAGCGCCAGGTCTTTTATTTCCAGAATATTTTTAGTTTGCTCGTTATTCATGGGGATCATCCTCTGCTCTGGGGGTCCAGGATATCCCTGAGCCCGTCACCCAACAGGTTGAACCCCAGGACCGTAGTGAAGATGGCCAGGCCGGGGAAGGTGGCATACCACCACCACTCGGGCAGGAAGTTTCTGCCCTCGCTGATCATCACGCCCCACTCGGGCATGGGAGGCTGGGCGCCCAGGCCGATAAAGCCCAGGCCCGCGGCGGCCAGGATCGCCATGCCCATATCCATGGAGGCCTTGACAATGATCACCGAGGAACAGTTGGGCAGGATGTGATTAAAGATAATGCGCCACTTTTTGGCACCCACCGAGCGGGCCGCCTCGATAAAGCTCTCTTCGCGCACCGCCAGGGTGCGGCCCTGGACCAGGCGCACATAGCCCGGCCACCAGACAATGGAAAGGGCAATCATACAGTTGGTCATGCCCGGCCCCATGGCCCCGACCACGGCCAAGGCAAAAATTCTCCCCGGTATGGATAGGAACATATCCGTTATTCGCATTATCAGCTCCCCGAAGGGGCCGCCTAAATAACCGGCGGTTACGCCTAGGGGAACGCCGATGCCCATGGCCACCAAAATGATGATAAGGCCTATCTGAAGGGAAATCCGGGTGCCTAAAACCACCCTGGTATAGATATCCCGGCCCAATTCATCTGTGCCAAAGAGATGGGTGGAATTGGGCGCGGTGAGCTTTCTTTCTATATGTACGGTGCCGGTGGCGTCTTCCGGAAATGGCACGATCATGGGGCCGATCATCGCCATGATCAAAAAAATGCCCACAATAACAGCACCGAGCATGGAAGTGGGGCTTTTGCGGAAAAGGTACCAGGAAAGCTTCATATTGCGGATGGAACTTTCCTTTTCCTCTTTCCATCTTGCCCAGGAACTCTGGGGATTCTCTTGGGGTTGGGCCTCGGTATTTTGAGTGTTTTTGCCTGTCATTTGTTGAGTCTTCTTATTCATAACGGACCCTGGGATCCAGGAAGCCGTAAAGTAGGTCAATGATCAGGTTGGTCACCATAAAACTGATGCCAATGGCCAGGGTGGCCCCCATGATGGGCTGGAAATCCGAATACACGGCCGACTGCACCGCATACTGGCCCAGCCCCGGCCAGTCAAAGACCGTTTCCACCAAAATGGTGCCGCCGAGCATCCAACCGAACCTGAGGCCGATCATGGTGGTGGTGGGGATCATTGCGTTTTTAAGGGCGTACTGACCTACAATGCGGGCCCGGCTGATGCCGTGGGCCCTGGCGCTGGTGATATAGTCCCGCTTAAGCACTTCCAGCATGTCCGCCCGGTTGACCCTGATGATGCTGGCCAGGGCGGGGAAGGAAAGCACCACCGCAGGAAGGATGATATGGCTGAGCGCGTCCTTGAAAGTGTCCCACTGCCCGGCCAAAAGGCTGTCTATAAGATAAAAATGGGTGACGGCCGGCGGCGGTTCAGTAAGCATGCCCAGCCTGCCGCCGGTGGGGAATAGGTCCAGGTTAAGGGCAAAGACAAGCTGAAGCATCAGCCCCAGCCAGAACATGGGAACCGCCAGGCCCGAGACCGACATGACACGGGCCAGGTGGTCTATTAGGCTGTCCTTTTTCACTGCGCATATAACCCCCAGGGGTATGGCGAATATAATCGCCATGATCAGAGAAAAAACTGTCAGCTCTAAAGTGGCCGGGAAATAACGGCCCAGATCCTTGGACACCAGGTGCTGGGTCCGGATGGATTTGCCCAGATCGCCTGTGAACAGGCCTTTCATGTATTGGCCATACTGCACATAAAGCGGCTCGTTAAGGCCGAATTCCTCCCGCAGGGTCTCCACCATCTCCTGGGTGGCGTCTTCACCGGCCGCGGCCCGGGCCGGATCTCCCGGAGCAACCCGGGCCACCATGAAGGTAATGGTCACCAGCCCCAGCATGGTGAGGAAAATGAGCAGCAGCCTTTTTATAATATATTGTTTCATGACAAGGCGCGGTCTCTCGTTTACTTGAACGCCGGGCGTGACGATCTGGCCCGGCGTTCAAGTTTGTTGGTGGATTAAATTACTTACCGACGTAAAGAGGATAAATATCCACTTCAGCGGTGAAACGCACGGGGCAGAAGGTAAAGCCCTTTACGTAATCGCGCAGAGCGAACTGGCGATCAAGCTGCATGCAGAAGACCTCGGGCGCGTCGGCCATGATCATCTCCTGGATTTTTTTGTACATCGGAGCGCGTTTTCCCCAGTCGGAGATGCTGCGGGCCTCTTCGATCAGCTTCCACACCTCTTTATTCTCGTAGAAGGAAGAGCCATAGTAGCGGCCCCAGGATTTCTTGTAGTACTGGTAGGCAACCGCGTCGGGGTCGTTGAACTTGGGAGTGGCGAAAATGGCCATCAGGGCCGGGCTGGTCTCAACCTTGGAGCCGCGGGCGGTCATACTGGGCCAGGTCAAAGGCACCATCTTGACCTTGATGCCGATCTTGGCCAGGTTGTCTATGAGCAAAAGGCCGATGTTCTTTTCAGAATCCAGGCCCTGCACATAGACGTATTCCAGCTCAAAGCCGCCATCAGGATAACCGGCTTTTTTCATGTATTCCTTGGCCTTGGCCAAATCCTGGCGATAGGCTTTGGTGGCCACATGGCCTTTGAGGCCGATGGGGAAGGGGCTGTCTTCCAAGACGGCCTTGCCGTTTACGGTTTTCAACATGGACTCATAGTCAACCGCGTAACAGATGGCCTTACGGATGTTGATGTCCTTGGTGTAGCCCTTTTGGGTGTTCATCTTAAGGCCCAGGGTGGTCACGCCGGGGTCGCTGGTGACTTTTACGCCCTTGTAACTTTTGAGCAGGTCGAAGTCATCGGCGGAAAGGGCCAGGGCGATATCCAGCTGGCCTTTCTGCAGGCCGATCTTAAGAGAGTTGGTCTCACGGATCAACTTGAAGATGACACTATCCGGATGCTTGGGAGACGGCCAGCCCTTCCAGTAGTCGGCCACGGCCTTCATCTCGTAAAGCACGCCGTGCTGCCAGCGTCCCTTGGTAAAGGGACCGCTGCCCGCCTCGTTCTCCTTGAGCCAGGCCTGACCATAATCGCCGTCTTTGGCGTGGGCCATGACCTGCTTGGGGTTCATGACATAGAACCAGGGCAAAACGGAAATAAAGGGGGCGTAAGGGGTTTTAAGCTCAAACTTGATGGTGTAGTCATCCACCACGGTGATGTTTTTGGGGTCCAGAACATCGCTGAGCATCCAGGAGGGGCCCTTGTTCAGCTTCAGGGTGCGCTCGATGGACCATTTCACCGCTTCGGCGGTCACCGGGTCGCCATTGTGGAACTTGGCGTTCTTGACCATCTTGATGGTCCAAATTCTGGCGTCCGGGCTGGCTTCATAACCAGTGGCCAGCCAGGGTTCCACCTTGGCCGGGTTACCCACGTACTTGAACAGGCCATCGTAAAAGGCCTGCTGGATCATGCGGCGGGAGTAGTCGGTTTTATGGCTGGGGTCAATATCCGGCGCAGGCTGACGCCCGCCGATCACCATCACCATTTTTCCATCCACCCTTTGCAGGGCATTGGCCGCGTCGCCAAAACCCAGGGAGGCGCAAACCAGGGCCGCCAGCCCTATTATCAACATTTTCTTTTTCATAAGGCAGCTTCCTTTACGAGATTATGTTGAACATCTATTACCGGCTTTCCCCGGTGTTAAATGAACCCGGGGGAAGGTCGCGCTCCGACCCTTTCCGCCCGGGTTTATTGCTGTCATTCAGCTTCCATGCCTGTGAGCAACTCCCGTATCGTGCGGGCGACCATGGAATTGGCCACCATGCTCGGGATATTTAAGGCACGAGACATGATCCTGCGATGTTCTTCCCGGTACCCCATACAGTGCAGGACCACCAGGTCGGGCTTTAAGTTCGCCATTTCAACGGCAGCCCGGTTGAGACCCTCAACATCCTGGTAAGGGCTTGCGCTGACCGTCACCACATTGGGGGTTATATGTTTCAGGTTAGCGGCAATTCCCTTTGCCTGCTCGGCCAAGGGTACAAAAACACCCAAGGTGCGTTCCGGCCCCAGCACCGCCTCCAGGGCATGATCCACTATCTTCTGGGCCTCAAGCACCAGGACCTTGGATTCAAAGGTTGGGAAATGCCCGGTGCACATAATCAAAATCAGGTCCACGCCCTTTTGATTCAGCTCTGCTATACGCTTTTGCACCAAAGGCACTGTCTTGTTATGGGAGATTACTATCTGGGAGCCGTCGGCCAGGCGCGTGGCCAGACGCACTTCATCATCGACCGGGGCCATGGCGGCCAACTCGGCCTTGGTCATATTATCCAGGGCGCCTGCCTCCAAAAGCTCAACCGACTCTCCGATCATGGATGCCATGTGGGGGGTGATATCGCTTCTGGGGGCCTGGCCCACCGTCACCACACCAAGGCGCGGCATTATTCATTTCCGCCTTTGCGCAGGTGATCCATGGAGCCGTAAAGTTTTTGCATAAGTTCGAACTGCTCGGCATCATAGAAAGATATATCACCCACAGCGAAACTCTTGGCCACCTCGACACAAAAACGGGCCGCTTCTTCCAGGCTCTGGGGCCTGGCAGCGCCGGTGGCTGATCCCGCCACAGGGGCCTTGGTGGTTATGGCCACACCCACCACCGGGCATTCGGCCAGCACAGAGGGCTGCAAGATGCTGTTCAAGTGATACACCCCATTGCCGTAAGGCGTTATGTCCTGAGTGGTTAAGGGGAAGACCTGGGGATAGTCGCCAGTCACTGTTTGCTGAACCCGCAGCAGGTCTTCACTGGTGCGCAGGATATAACCCTTGTACACAGTGGGGCTGATGGCGAAACCGGTATGGTTGATCACCCGGTTGCCCTTGGTGGTGTCCACGCTCAAGATGGCGTCCATATCGGGATCAAGCTCGGCCCTCATCTGTTCGAAGATGCCCACCGGGCTGCCCATGAAAGGCGCGGGATCGTGGGGCTGGGTGGGAGCGTTGGGGCAGATATGGGTGGAGGCTATGACATCGCCTTCCAGCACGTCGCCCCTGGTGCGCATGCGGGCCAACTTCAGGGCGGCGGCCAGGGTGACAAAAGCGCCGTCTCCGTCTGAGACCAGCCCCAATAGCTCGGGCCTGGCGCCAAGCCCGCCCAAGGTGCCCAAAATGCCCAAAGTGGGAGCCTGGCCCTGGGCGGTCTTGCCCTTGGAACCGGGGATGCAGATGCTCACCACATCGGTCTGCCCCTTCTCACCACTTAAGGTCTGAATTTTAATATCCGGGACATCCAAGCCAGCAAACAGCTCGTGAAGCGATGCGCCACTGGCTTTGGGGTCGTCCATTAAGTCACAAATTTCGATGATTTCCTTTAGTAGCATGTATTTCCTACCGGTCTTGAATTGGCAAAATGCCCACTAGAAGATGCTCCACCTAATGAAGCGGGAATAGGTCTTTTGTACTATTTAGACATATTCAGCAGTTTATGTCAATTATTAATGAAAAAAAATAATAATCGGCAATATTTCATTAAATAATTGACATATATTTCTTTTTAAATCATTCTATTTGCAGGTAATGAGCTGGTTTATGCAAAAAAAACGCAAAGCTGTTGCGATATATTGAGATTTATGCAGTTTTTTTTCCATTTTTTGAATAAATCAGCAATTTATGAAAAATAATTCATTGGCAGCCAATTATTTAAAATAGCGTAACGAAATGATATTATTGGGCCATCGTTGCGGTCAGTTAAATATTCTTTAATAATATCATATAATTATCTACCAATTTATTTAAAAATACACGTCAAAGGTAAGGTAATATGGCCGGCTCAAAGCACTCCCGCACCTCCTTGATGGATGAAATCAATATTGAAATTATTCGTCACCTCTCAGATGGAAGAAAAACTTTTAAGGAGATCGCCCAGAGCCTGGGCGTGGCCGAAAACACTGTACGCAGCAGGGTCACCAAGCTCATAGACACCGGCATTTTGCGTATTGCGGCCATGGTGAGCCCGGCGGCCATGCCGGGGCACTACACCGCCTATCTCGGCATGAACACCGTGCCGGACCAGGCCGCTCGCATTGCCAGGGAACTGTCTGAGCTTAAAGGCGTAATCGCGGCAGTGTGCGTGACCGGACGATTCGATGTGATGTGCTTCATCCTGTTTAACGAAGACTATACAATGGATGAATTCATGTTTGAGGAACTGCCTAAAATCCACGGCATCAACAAGGTGGAACAGTTCCAGATCTATAAAAGCTATAACCATCGCTGCCGCTACATTTTATAAGGCGGCTTGAAGGATTTTCTCCGTCTGACGGGCCGGGGCCTTTTTTCACCGGGCGCCGTACAGACGTTCTCTAGGAGCAAGCATCATGGGCATCACAAAGCTTGATATGGCCTCGGGAGAGGCCGCAGTCTTAGGCGGGGCTGTTTTGGGCGGAGGCGGAGGCGGCTCCATTAAGGCGGGCATGCATAACGCCCAGGTCGCCGTGGATCTGGGGACCCCGACCCTGGCAACCCTGGACGAACTTGCTGAAAAGGATCTGGTCATAACCTCCTCCGGGGTCGGCGCCCCGGCAGCCAAGGAAAAAATGGTCCGCCCCGTGGACCACATCAGGGCACTGGAACTCTTCCGCCAGATGGGTGGAGGTGAAATCGCCGGTATAATCTGCAATGAAAACGGCTCTTGCAGCGGGGTTAACGGCTGGATTGAATCAGCGGCCAGCGGCCTGCCGGTGGTCGATGCTCCGGCAAACGGCCGGGCCCATCCCACCGGCCTTATGGGGGCCATGGGGTTGAACCGGGTTAAAGGCTATCTCTCCCGCCAGACCGCAGCAGGCGGCAATCCGGAGATTGGACGCTATCTGGAGGTGACGGCCCGGGGTTCCCTGACCCACACGGCCAATATGATCAGAAAGGCCGCTGTGGAGGCCGGCGGTGTGGTGGCGGTTATGCGCGACCCGGTGACCGCAACCTATCTCAAGGAAAACGCCGCAGTGGGGGCCATGCAGCATGCCATGAAGATTGGCCGGGAAATGATGGCCGTCAGGGATCAAGGGGCAGACGCAATTATCAAAGCTATTGTCGAAAGCCTTCCCGGTGAGGTCGTCTGCCGGGGCCGCATTGAAAGCTTAAACATCACCACCCAAGGCGGTTATGACGTGGGCGAGATAACGGTTGCCGGTGACAACAGGATGGAACTCACCTTCTGGAACGAATTCATGACCCTCGAATGCCAGGGCGAACGCAGGGCCACCTTCCCGGATTTGATCACCCTGCTCTCCCTTGAAACCGGCATCCCGATCTCTTCGGCCGAAGCCGGAAAAGGCCAGGAAGTTGCGGTGCTCTATACGCCCAGGGAAAACCTCATCCTGGGCCGCGGCGTGCTGATTCCGGAAGCAATCAAGGAAGCGGAAAACGCAGTGGGTAAAGCCCTGTGGCAGGACTGAGCCAACTATCCAACCAAAAAAGGATCGATATATAAAATGGACCAAAACAAAAAAGCAGAATTGAAAGCCTGGCTGAGCGAGATCAGGCGCGACATTCACCAGCATCCTGAAACCGCATATGAAGAGGTGCGCACCACAGGTAAAATCAAGGGCATCTTGGATGACTTGAGCATCCAAAACAAAACCTTTGAAGATGTCACCGGTGTGCTCGGCCTGGTGGCGAATCAGGATAAAGGCCCCACCCTGGCCCTGCGCGCCGATATCGACGCCTTGCCGATGGAAGAAAAAACAGGCGCGACGTATAAGTCTCAGACACCTGGTAAAATGCATGCCTGCGGTCATGACGCCAATATCACCATCATGCTCGGCGTGGCCAAACTCCTTTTCGACAACGGCGAACTGGCCAAGATTCCCGGCAATCTTAAATTCATCTTCCAGCCCGCCGAGGAAGGCGGGGCCGGTGCTCAAAGACTCATAGACCGGGGTGTGTTAAAAGACCCGGATGTGGACTGGATCATTGCGGGCCATGCCTCTCCCGACCTGGACACTGGAACCGCGGGCTTCTACCACAAGCAGAGCCACGCATCTTCCGACCGCTTCACCCTGGTCATTACGGGGACCGGCGCCCATGGGGCCCGTCCCCATCAGGGCAACGACCCCCTGGTTCCGGCTGCCCAGTTTATCAATTCAGTCAACGCCATGGTAGCCAGAAACGTTGACGCCTTGGAGACGGCGGTTGTCACTGTAGGCAAATTAAGGGCGGGCTCAACAGCAAACGTGCTGCCGGACAAGGTGGAGATGGAAGGAACCATCCGCACCCTGAAACCGGAAATCCGCACCCTGGTGCGCAAACGCCTCACCGAGATCTGCCAGGGCCTCGAGCTTTCCTATGGCGTTAAGTGCGAGTTTGAAATCCTGGACGGATATCCCCCTTGCGTGGGCACTGAAGAGGTCAGCGAGTTCATGTACAACACCGCGGCCAAAGTCCTGGGTGAGGATAACGTTGCCTGGTTCCCGCCCACCACAGGCGGCGAAGACTTTGCCTTTTACGCCCAGGTGGTGAAAGGCTCCATCTGCCGCATTGGCTGCCGCAACGAAGAAAAAGGCATGATCCACCCCCTGCACTCCCCCTACTTTGACCTGGACGAGGAAATGCTGGCACACGGCGTGGAATTCTTCCACCGTTGCGTGCTGGATTATTTCAAAATGTAAGGGAAAGACTTATACTATTTTAATCAAGCCGGGAAGTCTTCGGGGCTTCCCGGTTTTTTTAAAAAATGCCCGCATACGCCTCTTGTTAAGGCGTGGGTGCTTCAACCTCGCACCCATGCGGATACCACTTGTCATTAAAAGGCCGACCATTTTTTCATCCGAAATTACACCTGCCCATCCCCCACACTTTACTTTTGCTTTTTCCTGAAAATTGGTGATAATACGCATTGCCACCAAGTGATTAACAAAGAAAAGGGAAGCCTCATGTAATCCAAAGTGACTCTTATATGAAAGACTCAGGTGCTCTCAGCTCAATAGGGAATCCCGTGGAAATCGGGGGCGAGCCCGTCGCTGTAACCACCGCCGGAGAATCAACCGGAAACCACTGTCTTTAAGCGCCACTGTTTCCAAGGAAACGGGAAGGCCGACAGCGGTTGGTGGAAGCCAGAAGACCTGCCTGGGTCTAAGTAGGATAAAGGCCTACGGGTGTTAGGTGCCTACACAAGCCTGTGGATAAAAGGGAAATCCCGGGATCGATGCATATCGATTTCGGTTTTTTTTTGAAACCACGGGCTTAAAACGAAAGTCAGATGAAGATGCGGTCGAAAGTAATCAGCTCGCCTCAAAAAAGTAATTACCTGATAAACCGTTATGTCAATCAGCCAGAATCAGGACCTCCCCCTAAAGCCAGGCTCAAAGAAAAAAAAGAGACCGGCGCTTTACAAGTCATCCATATCAAACCGGGCCTGGAAATAACCATCTGCGACCAATATCACTCCAAAGGCCTGAATGTAGACTTTGATATATATGAGTCGCCGGTCAGCCTTTCCTATAACCTGAATTTACCGATCCGCTGCTCAATGAAGCATGACAACGGCGGGAAAACAGTCATGGAAAGAGCCGCGGGAGAAAGCCTTTTGGCATTTTTGCCTAAAACCAAAGGAGGCACCCAATCCCCATCAGGCCGCCTGACCGGTCTGTCTGTCTATATTTCCAAATCCTTATTCCGAGGGCTGTTCGCCAAGTTGCCGGAGCCTCTCGCAGACCTGGACCGGCCTTCCTTTGGCAATTCCTCCGAAAAAACCTTCCAATATCAAAGCCCGATTGAGGGGGAAACCCTTTTGATTCTGAAGCAAATCATGAACTGTCCTTTTCAGGGTGATCTTGGAAATATTTATTTGGAAGGCAAGGTCCTGGAGCTGATTGCCCGTCAGCTGCATAAATTGGGCAGTATGCATCATGAAGCCTGCACCGACTTTTATCCCAAGGATCTGGAACGAGCCAGAGAAGCCTATCATATTCTACTCAAGCGTATAGAAAGGCCGCCCAGTCTGCAGGACCTGAGCCTGATGGTCGGTATGAACCGCAACAAACTGAACCACTGTTTCAAGCAGCTCTACGGGGGCACGGTCTTTAACGTTCTGCGCCAGGCCAGGCTTTCCAAGGCATTGTCACTGCTTCATGAAACAGATTCCAGCCTCTCGGAAATAGCCTTGAGCGTGGGCTACAGCGATCAAGCCAATTTCTGCAACGCCTTTCGCAGGCATTTCGGGCAGACGCCTAACCTTGTCCGCAGAAAGGGGCTGGCTGGAATTTCTGTACACTGACCACAAACAGCCGCTAATTCACAGTAGCACCCATTGCCTGTATTCAAAGCTTCCAGGCTGAATACCGCCTTTCTCAATTCAGTTTTGAAGCCGTTTTTCTGCCAAAATAGGCCTTTTCTAAAAAAATGCATATATCACAACAAAGTATGCAAATCGCACAATCATATTGCCGCCACATCAGGCAAAAAATATGCATGGGTCGGTTTTATTTTGAGTCTGCGCCGAGAGGGGACGGATTGAAGGCCCCCATGGACTAGACCTGCCCGATAACAAAATTGATCAGCGGTTAATTCGGCGACATAAAAATAATCCGGATCATTTCAGGCAAACCATGAAAATCAAACAAAAAAGCAGTCCAAGCACCGCCGGCAAATTAACCCTTTTGTTTCTTATGTACATATCTCAAAAGGTTTTCCTGACCTTTACCTGGACTTTGCTGCCCTTGATTTTGCGCAAGCAGGGCGTGAGTCTGGGGACAATAGGATTCACCGCCCTGGTTTACAGCCCATGGGCGCTTAAATTTATCCATGCTCCTTTGGTGGATAGATACTTCAATAGCCGTCTGGGGAAAAGAAAGTCCTGGATTACACCTTTATTGGGTCTTTCCTGGATCATTCTTCCCATACTTGCCGTCACACCGCCATCCGGTGACTTGGCCCCGTTCCTGGGCCTGGTTTTTGTCTTAAATTTTCTCTATGCAACGATCGATATCGCGGTGGATGGATATGCCACAGATATCCTCAAGCCGGAACAAAGACCCTGGGGCAATACTATCCAGATGGTGGGGTACCTGCTTGGTTATATGCTGGGGGCCGGGGTCTTCATAATTGTTTATCAAACCCTGGGCTGGAAGCAGACTGTTTTCATCATCACCCTGCTACAACTTTTCCTCATGCTTCCAATTATCTTTCACCGGGAAATAAAACCCGTTTCTTCATCGTTGGGCCTGCTTTCAAAATCCGCTGAACAACCGCGGCACCCCAGCGCCCTCTATGTTCTGCGTCAGCCAAAGGCGCTTTGGTTTCTGGTGTTTCTCGCCCTGGTAACCATCTTCGACCAGGTGGGCAATCAGTTGCGTCTGCCTTTGCTGGTTGATTTGGGGATAAATCCCGCCCAACTGGGCCGGATCAACATATGGATCGGAACCCCCATTGCTATCCTTGGCTCCCTGGCCGGAGGCACACTTTTACGCCGTCTGGGGGCCAAACGGGTCTTTATCACGGGCTGCCTGGGAGCAGCCGCTGTGAGCCTTTTATCAGCCCTCTTATCTCAGCACAGCTCACCGGCCATCTGGCAGTTCGGTGCGATTATCGGCATAGACAGACTGGTTATGGGCATACTCAGCGTACTCACCTACAGCATGACCATGACCATGAGCGCTGGGCAACAATCCGCCACTAACTACGCCGTATTAAGCAGCGCAGGCCATCTCATAGGCTTTGCCTTTATGCCTTTGTCAGGTTGGGTCTGCGATCAAATCGGCTACTTCAACATATTCTCGTTTTTAGCCCTTAGCGGCATTTTGGCGATATTCATCGGCGAGAGGCTACTCCGAAAAAAACTGGCATATTCGGAAAACCGCCCCCCCATAAACATCAAAAAACAAACAGATGGAACTTCCAATCAATTAAACCGGCCTGGAGTTAAACCATGCAGAAAAAACTAACCACAGCTCTCACCCTCTACCTTGTACTTGTTTTCAGCCTGACGGCTTTTGCAAAGCAGGAAAAGACCCAAAAAACACATCAAATAGAAAAATTGACCGTAACTGCCCAAAAACGCGCAGAAGACCCCCAAAAAGTCCCCATAGCAATGGATGTAATGTCAGACATCTTTATTGAAGATGCCATAATGCAAAACACTATGGATCTGACCAGGTTCAGCCCCAACGTGTTCATGAAGGATTCACCATTTGAAAACGTAATCGTTATTCGCGGTATATCTTCTTTTGGCTCATCTCTTAATTCACCTGCGGCCTATTATGTCAACGGCGTGGGTTACGCTCTGCACTACATGCATGACAATGAACTTTTTGATGTTGAACGCATTGAAATTCTGAAGGGGCCCCAAGGCACTTTATATGGAAGGAACTCTGAATCCGGAGTTATCAACATCATCACCAAACAACCGGACAACACTCTGCGCGGCAAAATTTTGGGAGAATACGGAAACTATAATTCCTACCGGGGTGTCGCCAAGGTCAGCGGACCCGTAATAAAAGACAAACTCTTTTTGGGAGCTGCCGCCCAATACAAGTATTCAGACGGTTACATAGAAAATATCCACTATGGGGATGACGATGTAGCCTCAGTTAACCGCTTTAACGGCCGCGCCACCCTTCGCTGGACCCCTTCCGAGGCCTGGGACATATCCCTGATTGCAGATCTGGTGAACACCGACGACACGGTTGGCGTATTCCGGTATGCCAAAGGCTCCAACATCACCAGCCCTTTTGAAACCAGGCATGATGAGGTTGATGAACACTTCAAGGAAAACGGCAATAGCCAGGTTCTGAACATCAACTACCAAGCGGACAACTGGAAACTGACCTCAGTTACCGGTGTTACATACAGAACTTATTCAAAATTCAACGACTCTGACCTCTGGGACAACTCCGCCAGAAGGATGACCAATGACTACACCTATGACGACAGTCAGTACAGTCAGGAAATCCGCATCAATTCAACCGGCAACGGCAGATTGCAATGGCTCGGCGGCTTGTTTGCTTCTTTTGAAGAAACCAATACAAATCATGAAAATAAATCCATTACTGCAAACCGGGTGCTCAGCCATCACATAGCCGAAATCCAATCCCAGGGTTATGCGGCCTTTGGTCAGGCAACCTACGCCATAATCCCGGAGTTGCGCCTCACCTTTGGGCTGCGACTGGATAATCAAAACCTGGAAGGAGATTATAAAAATCCAGTCACCAACGTATCTTTACAAGAGGATCTTGACTTTACGGAGCTGCTGCCAAAAATTTCCATTTCCTATGACGCAACCCCTGATGCCACAGCCTATGCCACAGTTGCCAAGGGGTACTTGGCCGGTGGCTATAACTGGTGCATGAATCCCACTGAAAATACCTTTAATTTTGATCCCGAGTATAGCTGGAACTATGAGATTGGCCTTAAAACCAATTGGCTGGAGAACCGCTTGGGCGTCAACCTGGCCTTATTTTACATAACCACCGAGGATAAGCAGGTTTCCAATATTGAACCGGTCACCCATTTGAACACTATAGCCAACGCTGCCGAGGCATCTTCTTATGGTTTTGAGATCCAGGTGACGGCCAAACCCACAGAGGGGTTGGAGGTCTTTGCCAACCTGGGCTATACCCAAGCCAAATTCGATAATTTCCTTTCTTCAGCCTGGAACTCCTCTTATACAGATGTAGTCACCCAGGATCTGGAAGGCAATTACCTGCCCTACGCCCCCAAGTACACCTACAATGCAGGCATCCAGTACCGGGCGGAAAACGGCTTTATGGGACGGGTCGACCTGTTCGGGACCGGCCAGTTTTATGGCGATGCGGCCAACAGTTGCGAGCAGGAAGCCTACCAACTCGTGAACCTGCGCGTGGGCTATGAAAAAGAAAACTGGGAGGCCTATGTATGGAGCAAAAACCTGTTTGACCAGGAATACCTGACCTGGTTCCAGCCCAATGGCTCCAACCTTTACGCCATGGACGGCCCTCCCCTTACCTTTGGCGTCACAGTGGGTTACAGGTTCTAAGCACGTGGTTGGGAAAGGCCGTTTCGGCCTTTCCCAACAAACCGCCAAGGAGATGGGGAAAATGATTTTGCCAGAAGTAGAAACAAGCGCCGCCGGATTGTTTAACATGTTGTATTCCTCGGTTGAATCAACATTACTTATAACCAGTATCCGCCTGGAAGTTTTTGATTATCTCGTCACTCCCAAGACAGCGGAGCAGTTGGCCGAAGCCATTGAAACCGACCCGGTAAGCACCAACTACTTGCTAAACGCCCTTGTATCCTGCGCTTTATTGGAAAAAGAAAACGGATACTTCAAAAACACCATCACATCTCGGACTTTTTTGCTGAAAAACCAACCCACCTCTCTGGGCGAGGCTTTTCTCATGCAAAGCGGCATGCGGGATATGATGATCTCCGATCTGTACAACATGGTTAAAAAAGGGCCGGATTCCACCCCTAAAGACACCTCCGATCAGTCAGAGGAAAAGTGGGGCCGTTTCGCCTCCGCCATGGCCAATTGTGCAAGGGCCGGAACAGCCCAGCAGATGGCGGAAGTGGTGTCAAAAATGCCAGAATTCCCCGAGTTTAAAAAAATGCTGGACCTTGGCGGCGGGCCGGGAATATTTGGCCTGGCCATAGTGAGCAGTCACCCCGACATGAGGGGGGTGATATTTGATCGAAAGCCTTCGACCAAGGTTGCGGCCAAATTCATTGACGAATACCAGATGCAGGATCGCATGGAGGTGCTGGCCGGTGATTATAATCAAGACCCCATCGGCAAAGGCTATGACCTGATCTGGGCCAGCTCCACCTTGAATTTCGCCCAGCAAAACCTCCAGCCGGTGGTGAAAAAAATCTATAACGCCTTGAACCCAAACGGAGTCTTTATAAACCTCTCCGAGGGCCTGACCCACGAAGCCACCCAGCCCCACTTCTTCGTGCTCTGCACCATGGCCTGGTCCATACAAAACCATCCTTTGCGGGCATTCAACCAGGGCGAAATTGCCGAAGAAATGATAAAAGCCGGTTTCCGCAGCGTGAGGTCCCAAACAGTGGATACCGGCTGGGGCCCCATGGATCTGGATATAGCGCGAAAATAGAAACCAGACTGACCAGGCGGCTGGTAGCGCAATCGGCTGCCGGGAAATGAAAAACAAGCTGAATCGGTACAAACCACCGGGAAGCCTTTCGGCTCCCCGGTGGGGTTCATCTGCGGTAAATTTAAAAACAAACGGCGGGTATTTATTCTAAACCATCATCAAACCCGATACCATTAACAACATGCTTGTTTCCCCCGCCTTAAGCCGCCGAATTCCTCGGTAGTTTCATTAAAACCGAGCCGGTCTTTTGGGTCTTGAATCCCTGGGCCTTAAGAGCCTCTTCCCCGAGCGGGCTGGTTATGATGGTGGTTCCCGAACCGGTCAACTCGCCGTGTTTCATGATCAATTCACCACCGGCAATGGACATGACGCAGCTGCATTTTTCAAGGTCAACCACTGTGATATCAGCATCGGAACCTTGACCCAGATGCCCTTTTTGGGGCAATCCCAAGATCGAAGCCGGGTTGGTGCTGGTTTTGGTGACAAACTCTTCCAGGCTCAAGGCCCCCAGCTTGACCAGGGCCAGGCCCATGGCCACGGTGGTGTTCCTGGGGATGCCGCCGCCGTCTGTGCTGAGGCAGTCAACGGCAAAGCTTTTGTCGTCCCGTTTGGCAGAGGCCAGAACCAGTCGGGGCTCAGGCGGGTTCACCTTGAAGCAGACCAATGTGTTTGTTTCATGGCTGCGCCAATAGGCCAGGGCCTCTTCACCCACAGCCAAGGCAACCTTCCGGTCGCTTTCCATGTTTATCTGGGCCCAACCTTTTTTTATGGCCTGGGCCAGGCCTTGCTCTGTGCCTTCAAAACCACCGACCTTAAGGCACTTAATGGTGACCTGGCTCTCTGGAACTCCATCTGTGCATTTGGCGCTGGTCCCGTTTATGGGAGACAAATAGGATTCTGAGACAATATTGGGGTTTTCCTTTAAAGCCAAAAGTGCTTTTTGGGTTTCATCCAAAAGATCAGTAACCTGGCCTCGACAATAGCTGTTGATATGGGCCATATGCAAGGGACGCCCCTGGGCCAGCTCAATGGCCTCGAGCATTCCCAGGATATCTGATTTTTTGTTGGTTGATCCTGCGTGAAAGGCCACATAGGCGTTTAATTCCCCAGCCACGCCGATAGTCCTGTCTATGGCCTCTGGTGTAACCGGATAATGACCGCCCAGAAGCTTCACGCCCAAGGCGCCCTGGGACATGCAATTAAGCATCATCTCCTTAAGTTCGTCCCTGGAGGGATCATGGCAAGATACAGTGTAACCCGGCCTGACGTAATTCAGGCAAGCCAGGTTCAGCCCTGCGCCGTAATCCCGGGCAATCTCCAAAAAATCCTCGATGGGGCCCGCCATATCCAGGGCCGTGGTCACCCCGGCCCTGGCCATCATATAATGGGAATGTTTTCCTCCCAGCCATTTTGAGGCGTGGATATGCAGATCCACTATTCCGGGAATGGCGGAGGCCCCCTTGAGATTCAGGCTGCGCAGAGCTTTTGACTCGGGAATATCCACTGCGATTTCAGCTATCTTACCGTTTTTTACAGCCAGGTCGAAGTTACCGTTGATTTGATTGACCGGGTCGATCAACCGCCCGTTTTTTAAAACAATGTCATATGATTCATTCATGGCCATACTTGCCTTTTTTTAAAGCTCTAGCGGTTCGCGGCTCTTTTGAAAACCAGGCGCTGTCACACCGTAAATCAGGCAACAGCACCTGGCTCGGATAGACCTACCCACCCAACATGGCGTTAGGTAAGAAAAGCACCAGGTCGGGGAAAGAAAAGAGCAGAATCAAAATAAAGATATCGCACAATACAAAAGGCCAAACCCCCTTGAATACCTCTTCAACCTTGGTGCCGTCTCCCGCGGCTCCGGCCAGGCCAAAGGCGTTCAGTCCCACCGGTGGGGTGACTCCCGCTATTTCGTTGAGCTTCATGGCCACAACGCAGAACCAGATGGGGTCGTAGCCCAGGGCGATAACCACCGGGAAAAGAATCGGCAAGGTAAGGGCAAAAACAGCGGCCTGCACCACCAGCATGCCCAATATCAGCCAAAGAAGCAGCACACTGGCCAAAATCACCAACCGATGCACATCCCACTGTTGCAGAAAATCGGCCAATTCAAAGGGAATGCGGGTGATAGCCAGGAAACGGCTAAAGAAAAGAGCGGTTACGATAATAAACATCAGCATGGTGGCGGTGTGGGCCGATTCGCGCAAGGCCGCCCGGATCTGCCCCTTTTCACGCAACTTGCCTTCCACCAGGCCGAAAATCAAAGTTCCCAAAGCGCCCACGGCCCCGGCTTCGGTGGAGGTGAAAATGCCGGTATAGATTCCGCCGATAACCAGGAAAGCCAAAAACAAAATGGGCCACATATTTTTTAGGGCTTTGGCCCTGTCCTTAATGGTTACATTCCATTCCTCCGGCACCCTGGGGGCCAGTTCAGGCTTAAGCTTGGCCCGGATAAACATGGACAAGGCATAGACGGTGGCCGTAAGCAGGCCGGGAACAATACCCGCCATAAAGAGCCGCCCCACCGATTGCTCGGTAAAGATGGCGAACAAGATGAACATCCCCGAGGGGGGGATCATGCAGGCAAAGGTGCCGGCAGAGGCGATGCTGCCAAGGGAAAAGGATTTATCATAGTTATGACGCCGCATCTCCGGATAGGCCAGTTTGCCGAAAATAGTGGCCGTGGCCAGGGAAGAACCGCAGATAGCTGCAAAAACGGCGCTGCCAAAAGAAGTCGCGATCGCCAGTGAGGCGGGTATGCGGGCCGCCAGGATGTGAACGCTCTCAAAGGCCCGTTCGGCAAATCCCCCCCTGGTGGCAAAGGCTCCCATTAATATGAATAAAGGCAAAACGCAGAAGGTCGGAGAGGCTATGGAATAATACATAGTCTCGCCCAAAAGGGAGAGCCCCGAAGACCAGCCAACCAAAATCGCCGTGCCGATCAGCCCCACCAGGATGAAGTCAATAACAATATGCACACCCATCCCAAGCAAGGCCAAAAGGCAAATTATGCCGAGAGTTCCTATAAGGGTAAAATCCATGGTCTAATCCTCATCGGTTTTTCAGGGGGAAGGGGTTTCCGCCCCAAAAACCGTTTATGCTTCCGTTTTGGTTATTTGGTTAGGTTCCGCGCCTGGGCATAGGCATTCAGGCACAACTGAATAAAATAGAGCACCAGGGAAACCACCATCACAAACTTGACCGGATAGGTAAGCAGCGGAGTGGGACCTGCGATGGCCTCTTTTTCCAGAAAAGCTTCTATGGCATTGCCGGTTACGGCATAGAGGGTCGCACCAATGGCAAAACAACCCAGTAAATAGCAAAACAGATTGAACACGCCCCTAACTTTGGCAGGCAGCCTGACCAAAACGGCTTCAACCCGGACATGGCCCTTTTGCTCCTCGCAATGTCCCAGGCCCATGAAGACAACCGCGACCATGGCGAAAACCGCGGATTCGGCCACACCCACTATGGGGCAGGAAAGCCCCCTTGATATGAAATCACTGGTCAAAAGCAGCATGACCACAATCAGAAGCCAGCCACAGATCTCGGCAAAGAGACGATTCAGCTTGGTAATTTGTTTTTGCATTTAAATTCACCTTGATAAAAAAAGGTGGCTGGAACTCGGCCGGAAAATGATTGTCCGACCGGATTCAATAGATGTGTCCTTATGCCGGGGCATCCGAAAGCTTGCCGGCAAAACCCTTTTGGAACTTTGCCTGCGGTCAAGCGACGGGGCGGCTATCAAGGGATTTCTGGCCAAACGAAAACTTTTGCTAAGCCGTCTTTGCCCCACTTTCAGGCTGCCCGGCAATGGCATTGAGCGAGGCCTTGCGGCCTCACTTAAGCCGGATGTTTGCTAGTTAGAATCTATTTGTCTCGGGCAATGCCCTGAGCCACGATGTTCTTGACCTTTTCCAAAACGGCATTGGCGTCTTTAATGCCAAGAGCCTTGGCCTCTTTAACCCACTGCTGCTCGATTTCCTGGACCTGGGGAAGGCTCACCCAGGTCTTAATGTCCTCAGGCGAGGCAAAGGTCACCAAACAACCCATTTTTTCCTGATCTTTGACAATCTTGTCAAACCAGGAGGAATAGATTTTAGAGAATTTGGCCCGGGCAACCTCAGCCGCTTTCTTAATACCGGCCTTGACATCGTCGGGAAGGGATTTCCATTTACGGCTGTTTATGGTCACAAGGTAGGGGAGTGCTTACCCAGATTTCACGCATCACAAAGACATTGGGCGCAACCTCATCCAGTTTGGAGCGGTTGATGCTGTCGTAGTTTGTGTAAACGCCCTCAACCGCGTTGGTTTGAAGCGCCATGTAGCAGTCGCCCCAGGGGATTGAAACCGGAGTGGCCCCGGGCCCTTTGAGCATGGCCAAGGACCAACGGCTGGCAGCGCGCACCCTCTTGCCCTTGAAGTCGGCCAGGGATTTAACCGGCTGGGTAAAACAAACGCCGACCGGCAGGACAGAATAATTATAGATAATCTGTTGCTTGAACTTGGCGTACTCCTGGGTCAGGGCGGGCACTTCCCGGAAGATGTTGTCATAGACCCACATTTTGTTTTCATATTTAACAGGCCCCTGCTGGACCAGGATCACAGCGCTGTTCAAGGTGAGGCGTTTGGGGTAGTAGTTGACATTGATATGACCCATATCAACCACGCCATCTTTGATCCCCTTTAATATTTCCTTGCCTTTAAGCAGAGACTGCCCCCAGTAGGGCCGGACCTTGACCTTTCCGTTAGTCTGTTTTTCGATCTCATCCAAAAACATCTTCTCGGCCTCGCCCCGCAAACCGGTCGGCGTGGTGTTGGTGGCGTAGGTCAGGGTTAGGGCTTTGGCCTGAGTTGCAGCGCCCAGAAAACAAAAGACCAAAAAAGCTGCAAGAAAAAGAGTAAAACGGGATCCCATTGCCGGGGATTTCTTAAAGCCGGACATATGTCCCTCCAGTCCGTAAGGTGCGATGTAATCTACTTAAAAGAAGTGCAGAACCGCCAATTACAAATTCGTGGTGGTCATATGCTACAATCCCGCAAAAATATGCTGAAAAGAATCGGGTCTCGGCAGTATTTATTGATCGCCAAGGCCTGAAATGCCCTAGGGTTTGGATGAGAAAACCGGCCGGGTAAAAACCGCTGCACATGGGTGATTTGCCCATACTCTTCTGCGATTTACCAATTATTTTAAAAAATTATCAATCAACAGAAATGAGTCCGGTGTGAATGGCATAACGGGTGATCTCAGCGGTGTTATGCAGGTCCAGTTTCTCCATTAAATTGGAACGGTGGGTTTTCACTGTTTTAAGGCTGACACACAGCTGGTCCGCTATCTGGGGATTGGAAAGCCCCTCTGCTATGAGCTGAATGACCTCCCGCTCCCGGGGGGTCAAGGCCGTAAAACCGGGAGGGGCGGGCTCTGAGTCACCGGCCGCCTGTTGCAGATATTTTTGAATCACCGTGGCTGAAATGCTGGGGCTGAGAAAATACTCACCCCGGTGGGCCGCCTTTATGGCGGCTATCAATTCCCTGGGAGCGCTTCGCTTGATTAAATAACCGGAGGCACCGGCCCGTAAGGTCTCATAGACGTATTCTTCGTTGGAGTGCATGGTAAGGATCAAAACTTTTGTCTTGGGCAGGCTTTTTTTGAGCTGACGCGTTGCCTCCAGGCCGTTTAACGACGGCATGCTGATATCCATCACCACTACATCCGGCTCCAATTGAGCCGCTTTTTCCAGAACCTCCCGGCCATCTTCCGCATCGCCGACAACCTGTATATCAGTGTCGTCAAGCAGGGCAATCAACCCCTTGCGGACCAAAGTATGATCATCAGCCAAAATGACCCTGATATTATCAGACATCCTTTACCCGGCCTTTCATGGGCAGGAAAGCCGAAATTTGAGTGCCGCTGCCCGGCTTGGATGAAATATCCAGATCTCCGCCCAAAAAATCAAGTCTCTCCCGCATGCCCAAGAGCCCCACACCTGTTGAAGGGCCAAAAGCCGACAAAGCCTCGGCAAGATCAAAGCCGCTCCCATTGTCTTGAACAATCAACCGCAACTTGCCTGAAAGGCATTTCAGCCTGATCCAGACCCTGGTGGCGGAGGCGTGCTTGGCTATATTGTTCAGGGCCTCTTGGGTGAGCCGATACAGAACAATGACATATTCCGAAGGAATCTCCCGGCATTCATCAGCGGTGAACTCTATATTAAGGTTAAGTCTTTTGGAAAAGACCTTGGCATACCAGCGCAAAGTGGGAACCAGGCCCAAATCGTCCAACATGGGCGGCCTCAAATCCAATGACAGGTCATGGAGCTGTTCGGCCAAATTTTCAACCTGCTCAATGGTTTCGGTCAGCCTCCGAGGCAGGCCTTCCGCAGGAAAACCACTGATCTTGTTCTGCATCACGGAAAGATTAATATTGATCGCGGTCAGGGCCTGGCCCATTTCATCATGCAGTTCCAAGGCTATCCTTTTCCGCTCCGCTTCCTGGGCCTCCATTATCCTGGCCGACATACCCTGCAGCTCCAGCTCATGTTTCTTAACCTGCTGCCAAAGCTTATAGTTTTGAATGGATATGGCCAGGGTGTCGGCAATATCCTTACCCACTTTCAGGTTCTCCTGATCCTGGAATTTATGCCAGAAAACAGGCCATGTTTTCTTATTGCGCAGGATTTCAATAATATTATTCGGCGGCTTATCGTGCAAAATGTCAGCATGCTTATCTGACCCTGAAGAGTTATCAATGGAGCGGCTCTCAAGCTCCCGGGGCGAGGTATAGACCAGACTTATTATGCCCATCAACCCGCCGCCGGCCAACATGGGTATTCTATAAAAAGATTTATAGCCAACATCAGCCAAAATTCTATCAGTCCGGGTGATATTGGATTTACGGCTCAAGTCGTTTGCAATCTGAATCTTGCCCTGTTTCAGCCTGGCGATATCATAATCGCCCAGGTTATATTCAGTGCCTGTCTTAAGGGAGGTGCCAAAGGCGGTATCCAAAGCCAGGACCTTTGCCCTGCCTTTTTTAAAATCAAATAATATTACACTGGACCTCTGGCAGCCAAACAAGGCCCGCAGGGGTTTCAACACAGATTTAGCCGTTGTCTGGATATCCCTAAGTTCCAGGATTATCCTGTCGATGGAGTGCAAAAACTGAAGTTTTTCCGAATAGTTTTTTAAGGATTTTTCCGCTCTTCTTCGCGCCAAAAGATTAATGCTAAGTATAAAAATAATTAAGGTAAGGCCAAAAATACTTGCGGCAATACTCCATATTATCTTTTTATATTTATGATATACCGACACAGGCTCATTGATTATTATTGAGTCTGGTGGTAAGCGGTTTTCTTTTATACCAAACTGCTTAAGTTTTGCATAATCAAAGAAATACTTATTGGGATTATTTACATTTACGGGTATTTGAGAAACCTGGAGGCCGTTCAGTATCTTGTGCGCTATTTTAGCCGCCTTTCCACCCTGTTCTCCCGCGCTCACCAGACACCCGCCCACAACTCCAGAGCCCAGGTAACTGTCCCAAAGACAGTAAACAGGAACCGAACAGTTATTCGCAACCAGCCTGGCACTTTCCTGAATGGAAAGCAACACACCATTCTTATCCTGAGTAAAGTTGGCCAGCATCACTATTGTATCTTTACCCAGGGAACGCAACTTTTTTGAAAGATCTTTTACAGTTAAGGCCTCGGTAAACTTAAAAGCCACTTTCCCGTTCATTTTCTTTAATACAGGAATAAAAGACTGAATTATTGAAACACTGGTAGTTGTATTATCCACAACTATCAGCATTTTCTTTCTGGATGGATGAAATTTTACAGCTACATCTAATGTTTTATAGATATCGACCGATTCTACAATACCAGTAAAGCGTTTATGCCCATACAGTAAAGAATCATCAAAATATTTAATCCCGCAAAAGACCACCGGTATATCACTGAACAGATCAAAGCCATAGTCGATCAGAAAACGTAAGGCATTATCATCTGTCGCTATAATCACGTCTATTTTGCGCTTTGCGTACTTATATTTATATAATCGGTACAGATTTTCCAAATGTTCATGATCATAATTGTTTTTTGTATCCATATATTCAAAAAACAATTCAACCGGTCTTTCCCAGCTATTAACCTCCTTGATAATGCTATTGGATATATCATCGCTCCATTTTTGACCGCGATGAAAAGATTGAATAACAAGTATCTTCTGCTTCGCTATAACATCCACACTGTTTTCGGCAGCAGCCAACAAGTCACCAGCTGCTAGCATTATAAAAACCGACAGGAAGACTATAGCAATAGCCTTATATTTAGTAAAAAAATAACCTATCGCACAAAACAAATTAATTCTTCCCCGGATGCCAGGCAAAGCGATATTCAAGGATTCTCTTTAAAAAATAGCCAGTCCGGCAGCTTAAATGAGTGCGATTACCGGCCTGCAATTGAAGCATTCATTTGAAGTCAGGTCAAACCCCATTAAAACCATGGATAAGTACCGACTATTTATTACATATTTCAGAATTAAACCGGAACCTGCATCAACATCTGAAATATAACATCAAGAGTAATAAAGAAGGAAAACTTTAGAGTTGGCAATTAAAGGCGGCCTCAATGCAATCGTGAGGTCTTAAAGATGCAACTAGCTGTATTAATTAGGAATAGAGTCTACAACATATAAACCGGTTTCAGGGTCACATATACCCTTCAATCCATTCATTCAGCTTTTGCATAAAGAGTTTCACTGATTCCAGCTCCCGGTCGCTTACGGAATCTACGAAATGGTAAAAATCCGCGTCCCTTTCCTGATGGTGAGCTGCGTGGGCCAGGCAGACCTGTTCACCTTTGGGAGTGGTTTTCAGCAGCTTACGGCTTTTGTTCTTGGGGTCGGTTGTTTGCCTGAGCAGGCCTTTTTTAAAAAGCTTTATGGTTACCTGGGAGGCGGCCCCACGGGTGATGTTCGTCTCTTTGGCAAGCTCAGAGACAAAAGAGACCTTTTTCTGCCAGATAAATTCCAGGGCATGCACCTCTGCCGGATAAAGCCTGACCCCGGCGAACACATAGGGTTCCTTGCCGACCCTTTCATATTTGGCTAAAAATGAGGCCAGGGAATTTTGAGTCTTTTGTTGCAGTTCAAAATTTGCCATAGAGCCCTATATACAAATTTATTTTTCATCTTTCAATTGCGAACTGCTCCAGCGATGCAATTCCGCCTTATTTAGAAATTCACCTTCAGAGACTTGCTTCATTAAAAAACACATAAGCCGCATAACCATGCGGCTTTTGAAATCCAAAGCCTTGAAAAGCAGATTCCCTTTAAAAAAAGCTAAACTTTGGGGATTAATTACGAACAGGAGATCTTTCAAAGGCTCCAGGTAGTAAGAAAGAGAATGGCTCTTCTCCATCATACCCATTTTGGAGAGCGGTTTTAGCGGTTCCTTTAATTGCGGGTCAACATAAAGGTCATAAGGCAACACTTCTTCACTTTGGGCCAATCTGAGGCAGATAAAGAAAACCATCACCTCAAGCCCGGCCAAGGGCTCTTTATTTTTTTGCATAAACTCGGTGATCTCTTCAGGGCATTTGCCGTAGTACAAGGGGCTTGCGATGATCACCCTTTGAAATTCAGTCAGGCTTTTTACTTCAGAAGCAGGTAGGCAAACACAGCACTCCCCGTCCTGGCGCAGGTGATCTGTAATAATCCGGGCTGCTGTTTCAGTGGTCCCTGTCTTTCCGGCAAAGCAGAGAAGGGTTTTCCTTTGCATGGAGCTTCCTTTCTTATATTTAGAAAATTCGGGCCCGATTTCCCCTGAATCCGTCTGATAATTGGTGCATCAGACCGATCCGATGCACCGGACTGTTTGAACGCCTTAAATCATTTAACCGTAAAAGTCTGGGTTGCCCCATAGTTGGCCGAAGTGACCTTGCCGAAAAGATCCTTGAGCGGGCCGTCTTTGGTCACATTTTCATTATGAAAAACATTAACCAGCCACTGCCCCGCGCTCTGCACCCTGAACCCGGCCTTTCCTCCCTTAAGATAAGAGAACAAGGCAAAGCCGTCGGGCAGGCCAAAGCCTGAACTGTAGGCGGTTATGTATTCAATGCTTTTAGGTCCGTAAGAAGGGGGCTTGCCATGGAACCTGGCATCAAACAGAACCATATCCCCCACCCTTACCTTGGAAAGATCCGTCAAAGGCGTAATCTCCAGGCCGTGGCCCACAGGTTTGGGTTGGCTCCATTTTCCAACTGTGAGATTAGACTTGGCAAAGGGCTGGTGTTGGACTGAAAATAAAACTTTTTTACGATCCGTTACCTGGTTCTGCGGTTTAAGGGCCAGGCGCGTGCGCCCTTTTTTGTCAACATAACTTGTATAAAAGGTCTTTTTCGATGCAGCCTCTATCAGGTAGTTCCCTTTTTGTGTCTCTTTCTTAAGAGCCGCTTTCTGGCAGGCTACATCTGCGTTAAACAGGTCAAAATCCGCGGTGGAGATAAAGGGCTTGGCTAATTCCGGCTTGGGCTTATACAAATGCGTCTTGTTGCCGTCCGGATTAACCAGGTTGAATTCCTCAACAACAACCCTGGCATAGGTGCTGTTCGGCATATCATCAAGAGGCAATGCGTGCCCCCATCCCAAAGCCACAGTGGTATGGCCTGGTGCATGGGCAAAAGATTCAAATGAATTCACCCAAAGAGAATGGGCGTCTGCCTGGGCGGCGAACAAAAGCACAACCAAGGTTGCCTTTAACAGATTTTTCACTTTTTCCTCCTTGTCTTTTGCAAGGCGCGGGGAGAGTCCAAACCAACAGATCAGGTTTCAGGAGCTCCCCGCAGCTTGAGATCAAAGTTAAGAACTAAAGATCAGAAGCGATACCTCAAGGCGAGGCCAACGGTGCGGGGCAGACCATCCTGAACCAGCTCTCCCATGAACTCGACTTTGCTGACCAGGTATCTTTCGTCAAATAGGTTATTGGCCCACAGGATGATGTCATAATCCTCCTGTTCATAACCAAACCTCAGATTGAAGGTCGCATAGCCTTCGATCTCTTTCAGGTTCTCGGAGTCGTAGTAGTAATCGCCGGTGCCCAAAAGATCGACCCGCATGAAAATGCCGTTTTGCAGGCGGTATTGAGCGCCCACATGAAAGGTGTATTTTGGGGCGTTGGGCAGGTATTTACCGTCATAATCAAAGGAACCGCCGTCCGGACGCTTGGCAACCCAATTGCCGAACTTGCCCTCGGTGTAGCCAAAACCGGCAAAAACATTGAATCCGGGTAAAGGCTTGGCAGCCAATTCCAGCTCAAAGCCATTTGAGGCGGCCTCAGCCGCGTTGAGCACCCGCCTTTTGGTCACGGGCTGACCCACAGGCCATTCCACAACCTGCTTGTCCTTCTATATCAAGATTAAAGACAGAGGCGCTTACCGTGAGCCTGTTGTCCCAGAAGTTGGTTTTCAGCCCCGCCTCATAACTTTGGGTGTGCTCGGGTTTGTAATAAAGATCATCGGCACTGGCGGCAAAGTTGAAATCATAACCGCCGGATAAAAAGCCCTTGGCAAAGGAGGCATAAGCCATGATGTTTTCAGTCAGATCATAGGCGGCCGATACCTTGGGCAAGAATTCGCTGTTGGTGTCATTTGTTTTGTAGTGCTGTCTTAAGGCGTAAAAGTTGGTCTGACCCGCCTCCATATCCTGATGTTCATAACGAAGCCCCAGGGTAAGGTGCAGCCTTTCATAGAGGGTGTAGGTTCCCTGACCAAACACAGCCAGAGTTTCGCCTTCCGTATCAGTATCACGCATGGCAAACAAGGCCGGGATATGCGCCTTTACAGAGGTCTCGTCCCTGGCCCCGTAAACTCCGGCAACCCAGGATAATTTTTGGGCTTCTTTGGGGGAGGAAAATATGAATTCCCGGGTCCAGGAAGTAATGTCGAAATCCCAGTCCTGATACTGCAGGAGGAATGGGCCGTAATCAGCGTCATGTTTAAACTGAGTGTCAAAGGCGCTTCTGGTGGTGATGGAGAGCAGATTAAAGGCCCGGACTGTGTATCCGGCCTTGATCACCTGCTTGTTGTTGTCTTCTTTCCAGGTGTTGCCCAGATTCCAACTAAGTTCATAGGGATCACTCTTGCCCATGCCGTTGTCATATCTCAAATAACCGTAGCCGTCTCTATTCTCACCAAAGTCGGTTGAAAAAGATATTTCCCAGAGCTCTGAAGGCTTGTAGCGAAGATTCAGGCGGCCGATTTTACGGTCTATCTTGGCTACTTCCTCATCTCCGTCGTAAATATTTTTCATGAAGCCGTCGGAGCCCTTGCCTTGAAAGGCAAGCCCCACAAAAAGCTTGTCTTCCAAAATAGGGCCGCTGACACTGCCGCCCAACCTGTATATGGGAACACTTGAATGCGGCGCATCATAATAACCAAAGTCTCCGTAGACTTTTGCCCTCAGATCATTACCCGGCTGTCTGGTTATGATGTTGATGGCGCCTGACTCGGTATTCTTACCGTAAAGCGTACCCTGAGGTCCTCTCAAAACCTCGATACGCTCTATATCAATTAAGTCCTGGTTCTGCATTCTGTTCAAGGGGTAGCTGATGTCATTGACAAAAAGCCCTGCGGCTGGAGTCAAGGCCACGTTGTGAGTGGAAATACCCCTGATGACGATTGAGCAATTATCCACAGCCGGGGTGGTGAAAACATTGGGGGTGTAGGTGACAAGCTCTTTCATATCGGTAATCCCGGCGTCTTCAATCTGCACACCGGAGAAAGCATCCATGCTTATGGGAATGTCTTTCGATTTTTCTACCTTTTTTTGAGCGGTGACCGCAACCGGGTCCAACTGATGATCCGTCAGGTCTTTTTCTTGGGCCCGGGCAGGAGCCGCGTAAAAAGCCAGGCTGAACAACAGCCCGGCCAAAGCGGCGTTACGGCATCTAAACCGGATCATATTGCATTTCTTTCCATTTGCACCCATAGGGAATACAAAATCCAGGTTCAACCTGGCCAATGAAGCAGCCAAGGACCGAACACATTCAGGCTGAGGTCTTTAATTTGCACTCTTTCTGGGCAAAAAAACCAACAGACTTTCCGCAGGAAAAAACAGCCCCCACCCCCGCGGTTCGAGTAGACAGTCTCCGAGTACATCACCAGGCCTGTTTGGCTTTTAAGCCGCAGATCCCTTACTTTGCCTTAAAAGGGGTTATCCCCCTTGAAATAAAAACAAAACCAGTGAATTAGCATAACAATCAAAAATCACATAAATAATGCTTCGTGACCTTTTGAATGTGCATAGCTGCTATACACTATACATAAAATTTGTGCAACCTAAATTATTTTTATACCTTTATCTAATTAAGGGTCACTTTCATAAGCAAAAAAGAAGGCGGATATATTTATCTTGAAGGCGACAGTCGGCCCGGCCGGATTTGAAACAGAGGCTTTTACTGGAGTGTTTTTGCTTTCAGGCAGCTTTCAGGTGGTATGGGCTTCCTAATAAAAAGTCTTGGCATGGCAAAAGCGGACTTTTGCCATGCCGTTCCAGCACACAAAGGTGTAAAAATCCAGGTAACCTATTAAAAGAACAAAACCGGTTCTTTTCTTTCTTTGCAATTATTAAACAATTTAACTGCAATATCCTTGAGGGGAGACGGTTTCATCACCCTGGCCCCTTCAGGGCAGATCTTGATACAGGCGCAACAGCGAATGCATTTTTCCTGGACAACATCAGAACTTTCCTCCGGGTTGATGGCCCCGGTGGGACAGGCTTCAGCGCAAAGGCCGCATTGGGTGCATTCATCGCTTACGATCATAAAGTCAGCGGAGATCGGAGGCGAAAACTCTTTATAGGGGTATTTGCCGGAAACAGTAAGCTCGGGAATTTCATCAATAGATTCAAATGATTTCAGCTTATCGGCCAGTTTCCGGCCAAACTCCTCGGCCAGGCTCAAATCAGCCTCATCCGGCCGCCCCACTGCCACAGGCGTGTCCTCGCTGGAAAAAGAATGTTCTCCAATAAAGGCAGCACCGGCCAAGGGTACAGCGCCCTTTTGCTTCATAATATCCTTCAGCTCAAGCAAGGCGTCGTCATAATCACGGTTGCCGTAAACCACCACACAGACCACGGGCGTGTTATCGGCTTTAAAGGCATCCAGCCAGGCACTTAAAACCACAGGCACTCTGCCCGCATAGACCGGCACAGCCATTACCAGCAACTCGTCTGCGCTTGTGCTAAAGGGCTTTTCCCGCACCTCGGGCCTGGTGATATCCACCATCTCAACCGTAGTTTCACCGATTCCCTTGGCAATGGCCTTGGCAATGGCCTTTGTGGTGCCGGTGGGAGAAAAACAAGCCAGCTTTACAACTTCAATATTCATGAGACTTCTCCTGATTGGGAGCATTATTCGGGGCGACCTAATTTTTAGCATTAATAGTATTACCCCTGATCGGAATTCAATACCATGCAGATTTCCTTCAAAGAAAGACCCCTAAAAACCTTTGGTCATCTTTCACTGTAGCGCTTGACAATACAGTTTAGATACTATACTCTTCAATCATGAATCAAATAAACCAAAAATTAAACTCTATAGTCTCACTAGTCAATCAACTGGATGCCAGGCCCAAAACATTCGGAACAGATGTGAAGCTAACCGGCACAGACATACATCTAATCGAATTAATTGGCGATAATACAAATGCTGGAGTTACGGGCATAGCCAAATTGGCAGGCGTCACCAAGGGAGCGGTATCCCAAAAACTTAAGCAGCTTGAGAAAAAAGGCATAATTGCAAAAGCTGAAGACCCGGAAAACCTGTCACGCTCATTGGTCTCGCTGACCTCAAAAGGCAAGGTAGCCTATTTTGCCCATAAGCATTGGCATGAGACGATGGATGGCGGTTTTAATCGATATTACAACACGTTAACTAAAGAAAAAACCGAAACAATCGAAGAATTCCTAGGCAAGTTGGAAAAGTTACTGGCCGGTTTGCTGGCGGTTGAGAAGTAATTTTTTTATTTATAGAGTTTAGATACTAAACACTACAACAAGCCGGATCCGGAATTAAGCGGCACTTTTAACAGTCATGCCCTTCACTATTGAATCAGGAAGGGCGGCGGCCTCTGGCCGAATAAAGTTCGGCGTTTTTTTCGCTAATACTGTTTAGATACTAAACATCACAAAACAGGAAACTCTGAAATGAGGTCCAAGAACCATATGCAAAACCAAGGCGCTCACAAGATCAGGACTTATTGCGCGCAATGCTATAACAATTGCCCAGTGGTGGCTGTATGCCAAAACGGTGAATTCCAAAAGGTGCTTCCGGATAAAGACCATCCTTTTTTCCGGCCGCTTTGCCCAAAGGGCCATGCAGGGCCGGAAATGGTTTCAAGCAGCCAGCGGATTTTACACCCGCTTAAGCGGACCAGGCCTAAAGGCTCAAACGATCCGGGATGGGTGCGCATTTCCTGGCAAGAGGCTCTGCAAACCATTTCCCAAAAAATGAAGGAGATCAAAGAGCAAAGCGGTCCCGAGGCCTTTGCCTTTTCCCAAACCAATGTCTCTTCGCCCATCTGGGAGATCACTTCCTTTGTACGGCGGTTGGCAAACCTCTTCGGCACACCGAACCACATGACCACCACCCACATATGCAATTGGCATCGGGACAACGGCTCGGCCCTAACTTTTGGCAAGCCGGGTGATGACTTTGCCGCCGGGTGGCCGGATTTCAAGAACACAAAATCCATCCTGATCTGGGGGCATAACCCTAAAAACACCTTTAATGTCTTTAACCGGCAAATCAACCAGGCCCGCAAAAACAAAGCCAAACTCATAGTGGTCGATCCCAGGCGAACAGAGATAGCTAAAAAGGCCGACCTCTGGCTCCAGGTGAAACCCGGGGCAGACGGAGCCCTGGCCCTGGGCATGATTCACCTCATGCTGAATAAAGGGCTTTACGATGAAAAATTTGTCAGAAACTGGACCAACGCACCGCTTCTGGTGAGGTGCGACACTGGTGATCTCTTGAGTTCTTCCCAGGTTGAATCAGGCAGTGACGCACATGACTCGTATTATGGGATCAATACCACGACCCAAATGCCGATTTCCTTGAAACCCGGTTCAGCAAAAGACAAGGAGTTTATCCTGGAAGGCAAAACAACTGTTTTGCTCGCAGACGGGCAAACAGTTGCCGTAAAAACCGTATTCAAGCTGCTTAAGGAGGCAGTAGCCTCCTATTCCCCGGAGTATACGGAACAGGTCACTGGAATTCCGGCCAAGATGCTTGACCAGGCAGTGCGCATGATCACCGAAAACAGCCCTGCCTGCTGGTATTCCTTTAACGGAGTGGAGCAAAACTTAAACGCCACCCAAACCAACCGGGGCATCTGCACCTTTTATGCGCTCACAGGAGACTACGACAAAAAAGGCGGCAATGTGCTGAGTTCGCCGGTCCCGCCCCTGGCCTTCCCCTTTGGCTTTGAATTCATCACCCCACAGATGTTTGGCAAAAACCTGGCCCTTAAAAAACATCCCCTGGGCCCGGCCGGAACCATAATGGCGGTTCCACCCTATCTCATATGCCGGGCAATTGAAAAAGGAGATCCTTATAAAATAAGAGGCCTCATGGTTTTCGGGGCCAACACGGTCTCAGCCAACCCCCACAGCAAAATCACCGCCAATGCCCTGGCCAAGCTGGAATTCCATGTGCAGGTCGAGCACTTTCTCAGCCCAACCGCCCAGCTCGCCGATATTGTCTTGCCTGCGGCCAGCTTTTGGGAAAGCGGCCGCATAGGCTACACCATGAACTTTTCCGGCAACCAGTGGAGTCTCCAATGGCGGGAGCCTGTGGCTGATCCCCGGGGTGAAAGCAAAGATGAGCTGTGGATCATCTTTCAACTGGCTGAGCGACTTGGTTTTACAGAACAATTTTGGGGCGGAGATATTGAGGCTGCCTTTGAGTCCATGCTCGAGCCCACCGGCATTCGGCTGGACGAATTGCGCCGGGCAGATGGAGGCGTCTTCCTGAAAAGGCCTTTGGCATACCAAAAATACTTGGAAAACGGATTCAAAAATCTAACCGGACGAGTGGAGTTATTCTCCCAGCACCTGAAAAATATACATCAATCCCCCCTGCCTGAATGGAACGACCCCCAGGTTATTTTCAGGCAAGCCGGAATAGCGCAGGACAACTATCCATTTTTGCTGATCAATGCCAAGCTGCGTGAGTATTGCCAATCCCAGCATCGGGGGCTGCCCTCTTTAAGAAAAAGAAAGCCTCACCCCTACGTGGAAATCAATAAGGCAAAGGCCCTGTCCCAGGGAATAGCAGACGGAGACAGCGTAACGCTTGAGACAGTGAACGGACGCATCACCACAACCGCCAAACTCACAGAAGATGTTGCCCCTAATGTGGTATGCACCCAACATGGCTGGTGGCAGTCCTGCCCGGAGCTTGGGCTGCCCGGTCATGACATCTATTCAGCCAAGGGGGCTAATGTAAACCTTTTGTATAAATCAGATTATCTTGACCCCATAAGCGGGTCTATCCATATGCGGGGATTCCCCTGCAACATCACCAAAAACTAACAACTTTGCTTAATGGAATTTTCCGGCTTTAAAGCAAAATCATCCGAAAAGGAAACCAAATGGGCAATAAAAAACAAAAGATCTGCTCTTGGAGGAAAAAAGACATTCAGAACAACCTGCAGCTTTTTATTGATATTGTGCAAAACCCCACTCACGTCTGCATGAAATGCGGCCGGGTGGCCAACTCAGCGGACAGGCTCTGCAAGGCGGAGGAAATAGTCAGAAGAGGGAGGCAAGCGGCATGATTCCAATTATTTTTCTAAGTTGAGGCCCATAAGCGTAAAAGGTGAGCCGCTTTGGACCAAAAGCGGCTCACCTGATCTATTTTAAATAGGCCCGCCCAACCAAAACCCTTAAAAATTTAAATAACCGGGCCTTGCATGTATATATCCATTGACTTTGAGTAGCCGGTTATCTCTGCCTTGGTGAGCCTGCCTGAGGCTGCCTCTGCCATTTCCCCAAACAACCGCTCACCGGCCGCAGGCAAACTTTCGGAACCGTCTATTACGCCGCTGACGTTCACATCCATGTGGTCTCGCATTTTACGCCAGGTGTTGGGGTTGCCGGTGATCTTAACCACCGGTACAAAGGGGAATCCCTGGGGAGCGCCTAAACCGGTGGCAAAACCGATCAGGGTACACCCGGCCGCTGCCAGTCCGGTTAGAATCTCAGGCTCCCTTCCGGGGGAATCCATAACCACCAGCCCCTTTTCCCTGGGAGCCTCGCCGTATTCATACACAGCCTGAATAACGGAGCTTCCCGACTTGGCAATGGCGCCAAGGGATTTTTCTTCTATACTGCTCAGCCCTCCTGCAATATTGCCCTTGGTGGGCTGGCCACCCCTCATGTCCACTCCCATGGACATGGCCCGATTCTCCATGCGTTCAACTAATTGAAAAATCTGATCGGCTACTTTTTTATCCTTGGCGCGCCGGGCCAGGATATGTTCAGCCCCCATGAATTCAGTGACTTCACCCAATATGGAAGTGCCGCCTTGGGTCACCAACATATCAGAGGCAATGCCCAGAGCGGGGTTCGCCGCCAGGCCCTGGGTGGTGTCTGAGCTGCCGCACTTCAAGCCCAGGACAATTTCACTCATCGGGCAAGGGGTGCGCTTGAGCGCCGAGGCTTTACGAACCATCTCCTGGGTAATCAAAGAGCCCTGGGCCACAGACCGGGCGGCTCCGCCGATATCCTGGATCACTATCGTCTCCACCTGCTTGCCGGTTTTGGCAATGGCCCGGGCGACTTTTTCCGCTGAGGATGATTCACACCCCAGGCTTACCAGTAAGACACTTGCAATATTCGGGTTGGCTCCCAACCCGGCCAAGGTGCTGTTTACCCGGTCAATATCCACGGAAGTCTGAGCGCAACCCTGGCCGTGCATAAAATAGGCGCAGCCCTTGACTTGGCGCGTAATCTCGGCGGTGACTTCATTGGCACAGGTAACCATCGAAAAAACACCCACATAATTACGGGTTCCCACTGCACCGTTTTCTCTTCTGTATCCTAAGAATTCCATATCAATCCCGCGCCTTCCCCAAATCGCCGCGCGCCCGCAGGCTCTCTAAATTTTGAACATGAGTATGGCTTCCGGTTTTTATATCCCGGGTCGCCCGGCCAATGACCTCGCCGTATTTAACGATATCCTCGCCGGATGCAATATCCCGAGTCGCGAACTTATGACCATAGGGGATATCCTCCAAAATCAGGGTCTCGCTAAAACCTTCTCCATCCCTGTATTTGGCCGTATCCTGCTTATTAAGAGCGCGCAGGGCGGTCGCCACATTGTCTTCCTGCTTGATTTTAATGGCGTCTATTTCCAATTCCATGGCTCCAGGTTGTCTCTCTTAAAATAATGCGGACTTCTGCAACTCCAAAATGGGCCGGGCCTTTTGGAGAGAGGTCTTCAAAAGTGCCCAAAAACTAACCATTGTTCCTTACCCTTGGCTGATACCCCTGAAAAGCTATTTTTTAAATACATGGCAATATAATTATCACCCTGAGCCTTTACCCGCTTATCACCTGACTGAACAGGGCTCAGCCATCTCTCTTCCTTGAAACCTTAAATCAAAAACAAGCGGTTTTCCCAAAAGAACAGCGCCTTTTTTGTCAGCTTCAGCCATAAAGACTTCAAAAAACAAGCGGCTAAATAGCCCCATGACCAATGGGCCGCGAGAAGAATTATTCTCAGATTATTGATTGATGCATCAAACGGCTGGCTCGAAATAGCTCACAAAAGTAAAAGGAGTTATCCGGAATATCCAACAAACATTAAGGAGGCCCCCTGATCTTTTAGATTTAAGACAACACGCCAGGCATTTGCGTTCAATCCACTGCCGGTGCTCATCATGTTGATGAGGGTGTTGTCCATGCTCTGTTGATACTGATCCTGGCCATAATTAGTCAAAATCTTGGCCAAAATGGCGTTCATATCCAGTTCGGTTTCGTCTTCAGCATCAGATGAATTCCCGAGAATTGTAGAAGCATTCCCGGCACTGTCAGCACCGGCGGGGCCTGGGCCGCCGCCCGGAGGCGGACCTTGAGCCTGCATGGCGGCGGAAAACTCTTCTTTAGTAAGGTTTTCCGCGCCTTCACTGTTAAGGCTGCCCCACATCTCAGAAGCCATTTCCTCGGTTACGTCATCCGGACGCGCAGCCGGAAATTCCTCTTCGGTTATGGTCCCGTCGCCGTCAGTGTCCATTTGGCTGAATTGTTCCTCAGCATCCGGAGGGGGCCCTCCCTGGCCGCCCTGTGGGCCGCCCATCATGGACGGCGGCCCCATGCTGCTCAACAGGCCGATGAGTTCGGATTCAGAGAGCAGCCCATCACCGTCGCTATCAGCTTCGGCAATCAGGCTCTCGTCCACGCCGATCTCGGAAACGCTTAAGTTCCCGTCCTCATCGGCATCCAGATCGGCAAGCATCCTGGAGGCCATCTGTTTGGCCCTCTCTTCATGCTCAGCCTGATCGGTGGACTTATTCTGAAGCGAGTAATCATAGTAGTAATTACCATCGCTCGTTATGCCACTTATACTCATGGCTCATTCCCTTCCTTGGTGTATTGCCATTCACGGTTGCACATTTGCTTTCATCCATCCATAGGCACCTCCTGCCGTGTTTTTAGGGGCACCCGGACAAGTTGCAAGCCACATGCCTCAAGTAGATTATTTTTTTGAAAGTATGTAGCTTATTTTTAAAGTTAGGTGGCCGGGGAATTGCCCATTCTAAAAAGAATGGGCAATTTTTCCCCCGACCGGACCAGTGGGGGAGGTACTGGTCATTAACTGAAAAGAAATCAGATAAGATAAGGAATTACCGGATCACCAAATGGCGGCCTGGGCTTCGTGATAGTCCAGGTTTGGGGCCACATCCAGGTACAGGACCGTCATGCTTTGGTTGGCGTGCCCCAGTTGCCTCTGCACGTAGCACAGGTCCCGGGTCTTGGCCAAAAGAAAGGCGGCATAAAAATGCCGGGCATTGCGCAGCGAAAAACGGCAGGAAAGGCCGGATTCCTCCACTGCGCGGCGAAAACTGATGGATAAGGCTGAGGAGCTGTAAGGGCGGCATTTCCGTCCGGGGAGCAAAAGATCATCCGGGGCGGAATACTCCCCCCAGGCAGTGGATCTTAATTGCAGGTATTCCTTTATATGAGCAGCCAAACCGGCGCCCAGGTTCACCTGATGATGCCGCAGGCCTTCGGACCGCCTGACCCAAAGCAGGTCATCTTCGCCAAATTCATCCAGATCCCCTGTCCTTGCCAAGGCAATCTCACTTGCCCTGAGCCCGGCCCCGCAAGCCAGATGCACCAAAAGATAGCGATTTATCCAGGTTTTTCTGCCGCTGATCAAGTCAGAGGCAGCCTTTTTACGGCAAAAACGGAGCAGGGCCTCAACTTCCTCCGGCTGAGGAAGCTTATCGTTGGTGATCTGATAAATCTGCTCGGTCAAACCCTGCTCCGTATCGCCTAACACCTATAGTTGTCGAGTGACTATATGGCACTCAGTATATGCGAACCTTGAGTCAAAAGGTTTTAGTGCCGGTTAATAAAATGTAAAATATTTGTAAAACCACCATTACTTCCTCTTCCGGACCCTTATATTTGTTATCGAATTAACCTGGGATGGAATTGTGGCACAAAAAATCCTCATAATAGACGATGATGCCAAGCTTCGTTCTTTACTGAGCGAATACCTCTCGGGCTATGGCTTTTCGATTTCCTGCCTGTCGAACGGCGGCCAGCTCATGGAAATACTGGCCCAGGCCAAGCCGGACCTGGTGGTGCTTGATGTAATGCTTCCCCAGGAAAACGGGTTGGACCTTTTGAAAAAAATTCGCGGTGCATCCCTGGTGCCGGTGATCATGCTCACGGCCAAGGGAGAGGAAGCAGACCGCATTGTGGGCCTGGAGCTGGGCGCAGATGATTACATGGCAAAGCCCTTCAACCCCAGAGAACTTTTGGCCCGTATAAAGGCGGTGCTAAGGCGGCCGCGCGGGCCTGTTTCGAGCCCGGTCAACCAGACAGTTCTCAGGGCCGGCGGCATGGAGCTGGATACGGACCTTCGCATTCTAAAGGCTCAGGGGATGGACGTAGAGCTCTCCCAGACCGAGAGCAAGTTACTGGCAGTGCTGATGAAAAACCCCAACAAGGTCTTCAGCCGCGATGAGTTGCTTAACATAGCCCGGGGTCGGCAGATGATGGCCTTTGACCGCAGCATAGACGTGCATATAAGCAACCTGCGCAATAAACTGACGCCTTTTCCCGGATTAAAAAACGTTATCAAGACAGTATGGGGTACGGGCTATCTGTTTCAGGAAATTCCATGAAAGCGCTGGGCCTGTACCACAAGATCCTGCTTTCCTTCTTTATAATGTTGGTCCTTATTCAAGCCTTTATGATCGGCAGTTTTATTCTTTTCAAGGGGCCTCCCCCGCCTGAGGTGGATGAAAAAAAATTCAGAGCCCTGGCTCTTTTGGCTGAAAACTTCGCAGAAAACACTTTCGGTCAATACGATAAAAAGGAAAACGAAATCAGGGCCGTCTCAAAGATGGTCCAAAAACTGGGGCAAATAACCAAAGGCAAGGTTTGGCTCACAGGCCAGGGAATTCCGGAGAAAATAAACACTTTCGGCCCCCTGCCTCCCCTGCCATCGTCTACTGATCCCAAGTGGCGGCACTTCAGGGAATTCAGCATTTGTCATCTGCCCCCCGAAGCCATGATCATATCCATTCCCCTGGCTGGGGCCCCCTGGCCCGATACTCGGCTGCTTCTGCAAAGAAAACGCCCCACTCCTCTGCCGCCGCCGCACAAGCCTTTTCTTATCCGGCTCGCCATTATCTGCCTCTTGCTGGCCATACTGGCTGTGCCTGTTTCCCGTTTTATTGCCAGCCCCATTAACAAACTGAGGCGCTCGGCCCTTATGATTGCAGACGGCGACCTGGCCCACAGGGCGAAAATCGAGACCAGGGATCAAATCGGAGAGCTGGCCCGTGCCCTGAACCACATGACAGACCGGCTGGAACAGATGATCATAGCCGGAAGAGAACTTTTGGCTTATGTATCCCACGAACTCAGAAGCCCCCTGGCCCGCATAGGCGTGGCCGGACAGATGTTGGAAGATGCCCTGAATAAGGGGGACACCCAAAACAGCCTTCGTTATCTGCAAAGTATTAAAGACGAAATCCACCAAATGGAAGATTTGCTCTCAAGCATTCTTCTGCTTTCCCGCCTGGATTTGCAGCAGGACCCCTTTAAGCGGGGCCCCCTGGAATTGGCCCATTTGCTTGAAGCCCTTTTGGCCAAATATGAAACATTTTTCAAGGGCCGTGAATTGCGCCTGATAAGCGATCTGGCGCTGTCGGCCCCCATACTGGGGGATGAAGACGCCATTAACACCGCCATTTCAAACCTTTTGGATAATGCAGCCAAACACGCACTACCGGGGGTGATAGTGCGGGTTTCCTTGAAACGAAAGTCCCATAACTTAATTTTCAGTATAAAAAATCCGACGCAAGAGCTTTCTGTTGAGGAGCTTGGGCGTATTTTTGAACCCTTTTTCCGGGGCGAAAACACGGGCCAACCAGGCTCAGGCCTGGGCCTGGCCCTGGCCAAACGCATTTTTGAGGAGCACGGGGGAAGTCTTAGGGCAAACTGGGAAAAGGGAGAGTTTATGGTGACAGCCGAAATGCCGGCCTTGTGACAAACTCAAGAATCACCCCCAAATTGCCAGCAGCAGTTATCAAAAACCACATGGGAAGCGGTCACCTCCTAATCACAATGCGCATGTAGAAAGCAGCATTCCGGTAGCCGATATTTCTTATTTTTCAAACGCCTCGCTTGTGATTTAGCTCCCGGCTTTTTTTCTGAAAGCCAAGAGGGAATAAGGGCGGCCAACCAACCCCACAGCCTCTTAAGCCACTCCTTTATTTTTGAGCAAGCATCCAAACAGTAATCTCCAGTCACTTGGGTCGTCTGTTGACAGAAGGTGCAGAGCATGTCATTATTCACTAAATTACTTATTTACTAATTTATTAAATTACTAAAGGAAAACAAAATGAAAATTCCCCATAACCTGAAGCATAAACCGGTTATTACGGTGGAAGATTACGAGAAGATAGATGGCCGAACAGCCCGCAACACCGATGCCAAGGGCCTTTCTTTGGGTTTGGCCCAATGGAACGATCGCGGCAAAGTTGAGATCTCGGCCAAGGTATGGCGGCACACTGGGGGAAAATGGTCCCGCCAGTCAGAGGAGCTTCCCCTGCATCGAGTATTGGACTTGGCGATTCTCATCAGCCAGGGGCTTCAGCACTTCCGGGAGGCCTACAGGTATGAAAAACTCTACGATGAAAACAACCCCCAAATCGCCAGAGTGGGCTTACAAGGCGATGCCATGACTGTCTCGGTTTGCGTTGACAATGAAAAGATAGATGAAGATATGCAACTTTTTTATCAGGCCCTGCACGATGATGACGAATTGATCGGAGAACGCCTTCAGACTTTATCCCGCATTCTAAAGGAAATGGGGTATTGATTGATTAACAAACTACACAGGTAAAGGGGGCGGTCCGCCAGTCGGTGATCCGCCCCCTTAAGCCCTTTCATCCTTTTCGCATCGGCTCGTTTCTTAATCCTTATCCGCCTCAAATATACGGGCAAAATCCCTTTGCATGCTCACCAGGGTCCAGCCTCTCTGCCTGGCCTGATCCAAGGCCAGATCAAGGCGCCCCACATGAGACTTGCGGTCATAGGCAAACTCCCTTTGGGCGTCATCATGGTGCAAAAGCATCATATAGCGCGGGCCGGCTCCAGCGGCGGTCCACTGGAGCATGGCCAGGTCGCCGTCAGAGTTTCCCACTGCCATGAGGGGCCTTTGCCCGATAACCAAATCTATGTTTAACGTCTTGATCTGCTTATCATTAATAATATTCAGCTGGGGAAGCTTGACCACCTCGGCCGCACCGTCTTTATTCCGCCACTTGTTCTTAAGGCTGGAGCCGATAACCTGCTCGCAAGGTATGCCGTAAACCTTTTTTGAAAAAGCCCGGATAAAATCCACGCCTCCGCCGGAGACTATGTAGGTTTTAAAGCCATTGGCCCGCAAAAAGGCCAGCAACTCGAGCATGGGCTGATAGACCATATCCACAAAACGCAGGCGCTTTTGTGGATGCCGGGTTGTCTCAGGCCAAGCCCGGACCTTTTCCCGCATCTCCCGGCTGGTCATTCCGGCACGGGTGAGGCCGATCAACTCCAAAATCCCCTTTTCTCCCAACTTGGCCAAACGGCTTGAGTCGCCGGAAAGGGCGGCCTGAACCGTTGGGTTATTCTTCCATTCCGGATGGTTTGGAGCCGTCTCGTTTAAGCGGTCAAGAGCAAAAAACAACGGAAAATAAAGAGGCTTTTCCGCCCAAAGGGTGCCGTCGTTATCAAAAACCGCAATGCGTTTTAAGGGAGGCATGTACTCCGGTCCGCCTTGCCGGGTCACTTTCTCCACAAACCCGATAACAGACTTTTTAACAGCCCCGTCCCGCCAGGAAGGCAAAGGATCTTGGCCGGCCGCAAACCCGGCTGCAGACCAGACCAACACAAGCACCAATGCCGCCCAAAAACGTAAATACTTTTTATTTTTCATATGCCTGCTCCTAGGGGCCCGAAGCAAAGGGCTGCCGCTCCTCTGCCCTACCCCTAAAAGGCGGCGCCCGGCCTGGGCCGGGCGCATTCACATTTCACAGGGGTCAAAATTCTAATGGCCGCCAACAGGGGTTTTCAGCCTTTCCATTACCTGATCAATGGTAAAGCTGGCTGCCTTTTGACGGGGCGGGAAATCCTTGAACGTGGTCAAGAAATTGCCCACATATTGCTGGGCCGGAATCAATAAAAAGGCGTGGTTCAAGTACCAGTCCCAATAGGTGTTGGAGATCACATCCGCCTTTTCATAGGGATCTGCCCGCAGGTTGAACAACTTGGGCAACCTCAAAAGCACATAGGGCTCGCTCCAGATCCGTAAGGTCCCGGGGCGCGCTGCTCGGCAAATACAAACTTCCAGTTGTCAAAGCGCAGGCCGGTCAAATCGCCGTCGTCTGAGAAGTAAAAAAACTCCTCCCTGGGGCTTTTTTCTGTTTGCCGGTGAAATAGGGCACGAAATTATAGCCGTCCAAATGGACCTTGTAGGTTTGGCTGCCTGCCTTGTAGCCCTTTTTAAGCTTATCCTTGATATCCGGCACTCCGGCTATGGCCAGCAAGGTGGGCATCCAATCCAGGTGACTCATAATCTGATTGGAGACGCTGCCGGGCTTTATCTTATTTGGCCAACGCACCATGGCCGGAACCCGGTAGGCCCCTTCCCAGTTGGAGTTTTTCTCGTTGCGGAAGGGAGTCATGGCCGAATCCGGCCAGGTGTTCATATGGGGTCCATTATCCGTGCTGTAGAAAACTACGGTGTTGTCGGCAATGCCCAACTCATCGATCTTGTCCAAAACCGCGCCCACGTTTTTATCATGGTCGATCATCACATCGTGATAAATCCCTTGCCAGCGCCCGGCCTGGCCAACGCTCCCCGGCTTGGCATGGGTGCGAAAATGCATATGGGTGAAGTTGACCCACAGAAACACCGGTTTGCCTGCCTTGACCTTTTGCTCCAAGAAGGCGCAGGCCCGCTTTGCCACCTCGTCATCAATTATCTGCATGCGCTTTTTGCTAAGAGGTCCGGTGTCGGTGATTTTTTGGCTGCCGTCCGGATTGGCTATGCTGTGGATAACCCCACGCGGCCCATATTTCTTGCGAAAGGCCGGGTCCTTGGGATAGTCGGGCAGCTCCGGCTCTTCCTCGGCATTTAAGTGATAGAGATTTCCGTAGAACTCGTCAAAGCCATGGGCCGTGGGCAAAAATTCGTTTTTATCGCCAAGATGATTCTTGCCGAACTGACCGGTGGCATACCCTTGAGCCCTTAAAAGAGCGGCGATTGTGGGGTCCTCAGGCCTTAAGCCCAAATCCGCCCCCGGCAGCCCCACCTTGCTGAGCCCGGTGCGATATACGCTTTGACCTGTGATAAAAGCGGAACGCCCGGCCGTGCAGCTCTGCTCGGCATAATAATCCGTGAATATCATCCCCTCTTTGGCCACCCGGTCAATATTGGGCATGCGATAACCCATAAGCCCCATTGAATAGGCGCTCACATTGCTTTGCCCTATGTCGTCCCCCCAGATGATCACAATATGAGGCTTTTCCGCCTTTGCCCCCCAAACCCCACCGGCAGGAAGGCTGATAAACAAAAATCCAAGCAGGCAAATAACGGCGACTCTTTTGATAAGGGAAGCCAACAGTTAAATATTATTCAAGATTTAGGGATCTTAGATGAACGGAGGAGATACGCTTGGTCATTTTAGTATTAAATTTTAAATTCTAGTACCTAATTTAGCACTTGAGCAACTTCTATCCCATATGGTACTCAAACAAAGAAACAAGTATTCAATAAGCTACCAACTCCTAAAGGGCCTGAACAATGCACATCACGATAACGCAAAACGACTGGGTTAAATTTTCCTTACACACTCGCCGTGAACTAAGGAGATACATAACAGAGCAATTCCAGGCGACAGAAGACGAGGGCAATGAAACAGATTCCGGATACGAAGCAATGTATGAGCTTAATGAGCAAATGCTGAAAACCTTTATGATGGGAGTTTCGGAAACGACCAAAAATTTCCTGAAGTGCTTCACCAAAAACGGAAAAGGAAGCGTTGATGAGCTACTCGAGGCCACCGGTTACGAAAGTCTTCAAGATTTTCGGGGAGTTCTTGGCGGCATCACACGTAGAATGCGAAAATTGTTTAGCGACCCAGATGCGTATATCATTGATTGGGAAGACAATGAAAACGATGAAAAATACGAAGGTAACTATTACCTAAAGGAAGGAACGCGGCAAGCTCTTGAAAACTACTTTAAGGAACAAACGAAATTAGTTGTGTAATTAATGGCCTTCTCTTAGATACTCTGAAATGATTTGAGCCGAACAATTACGACCATAGAGCACACTATTTTACCGCGATGGTTTTCAATCCCAATCGGCCCGGGGCGGGAATATACAGCCCCGGGCCGTTAATCAAGCCAAGTAATCTCTAGTCCCCTTGATCATGGGACCTGATATCCCCAGCTATGGCATTTCAGGCAATAATCCTCGGAAGTTTTGTGCACGTGGTGGCAGCTCAAGCACTCCAGTTTACCCTCGTGGTGAGCATGGGGATTAGGGTCTATCTCCTGGGTTAACTCGGCCAATTTACTATAATCTCCATGGCAGGCAATACAGCTGGAGGAAGGCGTCTTTTGGGCCGGCGGATCTTCTTTGTGGCAGTCCGCGCAAGATACATCCGCGCTTTTGTGCTTCTCCTCCAGCAACACCCTTTTCCCCGGCTGTTTATCCTCTGAATAAGAAATCCCGGCGCAAATCAAAATAACGGCAAACGCCAAAACCACATATTTCATGGTTGTAACTTTCGATACTATATAAATCTTAACTTTGTCTTCGGCCGGATTTCAGAAAATCCGGCCGAAGCTGTCAGGCCTAAATCAGCACCAGGGCTTTACAGCCGCCGCGTTTTTACCGGCAATACGACCGAATGTGATACACTCACTCAAGTTGCCGCCACCTTGATAAACAAATTTGAATGCCGAGGATATTTCTCCGGCCGTAAACAGCCTGGGGATCGGCTTTCCATCCCAGTCAACCACTTCCCGACTGGCATTGCAGGCGATTCCGCCTTTTGTGTTGGGGCCACCGGGGTAGATGGCAATTGCATAGAAAGGCGGCTTGGCAACCGGTCCCAGGGTTCTCTTAAGGCGTTTGAAGCGGTCTTTTCCGGACTCGCATCCGGCATTGTAATCTTTGACTGCATCAACGAGGTTGGCCGATTCGAACAGCTTCCGGTTCTCCGGATGGGCCTTGATCCGGTCCGCCAGTTTTTCGAGGCTGTCCGCCTGCATGATCCATCCTCGTTTAACCGCGTCCATGTTATCTTTGGACCAAGAGATGTAATCATAACCTGGGGTGGAAATACCCTGGTAGGTCAGGCACCTCTTTGATCTCAAGTTTTCATCAAAGATCAGCCAACTGGGCACACGGGGATAAACCAGCTTTAAGATATCCAGATGAACGGCTTCTTTATAGAACAGGTAGCGGCTCGGGTCCTTGGTGATTAAATGCTCGGCGGCATAGCGTCGGCCAAAGCTGTCAACGACAATGGAATTGGGCTTACCTACAGCCGGGGTTATCATGCCCATCTTTAGCCCATGGTGCCTGACCGGCAACACAGCTATCATCCTGGAAGCCGCCTTACCAACCTTATCCAAGGCGCCCCCTATTTTGGCCACCATTTCAATGCCGTCACCTGTGTTGGCAGGTGAGCCGTAAAATCCCCAGCCTTCAACTCCCGGGCCTTCCAAAAAGGCCCTACGCATGCGCAGGTTATATTCGTAGCCACCGGTTGTGACCACAACAGAACGCCGCGCCTTGCAGTTAAACGTCTTACCGGCCCTTTCCGCCTTTACCCCGATAATCTGGCCGGAATGATCCCGCAGAAGCTCCCTGCCAGCTGTTTCATACATGATTTTTGCGCCGCTTTTTTTCACACCTTCCAGGAGCACCTGGAAAAAAGCCTCGCCATTCATTTTTTGTGATTTGGGGAGATCCTTCGTTTTGGCATTAAAATCGGCCTTGCCGGTATAGGTGCTGCCGTAAACCTTATATTTCGCGTCTTTTGCGCCCGGGAAATTGGGGAAAGCGGCACCCTTGAAACCACCAAAACTCACAGTCTGATAAGTCGGATCGATCCTTTTCAAAAACGGTGCATTATCCGGAACATAAGCGGCAAAGGCCTCGGCCAGCCCTTCCGCCAGCTTCTGGTCCTGCTCCCCTTCCAGTTTCCAGGGGATGTTGTTCCCGCTGAACATGGCTTCTGCATACGCCTTTAAGGCAGCCTTGTCTCCAGAGGGATCAGGGCTATGGAAAATGCCACCGGACATACGGGTGTTGGAGTAATGGCTTTTTTGCGGTTGTTTTTCCAAAATCAATACCCGAGCGCCGGCTTTGGCCGCTTCAATAGCCGCGCAGGCCCCAGCGCCGCCAAACCCTAAAACGACCACATCCGCTTCGGCATCCCAGCGAGTCGGCGCCTTGGCTGCCGAAGCTTCCTTGGCACTTATCATATTGCCAAGGGCCAGGGAACCGACACCGACCAAAGATGTTTTAACAAAGTCGCGCCTGGACTTTGTGTTTTCATGATTTTTCTTATCCATTTTTAAACTCCCTCGGACATATTTGTCCTGATTAGAGGGTCAAAACCGACCCCAAAACCTTTGCAAAAATGCAGTTTCGGCTATCCTCTGTAGTAAAAACAGTTTTGCGATTGTATATTCCGGCAGACAAACAGAAAAAGCTTCTCAAGCGATAAGCGTATTTCAACAAACTAAAACCGTACTTAACTGTTTTGTTAAGGGAAATGACGATATGAACTAAGGATAAAATAAAAATCTTTGTTTTTAAATAGACAGACATATTAAGCTACTGTTTTCCACTTAAAGCTATGTCAATCATCTACTTTCAACAGGGGCAAAAAGAGAGACAAAACAAAGCCGACCCCAAAACACTGCGCTTAACTACTTGTCGGCATTCCAAAAATCTATATGCCAGCCAGATATTCTTTAGAAGCTTCCAAGGCAGTCAGTTTAAATCTAAGGCAACTCATGAGTTAGATAAATAGGCTCATGAGCCTATTTTCACAACATAGGCACCCTATTTAAGCAGCAGCTAATTACCCCAATTGGCCTAATATTGTGCAAGCTTATTTCTCAGGATATTTAAAAAAATAAATAAGATCTCTGAGCATTAAGGCTGGCTAAACAAATCATTAAACTATATTGCTGGATAATGTAAGCAGTCGGCAAGATAAGATACAAGTTATTCTCTTTGAGCTGAAGGTGCCGATCCAAAATCACCAATCGCAAAAAGCAAAACAGCACCCCTAAAAAGTTACTACCCCGCTGCTAGTTAACTGTTTTTTCTAGCATCTCCATCCCCTGAACAGATCCTGAAAAATCATTTTTTACCACCTTAAAATCCTGTCACGCAAAACCACCGAATCTACTTTCCCTGACACTGGTCCTGGTAGAATGGTTCACTTTGTGAAATGTAGTTCGGCAAACGCGGGGGTTGGCCTTAAGCAATAAACGGCGGTCCTCATTTTTAGGACAGGTAGGCGGCGAAAATAAGGTTGAATTGGCCAGTCATTTTTAAGCCGCCTTTGGCAGTGCCCGAAAGTATGCCTCATCCGGGGTGTGGTCTTCCAGTGAGGAATGAGGTCTTTCGGAATTATAGAAACCAATCCATGTCGCCAACCCCTTTCTCAGCGAGCAGGGATCCGCATATTCGTTGATGCATACGCACTCGTACTTGAGCGACCACCACACTCGCTCGATGAAAACATTGTCCCTCCAGGCCCCCTTGCCATCCATGGATATCTTGATGTCGTGTTCTTTCAGAAGCCCCGTGAAGGCAAGAGAGGTGAATTGGCTTCCCTGATCTGTGTTGAAGATGTCAGGCGTTCCGTAATCCCTGATGGCGTCCTCCACGGCGGCCCAGACCTGGTTGGGTCGGTCAATAGCGAGCCCTCTCGGCAGGTGCGGATAGACCAGGTGTTTCGGGTGTGGCCTGGTGGTTTTGGGCCGGGGATACACAGCCTCCAAACCCATCTTCCTCATCAGGCGGCGCACCTTTTTCCGATTAATGCCGTAACCCTTCCTACGCAGGTGGCTGGACATCCGGCGGCTGCCGAAGAATGGGGCTTTTAGCCACTGCTTGTCTATCAAGCGCATCAGCTTCAGGTTTAGCGGCGATTCCCCCTTGCCGTGATAATAGAACGATGAACGGGACACCCGCATCAGGGCCCACTGGCGGGTGATGCTGAGCCGGCGGTGTTTGGGAGTTATCATGTCCAACCTCCGAGCGTGACTCAACGTCCGAAGACCTTGGCTAAAAAATCCCTCTCCACGATCAGTTCGCCGATTTTGGCGTGCAACTCCTTTATACGGGCTTCCTGGTCGTCTTGCCGGGGGCTGCGGCCCCCCTTGGCAAAGGTGTCGGCCATATCGTCCATGGCCTGCTTTTTCCACTTGGTGATCATGGTGGGGTGGACCTCGGTGACGACAACTCGGCGATCGTCATCTCGCCCTTAATCGCTTCAAATGCCGCCTTGGCCTTGAAAGAGGCGCTGTGGGTTTTACGTTTGGCCATTTGCATCCTCCATCTTTCTCGGCCAATTCTACCTTAACCACCTGTCCGACTTTTGGGGACCACCTCTTCTCCAAAGAACTGGGCGGGGCCCGCATATTTTTAAAACGCGAGGACCTGACCCACACCGGGGCTCACAAGATCAACAACGCCCTGGGCCTTAACCAGGCGCTAAAAACAAAATAAGACTTTTTCTCTCCTCCATCGGGCTACCAGCCGGGGGGCTTTTGCCAACGGCCCCCCGGCCGATGGCCATCACTTTCTTCCCAATTGGCGCCCAAAGGGGAAGTTCTTTCCCCTTTCTGCGGACCAGACAACAGCACTGCCCCGCCAACTAGCTGTATATACTAAATGTAATATTTCAAGCACTTGGCATGTTTATTGCGTTTTTTAACACCCGGATTGCCAAGCTGCCAGAAATCGGGGAGGGATTGTCATGGAGGTATCCAGCACTCAAGCCAGTGACTATGTCTACAATGTGAGCCGGGGCCGGATGGCTGTGGGCGCGGGGGAAAAGGGCTCGGCACAAGGTGTGATGACCCAGGACACCGTGCAAATTTCGGATGAGGCCCGGGCGCTGATCCAAAAAAGCCATGAAGAGGCCATGACCCGAGCGGAATCGGATCCGCAGGAGGAGGAGGAAACCATACTTCCCGTGGAGGCCTATTCTTTGCCCGGCTGGTACGCCGACCTTTGCTCGGAACTCAACATGGTGGACACCCAGATCGGGGGTTATTATTCCGAAACCCGCCAGGCCGCCTATGACGCGCTCAGCAACCAGGGGAAAAAGGACCTGGCCGAATACAACTCAACTTTGCATAAGTACTTCAGCCAGGAGCTTAAAAACCACGGCATAAAGGACGCAAGCGATTACTACCGGGAGATCGTGCAGAATCAGAACGGGGTAAGCGATCAAATGGAACAGGCGGTCAAACAGCGCCTGGCCGATAATCCCAGGGCCATGAAGCTGATGGCTTACTTCGGCCTGTCCTTGGAGGCATAGTCGGCAGGAAAACGGGCGGGGATCATGCCCCGCCCGCACTGATCCAGCGCATCTTTGCCGGACACCGAGTTAAGATGTGATGAATGTGGTCATCCCCCAGTTTGGGATAATGGTCTTGGGAAAGAATGGACCATTAACCGGAGGGAAGACCATGATTTATGTTGGCATGGACGTACACAAGAAGACCACCACTTATTGCGCCATCAATGAAGAAGGCAAAGTGATTCGCCGCGCTACAGTTCCCAGTGGTGAAGCCGGCTGGCTGGAAGCTGTACAAGATTGGCTTGCTGATGGTTTAGAAGTTACGCTTGAGACCGGATGCATGACCTGGTGGGCGGTTGATGTTCTTCGAGTAGCCGGAATTGAGCCGGTTGTGGTTAATGCCCGTCAGTTCAAGATGATCTCGGACAGCAAGAAAAAGAGTGACCGCCATGACGCCAGAGCGCTTGCCGAAGGTCTGGGTGGTGGTTTGGCACAACGGATTGCGGTCAGCGTTCCAGACCAAAAGACCCGCCGGGCCAGAGCTTTGATGCAGACCAGGCAGCACATTCTCAAACAAAAAAAACATGAGCATAAACATGGCAAAGGCAATGCTGCGTTCGGTTGGTGTTGAGCTAAAAAAGAGTCAGTGGCCCAAAGAGAAAAACTGGGAAACAGTTCTGGACAATCCGGCAGTCCCCTTGTGGATGAAGCCGCTCTTGGTCACGCATCGCAGCATCTTGGAGCACCTTGAAAAGCAAAGGCAAGATATTGATGCCATGATCAATCAGGAACTGAGTGATTGGCCGGAAGCAGAGCTGCTATATGAGATGCCTGGATTCGGCCCCATTGTCACCATGGGTATTCTTAGCGGAATCTGAGATGTGAAGCGATTTAAGCGTGCAAATCAGCTGTCCAGCTATGCGGGCTTGATTCCATCGTCCCGCGACAGCGGTTCTATGCAGCGCCGGGGAGGGATAACCAGACAGGGCCGCAGCTTGATGCGTCACTTTTCGGTTCAGTCAGGCTGGGTGGCAATGCGAAGTAAACGTCTCACACCGTCATTGCGTAAATGGGCCAAAAGGCTGATCGTAAAACGGGGCTGGAAGGTGGCGGCGGTTGCCCTGGCCAGAAGGCTGTTAGTTTTTGCGTACAAATTTTTGAGAACTGGTGAGGTTTATAATCCGGCATATCCTGCTGTGGTTTGAGGGAAAGATAAACCTTTATGAACTGCAAATAATGCAACCACGCTTTTCGGGGATTGGCGTTGAACCTGGCTACTCGCTTGTAGCAAAAACTACCTCGTTAAGATTAGGAACGCCGATTCTCGATCTACATCCATGCGCCAAAAATTGCTGAGCGCGAAGAGAAGCTTGAAGGCGTGATTGCTTATTGTTTGATGCCTTATCTAAAAGAGGAAAACGGCTATTAATAGATTTATTCCTTGACCAAATGGACCACACTCAGAGAAGCGAGTAATTTGCTTTACGGATGTGTTCCATGGCATCACAGAAAAATCGGAAGCAAGGTCCCCGCCGTCGTTTCTCGGCGGAGTTCAAGACAGAGGCACTTGGCTTGGCTGAGCAGGTTGAAGTGAGAGGGGCAGCAAAGCAACTAGGCCTTCATGAATCCCAGCTTTACGCCTGGCGCAAGAAAGCCAGGTATGAGGCCAGCCGCAGTGAGACTGAGAAGGAACTGGCCATTGAAGATGGCAGGCTGAAGCGGCAGCTTGCCAAGCAGGCCGAGGAGATCGAAATATTTAAAAAGGCAAGCGCGTACTTTGCGAAAAGCCTGAAGTGAAGTACGCATTCATGGCTGGCAACACAGGCAAATTCAGCATTGCTGCTCAATGTGAGGCATTTGGGGTGTCACGCAGCGGCTATTACACCTGGCGGCATCGGCGGGATAATCCTGGCAATTGGGGCCTGTTTGGGTGATGGACTGGTCCCGCGGCCGGCAGCTGTGACCTTTGATGTTTCGGCGGACCGGTTCAGTTTCAGGCGTTGCAGGTCGTCCCACAGGCCTTCGCTGTTCAGCTGCTTCCCCAGGGCGCCTCCTTTACAGAAGCGCTCATACTAGCGCAGGGGCCGCTAGGCGATCCGGGGGAAGAGGCTCTCAGCCACCTCCGTCGGTTATGGTGCCTATTCATTTAGAAAACCTACGGAGTGTGATGGCCCCTCTCAATTCCCGCCAGCGCCATTTACGCCAGTATTAGGACTCAATTTAGGAATCAGGTCGACAACCTCCAGTAAAAAATAATACTCAATCAACTCCATATACATTCAAAGCTTTGCCTGCTTTGGTTAAATCATAGCAGGCAACATAAAATAACATCATCAGTGGTGGATGCATTTTCCTCTGAATAAAAAAATGTGGTTCCGGCCAAAGCCGGAACCACATTCACAGAACGTGTACGTATCAGGCTAGAAGCGCATCATGGCGGGGTTTTCCTGCACCCTGTGGTTCACCCCTTTGGCCCTATTGCGCGGCAGAATGTAGTTGACCTTGGGATAGGTCCCTTTATTGGCCAGCAGGGGAGCAGCTTCTGGCAGCTTTTTACGGATTTCGCTGTTAGGGTCATCCAAGTCACCGAAAATCATGGCCTTGGAAGGGCATGACGCCACACAGGCCGGTTGGAGCCCTTTATCCACCCGATGGGCGCACATGGTGCATTTGGAGCCTAGGTCGGGTTCGTGGTTACGGTGGCCCGTGGCCAGATCATCCAGGTGGGTTTTGTCGCCCGGGAAGTATTTTTTCTCCGGGGCTATGGTGATGGCGCCATAAGGGCACGCCTCAACACAGTCCCCTGCTCCGCCGCATTCATCCTGGTCAATAATCACTATCCCGTCGGGCCGCTTCTTTATGGCCCCCACCGGACAAGCAGGCACGCATAGCGGATCTTCACAGTGCATGCAGGAATTTCTTATGAACACTATAGAATCGGAAAGCTCGTTTTCCAGTTCCAGAATCTTGTTCCAGCTCACACCAGGCCGGGTCAAGTTTTCCTTTTTACAGGCTATGACACAGGTCATACAGCCCGTGCACCGGTTCAAGTCTACAATAATTCCGTATTTAGGCATTGCAATCATCCCTTTTTTTAAGCAAGTGGGGCTAAGCTTTCACCACCTGGCACGGAGTGTCTTTAAAGGGCGGATAGCCCGAAATCGGGTCGAACTGCCTGGGAATCAGCTCATTGATATTAGCTTTGGCCCACCCATGCATCATGCCGACCACTCCCTCCTTCATCAGGACGGTCGGTTTGGCCACTACCTCGATCTGTCCCCACTGGGTTTTCAAGCTGATTTTATCGCCCTGCTTGATGCCGCGATTGGCGGCATCCTTGGGATGGAGAGTCAGGACCGGTTCAGTCTGTAATTCAAGCAGCCAGGGGGAGTCCTTGCGCCACTTGCTGTGGGTGATGTAGGGAATCCGGGATCCCGATACCAGGATCAGGGGATATTCCTCACTGGTCGGCATGGTCTCCTTGTATTCGGGCAGAGCCGGGTGGCCATGCTTTTTGAGCACCTCGGAAACCGCCTCTATCTTTCCGGTGGAGGTGCCGAACTTGACCCCCTTTTTGTGCTTTTCAAAGGCTTCCGGTTTCTTGGCCGGCACGGTTACACCCTTGGGCAGGGCCTTACGCAGATCGTCGTAGGTCAGGTTCCACATTTTGAGGATCTCATTGCAGGCAGCTTCCGGATCGCCATTGAAACAGGTCTTGCCGTGGCCCAGGCGGGTGCCCAACTCCAAGGCGATCCGCCAGTCCTCCCGGCACTCGCCCTGGGGCTTGAGCGGGGTGCGGGCGTAAAGCGTGCGGCCAAACACCGCAAAAGGCGCCAGGCGTTCATAGTTCATGGCGGCTGGCAGCAACACATCCACATGGCTGTGAGTCCAGGGGCGGTAGAAATAATCCACGGCCATGGTGAATTCCAGCTTGTCAAAGGCCTCCATATACTCATGGGACTGCGGCCAGATCATGAGGTTCAGCCCCCAGCCCAAAAAGGCCTTGAGTTTACCTTCGTTGATGGATTCCACGATGTGGTTGCCCTGGATCTCCCAAATCTTCTCGGCCCAGACCGGGTAATACTTGGCATCCAACCGATGCTCCGACCAAGCCAGCCTCTGTTTGCGCATGGAGAATTTAGGCGGTCCATTGGCCCAGGGGCCGGCCATGCCTTCCAATGGGTTGGTGGGTTTTGTGATACCGCCGGGCACATCAATGTAACCGCAGACGGCCGGAACCATAAGCAGCCCGCGATGGTTGTTGCAAGCGTTAAGATCGTGGGTGGTGGCTTGGGCGTTGGTCATCAGCCCGCCCGGAGCGTTTGAGGCGTACAAGCGGGCGGCGTTTATTATGAGCTGGGCAGGCACGTCTGTGATTTTTTCCACCCTTTTGGGGTCGAAATCAGCCACATAAGCCTTCAACTCTTCTATGCCGTGAATGTAGTTTGCGCAAAAGTCCTTGTCTTCCAGGTTCTCCTTGAAAATTACGTGCATAAGCCCCGCTGCCAGGGCGGCGGTGGTGCCGGGCCGGACCTGAAGATGAATGTCGGCCAAGGTGCTCACCGTAGGGGTGATCCTGGGGTCGACCACAATGAACTTGACTCCGCGCTCCTTGGCATCCATAAGCTTGCCATGGCACATATGAGGCTGGCCCGAATAGGCTGGGTTAGTTCCCCAGACCAGCATGACCTTGGTTTCCTCGCTGGGCAAATTGCCCATGGTGCCGAAGCCATAGGTCAGGAACTCGGCCAGCATGGCGGACCTGCGGCAGGTGGTCGAGCTCTCACACCCGTAGTTGACCGAACCATAGACCGCAGCCAGGCGCTGGATCGCGGCTCTGGGCTCCTTGGGGTCGCCTGCATAGAAAAACACCGAGTGGGGGCCATACTGTTCCTTGATGCGGTTGATCTGCTTGATGATGGAATCATAGGCCTCATCCCAGCTGATGCGGACGAATCCGGGGTCGGAGGACCCCTTGGGATTGGTCCGCTTCATGGGGTATTTCAGCCGTTTTGGGTTATAGAGCCGCTGCATGGTGGCATAGCCCTTGGAACAGATTGGCGTGGCGGGATACCCCTGCCAAGGTTCAACGTTGGTTATCAGACCATCTTGATGCTGAAATTGAATGCCGCAGAATGGCACGTGGTTACAGCCATCGCAAAAGGTGTAGCCCACTTCTGCCTTGGGCTCGGCGGAGGTCTGGGCTTTCGCTTCCGGCACTAGGAATTTTGGCCCCAGGGAAAGCGCGAGCAAGCCACTGCCGCCAGCCTTCATGAAGGTGCGTCTGGGTATCGCCTTGTTAAACATTAAGTAACCTCCTCTTGCCCGATGGGCAATAAAGCCCTAGGTTGGGTCAATCAATTGTCAACTTTTGGGGTGCCTCTGTGTTTCCATGTAGAATCGACTGCTGCTCTTGAACGATCCAGGCGTCCTCCAGCTCCAGAAAACGGTCGGTAAAACAAGCAATTTTGGCATAGAACCCTGCAGGTGACATCTGCGCAGCCTTGCTCCTGAATGCGGGAATCCAGTTCAAAAGATGCCCCTGTATAAAATCCGATTGCCATTCAAGCAGTTTCCTGGCCTCGTACGGGCTGTTTTCAGCGGCTTGCTTGCTGCGTGCGCTGAGATGGGCCATAAGGGAAAGCTCCATGCTCAAATGGTCTTCCAGTTCATTAAAGCTTTCGCTCCTGGTCAATCCCGCCCTTTGATACTGTCTTCTAACCCTCAGGGCCGGACTGTCCTGGCCGGCGTGATTGCTGTCCGTATAGTGCGACTCGCATAACGGGATCGTATTCGGGCCCACCCCCAGGAAGCTGGAGGCATATTCCCGGGCCAGATACAGGAGGTGCTTTTCGCCGCCGCCAGCCGTGAGTTCCTCTATGAGCTGGCCGAGGTCCGCGGCCTCCTGCTGCAGTTGGTGGTCCGGTCCGCCCAGGCAGTCCAGATATGCTTCAGTCATATCCTTGAGCTGGCCCAAAGCCGCCCAGGCGTTCTGATCTATCTCAAATCCGAAGCAATGCGCGAGCAGGGTGTATAATGCCTCGCGCAGACTGTGAAAGCCGGGAGAATCCAGGCTGCATTCTCCAAGTCGGTCAGTTAGGTCAGGCTTAGCTGGCATCGGTGTTTTCTCCCCATATCAGACGGAACGCGTCGTTCATTAGATGTTCGTTTTTTTGGCAGGCCGGGCAAACCGGTCCAGCGTTATGGTCTATGAATTGTCTGTTACACGAGATGCAGGTGATCAGGGGCAGGGATTGGGCCCGGACAGGCTCGGCAGCGACCTCGCACATATCTAGCCCCGAGGTTACGGTCAAGGCGGAACATGGGCATAACTGCTGGCACAGGCCGCAGCCGCTGCAAAGAGCCTGTTCTTTCCATAACGATAACCTGTCATTTTCCCTTTGTAGCCGAAGGGCTCCGGAAGGGCAGACCCGGGTGCACACCCCGCATAGCCGGCACTGGTCGCCCACTTCTATTTTATGGAAATAGTCAGATTTGACCCCTGGCAGCTTCTTCTCAGGATTATTGCGGATATATTGCCGGATCAATTCCCTGCCAGGCAGGGCTTCGCCGCATTTGGGCATGGTTCTGGGAGGGGTTAGCACAGGAGCCGCATCACCTTTGGCGGCTTGGAACACTTTGCGGAAGCCGAACACCAAATCCCGTCTTGAAAATTCGGCATCTTTTTGTCTTTTTCGCATCAGGCCAGCGCGGAGGGCCTTCGCCTCGGCCAATTCGGATTCGGTGGCCCGGTTGATTTCCAATTTGAATTCAGGCCCGTCGATACATCCTTGCATTTGGGAAATAATGGCGCGTTCTTTTTCAAACAAGCCCCGTCCAGCCTGGAAGGAACAGGACGCACAGTCTCCGGTGATGATCCTCAGGGCAGCTGTGCCTTCAAACCAGCGCTGAAACAATGTGGAAAGGGTTACGGAACCCGCACAGGGAATGAATGGCTCACTCAGACGGGCTGAACCCACAGGGCCCTCCGGCCACAATCCGGAACAGAAATAATAATCGCGCGGAGGCGTGACGGCGATTCTGAAAGGGTCCCCAAAGGCGCCGTTGGGACAGGCCGAAATACACAGCCCGCAACCCAAGCAGCCGGTGGAGAGCACAGGACCCGTTTCATTGAATTCAATGGCTTTGGCTGGACAAATATCCTGACATATATGGCAGCTAAATGAATTACGCTTGAGCCTGGCACACCGATGAAGGTGGAAATCGCGGCGGATTAGCACAACGGGCTTTTTATCTGCTCTCAATTCGTTCATACTACCAGCTCAGCACAGATTCAGAACGAGCACGATATTTCATAGATCAAAAGTAGGTGATTTTTTTCACATATGTAAAAAAAATATACCGTCACTTCCAATTTATTCAATGCATCAGACAACAATAATTGATGATCCAATGTATAAAGTTCCCCTGCAATTGTGGACATAGAATAATCGCGAGGGGTGCTCTCCCCCCTTGCAACGAGGTTTGCGCTAATCAGCCTTAAACACCTTAACGCCGGAAAG
>NZ_AZAC01000011.1:401694-401860 GCF_000931935.2 Dethiosulfatarculus sandiegensis
CTGGCACAGTTTCAAGGAAATAGGCCTTCCGGTAGTCTGCTTGGATGCGCGTCATGCAAAGGCGGCTCTTTCCATGCAAGTCAACAAGACTGATGCAAGCGATGCTTACGGTCTGGCCCAGATTGTACGCACTGGCTGGTATAAAGAGGAGTGTCAGGAATTTCGT
>NZ_AZAC01000012.1 GCF_000931935.2 Dethiosulfatarculus sandiegensis
ATTAGAGAACACCTTAAAAAGCATGATATGAATTGCTTGGAGGTGTTTTATGGGCAAGAAACGCAGAAGTTATAGCCGTGAATTCAAACTGGAAGCGGTATCCTTGATTTTTGAGGGAGGGCTTAGCATTTCTCAAGCAGCCAGGGACCTTGGGATAGACAAAACAGTGCTTGGCCGTTGGAAAAAGCAATTTGAGGATAATTCAGAGCATGCATTTCCCGGAAAGGGGAAGCTAAAACCGGAAAATGAAGAATTGGCCCGTCTCAGACGGGAGTTGGCCATCGGCATCTTCTCGCGGGTGCCCAAATGAAATTTCAGTTTATTAAGGATAATAACAAGAAATTCCAGATCAGGCTTATGTGTCGAGTTTTGGAGGTGTCACCTAGCGGCTATTACGCTTGGCTTCATCGGCCTGAGAGCCAAAGGGCACGCGAGAACCGAAAGCTTGTTTGTGAGATCAAAGCCATACACAAACAAAATCGTGGGGTTTATGGCAGTCCCCGGATACACGCGGAACTCAAGGACCGTAAAAAGCAGGTGAGCAAAAATCGGGTGGCCCGTTTAATGAGTAAAAACAACATTAAGGCCAAGCAGAAAAGAAAATACAAGGCCACTACAAATTCCAAGCACAATCACCCGGTGAGCCCCAATCTTTTGCAGCGTAACTTTGGAGCAGAAGCTCCCAACCAAAAATGGCTTGCAGATATTACCTTTATCCCCACCCGTGAAGGCTGGCTGTATCTGGCTGCCATTTTGGATCTTTATTCCAAGATGATTGTAGGCTGGTCAATGTCAAGCCGCATGACCGAAAAGCTGGTTTTAAATGCGCTTCAAATGGCTGTAGGCCGACGCCATCCACAACCTGGGCTGATTCATCATTCAGATCAAGGCTGTCAATATGCAAGTAATAATTATCAGCAAAAGCTTAAGTCATACGGCATGATAGGCAGCATGAGCCGGAGAGGTAATTGTTGGGATAATTCCCCCATGGAAAGCTGGTTTCATTCCATGAAAACTGAATTGGTGATGCATAGAGATTATCAAACAAAAACGCAGGCTAAAGCCGATATCTTTGAATATACAGAGGTCTTTTACAACCGCATGGCTGCTTAACTACGTGTCCACAAAATAGGGGGAAGATCATTCGGAGGTCACATTGCAATTCAACGCCCATGTGCAGGACAAGTTTCACTTCGCCATTACCGGCCAGACCGCCAGCGAGCTGATCCATCAGAGGGCTGATGCGGACAAGCCGCTTATGGGGATGCAAACCTACAAAAACGCACCGGACGGGCGGGTGCTACTCTCGGACACGAAGATAGGAAAGAACTACCTGGCCGAGGACGAGATCAAACAGCTGGAACGCACCGTCTCAAGCTTCTTTGACTAGATTGAGCGGATCATTGAGAGCCGCAACTCCTTCACCATGCAGGCCTTCGCCGACAGCGTGAACCGCTTTCTGGACTTCAACGAATACAAGATATTGGAAGGATATGGATTCGTCTCCCGCAAACAGGCCGACGCCAAGGCCCACTCCGAGTACGAAAGGTTCAACAAAACCCAGCGCATTGAGTCGGACTTTGCCAAAGCCGTGAAGGCGATTGAGAATAAAAAGGAAAGTGGGGAATGAATAAACCCACAATACGACTTGGTCAATTGGCAACTCTAAACTCTGGGGGCCCCCTCACGTGAGGTTTCTGAGTACTGGAGAGGTACATCTCGTGGGTGAAAACAACTCAGGTATAGAACTGCTTCATAGATGAAACATTTGTCCAATACAATTCCCTGGCATTGAGGTTGCAGCACAAAAAACTGGGACCGCGCCATAATAAAAAACAAAGCTCTCATTGCGGCCAAAGGGCAGCTCAAGAAAGGCCTCGTGCAGCAATTTCTGACCGGCAAGGTGCCGTCTTAAAGGAGTCAAGCATGAGTAACGAAACTGTTGAGCATCCCAAAGTATTTATCTCTTACAGTTGGACGACCCATGAATATGGGGAGAAGGTAGTTGCTCTTGCTGAAAAGCTCGTTGAAATGGGCGTTGATGTGGTCATGGATAAGTGGGACTTGGTCGAAGGGGCCGAGATCAATGCCTACATGGAGAAAATGGTCACGGACAAGTCCATCAGTAAGGTCTTGATACTGTGCGACAAGGCATACGCTGAGAAAGCGGATAATCGCAAAGGTGGAGTAGGGACGGAGACGTTAATTATCCCCCCGAATTATATAGGTAGGCAGACCCTGCCGGCAAGGAGCAACAGTTTGTCCCGGTGCTCATGGAGTGTGATGAGCATGATCAAGCGTGCTGCCCAACCTTCCTTTCCGGCAGAAACCACATAGACATGTCCAGCCCCGAACTTTTCGGCAAAGGATTCGAACAGCTCCTGCGAACCATATACAACAAGCCCGTGTTTAAGAAACCTGAATTGGGCAAGGCCCCGGCGTTTATTTTAAAGGATGAAGTCATCACTCTTGGGAGTTCTTCAAAGCACAGGATGGCATTGCATGCGATCCAAGAAGGCAAGGCCAATGCCCCGGGCGCATGCAGGGATTACTTTGACACGGTGGTTGAAAACCTGAAGTGTTTTCGAGTGGAGGCCGACGGGGAAGGCGAGTTGGATGACCGCATCGTTCAGAGCATTGAAATGCTGGAGGAGCCTAAAAATGAGCTGGCGCAGCTCTTCACGGCGCTGATCCGGTACTTTCCCCCACAGCAGGCCGGTGAAACACTTTGCCGCTTTTGGGAGAAAATATACCCTTATATACCCAGTGCCCCGAGGGAATAAATCAATGGCTGGCGGCTTCTGCCGATAATTATCGACTTTTTTCTCCATGAGTTATTTTTGTACGCAGTCGCTATTGCCTTGAAAGAAGAAAAATTCACAGCAGTGCCTGAATTGCTGCAAGATTTTTATTATGTGAGCCCCCATGACTCATCTCCTCCCATGAAGCCATATACTGCATACCGAAAATACCTTAACTCGATAGATGGAACTCGAAATCAACGCCTAAAGTTGAGAAGGCATTCACTACATGCCGACATGTTGAAACAAAGAGCTGAGGTCTCACAATATATCGACTTTGAGCATGTCATGCAGGCTGACTTTTTTCTTTTTATATACAGCTTCCTGCATAGTACTGACGATTATTTTGATAACTGGTTTCCGGTCACAACACTTTACGCAACAGATAGGGGGGCTCCCTTTGAAGTATTTGCTCGCTCTCAATCATCATCATATTTCAAAAAAATGAAGGTCGCTCTTGGCATTGAAGACAAGGCTCCGCTTGTGGAACTTTGCGATAAGTTTTCAAGGAGAGAGAGCCATACCCCACCTGGGATTTTAGGTGCATTGAACCTTCCCGCCTTGCCGCAGTCGAAACAATTGCAACGAAACCTTGAGGAATTGTAATTATACAAGAAAAGCCCGAATCTCTTTCCAGTTAAACGTGTAAGTGACTTGCTACTAAAAATAAAGGCGAGAAATTCTGGATACTATCATGGGGTTTTAACTTAGGCTGGCTACATCTATAAGGGAAAAACAGTCTATAGGGCGGGACAATTTGGGGACAAATAGAAACAGGGAATTACCGAAGTAACTCCCTGTTCTTGTTTGTTTTCCTGGTGGAGGCGGGGGGAATCGAACCCCCGTCCGGAAATCTTCAACCTAAGCCTCTACATGCTTAGTTCGTGTTTTAAATCTCGCCTGGCCGAGCCCCCACGAACAGGGTTTCTTCCAAGCCAGCCTTGCTTAAGTTTCGGTCCCGAATCCACAAGGCGAGATTCGTTTCCTAGCCCGCTAATCGATGCCCGATCCCAACCCCGCAGGCTTAGGCTGGGCGGACAACGGCATTAAGCTGCCGCAGCGTATGCGTAATCGTCTGCGATTACTTTAATTTCCCGCCGGATAACGGGCCAGCAGGATCCCGACATGCCACTTAAATCTCAACTATCCCCGTCGAAACCTTGTCGCCCCCTTTCGGTTTGTTCATCTTGCTAAGTGAAATATATAGCCTTTGGGCATTGGGGGCAAGTCCCCAACACGATTAACTGAATCACGTGAAGAGATAAAGAGGGAAGGGCGGGCCGGCGATTTTTCACCGACCCGCCCGACAACAAGACAGGTAATCTCAAATTCAATCCAACTAAGAGGCTCAGGGCACGACTAAGGCCCAGTCATGGCACTGGGCGCAGTAGTTTTCCGATTTCTCATGAACGTGGTGACACAGCTCGCAATCCAGATCTGTAGCGTAGTGAGGCGAATTATGTGGGTTTTCTTCTCCATGGCCTTCGGTCAGCTTGGCCACGCCTTCGCCCGAATCATGGCAGGCAAAGCATTCGTCAGTTTCCAGGGCATTATATTCGCCCGAATCGCCATGGCAATCCTGACATGAAACGCCCTGCAAATGGTGGATATGCCCCAGGGGTATATTGGTGCGCAGGCTTGCTGTTTCTTTGCCGTCATGACAGGCAAGGCAATCTTCATAGGTCATGTCCTTGGTGTCATCATGACCTTCCGGCATCACCTGGGCCTGGCCGTGACAGGCCACACAGTCTCCGCCTTTGGCGTTGGTCAGCCTTTTAGGCTCAGAGGTTTGCTTCGCCAGGGTGGAGGAAGCCATGACCAGTCCCAAAAAAGCGGCCAAAGCCAGAAAGGCAAGGAAATTAACGAAGTTTTGCGGCCTTTTTCTCCGGATTGGTTCCATATCGATCATTAGCCTTTCGAGCGTTTTCTTTTGCCATGTAGGGGAGGCGTCTTCTCCCCTGATTTTTCTATGAAAGGGCAAAAGGAGGAAGGATAAAATTCCCCCCTTTTGCCCTTAAGTGGATCTATGCAGCCAATCCACGGATTTGTGTTATTTAACCTTTAGCCGCATTCTGTCCCGCGATACGGCCAAACACAATGCAGTCTGTGGTGGCGTTGGAACCAAGGCGCACGGCTCCGTGCACACCACCGGTGATCTCGCCGGCAGCGTACAGACCCTTGATGGGCTCGCCGGTTAAGTCCAGAACCTGGGCCTTCGGGTTAATCTGCAGGCCGCCCATGGTGTGGTGGGCCTTGGGCCACAGCCTCATACCGTAGAACGGAGCAGTTGCAATGGGCTTGGCTGACTTGCGCAGGGGCTTGCCGAATTCCTTGTCATTGCCGTTCTTGACATAGGAATTGTAGTCCTTGACGGTCTTTTCCAGGCCCTTCTTGTCGATCTTATAGTAGGCGGCCAATTCATCCAGGGTATTGAATTTCTTGACGATGCCGCGCTCAAGCATCTTGTCCAACTTGGCAGTATATTTCACGCCGTTCTGATCGGCAACGCCGATGGCATAGTGACCGGTCTTCAAGATTGCATCTGCGCGGATCTTTCTGTTGGCCAGCTCGTTCACAAAACGCTTGCCGTCTTTGGGATCCACCATCACGCCGAAGGGGAATGCGCCGGAAATGGCGAAGATGTAGCCGATGCCCATGCCCTTTTCATCCGGGCAGCCCCAGGGGCCAAGCTGGATCCAGGAAACCTGTACGGGAGTGGCGCCGCAGCGGAAGGCTTCCAACAGACTCTCGGCAGTTGCGCCGGGATGGTTGGTGCAGTCCACGCTCTTATCGAGCTTGGGGTCCTGGATGGTGCGGAAGGCCACGTCGTTGGCAAAACCACCGGAAGCCATGACCACGCCCTTTTTGGCCTTGATGTAAACGACCTTGCCGCTGTCCTTTTTGGGGAAGGCGTACTTTTCGCGGACCTTGACACCGACCACGCCCTTGTCGCCGTCTATGATCAGGTTTTCCAATAAAGTTTTCTTCTGCAGGGGGATGCCCATTTCCTTAACCTTCTTCAGCATGGGGCGCACAATACCTGCACCGGAGCTGTTGGTGGTGTAGTAGGAACGGGGCACGGTGTGACCACCCAAGTGGGTGACCCTATCTTTGTACTTGGCGCCGAGCTTGATAGTCCATTCCACGGCCGCGGCGGAATCGTCCACGAAAATGCGGGCCAACTCGGGATGGTTCATGTAAAGACCGGCCTTGAGGGTGTCTTTCATCATCAGTTCAGGAGAGTCCTTAATGCCTTCTTTTTTCTGCAGAGGGGTGCCGGCGGCAGCCATAAGGCCGCCGTTGATGATGGAGTTACCACCAGGCACCGGCATTTTTTCCAATACGATTACGCTTGCGCCTGCGGTTTTGGCATCAATTGCAGCCGCCAGACCGGCAAAACCGGAACCGATGACTACAACGTCGTATTCTTTGTCCCACTTTTTGGGGACTTCAGCCGCCTGGGCCGGTTTCCCGGAGAACATAAGACCGCTTGCTGCCAGTCCCACACCCGCGGCGGCGCCGCCGGCTTTCTTTAAAAAGCCGCGTCTGGATACGTTGGCGCCGTTAACTTCATGATTCTTTGCCATGGTCATAACTCCTCATAGGTGTTTCAGTTCAGATGCATGTAGGTTGTCATACAGCTGAGCAAAATTTCACAAATGCGGGTCCATTCATACCTCGCTGAATGGCCTCCTCAATTCACCCGACAAATGGCGACATACCGCCTTTTACCAAAATTTATCCGAGTTTGTGCATACGGGTATAAGGGCTCGATTTCAAAAGATGATCACCGCCCCCCTAATCACCTTAGGGTCTAGACCCTAGGTGGGCATATGTGATTCTATTCACTTGAAGGGGCGCTGCATGTGAAATCAATAACTTGTCAAAATGCCAATTACTTATAGGTAAATGGTTTTAACCAAATAGTTAAAAAGATTTTTTTTACAGGTAGTTTAATTGTTTTCTTGCAAGAAGCACTCAGGTTCATTAATATAATTGCCTGGCATTCTCAAAAAACGAATATAAATTAAAATGCTTGAAAATCAGGGGGGATGTAGGGACAAGACCACGCCAAAGAACGTGGGGATACACATAATATCTTAAGATAATGGTAATGGTATATGTTTATCCAATACGCCTGCAAACATACGCATTCTCACCTGGGTTGACCGTAGTTATGAAAAACCATAAGCAGATATAAAGAACTGTCAACCGTTGTCTAAAGGAGTGTTGGAGTTGGCGCTTACCAAGGAAAAAATAATAGAGGCTTTGTTTGAAGAGATTGACATCCCAAAAAGTGAATCTCGCAGACTAGTTGAAAACACTCTGGAAATCATAAAGTCAGCCTTGGAGTCAGGTGAAGATGTATTACTCAGCGGCTTTGGCAAGTTTGTGGTTAAACGCAAACAACCCAGAAGGGGCCGCAATCCGCAAACCAAACAGGATATTCAACTAAGAGCCAGGAAAGTGGTAGTATTTAAGGTATCCGGCGTGCTGCGGACTAACATAAATAATGGACATTATGCCGGTTAACCGGACCGGAATTACAGCCTTGAAAATATTCCGGTTATATATCAGGTAAAGGATAAATCAAAAAAGTAGGGCCATTGGCCCTTGGTGTGAATGCTTAACCGGCAAAGGTTCGGAATAATTTTCCGAACCTTTGCCGGTTTTTTGTTTTCTATTGCTACCAGGCCACTGCAAAGGCCTTGTGAAAGCCTTGTTCTCTCAGTTTGGCCTGCATTTCCCTGGCCTGAACCAAATTTGTCGTTTTGCCCACCCAAACCCGGAAAAACACCCTGTCCCCCCTGTCAAAACGAATCACCTGCACGGTTTGCCATTTAACCCGCAAGGACGCGGCCAGGCGCCAGGCATTGCTTTCGCTGGTAAAAGCCCCCACCTGAACAGCAAAGGGCCCTTTTTGATAAGAAGCGGGGGGAATATATCTGGCCGGTTTATTCCCCTGACCGGTGCCTGCCTTTTTATACCCCAAGGCCACCAGCCGGACTTTCGCCGTTCCGGGCCCCAAAACTCCCAAACTGCGGGCCGCGGCCTTGGAGAGATCTATAACCCTGCCGTCCACAAAAGGTCCCCTATCGTTAATCCTTACAACAGCCTTGAGATCGTTTCGAAGATTGGTTACTGAAACCCAGGTGTTCATGGGCAAGGTTTTGTGGGCCGCTGTCATGGCTTCCATATTATACACCTCGCCGTTGCTGGTCTTGCGGCCATGAAAATTAGGCCCATACCAGGAGGCATATCCCACCTCTTCAAAGCCAACTGACGAATTTAAAGGGTGATAGGTTTTGCCTTTTATAGTGTAAGGTTTAAATGTGCCTTTGGCTGCGGTTTTGGAATGGCCAGAGGGAGGCGGGACGGTCTTGGGGGAGCAACCCAGGACGTAACATAATGCAAGTAGAGCGAAAATAGAAAAAAATAAAAAAGATCCGGTATTTTTGCCAGTTGTCCGCTTTTTTTTGCTCTTCATCACCGCCGCCTTGGGCAGGTCGCCGGACGGCAATTGCCCATCTTGTTGTATATTCCACTTTCGATAACGGCCTCTTTTCAATGACAGTTGAACATTATCGCAATAAAAAGTCAAAACACAAGCCGGATGGTTGACACCTATGCAAAGGCTAAATATGATCCCATTGATTTTGGTGATAAACTATCAGGGTATTTTAAAAAGGCTGCCTGGGCCTTTCCCTGCCTGAATTTGGCTTTTACGGAATTTCTTATAGGCAATCTTGCTGGATTTACTTTAAAAACGCACTTAGCTGCCAAAAAACTAACCGGGTGGAAACTTACATGAATACACAGAACCTGACGCAAGCGTGGGATTGGGCCTATGGCCATGCCTATGTGTTCGCCATCGGCATCATGGTTCTTTCGCTGATCATGGCCAAGCTGCTGGACCATTTCTTCGCGAAGGTCTTAAAATCCATAGCGGCCCGCACCAAGACCGACCTGGACAACCAGCTCATAAATCAGATCCACAGGCCGGTTCAGATCTCTGTTGTCAGTTTGGGAGCCCTCTTGGCCCTTTCCGCCCTTATAGAGGATGACACATATCAAAACTACGCATCTTCAGGGCTTTTCACCCTGTTGGTTTGCCTATGGACCTGGGTGGCCATCAGGGCTTCCCGCACCTTTTTCAACCTGGTGATTCAAAAAAGAAGGGGAGACTCAGCCCTGGTTCAGACTCTCCCCCTGGTTAACAATCTGATCATGATTGTTCTCCTGGTGCATGGAGCCTATTGGGTTATGCACTTGTGGGAGATAAACGTCACCCCCCTGGTCGCTTCTGCCGGAATTGTCACCGCCGCAGTGGCCCTGGCTTCAAAAGACACCCTGGCCAACTTTTTCGGCGGTGTAAGTATTTTTGTGGACCGCCCCTACAAGATCAACGACTACATCATTTTGGAAAGCGGGGAAAGAGGGGAGGTGGTCAACATTGGTATCCGCTCCACCAGAATACTAACCAGGGATGATGTGTTGATAACTTTACCGAACGCCATTATGGCTAACTCCAAAATAGTCAATCAAAGCGGACACATAAACCGTTTTAGACTGCGAATAAAAATTGGAGTTGCCTATGAAAGCAACCTGGACCAGGTGGAAGAGGAGCTTCTAGCCGCCTGCCGGAGCATAAGCGAGATAATACAAAATCCCCCGCCCAGAGTGCGCTTTCGTTCATTTGGCGATTCCGCCCTGGAATTCGAGCTGCTTTTTTGGATAAGGCAACCTGCGGATAAGGGAAGGATTGAGCACCTGGTCAATCGAAACATACATCAAAAATTTGCCAAGGCCGGAATCGAAATACCCTTCCCCCAAAGAGTGCTCACCTTTACCGGTCAGCCCTTTGAAAGAAAAGTCGAAAAATCGGCCGAGCCTGATGAGAATAAAAACATTTGACCGAGCGATTCACTTGAGTTAGCGGATTATATTTATCCTTTCCGGTTTATTCTGTTGTTTAAAAAGTGCGCGTTTTAAAAAAACAGCCTATATAAACTAATAACTCATTGAAATTACAAGATAATTTAGTAAAAATGCGTCTGCGGCTTTTTTGCACAGGCAAACATGACCTTAATTTACATGGCATATGCAGAAAGCCTTTCGACAACTTTTCAGAAGTTCCATCACAATCTAAATAAATAGAAAATCAGGCTGGCCTTGCCCGATTCAAGGCTTACGCGCATAATCAATCATAGTTCAATCTTTAAGGAGCCGCATGCCCCTTTAAGTGTGCAATTTTGTCTATCTGGCTGGCAGGTTTTGGGTTAATCAAATGATGCAAAAAAGCAAACAGCAAAAGCCGGATGTGGTTGTGCTGGGAGGCGGCCGTTTTGGTTGCCTGGCGGTGGACAGATTGGGCAAAAGAGTGGCCATGGTGGTGGAAAAGAGTTCCACGCCGTATTTATATAAAAAGGATGTAAAGGTTATTGAGGCCGATGCTGTGGAAACCGCGGTATCGCTTTTAAGGGAGGATTCTCTTCCCAAATGGCTGGTTCCGGCTGTACCGGTTCATTTTCTGGCTAAGTGGCTCTTCCTGGAGCTGGATTTTTTACAACCTGAAATCATGCCTTTGCCTGAAATGGACCTGGCCGATATAACCAGCGTTATCAATGGGAAGGAAAATCAGCTATATTTTAGTATGGCTGATTTTTTGTGTCCCGATGATTGCCCGGAGCCTCTTGATCATTGTTTTCACACGGGCCGGAAGAGAAAATTTCAGCTTTTTGAGCGCCTGGCCGCAATAAATTCGCCTGGTTGGCAAAACGCCACCCTGCGCAGTCATCAACTGGCTCCTGGGGTTGGCGGTTTCAAGGCGGAAAAACTTCTTGAAATACGAGCAAAAATAATTGCACACCCAGGCAAATGGCTGATCGCTTCGGCCTGTCGTTGCCATGGTGTGTTGCAGGGGATGGCATTTAAGCCACCCCGGGAGATCTGATTAATGAACCTATCTGCCTATGAGGCGGTTTTGTTTGATATGGACGGCGTGGTTCTCAACTCCATGCGTCAACATGCGGCCAGTTGGGAGCGTCTTTTTAAAAAAGAAGGGGTGGAGGTTTCCCTGGAATTTATTTTCGAAAATGAAGGATCCCTCGGCGAAGAGACCTTAATTGAAATTTTTGCCAAGAATAACAAGATATTGCCCTCTTCAGAAGCCAAACAGGCCATGAAAAGGCTTTTAGACACCCAGGCCCGGCTTTATCTGGATGAGTATGCCTACGGGGTGAGTGTTTATCCGGGTATTCGCCGTTTTTTAAGCTTCTTATCCGAATCCGGCAAGAAAACGGCTCTGGTTACCAGCAGTAGGAGACCATTGGTTGAAAGGTGCCTTGCCCCGGATATTCTAGCCGGTTTCAGCGCCGTGGTGACCGCGGAAGATGTGGCCAGGCATAAACCTTATCCTGATCCTTATCTGGCAGGCGCGAACGCATTGGGTTTCAACCCCGGGGACTGTATTGTATTGGAAAACGCGCCGGCCGGAATACAAAGCGCCCTGGCCGCCGGTGCACAATGTCTGGCTGTTACAACAACCTTAAGCTCCAGTCACCTTGGCAGCGCCAAGGCGGTTTTTTCGGATCTCTTTTCAGTAATGCGCTATTTGGGCTGGAATGGGTCTGAATAATGGAGATCCTTTTACATGCCGTCAGTGTAAATCGAGCCCTTTTAACCGGTTCTTTAAAATTGGCCGAGCTTCCCGCCTTGGCTGTCCGGGCGGGTTTTAGCGGGGTGGAATGGCTGGACCGCCATATGCCTTGCTTTGACCTTTCCAAATGGCAGAGCCTGGCAGATGCACAGAAAGGGGCAGGGCTCAAACATTCCGCCATGAGTCTTAGCCTGGAGTTGACAGGTGATAAGGCAACCAGCGCAGAACAGGTAAAACGGGCCATTAAGATCCTGGAATTAAGCAGGGTTTTGAATGTAAAAGCCGTCAGGGTCTCTGTGGGAGGCAATGGGCCCTTAAGCGTAAGCAGGGCGCTGCTTTTTGTGGACCGTCTTTCCAGCGCCAAACGCAGGAGCCTTCGTCCATTAGGCAGGGCGGGCAAGGCGGCCTATCTCATGGCCTGCCTGGTTATGAACCGGAAAAAAGCCGTCCAATCATCCCTGGCAAACCCCGATAAATTAAAAATCGCAGCCAAATTACTACAACCCTTGGCAAAGTGCGCCAGTTCAATGGGTATAACTATGGGCATAGAGAACCATTTTGGGCTTACCACCCATCCCGGTGACCTGTTGTCCCTGGTGGAGCTGACTGGTCACAATATGGGAGTTTGTTTGGATATTGGTAATTTTCATCACAAAAAAGAATGTCAAAAGGCCTGCACCATGCTGGCGCCCAAGGCTGTTCATGTGCATTTTTCCACCCATGACCCCCATCCCGCGCCCAAGGCTGTAAAGCTGGGTTACCCCTTGGCCCTGGCGGCTTTGCGCAGAAACGGCTACCAAGGGCTTTTCAGTGTGGAATACAAAGGCGGCACCTGTAACCTGGCCGGTTCAATAGCCGCGGCCAGACTGCTTGAGCGTTGGTGGCCGGAAAAGGGAACTCTGCTTAAAACCGCCGGAGCTGTATAATTTAAATGCTCATTCCGGAAAGGCCCTGGAAAATTACCAGAACCATGGCAGATGAGGTCTGTAAGACTAAAGATGCCTATGTCTGGTCTGATTTGGCCAAGGTATTGCCGCATCTGCTCTATGAATCCCAACAGACAGATGTTTTCAGGGCTCCGGAGGCAATTCAGGTTTTACAGGCAAAAGACCTTTTTAAACAAATACTTGCAGGTGAATTTAAACCTTTACTTGAATTAACTGCCAAAGAATTGGGTTTTTCCTGCCAACGCCTTGAAACAAAACAGGGCGTCTGGCTAATCATAACGGAAACAAAGGGTAAAGCCTGTGGTAAGGGCTTTTTTCTGTTTAATATGGAAGCATTGCAAGCTCCCTGTCTGCAATTGCCCCACAGCTTCAAGGATTGGTACACCGGCGAGCTGGGCTTGTATCTGGCCTTGGAGGGATCTTTCTCGGTGGTTTCTTGGAACACCTATCCCCGCCGGACCAGAAAACAGACCGAGCCATGCGATCTGGCCCATCTTGAAAATAGTTTTTTCACAGCTTTGGCCTTGGCTTACAGCCAGGTGAACCCGCAGGGAAAAGTCATCCAGCTGCATAGTTTCGTGAATGGCTTTCGCAAAACCTCTCAAGGAGAAAAGGCTGATTTGATCCTCAGTTCCGGGCTTCGTGAACCTGAAAAATGGTTTTCCAAGCAGGCGGACGCAATCAAAAAAGCCTTGCCCGGATATGTAGTTAAGGCTTTTCCCAAAGAAGTGGGTGAGTTGGGCGGCACCCAAAACACAATTGGCCGGGCCCTTAACCAGTCCGGGCAAGGGCGTTTTTTGCATTTGGAAATGGCAAACAGATTGCGTATTGATTTGCTGGATAAAAAAGATTTCAGGAAGAACTTAAACCTTAGCTTTAAGGCGGCAGACTGAGCCGGAGACAAGCCCCGGCCCAGTCTATTTGGTGGATTTTATTCACTTTCCCTGATAATTGAGACCATTTCAAAGAACAGATCCTGTTCCCTCAAAATCCCGACAGGTGTATTTTCCTTTACCACAAGCATGCGACGGCAGTTTTCCTGAAGCATGCCGTGAGAAGCCTGTGCAAGATTAGCCGTATACTTGATCCGTTTAGGTGGCTCACTCATAATTTCGCCCACTGTTTTGTCTTTTAAGCTCAAGATTTCTTTAGTGAAAAGTCCTCGCCAAAACATGGGGGAATATTGAATGGCATCCGCCAAAAAGGGTTTGGGCGCATTTAGGTAAACCGGCATGGTGGCGCGCACTAAATCCATAATGCAAAGGATTCCTTGCACTCTTTTTTGGCTGTCCATCACCAGCATGGAGCGGTGTCCGGTCTCCATAAGGGTGTCGGTGCTCAACTTGGCCTCAAAAGACTTTCTCAAGGCGGCCACAGCCTCACCAACCGTATTATCTGTGTTCACCTGGGTGTATTCCTCCAGGGGCACCATGACATCCTTTACCAGCTTTTCCGCCCGCGGATCCTCATGGGACCTGCTGTGAAAAGCTTCGTTGATCTTCCCGGCCAGGAGATCAATATCGCAGGGCTTGGCCAGGTAATCAAAAGCCCCTTGCCAGTGGGCTTCCTGGGCCGAAACCTGGGAGGCGTGGCCCGTAAGCATGATCACCGGAATATCAGGGGCCAGTTTTTTAATCTTTTCCAAGACACTTAGCCCGTCCATGCCCGGCATTTTGATATCCAAAACCACAACCTGGGGCATTTCTTCCATCATGGCCAGGGCCTGCTCGCCGTCGGCGGCCTGCAACACCTCAAAGCCCTTGCGGTTCAATATTTTTTTGGTGGTGGTGCGAAACTGTTTTTCATCATCCACCATTAACACCTTAATTTTTTGCATCATTTTGCATAGCCTCCCGCTTTAGGCGCGCCTTAAAAGGCGGGCAGTCCTTCCCAACCGAGCCAACGCCAATAACTATAAGATAATAAAAGCAATACAGCCATGTTGGTAAACCAGAGAATGGCGCCTGCGCGGATATAATCCTTGGGCTCCAGGTATCCGCTGGCATATACAATGGCATTGGGCGGAGTTCCGATAACCAGACAATAGGCCAAAGAGGAGGCAATGGAGGTGCTCATGGCGGTAAAGGGAATTATGCTGGTCCCCGGATGCACCAGACCGGCCATGGCCAGGGTTACCGGACCCACCGCGGCACAAGCAGGACCATCGGCCATGAGCTGAGTCAACAGGCCGGTTATAATATTTCCGCTTAACAAAAGGCCATATCCCTCTCCCAGACCCAGGGGTATGGTCCATTCCACAATGGTTTTGGCCAGCCAATAGGCTCCGCCGGTCTGGATAAGGATTCTGCCAAAGATTATAGCTCCGGCATAAAGCCAGACCACGCCCCAGTCAACCTTGGTCTGATAATCCCGCCAGTTCACGATTCCGGCAAGGACATACGCCAAGGCGCCCATCACCGCAATTACACCTATGCCAAAGCGAATGCCGGTGAGCTCAAGGATGAGGTTTTTCTCCGTGATCCAGCAAAAAAGCATAACTAAAAAGATGGCCACAGATACTTTTTGTTTGCGTGTCCAGCCGTTTCCGTCTTTGGTTACTTCCTGCTTGACTATGTTGATGGAGGGGCCAAGGTCGGTTACGGCCGGTTTGAAGCGCCAGTTGATTACCAGCCAGGTTATCGGAATAGTGAATATGAGCATAGGCACACAGTAAATCATCCACTGGCCAAAGCCCATGGATATGCCGAACATGTCTTCTGTGTAGCTCATCATGATGATGTTTCGGGCAGCGCCGGAAGGGGAGAGCGAACCACCCAAGTTACAGGCCATGGCAATGGTTATCATAAGAATTTTGGCCAGTTCAGGGTCATCCTTACCCGTGGCCGCAGTGGAAGTCTTATACAACACAATGCCTATGGGTAAAAACATGGCCGCCAGTGCGTGGTCGGACATGAACATGGTGAGGGGAGAAATAATCAAAATAATGATGAGAGTAACCGATTTCAAGCTCGGTGACTTGAGCTTGCCGAACATCATGAGGGCGATGCGGCGGTCCACCTGTAAGAGATTGCGGCTTAAAATCCTGGCATTGTGCAGCTTTTCCAGGGTCAGCTGCTCTTTTTCGGCCTGGTCTTTTTCTTTGTCCGCATCAGGCTTATCCACCTGTTTGTCGGACAGGCGTGAGTAATAGTCCGAGGCAAGACTGTTAAGACCGGCTATGTTTATAATATTCATACCCTAACCGCCAATCAGCAGATGATCAGACAAAATCGCCGCGCCTGAATTTGATGATCTCAACCTGGGCCTGGGCCATGGTTTCTTCAGCCACCCCGGCCAGGGATTCATCTGTATTCAAACCTGCCTGATTTTTAAGGGCCTGACTCTGGCGTTCCATGCTTTGGATCAAGGGTTCGATCTGCCGCAGGGAACAGTTTTCATCGCCCAGTGCCTGGCCGTAACGCTCCAGAGTATCCAATAAGCCATTGACCTGGTGCCACATCACCGGCAATGGTTTCTGGGCAGCGGAAGTAGCCGCCTCATTGGGGGTGACTTCCCCGGCCTGAGGTGTGGCCAAACCGTTTTTCTCCACTGCCTGTTCCAGGAACTTGGCAAAACTCCCGGCCTTGCTGCCTGGGTCTGGCTGATTGTTTTTTGTGGGCAGACTTACTTCGCCCAACCTGAAATCGCTGTATATCTTCATTCTTTCTTCTCCACCTGGGAGTCACCAGCCTATACAGCAACATGCATGCCATCTGCAAAGGAAATGTAAAAAATAATAAATAAGCAATTATTTCTAATAGATAGGGAGGGCAGGGCAGTAAGGGCAGGGCAAGGGGGTATTCTTGCCGCAGTCCTGCTGGGAAATGCTTTCCATTCCCTGAGTGTCGAGGCGGCAAAAATGGACACCCAAGCACTACTCTGCCCCCTAAAAAATTGCGTTTTTAGGGGACCCCGGAGACCACCCCTAAAAAACTGCGTTTTTTGGGGACCCCGGTGGCGAGAACGCTAATAGGATGCCCTCTGTTCTTTGAATTAGTTGTAAAATACGTGTTGAGTTACTTTGAAAAAGGGGGAATTATGCACTCATTGCAGAAAGATCTGGAAAAATTGCATGAGCAGCTCAAAAATGGGGCTATCCAAAGGGCTTACAGGGCGCTGGTATTTTACATGATGGAATTGCGAACCCATTTCAAAAACACCTATCCGGATTATTCAGTATCGGCCCTCTATCAGGGATATATGGATATGACCTATTTCGCAATTTCTCCTCAGTCGTTCAAAAAACGTGATCTAAAGGTTGCCATTGTTTTTAATTATGAGGCTTTTCGTTTTGAAGTTTGGCTCGCAGGAAGAAACAAGAAAGTAAACCAACAATATTGGGAACTGTTTAAGGATCAAAATTGGCCGTCATATCGCATAGTCACACCAGGTAGAGGAGTAGATTCAATTATTGAGTGTGATCTGGCCTCCAGTTTTAACCTCAGTGACACGGATGCCCTAACAAATCGGATTGAAATCGGTGCAGGCGCATTTATCAAAGATATTGAGGAGCTTGCCTGGAAGTGAGCGCCGCCCAAAGGCAGAAGGGCCGATCAACACCCCGAGAGGGATATTTTCCCAGGGTGTTGATAACTTTTTGAAATTTAAAGGTAAAAACTTTAAGAAGCCCGACTGGTGCGGTATTTGTGATCTTCCAGGATGGCGTGGTCTTCACGGGGGTCCAAGTGCAGGTAAACATTAACCGATTGGTGGCGGTCGGTTTTAAGGGGAAGCCCCACATAATCGGCGGCAATGGGGAATTCCCGATGAGCCCGTTCGATTAAAACGGCAAGCTCCACTTTGCCCGGTCGCCCCTGGCTGAAAAGACCTTCCAGGGCGGCCCTGATGGTGCGACCGGTAAAAAGCACGTCGTCTATTAAGATGATGGTGCGATCATCCGGGTCAAAGGGAATATTGGTGGCCTGGTGCACCGGCACCTGGGAAAGGCGGGTGAAATCATCCCGGTAAAAACTGATCTCCACCATACCCTTGGGCAGATCCAGGTCCTTAACCCCGCTTTTTTCACTAAGCGCCTTTTCGACCCTGCGGATCAAAAGATCCCCGCCCGAGTGCACCCCCACCAGGCAAAGGTCTCTGGGATCCGGGTGTTTTTCCAGTATCTGAAGGGCGATTTTGTCGATTGCCTTGGCAATCTGGTTGGTATTCAGGATTTTAACCCCTTGCGGGTTTGCAGGCTTTCCCATGATATCCTCCCACAGTAACTCTAGAAAAATCCAGATCAAGGACCGGCCGCAGCAATCAGGTACTTGAACTGTTTGCGAGGAAAAAAGTATTGATATCACTTATATTTTGGAAAGTCAAGCAAAACAGAAATAGGGAAAGGCAGCTTCGCCCACAGGTGACCGAAGCTGCCTTTTTTGAGGGGTCATTAATCAGTTTAAAGTTGATCGGGCATAATCACCGCGCCAAATTTTTCCTTAAGTTCCTGCATAGCCTTTTTCTGCTCTTCATAGATTTCAAAAAGGCGTTTAGGCATGTTGTCTTCTTTTTTAAATGCCTCGTATTGCATGTCTATACGCGCGATGATCTTGTCCGTATAGAGGGCAAACTGTTTTTCGTAAAGTTCCTTGGGATACTCCTTGCCCAGGATATCCTTGAACATGTTTTTCAAGTCTTCATATTTGGGCAAAAGACCGATGGGCGTGTCTATGGCCTCGACTTCATTGTAGACCAGCCTGTCCAGCCAGCCCATCCAGACCTTGACATCGCGTTTTTCGCCCAAAAGGCCCTGACCCGCGCCGCCTCTGGCTTCATGGGTGAGGAAGTAGTTGAGGCCGGCCATTATGGGACGGTTTTCCGGTTTGATTTTCTCACTGTTAAAGAACTCGAACTGGGCCACCATGTTGTCGCCCAAAGCGCCGGGAATAAAGGGCTGGTTGGCCCAGGGCTGACGTTTTACGCCCGTGGCGCCCACCTCGGTGGCAGTGGCTTTGCTCACAATGGAAGCGCCGATCACCACACCTTCGTCCGGGTCTTTGGCTACGCGGATGGGAGGCATGGTGTCCGCATCCCTGCCGTTATAGGTGAAGACCTTGGTCACCACACCGGCCGGGTCGGTGAGTTTGGGGCTGTAGTTGGCCAAAGATTCGGCCCGGACCGTGAACCGGGCATTGGGGTGGGAGAGGGGGACGGCCTTGCCGTTGGCATCGGTCTTACCCTCGAACCAGTCGCCCTGGAAGTTGAACCCCTTGTCCGGATGGGATTCGCCGTTGCCGATCCAATGGGGTTTTTTCTCGTCGTCCACCAGCACGTTGGAGAAAATGACCTCGGCCTTTTCCTCCCGCAGAATGCTCATGATATCCGGGTCGTCGGTCCAGTTGACATCCTCGATGATGCCGAATATTCCGGTCTCCGGGTTGATGCTTCGGATGGTGCCGTCGTCCGCGATCCAGATCTGGGCCAGGTCGTCGCTGATAAATTCGTCTCCCACCATGGCTGTGGTGGTTTTTCCGCAGCCCGAAGGGGCCGCTCCGGCAAAAAACGTCACCCTGCCGCCGGGACCTTTAAGCCCGGTGATAAACATATGCTCGCTCAACTCTTCGCCTCGGCGATAATAAGTGGCCCGGTCCACGGCAAAGCGATGGTTGCCTTTTTTCAGCAAAAGGGTGTTGCCGGCATAGGTGCAGAAGGTGGCAAAGGTTGTCTGATGGGCGCGGTCCATGAAAACCCTGGCGTTCGGCAGGTCTTCGGGACGGTTGGGGCCCTGGCAATGGATATTGGTGAAAAAGTGGCCGACACGGTCAACTTCGGCGTTAAAGTCCTCAAAGCAGTTGCGGTAAAGGAGTTCCGCCGAGTGGCACACATAAAGGCTTGTGGTGGCCTCAATCGCCGGGATGGCGGCCTTGGCGCCCACAGGACCCCTGGAATAGAATCCCACCACCAGGGTCATGCCTTTCATGCAGCCGACCATGTATTTTTTTACGTAGTCATAGGCGTCTTCACGGCTGATGCGCTGGGCCAGGGAGCTTACGGTCTCGTCGTCATTGGCTATATAATATGTGCGGTCCACAATACGGGCCTGCTCTTCGGCCAAGTCATAATGCAGGGTGTGGCCATTGATCGCAAGCGCGCTTTCTTCGCCAAGGTCCAGGCACATCTGACGTATGCGGGCCTTGTCTTTTTCATCGCCGGTATTTATGAAGACTTTGTCAGGCTGCCCCAAGGCAATAGCATTGGCTATCTTCAGGCGGGCTTCTTGGGACTTGATTTTTTGGATTTTGTCAAATTCAGAGGCTTCCATCTTCTGTTTGAAGATTTCCACCACCTCGGCGTCGGTTTTAATTCCGCCGATGTCCGTAGTGATATCGATGCCTTTTTTCAATTCGAACATGGGAACTCCTATCCATGCTTATGCGGTCATGCCTGACCGCCCCTTGTTGTTTCACCAGGGGAGAGGGGAATGAAAACGAGACCTCACCCCTGGAGAAAGCGAATTCTTCCGTTTCTGACCCTCTTCTTTGGATCAAAGCAATCGGTTCTTCCTGTCGAAATAGTTAAGGCAGGCGGCCCGATCCTTCGGTTCTGGCCGTTTAAACCGGCGCCTTGAGTCCAGTTTTGCTCCACACGCCTTTAAACGAGGTGAAAACCGGCCAGGTCTCACGTTAGTAACACCTCAAAAAGCTTGAGAAATAACGCAAGGTACAGCCAAGTCAACACCAACACATCAACACTGTAGCCTTTGTGTTACAGGCCAGTCAATAGCCTGTCCTAAATAAAAAAGCGCCACTTAAACCCAATTAAACCGCCCGGCAAACCAGTAATTACTGTTATTTTGATATTTAGGTTTACATAATATATCTTATGCGACTTAATATTAAGAAAAAGACAAATTCGGGGCAAACCACCCTGTTTGGGCTGAAACCGGATTGATCTGGAAGTTAAAGACCTTTGGTGCAAAAGACAGGTAAAACCAGGTACACTATCTTTTTAAGTTTATCCCGAGTCATTGGTGACCGGCCATGACTCCCTTTCCGCAAAACAGGCAAATTTTTCCAAGGAGGCTTTAAACGATGGCTTATATTGAGATCGACCAGGAGCTATGCCAAAAAGATGGTTTTTGCGCAGCGGTCTGTCCCATGGGCATTATTCTGGGAAAACCCAAGGATCTCCCCCAGACAGTCTCCGGCGGCGAAGATATCTGCATTGACTGCGGCCATTGCGTGGCGGTCTGTCCCACAACCGCCATAACCCAGCGGACCATGTCGCCTGACGACTGTCCACCCTTGGAAAAAAATGCGAATTGGGATCAGGACCAGGCTGAGGAGTTTTTGCGCAAGAGACGTTCCATAAGGGTCTATAAAAATGAGCCGATTGAAAAAGAAAAGCTGGAAAAGCTTATAGATGTAGCCAGGTACGCGCCAAGTGGCCATAACATCCAACCTGCTAGATGGCTGGTCATTCAAGATGCGGACGAAATGCACGCCATAGGTGGTCTGGTATGTGACTGGATGCGCTATATGGTTGAAAATAAACCTAAAATAGCAAGAACCCTGTCGATGGATAAGATAATTGAGCTGTGGGATAAGGGAGTCGACCGCATCTTGAGAGGAGCGCCGCACTTGATTGTGGCCCATGCCCATAAAGATGAACGAACCGCGCCCGCAGCCTGCACCATTGCCCTGGCCTATTTGGAACTATTTGCCCCCAGCCTGGGCCTGGGTTCATGTTGGGCGGGTTTCTTTAATACTGCTGCCAACTTATGGCAACCCTTAATGGATCGCCTGAACCTTCCCGAGGGACATGTCAGTCAAGGTGCGCAGATGGTGGGCTATCCCAAAATCGGATACCAGCGGCTTCCTTTGCGAAAACCCCCTGTCATTACCTGGCGCTAGGAGAAAGCTCGGGCCGTTTATTCCGGATAACTACCTAAATACACAAGTTTTTTAGTGTCCGGCCTAGGCGGCCCGCCAGAATCACCAACAAGAACATTAAAACGTCTTACAAAAATACTGGTGATACTTTTTTCTTTTCTTGGCACTTTCGTATTATTTTTTAGGTTCTGGCAAATCAGCACCTTCTGATTACAGTATTTTTATTTGTCAATAAAATTCTATCGTTATACTTTTATTTGAAGTGTTTATTTAATAATTTCTATGAGCTACCTGAATTCCACCCTCTTCTATTATTCATGTAACCCCCTGTTTCCACAGCTAAAGACAAATAAAATTTTTTGGAAAGGTTTTTTTTTAAAGTTTAAGGCCCTGATGGTCGATACATGTAATAGAAGAAATGTAACTTAACAAGAAAAAGGTAATTTTCTGGATTATGGTCGAATTCCCCCCATATGTCAGGCTGGTTGTAAACAACGCCGCCAAACGGGTGGACGGGCATGACAAAGATGCGCCCCAGCGCACCAAAAAACAGGTCAAGCCCTCTGCTCCCACGGAACAGGCCTCAGCTACAGGCCGGGAAACCACTGCGCCCGGGGCGGCACCTGTTTCCTCCAAGTCCTTTAAACAGCCGACCGATATGGTGGATCTTATATCCAATGAAAACCGTCCAGCCCTGGACAGCCTGCCTCCCACTACAGAGGAAGCCGAAGAGGCCCTGGCCAGGCTGAAGGCGGATCTTCCGGCCATGGGTCAGGCAGTGGGGGATTTACATTCCAAGCTTGATCGCCGAGTTATTCTCACCCTTCTCGCCCCTTTGGTTCTTTAAAACCTGCCCCAATGGCGTATTCGATCGTTTATTTGTATAATTACCATTACGGTGCAAGTATTTCCCTTAGGGGCTCCACATAGGAGAGCATAGAGTGGCCATCCAAGGAATTTGGGCCTCAGTATCCGGCATGCGAGTGGCCCAGAAAAAAATAGCCAATTCGGCTCATAATGTGGCGAATGCTTCCACATCCGGTTTTCAACCCCGACGCCTTGAACAGGCAGATACGGCCGGAGGCGGAGCCCAGATAACCGGATCCACTCAGATGTCCGGCGGCCCCCTGGTGAGCACAGGCAGGTCATTGGACCTTGCCGTAAACGGCGGCGGCTTTTTTGCCTTGGACGATGGCGACGGCGGTGTAGTCTATTCCAGGAACGGCAAGTTCATGCTCAACGACCAGGGGCAGGTTGTGGACAACCAGGGCAGAACCCTGCGTCCTCCTTTCCAACTACCGGATAATGCAACCAATATCTCTGTCACGTCAGACGGTCGCATAGAGGCGCTGGATAATAATGGAGAGGTCCTGGCCCAGGGACAGATTCAGACTACGACTTTTGCCAATCCCGGCGGCCTGGAAGCGCTGGGGGGCAATGCCTACAGGGAGTCCCAAGCCTCCGGCCCGCCGGTTAACGCCAATCCCGGTGTCGAGGGGCACGGCAACCTGGCCTCAGGCATGATCCAGGCTTCCGGCACTGACTATCTGACCGAAATTACCACCCAGATAGTCAACCAAAGATCCTTTGAAGCAAACCTGAAGGCGGTGCAGACTTATGACGAGATGTTGGGCACCCTTTTGGACAAAAAAACTTAAGCCTTTACTTTAAAAATAAAATCCCCCGGAAAACCCCTCTGCCAGGCTTTTAACAATCAACCTGCTCAACCCATACTTAGAACTAGTCAAATCCCCTTTCAAGGCCCTTCTCCCAATTTTTTGCAAATATGTCCGGCTTGTTTCGTACCGGGCGCGACTATAAGAACCAAGAAATTAAGCTTATGCCTTGTTGCTTTCATAAATAGTCTTGGACCACTAACCCTCTATACTGTTACCATTAGGCAAATCACACACAGTGAAAGGTAGTTGCCAGATGAACAGAATCAACCTTTCCTTTGCCTTAGGCCTTGGTTTAACGGTGGTGATTTCTTTTTTCCACGGCGCAGCGCAGATTTCAGATGTCAGCCTGCTGATCGGCCTCTTGGCGGCTTCATTGATTACAGGCGTTGCAATGAGTGTTAGTTCCGAATCGGAATCAGAATAGAAACGAAACGAAATTTGAGCCAAAAAACAAAGATACTGAACCGTCTGGAAACCAGGCAGGCCCCCACCCTTGTCGGCAAAGGGAATTTTCTCACTCTAAATAAAAGACAGGTGCGAAACATATACGCAAACGGCGATACCAGTGTCTGGTACGACGTTGAAACAGCCGCCCCGCCTTTTTTGGATGCAGTTGTCCTGGTTTTGTATGCCGCGCCTGATACTGATCAGCCTCCCAGGATTCTTTTGCGCAAGGCAGCCCGGCCGGCGGCCTTTTTCAGATCCCTGGAACCCAGGTTGCGGGATTTGGATGGTGAAAACTTAAACGGCGTAATGTGGGAACTACCCGCCGGCGGGGTTGAGCCCGCCGATCTGGAGAATAACGGTGCCGGTGTTTCCGGCAGGGCGGTTTTAGAGGCCTGGGAAGAAGGCGGCTTTAGGGTTAAGGATGAAGATCTGGTTTCCTTGGGCGAGCCCCCCTTTTCAGCCCCGGCCTTGTGCACTGAAAGGCTGCATTTTTTCACCGCCCGGGTGGACCCGGCGGCAGCACAGCCGCCGGAAGGAGACGGCCACCCCATGGAAGAAGGGGCGGATCTGTGTTTTCTCAGTCTTGATCAGGCACTTGCCTGGTGCAGACAAGGCAAAATCATTGATTTGAAAAGCGAGGTAGGTCTAAATCGCTTCAGGGATTGGTGGGAGTCCCATTGAAACAGGCCTTGGCAAAGACGCCTGATGAACGTTCCAAGGTCATTGCAACCGCAGATCATCCGGAGGAAGTGAAAATGAAAAAAATCATTATTCCCTTGCTTGCCCTGACCCTTTTGACCCTGGCGGGATATGCCTGGGCAAAGGGACCTGTACAGGCTCCCATGCGCGGTAGCGCGTGCAACTGCTGCGCCCCTCCCCGCTTCCAGATTTTTCAAGCACCCAAGCCCTATGGCGGCCTTTTGATGGTGGACACCCAAACCGGGGAGACCTATCAAAGGATCATTGTCAACACCACCAACGCGGCAACAGGCGGTATTGATATCCGCTGGATGAAAATAGAGAAAAAGGGCCCCCAGAAAAACGAAACCGTGTTTTGGGATTAAACGACACCAGAAAAAATCTGTTATATTGCAATCGGTTATATCGTTTTATCTTAATTTAAAGCTGGACTTTAAACCGGCCCGGGATTTCAAAACCTGGGCCGGTTTTTTCGTCCCCTTCCGCCCTTTCCCAAAACGGCCTTCCAGAACCGATCCTTTTAAAAAAATGTTTAATTTTAAATAGTTATCTAAATAAATCGCCAGGATATCACAAAGGTAACTCTTTGGGGGGGGATTATCCGACTCAACTATAGGTGGTTTGTCTCCGGGAAAAGGGGTGAACCACTAAAATCCTTGGGGTGTAATAACTGTTTTGTTTTAGGGAGCTAAACTCAGATTATTGAGCCTTTGCCTCTATTTTCCTGGTTTTTAATTCCAAGTACCATGCATAGACAGCAAAAATGAATAAAACCAGGGAAAAACTATGCAGGAAAAGAAAAACCACTACCAGGTATTGCGCAATAAGGTTCTGGCTCTATTAATTATTGTTCCCCTGATTCCCTTTATAGTCGCCCTGGCTATTGGTTACTCCTATTTCACAAAATCCCTGGAAAATAATAATGTCGACAAGATTAAAAGGATCGCCGAAGACCATCGCGCCATGATTCAGATGTTCTTGGACGAACGTAAGAGTGATCTGAATTTAATTGCAGAAACATATAGTTACCAGGAACTGATTCAACCGGATAACCTGGGGGCCGCACTTTTACTCCTCAAGGAAAAATCAGGTGCTTTTGTGGATCTGGGGCTTTTTGATGAAAAAGGCAACCATCTTGCCTATAAGGGGCCCTATAAATTAAGCGGTAAAAATTATGCCAAAGAACAATGGTTTAAGAAGGCCGTAACCTCACAATATTTTATCAGCGACGTGTTCCTGGGATTTCGCAGGATACCTCACTTCATAATCGCCATAACCCAAAAGAAAAACGGCCACACCTGGGTTCTCAGGGCAACCATTGACACATACCTGTTCAGCGAAATGGTTCGCAAGGTCCGCATAGGTAAAAGCGGTGAAGCTTATATCCTTAATAATGAAGGTATATTCCAGACCCTACGTCGTTCCGGCGGTGAGTTACTCACCAAAAGCCCGGATGACGACAGCCTTTTGAAACCTCATCAGGGAACCATAAGCCTGCTTAAGGCAGACACAAAAGGCGAGGAATATCTCTACGCAACCTGCTGGCTGAACGACGACAATTGGCTTCTGATTGTGCGTCAAGGCAAAGAAGATGCATTTCAGGCACTTAACGATGCCTCGATCCAGGTTATCCTGATCTGCATCTTGGGCATAGTCTTCATTATAGGGCTTGCCTTTTATATAACAAATCGGCTTATCACCCAGATTGAAAAAGCCGAAACCGACAAGGAAAAACTGGATCAACAACTTATTGTGGCAGGCAGGCTGGCGGAGATAGGTGAGATGTCCGCCGGGTTTGCCCATGAGATCAATAACCCCCTCCAGGTTATCCGCGCCGAGCAAAAGCTCATGGAAACCATCATGCAGGAGATGGTTCAAAAGGGGGATTTACTTCAAGGTGAAGACCTTAACGAACTGATTGAATCCCTTAATCAAATCCAGATACAGATCGATCGTTGCGCCCAAATTACTCAGTCAGTGCTCAAATTTGCCCGCAAAACAGACCCCAATCCCCAGAGGTTGAACCTGGCTGACTTTGTGGGCCAGGCCTCTTTACTTTTCAGTAAAAAGGCCCAAGTCAGCGGGGTTTCGTTGGAGCTTAAAAATACCAGTCAGCCCTGTTGGGTTAACGCCGATCCCGGTCAGTTGCAACAGGTGGTCCTAAACCTTTTGAACAATGCCTTTGACGCAGTGGAGGCAAAATACGGAGGCCAGGGAGAAGGACTGGTCACCGTAAATGTGGAGGCTTTAGAAGCCCAGGCTCTTTTAAGTATTAAAGATAATGGAAAGGGGATTAATTCCGAAGATTTAAAACGTATATTCACCCCATTTTTCACCACCAAGCCCGTGGGGCAAGGCACTGGCCTTGGCCTGCCGGTGTGCTACGGGATCGTGGAAAAAATGGGTGGAAGCATCAAGGTGCAAAGTACCTTGGGCAAAGGAAGCACCTTTATTATCACCCTGCCCCTCATAGACTGAGAAAACACTCTTTGGGGAAAAGAGGTTTAAGGTGACAAGCCCAAAGATCCTTTTGGTTGATGATGAAAAACGCTTGCTGAAAACCTTTGCCAAGCTGCTGGAGCGTCAAGGTTATGAAGTGCATTCAGCCCCGGACAGTCAAGAGGCCCTGGTTGTTTTGCAGGCACGGCAGATCGATGTGGTTGTGCTGGATATAAAAATGCCGGGCATGGGCGGACTGGAACTTTTGCAGACCATTAAACAGACCTGGCCGGGGATTCCGGTGATCATGCTCACCGGGCATGCCACCGTGGATTCGGCCTTGGCAGGTCTCAGACAGGGCGCCTTTGATTTCCTGATCAAACCGTGCCCCTTGGAAACCTTATTGGAAAAAATTGAATTTGCCTTGGAGAGAAAATCACGAGGGAGACAACAGGTAGAAGAGCCCTGACCGTTCACCCTAACAAGGCCTTGAAAATGGCTGAGAAACACTTGAAAAACAAAAAATGGATATGGCGCTACAGTGCCAAGGCTGAAAGAAAGTTCTTTTTTTTCGCTGCCTTGGCTATGGCTGTCCTGAGCACTTTACTTGAGCACTTTAATTTTTGAGAAAGCTTGTTTGTGGGTAAAAAAAAAGATGTCCAACACGTTAGAAAAGGCGAGGTGCGAGTATGACCCGGGACAATGCTCCGCAAAAACCAACCGGTTACGACAGATATGTCAACTGGAAGCTGTTCAGCATACCACTTGTTCTGTTTATTTTGATAATAATAATACCCACGCCGGATTCAATGCTCCAGGTGGGTATAGAATATTCACTGGGGCCGGGATATGAGAAAACCTACCTGGCCAAAGAACTTTTTAATAATGAATTCGATGGATTAACCCAGTGGCAGATGTACCTGGTCCAATTGATGGTGGCCAGTGAAAGCAAATCGGCCTACAGCAAGAAGGCTTTTTTAAAGAGAAATTTGAAGTGGGCGCACACCAATAAAATCAAGCTCTCCCAAGGGCAGCTACAGACCATCAAAGAACATGTAAAAAATATTGATTCCAAGAAGTTCGAGCAGCTTCTAAGCCGAGCCCATGAAATAAAGACAAAAGGTATAAATTATGATCAACTGACTCCTTTGGAAAGGAAAAAGGCAGACAGAGCCGGCTTTCATGTAAAGGCCGCAATCGCCACGGTGGCCTTTGTGGTGCTTTGTTTTTTAACCGAGGCAATTCCCCTTCCCATGGTCGCTTTTTGTATCGGCCTGATCGCTATCTGCACCGGAATAGTCACCAGAAAAACCGTGGCATCGCTTTACTGGTCTGATGCGACCTGGTTCATCATGGGCAGCCTTATGTTTGCCACTGCCTTTGTCAAAACCGGGGGCGAAAGTGATCTCAATCTTACTGAGGCCAGGGGGTTGATCACAAAGCTGGCCCCCATGATTGCCCAGGCGCCGTCCTGGAAACTCTCTGAACTGCAGGCTGTGGTGGAAAGTAATTTGATTCCTGAAACCTATGCCTGAAAGGCTTATACCAGGCCTTTAGCAAAATCGGGTTCCCTGGTCCGGGACGCTGGACCATCCAAACCATAGACGGTCGGTAGTTTATATAACCAGGCTCATATGACCGTCACCCCCCAGAACGAGCGGGCAAGGCTTATTCTCTAGCCTTGTCCGCTTTCCTTTTTGGTAAAGAGCTTTATCCGATAAAAGGCTCTGCCATAAGATTACTTTAATATTAAGATAAATTTACTTTAAACTTGCCTGATAAAGCTTGCCCAGGGCCACATCCAAGCGGGCATTGCGATGAATCGGCTGGTTTTCCCTTATGGCTCTTTTCAGGGCCTTGGCATCCCCCACCACCAAAACCAGCTTTTTACCCCTGGTCACGGCGGTGTAAAGCAGAGGCCGATTCAGCATGATGAAATGCTCCATGCCCAAGACCACCACCACAGCCGGATATTCGCTTCCCTGGGATTTATGAATGGTCACACAATAGGCCAGGATCAGGTCATCCAGTTCAGCCTGGGAATACTCGACCTCCCTGTCGCCCATGGCCACAACGCAACCGGCGTCCTCGCTTTTAAGCACAAAACCCAGATCTCCGTTAAAGACTTCCAGGTCGTAGTTATTACGCACCTGCATAACCTTGTCCCCAGCTTGAAATCCAACCGCTCCCCGGGAGGCGGGGTTAAGTTGCTCTCGCAGAATCTGGTTTAGATTACGGCAACCTAGGGTTCCCTTGTGCATGGGAGCCAACACCTGGATATCCCTGGCCGGATCAAAGCCGTAGTGGCCGGGCAACCTTTGGCAGACCAGGTCTTTCACCAAACGGGAATTTTTTTCCGGATCTTTTTGGTCTATAAAATAAAAATCCGATTCCGCGCCCTGACGAGGCAATTCAGGCATTTTGCCGTTCAGGATAAGGTGGGCGTTTTTGACCAAGAGGCCAGCCTGATCCTGACGGAAAATCTCGGTTATGCGAGCGGTTTTTATCACCTTGGAATCAATGATCTGGCGCAGCACCAAACCCGGTCCCACGCTTGGCAACTGGTCAGCGTCTCCCACCAGTATCAGCCTGCATTCCGGCCCAACCGCCTCGGCCAGGTTGGCCATTAACCAGATATCTATCATGGAAGACTCATCGACAACTAAAAGTTCAGCCTCCACAGGTCGGTTGGCATTTCGGGCAAAACGATTCTCTTTAGGGCTAAACTCCAGTAATCGATGCAAAGTCAAGGCGGTTTGACCGGTTGATTCGCTGAGCCTCTTGGCCGCCCGGCCAGTGGGCGCGGCCAGGGCCACGCTGAGTTCCATGCGCTTGGCAATGGTTATCAAGGCCTTGAGCAAAGTGGTTTTACCGGTGCCCGGGCCTCCGGTGAGTACGGCAAGGCCTGCGGTGAGCAACTTTGAAAGTGCTTTTTGCTGGGGCAAAGAGGGCTTGACCTTAAGCTGTCCAGACACCCAATCCACTGCCTTGGCCGCCCTTTGTTCAGACAAAAGGCCCGAATTTTTAGCGAGGCCGGCCAAGGTGTGAGCGGCTCTTTGCTCCAGGCTGTAGATGGAGCTTAAGTAAACCCTCTTAGCCTTTTCATCTTCTTCAACAGTTAATTTGAGCCCTACATGAAGTTTCACAAAACTCGGGCCCAAAAGCCCCCGGTCAACCTTGAGAATGTTGGCCGCGTTTTCCATGAGTTCCTCATAGGGTAAAAAAAGATGTCCCTGGTCCAGGGCCTGGGAAAGGGTGTGCAGAATCCCCGCCTCCAGACGGGAGGGATCGTCTTGGGCAATGCCCAGGCGGGAAGCAATTTGGTCGGCTGTGGCAAAACCAATGCCCCGCACATCAGCGGCCAGACGATGGGGCTGAGTTTTCATTATAGCCAGGGTGTTTCCCTTGTAATGTTTGTAAATCCTCAAGGCGGTCGAGGCCCCAATGCCGTGACCCTGTAAAAACACCATGGCATCTCTTAATACACCGTGGTCCTGAACCGCCTTGGTTATGGATTCTGCCTTTTTATCACCAATACCAGGCACTTGGGCCAACATTTCCGGTTCTTCAAGTATTACTTCAACTGCCTTGGGGCCGAGGTGCTCCACAATGCGCTCGGCCAACTTGGGTCCCACTCCCTTTACCAGGCCGGAAGCGAGGTAGTTTTTCACACCCTCCTCGTCTGTGGGCAAACTCACGGAAACACTCTCGACCTCCACCTGGGGGCCGAATTTGGGATGTAAGATGGATTTGCCTTTTACGGTTATTTCCTGGCCCTGATCCAGCCCGGGCATAATGCCCACTACCGTGAAAAGCCCCTGGGTAGTATCAAGCCGCGCCACGGTATAACCGTTTTCAGGATTATGAAAGGTAATCCTTTTTACGGTTCCGGTAAGGCTGGTGAGCTGGTTTTGCATTTATTCCGCCCCCTTGCCCCGGCAAAAACCACTTTTTTGCAAAGGACAGGCAGCAGAACAAAGAGGAGAAACCGGCAAGGTCCAGGGGTCTGCGTTTAAGGGAATGCGGCTGATGCCTGAAGCGGCTGCCAGGAGATTCTGTTCCAGTTTTTTAAGATAAGCCTCATTGCAATCAAGGGAAAGCAGGGTTCCCCCCTTGGAGTTCAAATAACAAAGCCTGGTTTCAGGCGGGTTGGAAGGATCTGTCCTGCCCAGAGCCAGGGCATAAATACCCAGCTGGGTCTGATAGTTCTCCGGATGCACCGCCTCGCTCACCTTGTAATCCACAATAAGGTGTCGGCCGGGCCGCACCAGGACCAGGTCAAACTCCCCTATCACCTCCAGGTCCGGGCATGCGCCATTACCTTTTAAGTAAAGCCTGAACCCTTGCTCCCTGAAGAGGTGTTCTTCCGGAAATTCATTAATAATATCCGGAAGATCTGTTTCCCAAGCCTTTAAAGCCAAATCCTTGGCCCGCTGAACTTCCAGCTCTGACGCCTGTCCGCACAGGGCCATCTGATCAGCCGCCTGTTTCAATGAATCCGGCCCGTTGGAAAAACGGGCGTTTTCAAGCAATTTGTGCACCAGGCTGCCAATACGGGCCCCCTGGGAAGGTTCTCCGTTTCCATTAATATTTACAGCTAATTGGGCAGTATCAAGCCCCCATCTTCTGGTAAAAAAATACAGCCTTTGACAATGGAGAAAATTTTCCAGGCTGGAGACGGATTCAGTAATCAGGTTGGGGGCGGGCTGGTTATCTTGCAGGCAATGATCAATTATTTCAACTGCATGTCCCGTGCATTCCCCGGCCGGATCCATCGGTGTATCTCCCGAATCGATCATATGGCCGGGATCTTTATCCTCAAATAAGATTTCCAGGTCATCCACAGACACCTGCCGGGTCAGTTCGTCTGCAAGCACAAATTCCGAGACCCATTTGCTCCACAGACCGGACCTGCCCTTTTCCTTTTCCCGGAACAAAAAAACCAGTTTTTCCATGGCCCTGGTGCAGGCCACATAGAAAAGACGAGCCGATTCCGCCTCATAAACAGCCTTTTGTCTATTGGCCAATTTAGCATATATAGACGATTTGATTACTTCACCAGTGTCAAAATCCAGGGGGTTAATTGCGAAAATTCCTTGGGGCAAGGGGCTCGGCAGACTGTTCCCCTGGTTTATGGTGGAGTCCAGGTCCGCCAGAATCACCACATCAAACTCAAGTCCCTTGGCCTGATGCACGGTCATGAACCGCACCACTTGGGCCTCTTCTCCCATCAATGGGGCCTGGGGCTCTTGGCCGGGATTTTCCAGGCGTTCACCCAGCCAGACCAGAAAATCTTCCACACAACCGGTCGGACCTGATTGCGCCTCCCTGGCCATTTCCAATAATTTACGGATATTGGCTATTTTTTGCTCACCATCCGGGTCTGCAGCCAATAGGGGAATAACATCCGTTTCAGCCAGGATGTTTTCCATTATGGCATAAGGCGACATACGCCTGATTAGAGGAGACCATTTCTTAAATATATTTAAGGCCTTGTCCCAGCGGTCAGCTTGTTCTCCCTCCAGGGTGGAGCTCAGGTTCAAACCCGATTTCATGGCCTGCGGCATCAGGCAGCCTTGCTTAGCCGACCCGGCCCGCAAGGCAACCAAAGCCTCGTCGCTCAACCCTAGAAGCCCTGAGCGCAGAAATCCACAGAGCGCCAAATCGTCTTCCGGGTGAAGCAGGCTTTGCAGGGCCAGGTAAATATCTGAAATTTCCTGGCAAGCAAAAAAGCCCCTGCCCTTGACCGTATAGAATCCAACCCCCTGTTTGCGCAAGGCGTCTTCATACACATTGACAGAGGTTAGTTTAGTTAACAATACCGCAATATTACCGGGGTTTACACCTTGATTTAAAACCAAATCCTTAAGATATAATGCCAGGGCCCCGGCCTCCAGGGTGCGCCATTTATCCGCCTTTGCCTCAGGGGGAGCTGTTATTTTTACTACCTCCAGAGGGTGATCCAGCCCCTCTTGCTTTTGCCTGGCCGGGTTTTGGGCGTCATCCGGCCTAAAGTTAAGGTAGAGTCTCAGAAGTTCCGGGTCATCCAAGGAATGGGCAGAAAAAACCTTTTCAAACAGGCGGTTAAAGAAATAGACCAGCTCATGGCAGGTGCGATAATTATTAGGCAGGGCTTCCACTTTTCCGACCCCTGCCTCAAATTCGGTCATGGTCTGGCTGAACTGCCCCACATCCGCCCCCCTAAAGGCATAGATGGATTGCTTACGGTCTCCCACAACCAGCAACCTGGGCAAGGGGGCGTCCTGATCCGCGCTATCAGGATCCAAAGGCTCTTCAAGACCAGCCAGAAACCGCATAAGATCGCCCTGAACCGGGTTTACATCCTGAAATTCATCGACCAAAAGCGCCTGGAAACGCTGCCTTAGAATAAAAAGCACCTCCGGCCTGGTCTCAAGCAGGGTCTTGGCTTTCAGCAGAAGATGATCAAAGGAAAGGGCCGCCCTGCCGGCCAACTCTTTTTCCAGGGCAAGGTCCACCTTGGCAAGCAGCTCAAGTGCGTTTCCGGTCAACTGGGCCGACATGGGCACTGCAATCAAAAGTTTCAGTTCCTGCAGAGCTTCAATGGCCGGTCTGCGCAGTTCATTTGTCTTGCCCCAGTTTCCCTTGAGCAGGGGTTCCAGCTCGTTAAGCCTGTTCAGGTTAAGGACCGATGCGTCCTTATCCAGGCCTAGCTCCCTGCATCTGGCCAGCAGTTTATCCAGCTTAACCAAAAACTTGGCCTTACTCTTGGCCAACTCGCCGATGCGGGCGTCGGCCAATTCATTTATGCTCAGGCAAAATTGCCTGCCAAGCTCCTGTTGTCTGGTTTCCTCATCCGCATGGGCCTGTTGGGTGGCATCCAAAGCCTGACGGGGGCGTACCCCCAAGGTAGTCAGATGATGATAAAACTCCGCCAACAACCCGGAGAGTCCATAAGACCCGTTAAGGGATTTCTGGGCCAGCAGCCTGTCGAGAAGCCCTTCGGGAGCAACCAATTCCGTGCGCAGCACCTCCTGGATGACTTCTTCCAAAAGCTCCGCAAACTCGTTTTGATCCAGAATCCTGAAATCAGGGTCCAGGCCCATGGCCGCACCAAACTCCATTAAAAGCCTGCGGCAAAAACTGTGGATAGTGCTGATAGGCGCCCATTCCACCTGGGCCAGCATGCCCTGCCAGTCCGGGTTATGGGGCTTTCCTTGAGATTTCGCTGCCAATTCGGCTAGTTGAGAGGCCACCCTGGCCCGCATTTCATTGGCCGCTTTTTCGGTGAAGGTTATGGCCACCACCTGGTTGGGTTGCAGGGCCTGGTGCTCACCCGCTCCGGTTAAAAGCCCCAGATAGGTCTCCACCAGGCGTCTGGTCTTGCCTGCGCCTGCCCCGGCTGTTATACACAACCTGTTTTCCAGGACTGGATAATCAGCCATTGTTGTCTTCCCCCGCATGAGATTCAGCCCTGCAAATCCTCTTGAAATCGCAATAAAGGCAGGTTTGTTTATCCGGCAGGGCAAAAAATCGCCCATTCAGCATGTTTTTCCACAAACCGGCCAAGGCCTGGTACAGATTGATCGGCTGTTCTTCCTGATCAGAGAGAACGGGCTCCCTATTTAAAAAAGGATCATCTGCCAAAAGCTCCACTGGTTTTCTGAGCTTTTCCGATTCAAACCATTTTCTGGTTGGCGTTAGCCGGGCCAGTAAACGCAAAGCCGGTTCCGGGGCTTGACAGGCGGCGAAAGCCAGGTAAATCGGCAACTGAAAGGCGCTTACACCCCACTCTTCCCGGCAAACCGCATTTCTTAAGCCCGCATCGTTGCTTGTGTGCTTGTAATCGACAATGCGTATAAAATCAGGGCCCTTATCCAGCCTATCAACCCTGCCTGCCAACCTAAGATCCGGCCAGCCCGGAACCTTGATCTCAAAGGGATTTTTCTTGCTTCCAAAGGACAACTCCACGCCCCGGGGCCTTGCCTCACCCATTTCCCGGCATTCCAGCTCAACCACCTTTGCGAGGGCTTTTTTCAATACCGGTTTTCTGGCTTCGGCCAAACGGTCATGGCCTTTATTTCCCCCGGCCTTTTGCTCTGCCCTGGCCTGCTCCAGGCAATCATTAATCCTTTGCCTGCGGGTTTGATCAGACCAGTTGTGGTCATACTCCTCCGGTTCAAAGAAAAGCCTTAAAGCCTCATGCACCCAAGAGCCTTCATCGCTTGGTTTGAGATCCAGCTCAGGTTCGTCCTGAGGGGTAAGCCCCAAAATTCGGCCATAAAACCAGGCCATTGGGCAGGCCGCATACTGCTCGAAACTGCTGGCTGACTGGGGGCGGCTTTGGGAGCCGGTCAATAGCTCCCTGATTCGTCCGATTATCTGGGAAGAATTCAGGCTTCCACTATAGGCATCTGAATTTAATGGCCTTTCCTTCAGATCAAGCCGGTTGAGCTCTTTTCTGCGGGCCTCTATCATCACCCTGGCCCGGATATCGCGCCATTTGGGTATAAAATACGGGTCCTGCTCAGACAGGCAGGTGAAAACCTCCCTGGCCAGGTGATTTTCCTGTTCAAACGCCAGGGGATTCAACAGGCCCCTGGTCAAACCGGCCCACAACCCCAAAGGATCGTGGCACTGCTCCAGGCCGGGCAAGGAGCCGTAGACCCCGCCATTTGCCCGGGAAATTTCCACGCCTCCCAAAGAGGCAATGACTGTCAGTTCCAGGGCGGGCTCTTTTTCCTGGCCGCTTGCGTCGGCTGCGGCATGGGAAAGGATAACCTTATGCCTGGTTTTAGCCAAGAGGCGCAAGAGGTTAAGAATCTGGCCGGAGTATTCCTCCTCGTCGGTGCGCCAGACCGGGGCCTTGGCCTTTATCCCCAATCTGACCAGGTCCTGGCCGCCCAGAAAATGCCTGGCCTGGGGTTTTAAGGGAAAATCTCCCAGATTCAGTCCGGCCACAAAGGCGTAATCAAGATCAAGGGCGCCTGCCTGATCCAAGGAAACCAGCCTGATTCCCATGGGGCCTTTTTTCAAGGGGTGAACTTGGTACTGGGCCAGCATATGGCGAAATCCGGCCAACAGCCTGGTAGCTGAGAGCTGATCAACATCCTCTATCTGAGAAGCGGCTAAAACCAACTCCTCCAGGGCCTGGTCCATGGCTCCCAAGGCGGCCATATCCTGGATAATAGTCTGACTTTCCTTTTTGTTTTCCGGGTTGAGTCCGAAAAAAAGATGTTGGCCTATTTTTAATTTTCGCCAAAGCTCCTGCACTTCTCGCAGGTATGAATGCAGATTGCCCGGAGAACTAAATTCTTCAAGTAAAGCTTTAAGTTTTTCCAGGGATTGACCTAAATAAACAGCAGTTTCGGCACCTTCTCCCAGGCGGTGGTAAGCAGATTGCAAATAAAACAAGGGTTCGTTTTCCGCTGCGTCAAAATACCCGGCACTGGATAAAAGAGACTTGATCCGGGATGCGGGCAGAGGGTCATTTTCCCAGATAAGCGGGGCAAGGGCAGGAAAAAGATAAGGAGATTCAAAGGCCTGGATAAGCTTTTTACGTAAAAAGGACTTTAGGGGCAATTCCAAAAGTAAAAGAAAGGCCCGGCACACCGGAGTAGCTGTCAAGGGCAAAGACGGTGACCAATCAAGGGAAATTCCCATTCTCTGGGCAACGTTTAGGGCCATCTGCCCCTGAATATCAGGGTCTGTCAGCACTATGGCAAGTTTTTGAGGCGGCACACCCGAGTTAAGCAGATCCCCTGCCCTTATGACCAGGTCTTCCATTTCAGTGTACCTGCCCGGAGCTTTTAAAACCTCCAGGCAATCCTCAAAGTCCTCACTTAAGGGTGCGGTTTCCCCCCCAAGCCGCGCCTGAACCAGGGGAGCCAAGGGTCCTTTGAATTCCTCAATCTCGTGCCAGTTAATCTCCACCTGGGACATATTTTCAATTATGTGGCGCTCAGTTGCCTTGAGAAGTTTGAAAAGCCTTACCGGCCCCTCGTCATCAGGCGGCAGCAGGCTGAAATTGACCCTCACCTTTATAGCCTTGGACAGGGCGCGTAAAAGCCCCAGGTCCAGGGTGCGCAACCAAAGCACCTCCAGGGCCTCCAATTTCCGCCAGGAGGAAATGAGCTTTGGCCTGAATCCCTTCTCCAGAGAAGCCTCCAGGTGCTTCAGACGATCGGCCTGGTCTGCCAGGCCCAGATCATCCAACCTTTTCTGATACAGCTCCAACAACTCGGTCAGGGCCAGGAACCTGCCGCCCGAGTCAGCCTGTTCCAGCTCCCGAATCTGTTCAGGTAAAAGCCCGGCCGCCTTGATCTCAACCAATAGACGCCACAAGCGGTCCGGAAAACGCCTGCCCTTGGCCATGCCCGCAAACAAATCCTCATGATCCTTGGCCTTGCGCAAAATAGCCTGCAAAAGCATGGGGCCGGCCTGGGGCGATAACGGTGCACATCCTTCGGGTAAAGGTGTTTGCTCCAATACAGCGGGTAAAAGGGAATCAAAGGTGTAAAAAGGCGGTTTAAGCAAAAAACCGCCCGGACTTTCCCGGGTCATTTCTGCCAGGGTCTGGTCCAGGGCGGCTTTTGAGGGGAAAACAAAAGCCTGACTTACAGGTGAACTCATTTAAGCCTCCGGGCCAATTCCAGAACGGTTCGGGCATAGGGAGTGCTTTTGTTATAGGTGAGTATAACCGATTTTTGCTTTCTTTGGCCCAGTCCCTGTTGCCAGCCGTGGGCTTTAAGGTAATTGGCCACGCTGAAAATGGCATCTGTGCTGGTGAAAAGATCCACCCGGCCGTCATTGTCCCCGTCTTTGGCCCATTTCAAGGCGCTTGTGGGCACAAACTGGCTCATGCCAAAGGCTCCGGCAGGCGACCCCTGAAAGGCAAAGGGGTTTTTACGCCATTTTTGAGACAATTTCAGCAGGGATGCGACTTCGCCCTTGGCCCAATGGGCTCTTTTTATAAAGCGCTTAAGGTTTTTACGGGAGCTTATCTCCTTTGTACGGTCCTTGGGCCAATAAACGGCCAGGCGCTTTCTGGCTTCTTTTGTATCCAAAACCGCCTGGCTGGCCAGTATGCTCATGGTATTGTGAGTGCCGGTGTAGGACCCCAGGGAAGTCTCCACATTCAATATGGCCACTATTACTTCCGGAGGCACGCCTGTGGTTTTATGGGCTTGGCTTAAAGGTCCTTTATGTTTAACCAGAAAATCCCGCGACCTTTTAAGGCTTTTTTCAGACAAAAAACGGCCATAGTTGAGCTTGCTTTCCTTGACGCTCAACATACGGGCCAGAATTTTAGCCTCAAAACGCATCTTTTCATGACTCAAGACCCAATCCACCTGTTTTGTCTTAAAGCCCTGTTCAAGCAAATAAACGCGCAGGGGATTGAAAATGGCGGTTTCGGCAAAAGAAACAGACACGTGCAGTAAACTGCCGAAAAAAAACAGGCCAAAACACAAAAAGAAACGTTTATGAGTGGGAGTGAGCCTTAGAACCGAACCAGTCAATTGAGCCGCCTTTCCCCTTTAAGCCGAGAGTGGATTCTGATACCCTACTAACTCCTGATTATAATCAAGCTTCACAGGAGCTATCTTGAGCCATATTATCGATTTTCCAGGCAATAAGCCTAAACAACCCGACAATGTGATTACTGATGCGCCCATGAGGCTAAAGTGGGGCGATTGGCGCACCACCAATATTCTACAGGTGCATGTCAGGAGCGCAGCAGGTTATGAAGACTACCGGGCGGAGCTGATTAAAAAAGGGCGTAAGCCCGGCGGAAAAATGCCGGCCCACATTGCCTGTACAAACGGGCTCAATGAAACAGCCCTGGCTGTACTGAGGCATCGCCATAATCAGGAGGACCTGATCAAGGTTGGTTTTTTGGCCGCATTAATGGAGACCCTGGTCAACACCCCTTGCGACATCCTGCGCACAGACCTTATTCGACGGGTCTATGGTGAAGTGGAGAAGCTCTCCAAGTCCCTTGATTTGAGTTGGCGGGGGGGAGCCAACCGGTTCATGCTGCCTCTTTTGGAGGACCAAGCCCAGTTAATGGATTTCAAACGCAGGGTGGCTCCCCTTAACCGCCTTAACACACTATTCAAAACCCTGGACGAAATCGCCAGGGAAAGACAGGAGAAACTGGCCCGGGAATATGTGTTCTATTATCCCAGGGGGTTTACCCTGTAAGTTTAAAATGACCGCCACATGGGCCTGGACAGCTCGGTGGGGTCTTCCAGAGGAGACGCCCCGCAACCCACCAGCCTGGCCAGGGCTCCCTTTTTGATCACACCAAGTTCATCGGCCCGGCCCATGGCAAGGGCAGCGGTCTTTGTAGCCGCTTCAAACACGGTTTTTGCTGCAATACCGGCCCATAGCCAAGCCTCGATCTCCATGAAAAGAGCCTTGCCGTGGGGCACTCCATAGGAGCCTGCATCCGATCCCAGAACCAGAGGAACCCCGAGTTTTTCCCCCTCTCTCAGGGCATCCACCTGGCTTTTCACGATTTTACCGATATTTTCCCGTATCTGTTCGGGGTGGCGTCCTTCCGGGTCATCTGCGTGAACCTTGCAGGCCGCCAAGGTGGGAGACCAGTACACTCCCTCATTCGCCATACGGGCCAAATTCTCAGATCCCATGAAAAACCCGTGTTCCACAGAACCCACCCCCGCATTAAGCGCGGCATCCACCGCCGCTTTTCCGCTGGCATGCACAGATACTCTGAGCCCATGGGTTTTAGCCGCCTCGACCGCGGCCTTCATTTCCTTTTCCGTCACGGCCAGAGGGTGCTCCACCTGGCCCGGATTGTCAAAATCCAGTAAACCCGTGACAAAGACCTTTATCAAATCCGCGCCGTCCCGGGCCTGTTTAAGGGCGGCTTTGTAAAACTCATCCGCACCCTTAAATTCCTGGGCCAGCCAGTATTTGGCTTCACCCTTGGCGCCGAGGCCCATGCGCGCCTCCAGGACCAATGGCCCGTCCTGGGGCTTTTCATAGGTCTTGTCAGCCGCCTTTTTGGTCCGGCCCATATCCCTGACCCCGGCCACTGCCGCCTCTTGATAGGCTGCCAGGCTTTTTTCGGGCGGGCCTTTAAGCCAAAGGTGTACATGCGCATCCAGGGCTGCCGGAGAAAGATAAAGATCGCTAAGATCAACCTCTTCAGCCGGACATGCCTGGGCCTCCTTGCCCAGGGCCTTGATAACCCCGTTTTCAATCAACACATGGGGGCTCTCTACATCAGGCTCCACACCTACCAGTCCCTTGGCCTTGATCAAGATTGCTTGTTTGTCTGTAGTCAAGGCTGACTGCTACCTTTCGGCCAATTTCTTGACCAAGGCGGCAAACTTGGTCGCCTGATCATGGCACTCCTGTAAAACCCTGTCGTCCGGAGCGCCGATGGAAAGGGTGCCGAGGTGCCCGGTCTTTCTGTAGCCCTGCACCACCATGCCGTATACCAAAAGGCCCGTCACGATCGTCATCATGGCCAGGTCACCGCCGCCGCCGATACTGCCGCCGCTCACAAATGCGGACCCTGGTTTGCCCTCCAGATCGCCTGTTCCGAAAAGCTGAACCGCCTTGTCCAAAAAGCTCTTCACTTCCGCGGCTACGCTGCCGAAGTAGCAGGGGGAGCCGACCATGACGCCGTCTGCGTTTTTAAGGTCTTCAAGCTGAACCTGGTCCACCTTTTTGAGATTCACCCGGCACCCCGCTTCAATGAGCCCTTTTTCCAGGGCTTCGGCCATTTTGCGGGTGTTCCCCCCCTTGGAATAATAACAAACTAGAACAGTTGCCATTTTCACTCTCCCTAAATGAGAATGGAGTGGTCTTTAGTGACCACTCCAGCTTGAAATACATTTTTCGAAGCCCGGCCTATTCGTCTGGCAAGGCGTCTTTTTCATCTAAAGCGGTGTCTTTTTTTGACTGCTCTTTTTCCTGACCTTCTGCATTTTCATCCATTAAAGGCAGGCTGTACGGCTCATTATTTTCCTCTTTGGATTCGGGAAGAGCCTGATTTCCAGCCTTTCCGGGTGGTAAAGAAGGCATCTCCGCCACCTTTATATAGCCGTCTACCAGTCCACCGGGTTCAATGCTTAATGAACGGCAGGCCAGATTGCCATGAACCCAGCCGGAACTTTTGACCAACACCCGATTTCCTCTGATGTTGCCTTCCACCCCGCCTTCCACCACCAAGATGTTTTCACTGAAGATATCGCCCCGCACCATGGTTCCCGGTGCAAGGAGGGTGAGACTATTGGAATCCAATTTACTTTTCTCCAATATCTAAACGGATATGTCCTATGGTCTGATCCGCGCGCAATACAACCAGTTTAACTTTGTCAGACTTTTTCGGCCTCGGGTTCTTAAAAATATCCCGGGAGGTGTCAATCAGCCTCCCTTTTAAATTCACGTTTTTTCCGCTTTTATGCAGGGCAAGGGTCAATCCCCGACCAGAGGAAAGATTGGTTTTAAGGTCCACCACTTCCAGTTTTTCACCGGGATGGGCCCTGACGGATTCACCGTCATGGTAAACCATCTTACCGCCGTTTTTTCTTTTGAGAACCAGATAATCCAGTTTGGCCGGCCTTAAGACCACGGTAATTTCACCTAAGATGCGGTTGCCCTGTTTGGCCAGGACCCGGTGGCAACTTAAATCCTTATTATAGGATGCCGGACAATGGGAAAATCGTGACATCAGATCCCGGGCTGTCCGGACTTCATACCCCCTGTCCTCTCCCTGGTTTTTGCCGGGTACGGCCGGTACAAAACCCTTGAGGTTCACTGTCAGGCTGTTGGGCGAAGGCAGGTTGGTAAGCACATCCACTATTTTAAAGTTGTCCCCCCTGATGAGTTTCAACTCCTCGCCATTGGCCAGGACGCGTCTTTGCCCCTCCACTTCAACTAAAAAATAAAGGATGGGCGAGCGCACTGTGGTAAACAGAGTTTCTTCGCCACTAAGCACCCTGATCTTCACATTTCCCAGCCTGGCGTTATCCTTACGCACCACCAAGGTGGTGGATTTGTTTATCCTGACATCCCGTCTGAGGTCATTTATGGAACCCACCCCCAAGAAGTCGCAGGTTAAACCCCTTTCATAATTGGCCTCAATATGCAGCACCTTCACCTTGTCGCCGGGGCGTATGGCTAAGGTGCGATTTTTAGAGACCATTACAGGGTCTTTTCCGTTCACGCTTAAAAGCACAAACTGCAAAACCGGTTTGGGCAGCATGGAAGCCGGATTTTCCCGCTCTATCCCCAAAAGGTCCATAAAGGCGTTTATCACCAGGATATGGTGCCTTACCTTCATGCCCACTGTGGGCAGGGACTTGCTGGATTCAACACCAAAGGCCGGTATACCGCATTTCATAAGGGCGTAATAGGTTGCGCTGCGGCGCTGCTCCTTATGCAGGGTCTGGGGCGAAGCTGTGGCATGATTATTAAATAAAAGATGATACTTGGGGTTCTTTATCTGGAGATTGACCTTGGCCAGCACCTCTTCGGCCATCCCTTTCAGATCCAGCTTTTTCCCCTTGTGGTTCACAAAAACATCGGTATCCGCTATCAGGGACTGGCCATAGCGTTTGGGATTGGCCATGGGCCCTTCCCATTTTGGCCTGAAAAAACCGCTGCCGTCGTGCAGATTCAACAGACAATCGCTTTGGGCGATGAGTTTCTTTAATATAGATACGATTTCCTTGTGGCGTCTGGCTGTTACAGGGTCGCCGAACTGGCGATTCATATCACCGTCCGGCCCCCTGTGATTTTTAATTATGGAATACAGGTTTGCCCTGGGGACAACTATCAAATCGCCTTTGATAAGGGCGATATCGGCATACAGATCCGCCGATAAAAAACCACCGGGTTCATCGCCTTGGATGCCGCCTAATATCATCAGGGTCTTGCCGGGATGAGTTCCCCTTATGTGGTAAACGTCAAGCTGGTTGGGTGTGCCGTCAAAATAGACCCTATGCTCAAGGCACGGCCGCTTTTGGGCTGTTGCGGTTACAGGCAGCAGCCCGGCCATGATAAACATGCATAAAAAAACCCAAAAACCAGGTTTCAATTACCAGCCCCCTCTGTTGTTTTTTCGGTTGGCTCTTTTTCCGTTTCTTTAGGTGTGCTCGTTTCCATATCTATAGCGGCGGAGCTCACCAAAAGCAATTGTCCTTCTCGGGAATAGATCACAAATTCGAGCTTTTCCGGTTTCTTTTCCAGGGCGTCATATTTCGCCTTCATGCGGCGGAACCTGTGAATGGAAAAAGGAGCGCCCCTTCTGTAGTTCATTGGCCTGCCCTGAGGAGTCAGACGCATGGGAGGCCAGGATTCCACCCAGGGATTGCCTCTTTTCTGCCCCCTCATGATAACTGAAACATAGCCCATCAAGGGTTCGGATGAGGGAGATTCGGTTTTATTCACCACATCAAAAAGCACAAACAGATCATTTGCCTCGACCGACGGCTGGACATTTCTGATGCCGACCTGGTCAGACTCAGCGGGCTCTGTAATTTCATCGGCTTTTTCCTGCTTTTCCTCCGCCTCTGCCTTGGGCTCCGGTGTGGTTTGGGCCTGGTCCTTTATCTGCTCAGTATCCGCAGATTTGGGTTCAACAGGATCGAGCGCTTTTTTCTCGGGTTCAGGCTGAGATTTACCGGCTTCAGGGGGAGTATCGTCTCCCGACTGGGCGGCATCGTTTTTGGCGTTCTCCGCCGCCTGCTTTTCCATATCAGCCTGCATGGCCAGAACTTCTCTGGTCTCCTGTTCCTGAACCAGGGCCTCCAGCCTCTCGGTGCGCAGCATGATCAACCTGGTGTCGTCAGCAAGCTTTTTCAAGGCTTCCTGCTGACCATAAAGCAAAAAGCTGCCCGCCCCCATGCCCAAAAGCATCAGGATCAACACCAGGAACAAAAAATATATCCACCAGGTTCTAAAGGTCACGGCCTGCACCGGTCCTGATTTGCGCACCAGAAGTACGTCCATTCCCTTTTTTCCCACGTGTCCTCCCCCCCATGTTGGGTTTTTTAAAGAAATAACAAAGAGTTGAATGCATTTTTCTCTGAATACCCATGCTCCTGCCTTTGGTCTTTCCCAGATCGGTTATATTGGGTCGTGTAACCGGGCGGCAGCCCGGACTAATCAGCCGATTTCCGCGTAAAAATTTCTATAATTTGGTCCAGGTCTCGTTTTTTATAAGCCATTTACCCTTGCGGTAAACCAACTCCAACTTTTTGAGGCCCCTATCCTTGTGCCAATCCGAGGAGTAGAGCTGTATGAACTCCACTCGGGCCTGATTCCGGTTTAGAACCGTTATCTTCAGGTCCTTGGCCCGAACCCGTATTACTTTGTAAACCTTATTTAAGTAGCGTTTACGCTTTTTCCATTGCGTTTTGTTTATATTCCCGCTTTTAAAATCACGGGCATAATAGCCCATGTAAAGGTTCAATTTCTTGGCCTGCCAGACATGCATCCAGGACTTAAGCATCCTTTCAATCTGTTTTTTGGCATTAACCTTTGGCTCAGTTTTTATAGCGGCAGGTTTTTTGGGGGTCTGGGCAGGTTCATGTGACTTGGCCGTGGCCAGCACAATCTCCTTGGGAGCCAGGGCAATCAAACGCTTTGCCTGGGTCAGATCGGACACCACCCAGTCCCCTTTTAACGCACTGGCAGAGGAGGGATCATTTCCGTTTAAGAAAAACCTCCTGGTAACCAGTATTTCTTTGCGCCTTGACTTTTTGATGACCTGATCAGCCACCAGTATCCAATGCGAATCCAGGCCCAGAAGCATCATGCCCCTGTTTGAAAGCTCAATTTTGCTGTTTTTACCCAGATGGGCCAAATTGGGGGCCAGGGAGGCCAGCTTGGCCGGAAGCTTGGGCCCTTTACTGCTGCGCAGGGCCAGAGAGGGGCCTTTGGGGGCGAGATTAAAATTTTTAACCCACTTTTCCAAATCCAACAGATAATTACAGGACCTCACCCTTTTTTTCAGGTCAGCCAGGTGAAAACTCTTAACCACCACCACAGGCGTTAATTGCTCTTTGATTAAAGGAGCCACAACATCCAGATCCTGATTCCGCATGACAATACAACCATTACTGGCCCGCGGTTTCAATTTTTGGTTGGTGCCGTGGATATAAATGCCGTTACCGCTGTGCCCCTGCTCCCGATCAAAAGGATTGGGAAAATTCAAATGAATAGCCTGGTCGCCGAATATGGTGACCTTGTTGTCCTTATAGCGGTGGGTGGTGAAATAAATCCCCTCGGGAGTTCTTTCATCACCTTCTTTCTGTTTATCGCCCGGACGGCTGCCGGTGGAACAGGGATATTCATATTCCAATTCCAGATCGCCCAAATATCGGAAGACCATAAAGCTTTGCCTGCTTTTATCCACCACCACAAAACGGGAGTCGCTTACCTTTCCCTGATAGCAAAAGGTAAATATCGGGGATTTGTTTTTATGTTCGGAATCTTCTTGAACGGCATGAGCCATACGGGGAGTTATTAAAAGATAAAAAAGAAGACAGAACCCTAAAAAAGAAAGAGTAATCGCCCTGATTAGCAAACCGCGATTATCAGCTAAAAAACAGATTGGGAGCATATCATTTCCGTTACAACCGAAGATTTTTAACAATCGCCACATGTAACACAGTCCCAGTATGACCAGGGTATAAAAAACAGGCAACCAAAAGTTGTAGTCAGCCTATTGCTGAAATCGCCCTGGGCCCGATATCATGCGGCCCTTTAACAACCGATGTGTAGCGTGACTGTTAAGTACAGAACATAGGAAAGAGACTTTACCTGAGATCAGACAGCTTTGCATCCTCAAGTATGCAATGGAGTGGAACCGGGCTTCTTTGCAAACTGTTTATCTGTTTCTTGCTTTCAATTTTAAACCACGCGAGAAACACCACCGATTGTATCCCTCCTTTTTTTTCTACTATATTTAGTGGTTCCGTAACAAGATTTTTTCTATTCATAAACCAAAAAAAAGTTTGACACTCAAAGCCCGGCCATGCTAGATTCTCTAAAAATGAATGAAAACTCATTCATAATTTTCCAAGCCAAGCCTTTTTATCACTCAAACGTCGCAATTGGATAAGATTTTTATTTATTCGTCCCCCAGGGCCGCTTACAGCTCCAAGGAGGTTTAATATGAGCCAACCCATCAAAAAGGTGGGCGTAATCGGCGCAGGTGTCATGGGCGCCACCATTGCCGCCCATACAGCAAACGTGGGTCTGCCCACTGTGCTGTTGGATATCGTGCCGCCCAAAATGCCCGAAAAGCTGCAAAAAAAAAGAGTCAAAGAGGATTCTCCCCAATTCAGGAATCTGTTTGCCCAAAACGGATTGACCGGCGCTCTGAAGGCCAGGCCTGCCGCATTCTATGTGCCTGAAGACGCTGATCTAATCACCATCGGCAACCTGGAAGATGATCTGGATCTCTTAAAGGATTGCGACTGGATCGTTGAGGTGGTGGTGGAAAGGCTGGATATTAAAAAAGACCTTTTCTCCAAGCTGGAGACGGTCAGAAAGCCGGACTGCCTGGTCACCACAAACACCAGCGGCATCTCTGTGGCCGCCATGAGCGAGCACTTGAGCCTGGAGTTCCAGGAAAACTTCCTTGGCACCCACTTTTTCAACCCTCCCCGCTACATGAAACTCTTTGAGATCATAAGCGGCCCCAAGACCACCAGCGACGCCATGGAACGCATGGCTGAATTCGCGGAAAAGATCCTGGGCAAGGGTGTGGTTTTCGCCAAGGACACCCCAAACTTCATTGCCAACAGAATCGGTGTTTTTGCCGGCAACTATACCAACCAGCTCATGCAGGAGATGGGATTCGGTATCGAGCAGGTCGACGCCCTGACAGGTCCGGTATTGGGCCGCCCCAAAATGGCCACTTACCGTCTGGCCGACTTGGTTGGCCTGGACGTCATGAGCCATGTTGCGGACAATGTTTATGAAAACTGCCCTGATGATGAAAAGCGAGACGTTTTCAAGGCTCCTGACTGGCTAAAGGAAATGATCGCCAAGGGATGGCTGGGCAACAAGACCAAGGGCGGGTTTTATAAAAAAACCAAAACGCCCGAAGGTAAAAAGGAAATCCTGGCCCTGGAATACCAGGCCCTGGAATACCGTCCCAAACAAAAGGCCAAGTTCGGCTCCCTGGAAGAAGCCAAGCAAAAATCCGGCGTAAACGCCAAGCTTAAATCCATGTTCTACGCCAAGGACAAGGGCGGGGAGTTTGTGTTCCGCCTTTTGGCAGAGACCCTGATTTATGCGGCCAACCGGGTGCCTGAGATCAGCGACGATTTAGTTAATATAGATAACGGCATGAAATGGGGCTTTAACTGGAAACTTGGCCCCTTTGAGACCTGGGACGCCCTGGGGCTCGTCAAATCAGCCGATCTTATGAAAAACGCGGGCTACGCCCTGCCCTCCTGGGTCGAGGAGATGCTGGCAAACGGATTTGAATCCTTTTATCAGTACAAGGCAGGCAAGCTCTCCTATTACGACCAGGCCCAAAAGGCATATCTCCCGGTCGAGGTGTCTCCCAAGATAATCCTCCTTAAATCCTTAAAGGATCAGGACAAGACGGTTATCGAAAACAAGGGAGCTTCCCTGATTGATCTGGGAGACGGTGTCGCCTGCCTGGAGTTCCACAGCAAGATGAATTCTTTGGGGCCTGAAGTCATCACCTTGATGGACAAGAGTCTGGAAAAGGTGGCAACAGACTTTGACGGTCTGGTTCTGGCCAACCACGGCTCAAACTTCAGTGTGGGGGCAAACCTCATGCTGGTCTTGTTCACCGCCCAGGAAGAAGAGTGGGATGAACTGGAATTCATGGTCAAAAAATTCCAGGACACCCTTATGAAGCTGAAACTCTTTGAAAAACCCGTAGTTGCCGCACCCCATCAGATGGCCTTGGGCGGTGGTTGCGAGGTTTGCCTGGCCTCTGACCGGGTGGTGGCCGCGGCCGAGACCTATATCGGCCTGGTGGAGGTCGGCGTGGGCGTGATCCCGGCCGGCGGCGGCACCAAGGAGCTGCTCATAAGAAACACTCACGAGCGCGTATTCAAGGTGGAAAGAGGAGGCCTCTATCCCAAGCAGCCCTTCCTTCTGCCTTTTGCGGCCAGGCCCTTTGAGACCATAGCCATGGCCAAGGTGGCCACCAGCGCCAAGGAAGCCCAGAAGATGGGCATCTTGCGCTATACGGACAAAATCTCCATTAACGGCGATTACCGCATCAAGGCGGCCAAGGACAATGTCCTGGCCATGAACCTGGCCGGTTACACCCCGCCCAAGCCCCTGGAAAAGATAAGGGTCATGGGACAGGATGCCATGGGCGTCTTTAAATACGCCATATACAACCTGCAAAAAGCGGGATTTGTGACCGATCACGACGTAACCGTGGCCACCAAGGTGGCCGAGGTGATCACAGGCGGCAAGGTCCTGCCGGATACCTATGTGAGCGAACAGTATCTCCTTGATCTGGAAAGGGAGGCCTTCTTGAGCCTCTGCGGAACCAGGGAGACCCAGGCCAGAATGGCCCATATGCTCAAGACCGGCAAACCGTTGCGCAATTGATCCAGAAACGAAATGGAAGAGGGCCATCGAATGGTGGCATGGGAAGCGGGAAGTTAACCATAGGCCCTCTTCCATTTCCACCCATGAGGCTAAAAGGCTTTAACCAAGCCTTGGGAGGATACAAATGAGAGAAGCCGTGATTGTTTCGGCCGTGCGTACCGCAGTGGGCCGGGCCCCCAGGGGGAGCCTGCGCCTGACCAGGCCAGAATACATGGGCTCTGTGGTGCTGAAAGAGGTGTTGAACCGCACTCCGGGCCTTGACCCCAAGGATATAGACGACGTTATTGTGGGCTGCACCTTTCCGGAGGCTGAACAGGGCCTCAACCTGGGCAGGGTGCTGGTCTCCAAAAGCGGATTGCCTGATGAAGTCCCGGGCATGACGGTGAACCGTTTCTGCTGCTCGGGACTCCAGACCATCTCCATTGCCTGCGAGCGCATCATGTGCGGCATGGCCGAAGTTATAGTGGCCGGCGGTGTGGAATCCATGAGCATGATTCCAATGGGTGGCAATATGATGAGCGTTGACCCGGACCTGGCCTCTGACCGCCCCTGGGCCTATGAAGGCATGGGCATGACCGCGGAAAACGTGGCCGCTGATTTTAATATCGGCCGCGAAGAGATGGACGAAATTTCGGTCCGCTCCAATGAACTGGCCCTCAAGGCGATTGCGGAAGGCAAGTTCAAGGACGAGATCGTTCCCTTGACCATTAAAAAACAGCGCCCCAAGAAAAACGGCCATTTTGAGATCTATGAAGAGGTCTTCGACACAGACGAAGGCCCCAGGGCGGGCACCACCATGGAAGGGCTGGCCAAGCTTAAACCCGCCTTTAAACAGGGTGGAGTCATTACGGCCGGAAACTCTTCACAGATGTCCGACGGCGCGTCCATGTTGGTCTGCATGTCCAAGGAAAAGGCCAAGGAGCTGGGGTTGAAGCCGCTTTTGACCTACCGTTCCTATGCAGTGGCCGGGGTGGATCCCCGCTACATGGGCATAGGCCCGGTTGCCGCCATTCCCAAGGCCCTTAAGCTGGCCGGGGTGACTATGGATGACATGAACCTGATCGAGTTGAACGAAGCCTTTGGCTCCCAGGCGATTTACTGCGTGCGCGAGCTGGGCATCAACATGGATATAACCAACGTAAACGGCGGGGCCATTGCCCTGGGTCACCCCCTCGGCTGCACCGGGGCGAAACTCACCACCCAGCTTGCCTATGAAATGGGGCGCAGAGGCTCGGACTGCCGTTGGGGCCTGGTCTCCATGTGCATCGGCTTTGGTATGGGCGCAGCCGGTATTTTTGAAAAAGAAGACTAAAAAAAACCGGCCGCCTTTGAAAACCGGCCGGTTTCATACAGAAGGGAGTCATGTTCATGTCTGAAGCCCAAAAGCCCCAAGGCGGCGCTTTTATTGTCACTCCGCTTGATCAGGCGCATTGTTTCACTCCTGAGGAGCTCTCAGACGAGCACCGCATGATCTACAAGACAACCAGGGACTTTGTAACCAACGAAATCTGGCCTAAAGACGAAATTATAGAACAGAAAAACGAAGAACTGGTAAGAAGCATCTTCGACCAGGCAGGTGAGCTGGGACTCCTGGGTTCGGACGTGCCCGAAGATTTCGGCGGCCTGGGCCTGGACAAGGTTTCCACCTGCGTGATCACCGAAGCCATGGGTGACGCCGGATCTCTGGCGGTTTCCTTTGGCGCACACACAGGCATCGGCACCTTGCCTATCGTGTACTACGGTAATCAAGAGCAAAAGGAAAAATACCTGCCCGGTTTGGCCGCAGGCAACAAGATAGGCGCCTATGGGCTCACCGAGTCCGGCGCCGGTTCGGACGCGGTCGGCGGTTGCCGCACCAAGGCCGTTTTAAGCGAAAACGGCAAGCACTATGTCTTGAATGGTGAGAAGCTCTTCATCACCAACGGCGGCTGGGCGGACTACTTTATCGTATTCGCCAAAATCAATGGCACGGATTTCTCGGCCTTTATAGTGGAGCGCGATTTCCCGGGCGTTTCCACCGGGGCGGAAGAAAAGAAGCTCGGCATCAATGGCAGCAGCACCACAACCATTATTCTGGAAGACGCCCAGGTGCCGGTGGAAAACCTGCTTTACCAGCAGGGCAAGGGTCATCACATTGCCCTTAACGTCCTTAACATAGGCCGTTATAAACTCGGCGCAGCCACGGTCGGCGGTTGCAAGGGCGCCTTTAAGCTGGCGGTTAACTATGCCAACGAGCGCCAGCAGTTCGGAAGGCCCATTTCCGGCTTTGGCATGATGCAAGAGAAGCTTGCACAAATGGCCACAAAGATATATGTTACTGAATCGGTGAACTACCGTACGGTGGGGCTAATCGAAAATTCCCTCAAAGGCGTTGACATGAACGCCGAGGGCTATGCCGAACAAGCCAGCGAAGCCATACGGGAGTTTGCCATCGAATGCGCCATCTGCAAGGTCTTGGGCTCTGAAATTCTAGATTTCGTTGTGGATGAGACTGTACAGATACATGGCGGATACGGCTATACCGCTGAATTCAAAGCCGAGCGTTTCTACAGAGACGCCCGCATCAACCGCATCTTCGAAGGAACCAACGAAGTCAACCGTCTTCTGGTTCCCGGCGAGCTTCTCAAAAGAGCTGTCAAGGGCAAACTTCCTCTGATGGCCGCCGGTCAGAAACTTCTGGGCGAAATCATGGATTACTCGCCCATGATGGTTGAGTTGCCTGACGAGCCTTTGGCCCTTCAGGAACATATGGTTGAAATGAGCAAAAAAGCGGTTATCTTTGTGGCCGGTGTGGCACTGCAGAAATACATGCAAAAACTGGCTCACGAACAGGAACTGCTGGCCCGTGTTTCTGATATGATTATTGAAGTCTTTGCCATGGAGGCCGCGGTTATCCGGGCCAAAAAGGCAGTGGCCGCCCTGGGCGAGGAAAAGGCCTCCTTCCACCTGGATGTGGTCAAGGCCTATGTAGATCAGGCCATACCCAGGATTGACAACTGGGCGAAAAACGCCGTAGCCTATGTGGCGGACGGAGATGACTTGCGCACCCAGTTGATGGGGCTTAAAAAGCTTTTGAAATATCAGCCCTTGAACTCAATTGAGCTGAACAAGCGCATTGCCAAAAGGGTGATTGAAAAGCCGGGCTATCCCCTGGAATACTAGCTGATTTTAATCTCCCGACGGAATGCCGGGCTAATAGCATTCCACCCTCCCAAGTACAGAGGCCCGTCGGTTCCCTCCCATACCGGCGGGCCTCCTTCCTTTTAATTTCAAAGATAAGAAACCCTTAAAACAGTTAACTCTTCTTAATTGACTTCCCTTGAATACCCCTCTAAAATTAAAGTAATCGGGCCCAAGAAGGGTTCACAAAATGGAAAGCCAGAAGGCTTTCAGGAATAATCTCAAACCTTAACCGGCGCCTTGAAAAGGTGCTCAAAGGCTTCCTAAGAAAGGGAGTGCAAAACCATGAAGGGTTTAGCAAAAACAGGCGGAGATTTGCGCCGAAAGCACCGTCCCGGTCATTCATTATTGAACTTCCCTAAAATATTAACAAAATTCTTTTTAGTACTCCTGGGCATGGGGCTCGTTATGGGCTTGATGCAGCCCCACCCCGCTCTATCCGCCGAGGATCTGAGCAACCGGGTTGAGGGGATTCATCAGGGTATGGATCAACATGACCAGGATGATTGGGCGGCACTGAAAAAATACCTCCAGGCAGACAGCCTTAGCCCTGCTCTGGCAGGTGTCGCCCTATTGCTGGCCGCCGGGTTGGGAGCTTTGCATGCCTTGAGCCCTGGTCATGGCAAGGGCATGGTGGCGGCCTATCTCATTGGATCCCGGGGACGCATAAAAGACGCGGTTTTTTTAGGCGGAGTAATGACCTTCACCCACGTGGTCAGCGTGATCATTTTGGGTTTGGTGGCGCTTTTCCTTTCCCAATATGTGCTGCCCGAAGATCTTTTCCCCTGGTTGGGGGTGTTTTCCGGGGCCTTGGTTTTCCTGGTGGGCTATTGGATGCTGGCTCAGAGGGCTTTGCATGCAGTCTCCCATACTCATCACCATCACGGCCCCGGCCATCACCACCCTCATTCCGGGTCAGACGGGGCCCATCACCATGAAACGCCTTTTTCCGGCGCAGCAAAAGATCAAAAGGGTGTATCCTGGCGAAGCCTTTTGTCCCTGGGTGTGGCAGGCGGTCTGGTCCCCTGCCCCACCGCCCTGGTGGTTTTGTTGGCCGCGGTTGCCCTTAACCGCATATCACTGGGGCTTTTGATGATCCTGTTCTTCAGCCTGGGCCTGGCCGCGGTGCTGATCCTGATCGGCATCCTCACGGTCACTGCTTCCAAACTAACCGCCCGCTTCAGCGAATCCCAGGCCTGGATTCAGAAGGCGCCCATATTCAGCGCAGGCGTGGTCATGGTGGTTGGGATTTCCATTGCCTTTAATGCTGTTAAGGCGGCGGGGATTATTACTGTAAATATCTAATCTAACAAATCCGTGTTAATTGCCCGGTCAGCCGGTAAGGGGTTGGCCGGGTATTTTTTTGACCTCACCCGTTTGGGGGATTTGCCATTTCTCTGGCTTTGCTATCTAATTACCCAGGTGAAAAAATGAAAAAGGAGCGCACCATGACAGCCCAGGTTGCTTATCTGGATGTATTCAAATATCTGAATAAAACCAATTGTAAAGAGTGTGGCCTGCCTACTTGCGTTGCATTTGCCGTAGCCGTGTCTCAGGGATCCAGGCCCATTACCGGCTGTCCCTATGTATCGGATGAAGCGGCTGATTTATTCGCAGGTATAGAAAAGACATCTTCCGCCAATGAAGAAGACGTCAGGGATGTGGTTAAACAATGGCAGGCTGAGATAAAGAAAATTGATCTTGCCCAGGCTGCGAAGCGATTGGGGTTGCCCTATAAAGACGGTAAATTAAGAGTGGATATGCTGGGCAAACCTTTTTATGTGAATCAACAGGGCGTGATCTCGGCGGATTGCCATACAAACCCCTGGCTGTCCGTGGTTCTTTTGGCCTATGCCTGCCACGGCAAGGGGGTGGAGCCAAAGGGCGAATGGGTCACCCTGCGCCAGCTCCCCGGTGGTGGAGACTGGTACCGGCTTTTCTACCAAAGGGGAGAAAAGCCTCTGCACAACATCATAGACAACTATTTTGATATGATCAGCTTTATGCTGAGCATATTCCAGGCCAGGGATGTGACAGATGAATACCCCGCCGACCTGGCCATGATTGTATATCCCGTGCCCAAGGTTCCTGTGCTGATTTCATATAGCAAGCCTGAAGACGGCCTGGATTCCAACTTGAATCTTCTGTTCGATGTCTCGGCCACGGAAAACCTGATAACCGACGGTCTGTATTTCCTGACCGCCGGATTGGTCACCATGTTTGAACGCATTGCCCAAACCCATGGAAAATAATAAAAGGTTATTTGAAGAGTAACCGTGATTTGAGCTGCAAGGCCCGGCTTAGCGAAAAAAACTTTTCATAGAAGGGGTTTTAAGGCGTTTTCTATCACAAGCGCCTTGACACCCCTTATCTGTTCCATCGCCAACAATAAAAAACGGCGGGTTAAATTATTTAATATAAATTTTGACAGCCCCCCCCCGACAAGGAAACTGTTTTTAACTCCATGAGATTGACCTTTCCTTTGGAACAAGACTGTTCAAGTAGACTTAATTTTCCCGATCTGTTGCTGTATGGGACTGGCTTTTCTTGCGTATCTAGTTTATATTTCCGAAGTTGGTCAATACACAAGGATTGTATATGCATTTGGAAAAGTTACTGAAAGCCATAAATGACAAGTCAGCCCTGATCGGTATTGTGGGTATGGGTTATGTGGGACTCCCCTTGGGGTTGGCATTTAATCGAGCCGGTTTCAAGGTGGTGGGCTTTGATATTGATGCAAACAAAATCAATTCCCTGAACCAAGGCAAAAGCTATATACAGCATATCGGCTCAGAAAAATTGTCCCAGGCTGTTAAAACAGGGGGATTTGAGGCTACTGATGATTTTTCCAGGGCCGGTGAAGCGGACGTTCTTTTGATCTGCGTCCCCACACCTCTGGACAAGCATATGGAGCCCGACCTTTCCTATGTAATCAGCACCATAAAGAGCCTTGCCCCCCATCTCAGGGCAGGCCAGTACCTTTCCCTTGAGTCAACCACCTATCCCGGAACCACGGAAGAAGTAATTCTGCCCCATATCCTGGAACGCGGATTCATTCCGGGCCAGGACTTTTTCGTGGGCTATTCCCCGGAACGGGAAGATCCGGGCAACCCCAACTTCGAAACCAAGACTATCCCCAAGGTGGTGGGAGGAATGACCCCCAACTGCCTGGAGGTTGGCAAACAGCTCTATGAGCAGGCCATAGCCAAGGTTGTGCCGGTCAGTTCTCCCAGAGCGGCCGAGATGACCAAACTTTTGGAAAATATCTATCGGGCCGTGAATATAGGACTGGTTAATGAGCTTAAGATGGTGGCCGACCGCATGGATATAGACATTCATGAAGTTATCAAGGCTGCATCTTCCAAACCTTTTGGGTTCAAGGCCTTTTACCCCGGTCCTGGACTGGGCGGCCACTGCATTCCCATTGACCCCTTTTATCTGACCTGGAAGGCCAAGGAATACGGCGTACACACCAGGTTCATTGAGCTGGCCGGTCAGATCAACAACAATATGCCCCAGTATGTGGTTGAAAAGACTGTTTCTGCCTTAAACGAAAAGGGCAAGGCCCTGAAAGGGGCCAAAATCCTGATTCTGGGTATTGCCTACAAGAAAAACGTAGACGATATGCGTGAATCCCCTGCCCTGGAAGTCATCGAACTTCTGGAAGCCAAGGGCGCGACACTGGACTATTCAGACCCGCATATTCCGGCTTTCCCCAAAACCAGGCGCATGTATCGGGATATGACCTCGGTTGATCTCACTGCCGAGGTGATCAGCAGCTATGACTGCCTGCTTCTGGTGACAGATCATGATGCCTATGACTATGACCTTCTTTTGGAACACGCCAACTGCATTGTAGACAGCAGGGGCGTGTTTAAAGACCATGAAAAGGTGGTCAAAGCCTGATTATAGGCCATTATCGAGACCAAAAAAGGCCGTAACCTCTCATCAGAGAGGCTTCAAGGCCTTTTTACCTGGCATGAAGGGCAAAAGGCGAAAGAAATTGACCGGGGAAAAAATATTTTACACTGCTCCGGTCAGGGGCGAAATTCCTTCCCCGAATTTTCATGCCATCTCAGTGAGTAAAAAAGTCGTTGACCTTGCCATGGTGTCTACTCTGCCTATGGGTCTTCACAATAGCGGCGACAACGGCCTAATTTGGGTTAATCCCTTCCAGGCATTAAACATGGACAATTCCCTGCAAAATAAAAAGATACTCATAGTTGGCGGCAGTTCCGGGATCGGCCTGGCAGTGGCCCAAAAAGCCTGCAAGGCTGGAGGCAAAGTCATGATTGCTTCCCGAAGCGCCGCGGAAAAGCAACAGGAGTTGACATCACTCATTGGCCATGAGATCGAAACATGTTCTTTTGATGTGACAGCCGAACCGGAATCGCTCTGGCAAATAATCGGGGATATCGATCACCTGGCCGTGGCCACCAGGCCTGAAATAATTCCGGGTCCCTTTGCCGAAACAGACTTCAAAGAGGCCCAAAAAGCATTCAATACTAAATTTTGGGGAACCTACCGGCTTATCCAAAAGGGGCGCATCAACCCCTATGGCAGCATCATCCTGACTTCGGGCATTGCCGGTGAAAAAATATTCCGAAACCATTCAACCATGTGCATTATCAACAGTGCAATTGAGGCTCTCTGCCGGTCGCTGGCCGTTGAGCTTGCTCCAATAAGGGTGAACCTGGTAAGCCCCGGATTTGTGGCGCCAAAGCCCCCGGAAGTGGAGGAATTAGCCCAAAACTTCCCTGCCAAAAGAATCGCCTCCCCCGATGAGGTAGCCGACGCCTTTATCTATCTCATGAAAAGCGCCTATATCACCGGAACATCTTTGGCGGTCGACGGCGGAGCACGACTGGTCTAGCCGGGCGCCCTAAAGCCGACGGTCACGCCCCATGGATAATCTCGATTTATAGGGGATATAAGGTTAAACGGTTTTAAGCATCTGCAGAAGCCAGTTATGCAAAGGAAGCATCTCCTGCCAGATTTTCAGACAATGATCCACCAGGCCCGCCTGATTCACCAGAGGTCCAGGCAGGCTTTCCCGGCCCAGGGTCAGGCCGTTAAACAAAAGAAATTTTGCGTTTACATGCTCTTTATCAAATCCGCGGGGAGTCATCTTGTAATGCCTGCCGGACAACTCAAGACCCTTCTTTTTCATCTCCGCGTCCAGCTCGGACAAGGCCGCACCCAATTTTTCATGGACCACTGCCTTGCGGTAAACAGGGAGAATCGTTTGGGGAAAATGATGCATGCCTGCGGCAACAAAAAACCGGTTGGGCTCCAAGTGAAAATAAAACCCCGGCCATTCCATGCGTTTTTTGTCGCCTTCCCAGAACCACAACCCCACATGGGTTTTAAACGGCGTTTTATCCTTGGAAAAACGGGTGTCACGATAAATTTTAAAGAGTGACTTGTTGATCCTGGGGTCAGCCACCAGGCCGGATCTCAACTCCCCGGGAAACCGCCTGGACAGTGCCCTGACAAAAGCGCGACTGGGTTCAAGCACTGATTCTTGATAACGTGGTTTATTTTCCTCGAACCAGGCTTTGTTATTATTCTTAGCCAGGTCTGCTAAAAAATTTAAACAATCATCTGAAAAACCTGTAAATTCCCCTGAGCTCACAATTCGGCCCCGCAATAATTAAAGTAATACTTTAAATTTCACCATTGATCCACAGCCAGGGAATCATGAGCCAGATCCACCAGATCAGACCAGGTGCGAGCATCGGCGGGCGGTCCGCACTTTTGGGCCAACTCACCTATAACATCCACTACATACTGGGGTTTTCGCATGCCTATCAAGACTGAAGTCACCCCTTTGGTGCATCGGGCCGCTCTCACGGCCATATGCCCCAGCGTACCGGCCTTGGCCCAATCAGGCACAGCCGCGGTTGCATTTTGCCATACCTTGGCCGAGATCTCCCGATCCTGGAATTTGTGCCACAAAGCCACCTGATCAAAAGCAGCCCGCAAAATCTTTACATGCCGCTCCAAAACCATGATTCCTTCCTTGGATTCGGCAAGTCTGCGGGCTAAAAGACCCAGGGCCTGGTTTACCTTGGGAGCCAGATAACCGGATTCCACAGCCTGAAAATGCTCCAGCCCGCTCATCTGCTGCCAGGTTGTCACCAAAGTCTTGCCCACGCTCAGATCATTAAGCACCAAAGCCTCGGTTTCAACATCAAATCCCAGGTTGGAGATAAGACTCATTTTAAGGTGATCTTCCGAATCCATCAGATTCATGATGGATTCAATTACCTGTATACGGCTCGGAGCCGTTTCCGCCGGGCCCAGGGCCAGCCTCACCAAACGGCCTCCTGCCATGGCGTTCAAGGGACGGTTGACCAAGACGGCAAGCCCCATTTTACGGGCATGGTCCAAGACATTTATCTGTCCAGGCTGGTTTAAATTCAAAACAGCCTGGGGTTCCAACAGATTCAAAGGGAGCTGTATCACCTTAAACCCGGAGGCATTCGCCTCACGGGCAGCCCGGCAAACCAGATCCAGGCTGGTGAACTCCGGATGTTCGGAATCGGCCACAAAGGTGTTGCTGCTGACCCCGAAAAGGCCTATGCGCCCTTGTTCACGCTCCTTTTCAAGGAAAATAAAGGCCTTTTTCAGACGGCGGTAATATTCAGTCCTGGCCTCGGCCATGGGAAGCTTTTTATGCTGGGTTGCCCAGCCCAGATAATACTCGGGATTATGCAGCAAAAGTACATCAAGGGACTCAAGCCCCATGCGGCCAAGGCTTTGGGTTATCTGGCACCCTAAAAAATCAGGATGAATGCAATGCTTCAGATGTTCGGAATAAGGGACCGTCTCCGCAAAGCCGCCCAGGGCCCGCGCCTGTTCCAGGTTGCTGCCCTGCAGGTATCCGGCCTTGCTGACCACAACCACGGAATCACGGCTTATCTCCTTTTTCTCCACCATCTCGGCAAGCACCCGGCCGATCAGGACCTCGGATTCTCCATCCATGTAGTTGCTGCTGGTGTCGATTAGGTTTATTCCGCTTTCAAGGGCCTTGATCAGGGCCTCCCCATGTTCGCCCGTGCGATGGGTAACCCGGTAACAGCCGAATCCGGCCTGGGAAACCAAGGGACCGTTTTCAGCTAGAGAACTAAAGGTGATCCCCGGGTTCATCTCAGCCCAAAACGATGTACTTTCTTTAGTCGCCCGTCCTTTTAGCATGTGCGCTCAGCTCAACCCGTATTTTTTCATTTTATAAGCCAGATTGGACTTGGTGATCCCAAGCTCCCTGGCCGCATGGGCCTGCACCCCTGCCGTTTCGGCCAAAGCGCGGTTGATCATGCGTTTTTCCAAGTCTTCCACAGCCTCGTTTATAGTCATGTCCCTGGGCAGAGCTGTTTCGCCGCCGCCCTTGGCAGGCAATACATCCAAAGGCAGGTCCGCAGTCTTTATTTCGCTTCCCGCCATTATCACTGCCCTTTCCAGGGCGTTCTCCAACTCCCTTATATTGCCGGGCCAGTTGTGGTCATATATCCTTTGCATGGCCTCGGCTGTCACCTGGGGTGCGGATCTTCCCACTTCCCGGGAATATTTACTCACGAAATGCGCCACCAAAGCAGGCAGATCTTCCTTGCGGTCCCTTAAAGGCGGCAGATCCAGACGAACCACGTTCAAGCGGTAAAACAGATCTTCCCGAAACGAACCTTCGCTGACCGCCTGGGTGAGGTCCCGGTTGGTGGCAGCCACAATACGCACATCCACGGTCAAGGACTGGGTTCCGCCAACCCTCTCAAAGGTGCGTTCCTGCAAAACCCTTAACAGCTTAACCTGAAGGGAAGGGGAAATCTCCCCTATTTCATCTAAAAACAGGGTGCCCGTGTCGGCCAGCTCGAACCTGCCCTTGCGCCTGGTGGCGGCTCCGGTAAAGGCCCCTTTTTCATGCCCGAAAAGTTCGCTCTCCAAAAGAGTCTCGGTGAGCGCCATGCAGTTGACCGGGATAAAGGGCTCGTCTTTTCTGGGCGACCTGGTGTGAATGGCCCTGGCGATCAGTTCCTTGCCGGTGCCGCTCTCACCGTTGATCAATACAGTAGCCTTGGTGGCCGCAACTTTATCAACCAGCTTGAACAATTCCTTCATGGGTGCTGATTCACCCACAATATCCGAAAAACCCTGGCCTTTGTCCAGTTCTTCCCGCAAAAGTTGGTTCTGGGCCATTAATCTGCGCATTTTCAGGGTGCGCTTTATGGTGAGAAGCAGCTCCTGGTTTTCAAAGGGCTTCATTACATAATCACTGGCCCCGGCCTTCATGGCCTCAACCGCGTTCTCCACGGTGCCGTAGGCAGTCATAACCACTACCGCGCAGTCGCTGCCCTTTTCCCGCAACTTCTGGATCAGCTCCAGACCGGTCATATTGGGCATGCGCATATCAGTCAAAAGCAGGTCCGGTTCTTCCTCGGCAGCCAAGACCAGCGCCCTGGCCCCATTGCCTGCGGTCAGCACTTCGTATCCTTCGCCGGACAAAAGGGCGTTTAAAACCACCTGATAATTTTTCTCATCATCAACAACTAGGATGCGCTCCAAAACCTATTCCCCCGCCACAGGAAGCCAGACTTCAACCTTGGCGCCGCCCAAGGGGGAATCCCCCACTTCCACGCGCCCTTTGTGACTGGCCACTATATTACTGACAATGGACATGCCAAGACCTGTGCCCTTTTCCTTGGTGGTGAAAAAGGGGTCAAACAAGCTGGCCTTGGCCTCCTTGGAAAAACCAGGGCCTTGATCCTCAATGGCGGCCACTACAAAATCCCGGCCGTTCTGAGAGATCTCCCTGGTGCTGACCCTGACTTTTAGACCGCCTGTTTCCGCGGCCTGCAGGGCGTTATTAAATATGTTCAAAAAGGCGCGATACAAAAGATCCGCATCCCCCATCACTGAAACCGGGGTGCGCATGTATTCGCGCAACAATTCGATATTCAGTCTCTCCACCTCCGGCACCAGCACATTGAGATTGTGGTCAAGCACCTGCTCCAGATTAATGGGCTTCAACTTTGGGGCCTGGGGCCGGGCAAAGTCCAAAAACTCGGTGACAATACTGTTCAGCCTGGTGCTTTCCTCCACTATGACCTCGGCCAAGGGCTTTTGCACCGGGTCGGCCCGGCTTCCCAGAAGCTCGGCAGTGGAGCGTACAATGCCCAGGGGGTTTCTGATCTCATGGGCCACACCCGCAACCATCCTGCCCAAAGAGGCCAGACGCTCCGCCTGGTTGAGCTGCTCCAGGAGTTTGGCCTCCTGGGCGTTTCTGCGGTCGATCACCCTTTGGCCGCGGGTGACTATGGTCCTGAGAATAATAAACAAGAGGGCCATCATCAAAAGCAGGTTGCCCACCAAAAGCATTTGATCCCACCAAACATCTCGAAAATCTTGGGTAATGTCCAAGGTGATCTCAAAAACCGCCTGGGGCGGTCCCAGTTCAGAGGTGAGCCTTCTTTCGTCCCTTAAGGGGATATAGGTTTTAAGCACCCTTTCCGGCCCGCCTCCCAGTTCAAAGGTGCCTCTTTTGGGGCTCACCTTGCTTACGTGGCCGCCTTTGGCAGCCACCTGGAAGGACTCCCGATCACTCACCACCCTTTGAATATATTCAGGCTGGGTGCTGTAGATGATGTTTCCGGCGAGGTCTATGATATTGACCTGACGGACCTTAAAGGAATGGATGGTGTTTCTGACCACTGCGTCCAGAAGATCCAGTTGCTCGCCGACCTTGAGCCTGCCGTAGCGGCGGGTGACAGGATAGACAAAACGCACAATCACCTGGTGGTTTAAATTTTCCGCCAGAAGAAGAGCGTATCGCTCCCTTTTGTGCAAAACCAGATCCCCGGCCCGATTGCTGGTCATGGAGGAGATAAAAATCGTAAACAATAAAATTATTATCAAGCTGGTTACGGAAAAATAACGCACCAGCTGAAAAGGGCGCTGGGATTCGACATCCCTGGCAAGATTCTGGGCCGTCCGGCCCATGGCTGAGGCTTGTTGCGCCATACTTATCTATCTATCGCCCCTTTCAGAAAGAAAATCGCTTTTGGTCTTATACCAGCCTTTTACCGCCGAAGTCTATCTCAGCCATTCGTTTGGCCTCTTGTTCAAAGCCTTTACGCCCCATAAGGCCATAGGTCAAGACCTTGCCCAATTCCACACCCGGCTGGTCCAGGGGGTTTATACGCAAAAGCTTGCCTGCCATCAAGGTGGCGGCCTCCAGCAAAAACAAGACCTGGCCCAGGCAGTGGGCATCCAGCCTTGGCAACCTTAGATTTAAGCTGGGCCTTTTCTGTTGGGCCAAAGCGGCCTGGGTGGCCTTGGCCTCGGATTTGATCAAAGCGCCCATGCTGGCCCCGCCGAGATAGGAGATTGAATCTATATCCTGAAACAGCCCCGGTATGGGGATATCTCCGCCCATATCATCCAAGGTGGCGAACAGAACCAGTTTGTCCTGGGGGCCTTCTATATAAAGCTGAAGCTGGCTGTGCTGGTCCGTAGCCCCCACCGCCGCCACCGGGGTCTGGCCCGCATGCACTTCCTTACCGTCTAAATCACTGGCCTTGCCCAAGGACTCTGCCCAAAGCTGGGCAAACCACTGGGCCAGGCCAAAAAGATCCGTGGCATAGGGCATCATAACCAATATGTTCCTGGCCGAGTGCATATATTCCACGGTCAGCCCGGCCAACAGGGCGGCAGGGTTGGACGAAAAATCCGGATTAAGGCAGCGCTCATACATGGCCCTGGCCCCGCTCAAAAGCACCTTGATATTGTGCCCTGCCGCGGCCAGGGGCAGAAGCCCCACCGGGCTGAGAACCGAAAAGCGTCCCCCCACATCAGGCGGCACTTCCAGGCACCTGAAATCGCCTTCTTTTTGGGCAATCAGCCTGAGGTTTCCCTTTTCCGGGTCTGTGGTGAAAACCACCCTTTGAGCCGCCTTGTCCCAACCCATCTTATTTTTCAGCATCTCCATGACCACCATGAACTGGGCCATGGTCTCGGCTGTGGAGCCGCTTTTACTCACCACGTTGAAGACCGTGCGGTTTAGGTCCAGATTGTGTAAAAGCATGCCAAAGGATCTGGGGTCCGGGTTGTCGGCCACAAAGAGCCTCATGCAGCCATGGGGCCTGGCAAACGAGTTGCGCAAAGACCCGGCCAAAGCCATATCCACGGCCGTAGCGCCCAGGGCGCTGCCGCCTATGCCCAACACAACCAAGGTGTCGGCCAAATCCTTTAACCTCCCCGCCTCTTTCAAAACGGGGTCCAATTCATCATCTGTCATAAAGGGGAGCGCCATAAATCCGGGTTTGCCCTGTTTGGCTTCGGGCAAAACCGAATCCAACATCAGGGCCGCATCTTTTCCAATACGATCCAGATCCGCATCGGAAAAACCATTCTGCCCCACGGCTTCCGCGGTGCAATAACTGTAATCCAGGCGAACCATATCCTCGGACATATTTGCTCCTTTTTGAGATTTTTCCAAAAAAACAGCTATCTCCCTTTTAAGGCCGAGCGGGATAATCCGGCGAACAACTCAAATGATATCCTCAGTAAAAAAATTGCTGGAGACAGCCTTTTACGCCACGCCCCCTTAGGACTGACGCGGGAATAAAATTTTAATTTAAGTCTAACACAATGGCCCCCTGCGCAAGGATTCAGCCTTGACACTGGAAAACAACCAATTGCTATATTCTCGTTTTTTCGCAGAAAAAGGCTTAAGGTGCAGGTCAGTTTCTTTTGAGCTGTTTTTTCAGTTTGGCCCTCTGCTCCTCCAGCCACTTGATTCTTTCCAAAAGCACCCTTTCCCTGCCCCGGTCGGTGGGCTGGTAGTAGCGCCGGTCAAGAAGCTGTTCGGGCAGGTAGGACTGATCAACAACCGCATCTTTGTGATCATGGGGATATTTGTATTCCTTGCCGTAGCCCATCTCCTTCATCAGCCCTGTGGGGGCGTTTCTTATGGCAAAAGGCACTTCCAGGGGGCCGTATTCCTTGGCATCACTACTCGCCTGTTTGTAAGCCATGTAAACCGCATTGGATTTGGGGGCCAGGGCCAGGTAAACGGCTGTCTGGGCCAGGGCCAGGGCTCCTTCGGGCATGCCCAGGAAATCAAAGGCCTTTAAGGCGGCCACTGCCTGGTTAAGGGCATAAGGGTCTGCCAGGCCAACGTCCTCACTGGCAAAACGCACCATGCGCCTTAAGAGGTAGTGGGGATCTTCCCCTGCCTCCAGCATGCGGGCCAACCAATAGAGGGCTGCCTGGGGGTCTGAACCGCGCAAGGATTTGTGCAAGGCGCTTATGAGGTTGTAGTGCTCATCACCAGACTTGTCGTAACGCAGGGCTCTTTTTCCCAATGCTTCTTCAGCCTGTTTTAGATCCACCACCCTGGTCCCGCCCTTGCCCAAGGGCGCCGTCATTACCGCTGTTTCCAGAGACCCCAAAAGCCTTCTGGCATCGCCGAAAGAACTCTTGACCAGGTGTTTTTTGGCCTCGTCGCTCAAAACGGGCAGATAGCCTGCCAGGCCTTTTTCCGAATCAGTCAAAGCCCTTTCCAAAATCCTGGACAGGTCTTCTTCCTCAAGAGAATTGAGCACCAGAACCCTGGTCCTGGATAAAAGAGCCGCAATCACCTCAAAGCTGGGGTTTTCAGTGGTCGCCCCCAACAAGGTGATAATGCCGGACTCCACATGGGGTAAAAGCGCATCCTGCTGGGCCTTGTTAAAGCGATGTATCTCATCAATGAAAAGAACCGTGGCCTGCCCCTTTTGGAGCAGTTTCCTGGCCTTTTCAACCACCTTTCTGATCTCGGCCACTCCACTTAATACAGCTGAATATTCCATGAAAACGCTGTTCCAGGAGCTGGCCAGAATACGGGCCAAGGTGGTCTTGCCTGTGCCCGGAGGCCCCCAAAAAATCAAGGAGGCCGGCTTATTTGTGGAAAGCAGCCGTTTAACAGCCCCGGATTGACCGACCAGATGTCCCTGCCCCTGATATTCCTCAAGGGTCTTGGGGCGCATCCGCTCTGCCAGGGGAGCGGACAAAGGTTCAGGGTTCAGGCCTGACGGCTCAAACAGATCCAAGATATTCATTCCTCTTTCTTGTCACGGCAAAACCGCCCTTTTAAAAAACCAAAAGGACTTTTTTTACGCGTAAGTTCCAGTAATTCGGGCCAGGCTTTTTCCGCCGCCCGCTCTCCGTTTTCCATAACTGTTTCACATTTGAGAAAATCAGCCCAATGCACATCTTTGACTTCAGGATGCAGGGCCAAGTCGGCCTCTTTCAAGAGAAGCTCGGAAATACGCAAGGCCTGTAGATCCGAGGCCCTGAGATACATATCCAAAGCGCCCCTGGGGAGCAGATCCTCTTCTATTTTGCGTTCCAGGTTCACAGCCACCACAGGGCCGCCGAAAAGGGATCTGGCCTCATGCACAGGCACCAGAGAGGCAACCCCGCCGTCCACCAGATGTCTGTTGCCCAGGCTCACCACCGGCGCGACCCCTGGAATGGAACAACTTGCCAAGACCGCTTTTCGCAATGATCCCTTGTTTAAAACAACCGGTTCACCGGTCATGATATCAGTTGCCACAGCGGCAAACGGCACTTCCATTTCCTCAATCAGGATATCAGGCAAAAAGAACTCTATCACCTTGGCAAAATAATCCTTGGGCATGAGCGATTCACCCAAAAGCAGGGATTTGACCATCCTTCCCCGGCAAAACATGGAAAAAAGCCTATCACCCAGACTTAACGCCTCACTGCCTATATCCTGATCAACCATGGAGCGCAACAGGGGGTCGGCGGCCATACGGGTTCGGGAAAATTCAATAACACTCTCCCGCATCTCGGTGCTTTTTTTGCCCATGGCCCAGCCGGCCGCGGCAATGGCTCCGGCGCTCGAGCCCACAATGCCCTTTACCGGGAGACCCTTTTTTTCCATGAACTCAAGCACCCCCACATGGGCAAATCCCCTGGCTCCTCCTCCGCCCAGGGCCAAAGCGATTCTTTTGGATTTTTTCGACATCAAGGCCACCCTCTTTTGAAAACTGCGGGTTCATCCGCCGCATCCAGTTTAAAATACGAGAATTTTCGGCGTCCAAAATGCCTTTTCAGTAAAAAACACAGGCACTTTTCAAATATCGACTGTTTGCTGGTATTTTGGGCTTTACAGCCCCAGCTTCACTGGATATACTAACGCCCCGGTAAGGGAAAGGTCCAGTTACGCTCTCAACCTTTCAGCACGGCTTTTTGGTTGTCTTGTGGCCCCTCTTTCCCCGCCTAATTTAAAACGAAAGTAGGTGATTTCAGGTGCAGGTTACGGTCCAGGACAACAATGTAGAAAAAGCTATCAAAGTCTTGAAGCGCAAGCTGATCAAGGAAGGCATTTTCCGCCAGCTCAAGGAAAAACGCTGGCACGAAAAGCCCTCCCAGACCAAACGCCGTAAAGAGCGTCAGTCGCTTCGCCGCCTCCGCCGGCAAATGGCCCGCGCTCGGGCCAGGACGAAATCCTAACGGCCTATTTTAATACCGACAAAAAAACCCGACAGCCTGTTTTTCAGACTGCCGGGTTTTTTGTTGTTTATTCCAATGAAACCGGGTGAGCGATCTATTCCCGGCGCCTTGACTTATTTGCCTGATAATCCGTATAGTACAGCCAGGAGGTGGGTTTTACTCGCATCAACCGGACTTTTCGGAACTTGCCTTGGAAAAGGTCGAGATTACCGAAAACCCCAGGAGGAATTTTGATGTTGGGAGTTGCCAGTCTGGAATTGGCCTTTGCCTACCTACTTTGTCTACTTGCTACTCTCTGCTGCCTTATCTACGGACTGCTCAAGTGGAAATCCTGATTCTGATCATCCTTCTGATATTGCCTTTGGCCTCTTATTAGAGAAAGCACATAGTCCCGTCTTTAACAGGCTGGCCGAAAAAGCCTTTGCAAGCACCATTTAGAAGAACTTTCCATCCACGCCCGCGCTTTAAGTTTGCGTGCGAAAAGTGGTTATGGACGCTTTTCTTATTTTTTTCGATAGGTTCAAGTCGCAAACAATTGATAAGGAGAGAGCATGACGACCAAGATCATCCTGGCGATTCTTTATCTGATTGTTATCTTCTGGTTGGGTTACAAGGGTTGGCGCGAGACCAGGCAGGCTGCCGATTACATGCTGGCCGGACGCCGCATGAACCCCTTTGTCATGGCCATGAGCTATGGAGCCACTTTTATCTCCACCTCGGCTATCATCGGTTTTGGCGGGGCTGCGGCCATGTTCGGCTTCCCCCTGTTGTGGCTGACCTTTCTGAACATCTTTGTGGGCATATTCATCGCCATGGTGTTTTTTGGCAAACGAACCAGGCGAATGGGGATTTCCTTAAATGCCAACACCTTTCCCGAACTTTTGGGCAGGCGTTTTAATTCCCGTTTTATCCAGGGTTTTTCCGGGTTGGTGATTTTTTTGTTCATACCGGTTTACGCGGCAGCGGTGCTAATAGGCATAAGCCGCATGCTGGAGGTTAACTTAGGCGTCAACTACACGGTGGCCCTGCTTTGCTTTACGGGTGTGCTGGCCCTTTACGTTATAACCGGCGGGCTCAAGGCAGTCATGTACACCGACGCCTTTCAAGGCAGCCTTATGCTGGTTATGATGTTGATCTTGATTTTCTTTGTCTATTCCGAACTGGGCGGCATAGTAAACGCCCACAAATCCCTCACCGATCTTGCCCCCCATCTTCCGGAAAGCCTTAAAAAAGGAGGCATGCTGGGCTGGACCCAGGGCGCGGTTGCCGGCTCTCCCTTATGGCTCGTAATCTACACCACCATTGTATACGGGGTGGGCATAGGCGTTTTGGCCCAGCCCCAACTGGCGGTGCGATTCATGACCGTATCCGATGATCAACAGTTGAACCGGGCGGTCTTGATAGGCGGAATCTTCATGCTGGCCATGACGGGAGTGGCCTTTGTCACCGGCGCTCTTTCCAATGTGGTCTTTTTTGAAAAGTCCGGCCAGGTGGCGATTGACGTGGCCCAGGGGAATGTGGATGCCATTATCCCAATTTTTGTATCCCGGATCATGCCGGGCTGGTTTGGCACCTTGTTTTTACTGGCCATGTTTGCGGCGGCCATGTCGACCCTCTCCAGCCAATACCATGTGGGCGGCACCAGCCTGGGGCGGGATTTCTATGAAAAGGGCCTTCGCTTCGGGGGAGCCAATGTGGTGACCGTAAACCGCCTGGGCGTCTTTGTCACCGTGCTTGTAACCATGATCTGGGGCCTGGTGCTGCCGGTAAGCGTAATCGCCAGGGCCACAGCCTTTTTCTTTGGACTTTGCGCGGCCGCCTTTTTACCCTCCTATTTCCTGGGCCTTTATTGGAAGGGCATGACCAAGGCCGGGGCCGTCAGCTCCATGGTCGGCGGTTTTACGATTTCGTTTCTTTATCTGCTTTTTGTGCATACCAAGGAAGCCAAGGCCATTGGGCTTTGCAGATCCATATTCGGAGTGGACAGCCTGGCCCTTTGGGCGGAGCCCGGTTCAACCGCCTGGCTTTTGCAGTTCACCGACCCCAATATTATCGCCCTGCCTATCAGCTTTATTTTGGCCCTGGTGGTCAGCCGGTTCAGCGCGGGTTTTGATTCCAGGCATTTGAAAATATGCTTCAGGGGCATTGACCGCTGAGAAGAGTCCCCGGGAGCTTGGACCCGGGGGCTTTTTTAATTCAATAGCCTGCCTTTATGCCAAATCCCGCTGTCTCAAAAAAACAGGTGCTTGCTTTGTATTTAATCCCCAAAATTAAAGGAAGCTTAATCTTAGACGTTTGATCCATTGCTAGTTTCAGGCAAAATGTCTAAAGTACTAGAGGCGAAGAATAGACACGCGGCCCTTTTTCGCAAGGGGCAATCGTTTAAGTAAAAAGCCTTGGGCGGGTGCAAGTAATTAAGCCCCCTTGCCAAGGTAAAACAAGGATAGATCATGGCCGCTTTCAATGATTCCCAAACCAGCCTCACCCTGAAAAAAAGACCTTCCCGCTGGCCCTGGATTCTGGGTCTGGCCCTGGTGGCCGCGGCACTGGCTGCGGTGTTTTTATTCTGGGGAGACTCCCAAGAAATCACAACCTCCAAAACAGCCGACTCCAAAGACGCCAAATCTGACCAAGCCCTGATAGTGGACCACAACACGGCCAAAGGCAATGTGCCCGACTCAAATCTTGATTCAGCCGACACCCCCCCTGATTCACCCAAGCCAAGCGCCCACGGCAAGGTGGTGAGAATTAAAACTTCCGAATCGCAAAACCAGGTTCAGGTGCAGGGGCCTGCCGCAGAGGAGCAAAAGGCGCGTAAAAAACCCTATGGGGTGAGTAAATCCCTGGACGCAGTGCTTAGAAGCGATGAAACCATAAAAATAGGGAACAAGGAAGTAAGCATCGCCGAACTGGAGCGCAAACTGGTTGTGGAGCAAAGAGGCGAGGTTATAGATAAGCCCTTGGATAAGAAACCCCGCATTACCGCCTGGGGCGTCTATATGGTCAGGCCCGGAGAAAACCTTTGGGACATCCATTTCAGGCTGCTTAAGGAATACATGTCCAGCCGGGGAGTCAAGTTGGCCGAAAATGCAGACAACCCCACCCCAAACGGTTATTCCACAGGCGTGGGCAAGGTGCTTAAGTTCGCCGAGCATATGGTTGGTGTTTTTAATATGAAAACCAGGCACATGGATTCAAACCTCAACCTGCTTGAACCCGGCGCCAAAATTGTGGTCTATAACCTCAGTGAAATTTTCGAACAATTGGCCAAGATCGATCCCCACGATCTCTCCGGGGTGATGTATGATGGCAGGGTTCTGTTATTCCCTGAATCCCAAAAGGCAGAGCCTGGCGGCCCAACCGGCTCAAAAAAGGAATGACAGTTTTAAATGGGAAGCCTCTTTAAACTCAGCTTGCCAAGGGTTTTTTCACATAGAGCCTGAAAAAGCCCTTAACAGCTGAAGTCTGTGGCCGCCAGGGGTCGGCGAGGTGTAGCATGGCACTAGGCTTGATCCACGATCCGGTTTTTCAGGAACACGACCCCGGCAGCTACCACTGTGAATCACCCAACCGTCTGGTCGCCCTTGATCAGGCCCTCAGAACATGGCCGGGTCTGGAAAAGACGGTGCAGGTTCCCTTGCGCGAGGCCAGGGTCGGAGAGCTGACCCTTTCCCACATGCCCCACCACATAAAACGGGTTGCATCGACTCACGGTAAAAGAGTGGCCCTGGATCCCGACACCGGGGCGTGTCCGGTCTCTTACAAGGTTGCCTTAACCGCTGTGGGCACCCTGTTGGATCTCTGTACAATGGCCGTAAACGGTGAGGTTGAACACGGGGCGGCCCTTCTCCGCCCGCCGGGTCATCACGCCACGCCGGATCGGGCCATGGGTTTTTGTTTTTTCAACAATGTGGCCCTGGCCGCCACCCATTTAATCCACAACCATAAGCTGGAAAGAGTTCTGGTGGCGGACTTTGACGTGCACCATGGTAACGGCACCGAAGAAATATTTTATTACGACCACAGAGTATTATATTTTTCCCTGCACCAGTCGCCTTTTTACCCGGGAACCGGCCCGGTGAACTCGGTGGGTTTGGCTTCGGGCAAGGGATACACCCTTAACGTCCCTCTGCCCGCAGGCCTGGGAGATCAGGATTACATAAGGATATTCGAAGATTTACTTTTACCCGTGGCCAGACAGTACAAGCCGCAGTTTATTTTGGTTTCAGCCGGATATGACGCACATAGGGAAGATCCCCTGGGAGGAATGTATGTAAGCTCCTTGGGATTCGCCGCCCTTACCAGAATTCTCATGGAGATCAGCGAAGAATTCTGTCCCGGCAAAATTGTCATGAGCCTTGAAGGAGGATACGATCCTCCCGCCCTGGGCAGGGCCGTAGTGGCCTGTCTGGAGGCCCTTACCGGCGACACCGGGGCTGACGCCTTGAGAAAGGCCCATGAAAACGCGGATAAGCCCCAAGCCCTGATAAAGGCGCTCAAGATGGCCGGAAAATTCTGGTCATTGCCCTGAAGTCATTGTAAGCCTTGCCCCTTTGGGTTGGCCGTGATAAACAAATCATCTAAACCTTGACGCTCGCCGTGGGGAGTTCGTCAGCCCGCCCCGGACCAAAACAATAATTAACAGCCCAAGGCCCGAGATGGTTTTCGAGCAAGGCGGCAAAAACCGGGGTTAAAATAAATACCACCAACTGCCCTGGAGGCAAAAGCGATATGGCAATCACCCGTAAAGAAGTGGATCACGTGGCTGACCTGGCCCGGCTTGAGTTGACGAACGAGCAGTCTGAAAAGCTGACCACTGAAATGAATGATATCTTAAAAGCCATGGACAAATTGAGGCAGCTTGATACTGAAGGTGTATCTTCAGATACACACGTACTTAATTTGAGCGGAGCCTTCAGGGAAGACGAGGTCAAGCCCTCTCTAGCCAGGGAAAAGGCATTGGCCAACGCACCCAAACACAATCAGGAAAGTTTTGTGGTGCCCAAGGTCATCTGACCCTGATTTATTTGGATATGACCAGCTTGTTGTTTTGATTTTTGCCGGGGCGGACACCCGGCCCAATGGAGTTAGTAGAACCCAATGGAATTGCATGAACTCAGCATGGGTGAGGCGATCGAGCTCCTTGAAAAAGGTGAAATATCCTCCGTTGACTTGACCAAGTCCCTTTTGGAGCGGATCCAGGCCACAGAGCCCTTGATCCATGCCTATTTGAAAGTCGACCGGGACCAGGCCCTTTCCCAGGCTGAAAAAGCAGACGAAATGAGGGCAAAGGGCCGGGGCACCAGACTCACGGGCATTCCCTGCGGTATAAAAGACGTGCTTTGCACTGAAGGGATAACCACAACCTGTGGCAGCAGGATTTTAGAAAACTTTGTACCGCCTTTTGACGCCACCTTGGTAGGCAACCTGAAAAAAGCAGGCGCCGTGATTTTGGGAAAACAGAACATGGACGAGTTCGCCATGGGCAGTTCCTGTGAAAACTCGGCCTTTGGCCCCACTAGAAACCCCTGGGACCTAAATGCCATACCCGGCGGCTCCTCCGGCGGATCGGCGGCCAGTGTAAGCGCCTGCTCCAGTTTCTTCTCCATTGGTACGGACACCGGGGGCTCCATTCGCCAGCCTGCCAGCCATTGCGGCGTGGTGGGGCTTAAACCCACCTATGGCAGGGTGAGCCGTTTTGGCCTGGTGGCTTATGCCAGCAGCCTGGATCAGGCAGGGCCCCTGGCCAGAACTGTGGCTGACGCGGCTGACGTGCTTCAGGTTATAGCAGGTCATGATCCGCAAGATTCCACCAGCGCGCCCAAGGAGGCGCCTGACTACCAAAGCGCCCTTCTTAAAGGGGTGAAGAGCCTTAAACTAGGCGTGCCCAAGGAATATTTTGTAGAGGGTACAGACCCGGAGGTGGAAGAGGCGGTGAAAAACGCCATCTCCCATTTGGAGTCCTTGGGCGCCGAACTGGTGCCGGTGAGCCTGCCCCATACCGAGTATGCCCTGCCCACCTATTACATTGTGGCTCCGGCCGAGGCCAGCTCCAACCTGGCCCGGTATGACGGGGTTCGCTATGGCCTTAGTGTTCGCGATCCCGAGGACGATTTAAAGGACATGTATAAAAAGACCAGGACCACAGGCTTTGGGCCGGAGGTTCTGCGCCGCATCATGCTCGGCACCTACGCCTTGAGCGCCGGGTATTATGACGCCTATTACGGCAAGGCCTGCCAGGTGCGCACCCTGATCAAACAGGACTTTGAAAAATGCTTTAAGGAAGTGGATGCAATCGTCTGCCCGGTGGCGCCGACCCCTGCCTTTGATATCGGCCAAAAGGTGGATGATCCCATGCAGATGTATCTCAGCGATATCTTCACCTTGGCCGTGAATATGGCGGGACTGCCGGGCTTGAGCCTGCCCTGCGGGGTTTCCGCCGGCAACAGGCCCATTGGCTTGCAGATCATGGCTCCTCATTTTGCCGAGGAAACCCTCCTTACCGTGGGTCATGCCTTTGAGAGCACAACGGATCATCACCAAAAAAGGCCTTCCCTTAAAGCCGCATGACCAGGGCCGCGCCCAGTTGCCTGACCAGGGCCGCTTTTTATAATCAGGTGGCCCTGGTCTATGATCAGGTATACAGCCTTTCCCGGGACTACACCCTGTGCCAGGCCGCCTGGCTGGCCCGCACTTGCAACAAAGGCCCTTTGCTGGACCTGGGATGCGGCACTGGCCGCATGTGGGACGCCTTGCGAAAATTGAATATCGGCATGTTGACCGGACTGGACTGCGCAGGCTCCATGTTGAAGCTGGCTAAAAAGAGCCATTCCAAGGCCCGCCTGGTTCAGGGAGACGCGGCCCAGGGCCTGCCTTTTAAGGATGGATCATTTGAAACAGTGATCAGCCTTCACTCCACCTTGATCCATGTAACTTGCTGGGATGATCTTGGCCGTATGTCCGGTGAAGTTTTCCGGGTGCTTAAGCCAGGTGGAATATTTGTGGCCGAGTTGCCCCACCCTGCCTGTTTTGAAGAAAATCCCGATTGGCAAGAAGCCAAGGAAGGCATGTATTACCGCTCGGTTGAAGACGGCCTCACCGAATTAAAAATAGACACCCCGGTTTCCTTGAAAACCAGGGTGAGGATTATACAGCTTTCCGAGCTTTCCAAATTTTTCAAGAAGTTTCCGATCCTGGAGGTTCATCCCGGCTTTAAAGGCGGGATGTTCGACCCGGACAAAGGGGACCTCATGGTGGTCTGCGCCCGTAAATAACAGGTCGTTTCATCCAATTAAGCCTGCGGTCAGGCAAAAAGCCTTCCCACATCCAGTCCGGTGGCATAGACCATCAGCCCCATGATCAACAACCATCCGCCGATGGTAAGGGGCGCGTAAAGCCTGGTTAAGCGAGAGCTTAAACTTTGCATCAGATCCAGGACGATCTTTCCTCCATCCAGGGGAGGCAAAGGCAGCAGGTTGAAAAGACCCAGGTTTAAATTGATAAGAATGGTAAAGCTTAGCGCCTTGGACAACCCCATACCCACAAACTGGCTGCCCTGGGAGACCATTCCCACCACACCTGAAATCTGATCCGGCGTTTGAAAAAGCCCTGCCAGACCGCCTGCCAGGCTGGTCAGATAAAGACTGGTCTGAATAAAGGGAGCCACAAACAGGTTCTGCAGGCTGAACCCCTGGTTAAGCAGATTCAAAAGGGCAAACAGGGGCAAGGTTGTAAGCAGGTTGAAAGCGGGACCGCCCAGGGAAAAAATAATCCGTTTGCCCAGGGGCAGCTCCAGGTATTGGTTCTGGTCTTCAAAATCAAGCAGAACATAACCGCCCAAAGGAATAACGCTGAAACGGTATTCAGTTCCCTTTATCCGCTTTTTGAAAAGCGCCGGACCAAAACCCAGGGAAAAACGCTTGACCGGCAGTCCCACCCGCCTGGCGCAGATAAAGTGACCCAGTTCGTGCACAAAAACCAACAGGCTGATAATCAGCGCGGTGAGACAAATAAACATCAATAACTCCAAAGCCGATCAATAACCTCGACATAGCCGAATAAGTATATTCAGTCCAACACCCCATGCCCTATACCCGAATAGTTGCTTTGTCAAGCACAATACTAAGGCCTAAAAACCGGCATACAGGCATGATATAGCTTGCAAAAAAGCTCTATTGCCAGTTAATATTTAGTAATCATTATTTTATTAGGCTATACTTATTAGAATCGAAAAAAATATGCCTTAAAAAATATAAAATCAATTCCACCCGGCAGGGAAAAAACGGCAATTCGGGAAGCCTTTAACCCAAAGGATCAGCTCCTTTCAACCATGCCTCACTCCGGTATGCTCTGCACACCGTTTTTTTGATAATGCACAAGGCACATGAGCTCCCGCCCGGCCCTTTATTCCCTTTTAACGGGCATAAACAACCCCGGAAGTGCTTTTGCCAAAACCGAAAGCCTTGTTTAGCAAGGCGGTTTTTTTTGATTAACCGCCCGCCCCGATCACGAAAATCTCATACTCGGTGGGACCTTCGAGATGGGGTTCTATCTCCCTATCCACCTTGGCCCTTTCCGGGCTTTCCTGCCATTTTTTCCAATCCGTTACGCTTTGCCAAGTAGAGAGGACCAGGAGCTTGGCCGGATCATCGTAACCCAAGAGGGTTTCGCCGGTCATGTAGCCCTGCTGCTGCAAGGCAACCCCACGCAGGTTGTTAAGGGCTGAATAAACCGGTTTGGATTCGCCTTGTTTCAGCCGCCTGGTGATTAGGACCTTGACCGCCATAACGCACTCCTTTGCTGGGATAATGCCCTTACCCGGGACAAAAGGCTCCTCCCCCCAAAGCCAACTTCCTACCTACCAAAATTGTAGCATATGAAAAGAACTCACAGGGTCATCTATCTATGATCAAGAGGGATGCAGGCGTGTTGCATTGTCTTTAGACAGACAAAGTAAAAATATCAGGCGGCTTTTTCGGCTTTGATCTAGCTGGAAAGCGCCTTTTTCCTGGGCTGCCTGATCCATTCCGGGACCTCTCTGGGCTTCCAGCGCTTACCGTAAAGCCAGTTGTCAATATACGGGAAAATCCTTTGGGCAAGAGAGGACCTGCCCACAAACCAGCGAACCAGTCTGTGGATAGAGCGATTTGGCCTGCTGAAGGGGCAGACAGCCATGCATACCGAACAGTCGGTCCCCACCTTGGCCCAATAATCAAAGCAGGTGTCTTCATTCAGTTTCCAGCGTAAAAGCCCTCTCAGCAAAGTCTTTTCACCGTGGGGTATGGACCTTGAGGGACAGGAATCCGCGCATTTCATGCAACCCTCGCAAAACTTTTCCACACCAAGGTCCACCGGTGAATCCGGGACCAAAGGCATATCCGTGGTAACGGCAAACACCCTTACCCTGGCCCCGTATTTATCTGATATCAGATAACCCAGCCGCCCCAGTTCGCCCAAACCGGCATCAATGGCCAAGGGTACGGTTAAAAGGTCATAGTTCCGACTGTGCTGAGCGGTTGCCCGGTAGCCCATTTCCCCAAACCAACTGGCCAAAATCGTGGTCAGGTAAGATCCCTTGGCATAATTCAAGGCGCTTTCCACCACACCAGGGGTGTGGGGGCCGCCATAAACCAGATCCACATCCATTTCAGTGGCCATAACCACGGCGTAAGGCAAGGGTTCTGGAATCTCGGCTCCATAGTCTTCCCAATTGCCGTAATGAATTTCGCCCCTGTTGCAATAAGCCCATCTGGGGTCCAGTCTGCAGACACCGACCAAGTCAGCGCCCAGATGCCTGGCCAGGCCCTTGACTATCCTGGTGGCCCGGGCCGGGTCCAATTCCGCTTTAGCGGTTTCCATCCCTGGCTCAACCCGGGCATGGGGACCCATGTAATTCACAAAACCAAAACCAGCTCCCATCATGGCAACATTGGGCTGATATCCATTGTCAATGGAACCGGCTTTGGCCACAGGCCCGCCCTTTGCGCGGCGTTTTTTATCTGTTTCTTCCTTTTCCGGGTGGGTTTCATAATAGTTGCGATACCGTTCCGAGCCTTCCGGTAAAGAACGGTTTCTGGCAAAAACGCTGTCCCTTTCATCAAACCTGGCAAATTCTCCCTGTACGCAGCCCTTGCTGCCAGCCATTGCCCTGGGATTGGGTTTACCGGGAATCATGAAAACCAAAGCCATAATAACCATACAGCTGAAAAGCACTGCCACAGGGATGTGGATTAACGGCAGAAAAACTAACAACCCTGCCAGAAGCAGGCATCCGCCGGCCAGAGCAAGACCGATCTTTGGGGCCCGAGGTTCTTTTTCCCGAACTGATTCATAGGTGAACAAAAGAACGCCACCCAACAACAGGAGATCAAAACCAAGCAAAAGCCATAAAAACATCTTGAAAACCTTTGAGACAGCCTTTTTCTTCAAACCCAGCCGCCCGGCTATCATACATGAAGCATAGACACTGGACCAGACCAATCAAAACCGAAGGATTTTAAGACCAGGCCCCCTGAAAAGGGGGTGATTCAAAGTCAAAAAAAAGGGGTGTGCGCCCCTCTTTAAAACGGGGATACACCCTATAACAGATTAGCTTAGGTTTATGTATAGTTGTTGCCAGTGACGGGGCGGCAAGGCGTATCAAGGTCCTCCATACTACCGACCCCTCACAACCATGATTACGGCGCATATGGTTTTTGTGTTCCACCCTTGGCAAGCATGTCGCCCTTTGGGTTCCGCACGATCCAAAGGGCGACGAAACACACCAAAGCATGTGGTATCTTTGGTGCAGGTTACCAAATCATGGTCAGCAGCGTTTGTCTGAAGGCGACCTCAGGCAACCATTAAAAAGGCAGTGGCATTCCTGGAAGTTGTCCTCATCACTTTTCACTGTCTGCCTTTTCATCCGGCACTGTTCAAATCGTCTTGCCGCCCCTCTCCTTCCGGCGCACCCAAAGCGCCGGAAGGTTGCTTTTTACGGGTCAATTAAGGTTCTGTTTTATCACTTCCAGAAGTTCATTATTACTGATTGGCTTTTGCAGCAAAGCGTCCGGGAGGCAGGCGGCAAAACCGGGCTTGGCTATAATTTGCTCTTTGCACCATCCGGTAAGAAAAACAACCGGGGCAGTACATTGTATTTTGGTCAGCTCGTGTTTCACATCACAGGCATTGCCGTCCGGCAACCCGAAATCACAGACCACGAATTGCGGGGGCTTTTTCCGGATCTCCGCCATTGCCTTGGCAACGCTGGATACTTGCCTCACCCGGCATCCCTGCCTGTTTAAAAAGCTTTCCATGCCCATGGCCACCAGGGCCTCATCTTCGATCAAAAGGATATCCAGCCCTGTAAGGCCAATTGAACCGTTCTTTTTTTCTGATCTGGCCGAAATTTCAGCGGTTTTAGCCAGGGGGAGCTCAATGGTGAAAAAAGCGCCCGAATCAGGCTTTCCCAGGTAATTAACCTTTCCCTTGAAATCAGTGATTATTTTCTTACTTATAGCCAGGCCCAATCCCTGGCCCAGGGCTCCTTTAGTTGTAAAAAAAGGGTTAAACAGTTTTTTTATATTTTCCGGCCTGACACCCGGGCCATTATCCTGAATCCAAATCACCGCCTTTTGGTTTTTTTTCAACAGGCCGGTCTTGATCCTGCCTTCGCCATTTATGGCCTCTGCGGAATTTTTAAAAAAATTAAAAAGAACTTCCATTAGTTGGCCTTCGGGGATCATTACCGGACAGTCGCTCTCCAGCACCTTAATATCCAGTGAAATTTGCGGATTAGTCAGGATGGGCCAGGTTCCGTTTATCAACTTCACGGTTTTTTTCAGCAAGGAAGCAAGATCGATCGGCAGGATGCCGCTCTCGTCTTTAGGATTATTTAAAACGTTATCCAGCAGACGTTTGACAATATCCCGACCGTTATCCACACCGGCTAAAACATTCTGCAGGTGTTTGACCGCCTTTTGGGGTTCAACCAGATAGCCCAGCGCGGCTTGAGTGTTACTGGCCACTGCCATGAGGATATTATTGAAATTATGAGCCACTCCCGAAGCCAGTTCCTGCAAGGCGGCCTGGGCCTCTTTTTTTTGGGCCACCTCTTTTCTTAGCCTCAGATTGGCCTGGACCAGCCTTTCCGAATGATAATCCAGGCTTTTCTGAAGATTCTCCCTTTGTTCTGAAGCGGCTAATTCAGCCTCTTTTCTTTCTGTTATGTCATAGATAATGCCATTAAAGATAAAAGGGTCTTGAGATGTCTCTCTCACCAGGCTGGATTCAACCTGAATCCAGCGCCAGGCATTTTTACGGGCATGGAAAATACGGCAGGCAGTGCGTAGGAACCCGGTTTTGCCGGCATCTTTATCAGCCTTTGCAAAACCTTTCAGATCATCAGGGTGGATAATTTTCCACCAATCTTCATAAGTTACGGGAGCATCCAGGCCCAGGATGTCGCACACCGCCGGGCTGGCATAGATCAACTCTGTTTCGTTAAAGTCATCCGACTCATCATAAAGTTGAAAAATGGCATAGGTGCTGGCATTCTCAAGCAGGCTTTTTAAATGAACACTTTGCTCCTTGAGTTGCTTTTTAAGAATGTGGTGCTTTTTATTTATATCCATTGTATCGGTTAAAGGCTATCTATCCGGGGAAGTATTTAAAAACCGCTCATAGGAAAACACAACTCAACCTATATATAACAACTTTTTAAAAAACAAGTAAATAGTACTTTACTATTAGAGGGGTAGTGTTTTACGTTTAGTTATTTATCAGCAGAGAATAAATTATTTCAGAATAACTTTTTATTGACACTACCTTTTTTTGCTGTTGGCTCTGCAAAAAAAGGTAGTGTCAATAATCTTTCGCTTTTATTTTTAGCAGCAGTCTCCGACACGTTT
>NZ_AZAC01000013.1 GCF_000931935.2 Dethiosulfatarculus sandiegensis
CACCGCCGCCACCGCCGCCATTGGCAAAGCAAGGGCAGGGCGCGATCAGCAGAACCAGACAGAGCAATACAGCTATGACGGCCAGCCAATGTTTCATGGTTTTAACTCCCGGGGCTGTACTTTTTTAAAGGGTAGGTACAGGCCCTGGCCGTGCCACACCGGCAGGCCGTCGGCATCGCGGCGCAGGCGCAGGGTGGTGCCGCCAAAGGAAAGGCTGTCGGCTACATAAAAAACCCGGCCCTGGTAGCGCACCCGCTGACCGGTGGCAAAAACCGCCTGGCCCACCATTGGTGAAGGCCACTGGTGGGAGTCCCAATACCACAGCGGACCAAGGCCGTGCACCGCAACGTTGCGGTCGGCCAAAGCCAGGACCAGGCCCTGGCCGGGCACGCTCACCGAAATGACGTCTCCGGTAAGGGAAAAGGGCTCCTCCAAGCGGGCCTCCTGGATCTGGGCCCAGGCCCAGGCGGTGACCAGTAAAAGGCAGATGGTGATGATTAAAAAACGCGGCACGGCTGCTCCCGTTGGTGTTCGCCGAATGTTTTTGCAAATACTGGGCCGAACATAAGGGGTATTTTAAATATCCCTTTAAAGCGGCTGTATATTGTTGCAAGCGGTCATGTGTCCAGGCCTGAAACGGCAGACACTTATTAACTACCCAATATCACTTTAACCTGTCGTCAAACAACATGGCAAATTGATTCATAACAGGGTCCCATGCCTTAAATTTCCCCAGTGGGGATTTTTGAGATGCTGCCGCGCCTTTTTGTTTTCCATTAGAAAGGGCGAGGCAAAAGGGCCTGCCTTTTTTGATCCCGCACCCTTGAAAATAATTATTCATACATGTATGAATAATTAAACTATAACATGGATAAAAAACCGATCAAATTGATGAATTGAGTGCCCCAGGCAGAACCCGATGAACTTTTACCAGGGTTAACGATGAAAAAGATATTTAAAAATAAATGGTTATGGGTGCTAACTGTATTGGTTTGCATTTTGGCGCTTACCGCACTTGAACGCTTGGAGCAAATGGAGGCCAGACGGAATCGCCCTGACCTAAAACCGGAGCCATTATTGGTAGAGGTGGTTCCGGCCAAATTTGGCCCCATCAGTCAATGGATTTTAGGGCAGGGAACAGTGCGCGTTTCACGCAAGGTTAGCCTGTATTTCGAATCGGCGGGCAAGGTGACCGGGTTGGGCCTGGATATTAACGGTCAAGTTATCCGGGAAGGCTCCCGGGTGCGTGGCCCGGTGGACGGTCAAAAGTTCGGACAACTGTTGGCCTCCCTGGATCAGCGGAGCCAAATCGAAGTATGCAAGCAGGCAGAGGCTGCGCTCATTGATGCAAAGCATCAGGGAAAAGCAGCCTCAGGCGATGTGAACAAAGCTAAAAACGATTTGGATTTGATCAGGATTCAATATGGCCGCAGTAAACGGCTTTTTGAAAAAAAGACCTTGAGCCTCGCTGAATTACAGAAACAGCGCAACCAGTTGCTAAATGCCAAGGCCGAATTGGAGCAGGCTGTTTCCACCCTTCTTGCCGCCAAGGCAAGGATAAATTCCGCCCGGGCCGAGGCGGAGAACGCACGAATTTCCCTGGAAAGGACCAGCATCTATGCCCCCTTTGACGGAGTCATAGCCCGTTTGAATATTCGTGAGGGTAGGTATTTTCGGCCCGATCAGATAGACGGCACAACTTCCCAGGCCCTGCTGGACAGCTCTCCAATCACCATCATTGATCCCGGAAGCGTCGAAGTCTCCTTGCAAATTCCTTATTACGAAGCTTCTTTGGTCAAGCCCGGCCAAAAAGTTGTGGTGCAGCTGAACGGCATGCAAGGTCGGGCCCTTGTCTCAACTGATCAGGAAAACATGTTAATCGGAACAATATATTCGATCAGTCCCTTGCTGAGCTCCAGCCAGCGCACCATGCGGGTGATCGCCCGCTTTCAGCAGAAAGAAATCCATTTAATGGACGGGATGTTCATAAGTTGTTGGATTCAAGTAAGGCATAATCCCTCGGCCTTGCTGGCCCCTGTAGGCAGCCTTCTGTTTGAAGATGATAAGCCCTATGTTTTTGTATCCCGGGAGGGGAAAGCCCAAAAACGCCCCATCAGACTGGGAATCCTTGATGAGAAACAGGTGGAAGTTGTGAAGGGGATTGAACAGGCGGAGGTCTTGGTCACCCGCGGCAGGCATCTGTTATTTGAGGGAAGACGCTTAAGTCATAGAGCGCCCTTAAAGGAGAGGTCCCATGATTGACAGGCCATCCAGAGGAAAAAACAGCGCCTGGTTTGACTTCTTTTTCGTTCGGCCGGTGCCGGCCGTCATTTGGATAATGCTCATTATCCTTATTGGCTTCACCGCATACAACAGCCTCACCAAGGAATCACTGCCGGATTTGGAGATACCCGAGGCCAGCATTATCACCGAGTGGCCCGGAGCCACCCCGGATATGATCGAGAAGCGGATCACCCAACCTTTAGAGAACACCCTTAGAGGGGTGAAAGGGGTGAAATCCATCCATAGTTCGTCCTATGACGAAATGTCTATCGTTGCTGTCCGGTTCAGGGTTGAATGCGGCCTGGGCGAATCCATGCAGCTACTGAATCGCAAGGTGCTTCAGGCCCAGGCCTTGTTGCCCCCAGAGGCGAAACGCTCCCGTGTTGAGGAGACTTCAGTGCGGGACCTGCCGATTGCCTCGTTTGCCTTGTCAGGCCGGGTGGAGCAAAGCACCTTGCAGGACCTGGCAAAAAAGTTAAAACGCAGGCTGCAGAAGATACCCGGCATAAAAAAGACCGTGATATACGGGGCTCGGGAACAAGTGGTGAAGGTGCAGCTTCATCCTGCGAGGATGCGTGAACTGGGGGTCCCGGCCAGCTTGGTCCGCCAGCGGATTATGGCTCATAACTATGACTCACCCTGGGGGGCATTTGAGAACCAACAGCTCAGCTTCAGGCTGAAAATGTCAGGGACCTATCGGGAGCTGGACGATCTGAGGAGTTTGCCTATAGAACGCCTGCCCCAGGGACGCCTGATACGCTTGTCCGACCTGGCCGAGGTGAAGCAAGGCTTCATGGGGCGAAAAACACAGGTGTCCCTGAGCTGGCAGGGGAGGCCTTTTAACCCTGTGCTTACTATTGAGGTGCTCAAGGCGGCAGGCAAGGACACCATTAAACTTGTGAAGGCGGCCAAAAAGGCGGTTTTTGAGATGCGGGATTCGGCTGCCTGGCCTCCCGGGGTCTCTTGCACACTGGTGGGCAATGACGGCCGGGTTATTCAGGAAGAACTGGAGCGAGGGTTTAATAACGGCTGGCAGGCCATGTTGGCCGTGTTTCTGGTGCTGCTTTTTATGCTCACCTGGCGCGAAGCCCTGGTGGCGGCGGTATTGGTGCCCCTGACCCTGATGGCGTCTTTGGTGGTGCTTTGGGCCCTGGGCTATTCTTTCAACCTGCTGGTAATGGTGGGCATGATTTTAGCCTTGGGATTACTGGTGGATGACTTCATTCTTATTTTGGAAGGAATGCACGAGGGGATTTATCTAAAGGGCTTGGGCTTGGTCGAGTCTATCAAATACACCCTTTCCTCCTTTGCGGTTCCCTCTCTTTCCGGATCCATCACCACCATACTGGTCTTACTGCCCTTGGCCTTTGTGGGCGGAGTAGACGGTAAGTTTATCCGCTTGATACCGCTTACTGCCGCTATCTGCCTGACAATTTCCTATTTGATCTCCATTTTGTTAGGGCCGCCCCTGGCCCGTCTTGCCTTCAGAAACAGGGAAAAAGCGCATGGGCCGGGATACATGGACAGGCTTACCCAAAGGGCGGGAGCCGGTCTTTCCGCCTGGCTGCAAAAACGGGTGCTCAGGTCACGCCGGACCGCAACGGGCTGGATCGTTTGCGCAGTGGGTTTGTTTATAATGAGCCTGGGCTTGTTCTCCTTAATGAACGACACCCTATACCCCAAGGAAGACGGCCGGGAGCTGGGCATTTTGGTGGAACTGTCCCCTGAGAGTAAGCTGAGTTATTCAGCCAAGGTAGCAGAGAAAATCGGTGACATTTTACGGGCCAAGCCATATTTTCAGTATGTCACCATGGTGGTGGGGCAAAGGCCCTCATTTTGTATTTCATCCTTTCATGACCTGATGGCTCCTCAAACCGCTTCCAACCTTATTGGCTTTAATTGCATGCTTAAGCCTCGTAAAAACCGGGACCGGTTGGGCCATGAATACGTGGAGCCGTTGCGCAGGGAGTTGAAATCCGCCTTGGTAAAAGAGCCCGGAGTGCGGCTGTTCTTCAGCCCCAAAACCGGGGGCGCTTCAGGTGAGGACCCTCTTCAGATCGATATACAGGGTGAGGACATGAAGCGGCTCAGGAAAATAGCCCTGGCGGTTAAAAGGCGGCTTGCCCGGGTGCCGGGGGTGGTGGATGTGAGGGATAACCTGGGTCCCGCCCGCACTGAGCTACGCTTGAAACCACTCAGGGAAAGCCTGGATTTTCACCAGGTGGAGCAGGAGGAACTGGCCAGGCAGCTGATAGCTTTTATGGAACATGAAAAGGTGGGTGATTTTTACCGGCCCGGCTCTTTGGATAATCTGCCCATCCGACTGGGAGCCTGGTGGCCCAGCCAAAAGGGGGTGATGGCCAAAGGGCCGTGCAACTGGATTGAGCTTGAGAAGCTCTTTGTAATCAACGCTCAAGGCAAGGCAGTGTCGCTGTGGAACCTGACCCGGCCGGTTATGGAGCAAACGTCCGGTGTCATTACCCATAAAAATGCTGAGCGCAGCGTTACCGTGATGGCCAAATTGAATGATGTCTATGTATCGGAAGTGATCCGGCAGATGATGCCTGTTCTGGATGAAATGCAAAAGGACTGGCCCCAGGGCTATAGTTATGAATTTGCTGGAGAGAAGGAGGTAAGCCAAGAGGTTTATCAGACTATGTTCAAGATGTTTGTGATAGCCCTGGTGTTGCTTTATGCCATTTTAGCCTTGTTGTTTGATTCTCTAGCGCAACCGGTCATTATTCTTTCCACAGTGATATTCGCACTTACCGGTGTGTTTGCAGGCTTCTTTATAAGCGGCCTGCCTTTTTCCTTTAGCGCCGCTATTGGCATCGTGGCCCTGACAGGTATTGTGGTGAATGACGCCATTGTCATTATAACCACCATGAACCGTCAATTGGCCTCGGGACACGGGCTGATCAGGGCGGCCCTGAACGGGGCCAGCGAACGCTTGCGTCCCATTGTGAGCACTACGGTTACCAACCTGGCCGGACTTACGCCTCTTGCCTTGTCTGATCCCGGCTGGTCTCCGCTTTGTCTTGCCATTATATTCGGTGAAATAGCAGCGACTGTTGGGGCGCTGGTTCTGGTCCCGGCTTTATATGTGGCCATAACTCCAAAGGGGAAGGCATATTGAAATGGCGAACAAAACAAAGGGAGAAGCTGAAAAAACCAGGCAGGCCGTCCTTGATTCGGCCTTGCAGGTCTTTATCCAAAATGGATACAGCCGTACGACCTTAAAACAGATCGCCCACAAGGCGGGATGCACCAGAGGGGCTGTTTACGGCCATTTCTCCGGAAAATTTGAAATCTTTAAAACGCTTTATGAAGAGATGGAGCGTAACACCGGTTTGACCTTGGATAAGCAAAAATGGGTTCCAGCCGGAAGCTTAAATGATATTAAAGAGATTTTTTTGTATTACATCGGTGTCTTGCTGGCGAATGAGTCTTATCGCGAGTTTTATAAAATGGTGAATTACAGGACCGAATGGTCCGATGAGTTGGCAGCATTGTTGGAATTTGAAAAAAAGAAACTGGATGATTTCGTGGAAGTCCTGGCTGAAGATATTGCCAGGCTGAAAAGGCAAAAAAAAGTGAGGCCACAGGTGGACCCCGTCCGGTCCGCCGTGGCCTTATGCGCCTATGTAGAAGGGATTATAGGTTTTTGGCTTTTTAATCCCAATACATTGCCCTTGAAAAAATGGGCAGGTTCCTTGCTGGACGATTTCATGGCCGGAATGACCGATAGATAGTAATGCGTAGTGATTACTACGCCTCAGTGGTAGATAGTATGCTCGTAAAATTGAAGTGCCCTTGCCTCTGGAAAAATCTGAGAAAAGAAACCCTATTGAGCTCCCTAATGTATTTTGTTTGTGTGTTTAAGAAAAAAAATAATTCTCATGGCTGCAAGGGCTGGAAGTTTTTTTAGACGCGGGTATTTATTGCTTTAACTCTATTATTCTCTTACTTTTTTAGCGCTTACCGCATATTTTGTTTTTCGCCGGAGGTATAAAAGATACACTTATTCTGCATCCGTTTCCGACGCACGTGCGGGGCTGTTTTGGGGGCGTCGAAGCGTGTTTATAGATATGCATACTAATCCTGCACCCGAAGGGAGGGAAGCCAATTTGCCTTGCTCGGTTGCGGATAGCGCTGATTGTGAGCCCAGTCTGTGTCCTCCCCCGTAATGAACTACTATTTTCTATACATTTCCCTGTTGATATAGGACAATCTACCGCCGGGATATATGCAGGATTTCATAGCGGCCTGCAAAAATAACATGCTGCATTTGATCAAGCTCATGGCTGGGACTGGATGGCTTTAATGGAAAGGCGGGATCAACAGCTCAATTACCACAAACCTGACCGCGCTTTCATCCAGGGAGAATCATCGTGGGTATTTGGATAAGCGTAAGTGATCCCGTTTCAAATTCCGATCCCGACTTTGTCCGGGAGTACTGCCCCTCCCCTGGGGAAGTTGCCATCAATTTCGATGCCCAAGAAGAAAGCAAGCTATATCGGGAGCTATATGTAAGACCGGGAATGTGCGTTTTGTTGGGGAATTCCGTCTTGCCGGAAGGTATGAACCTGGGCTTTGATATAGAACGAGCCCCTATTGAGCTTTGTTATAGCTTTCGAGGCAGTGTGAGTTTCAGTATTTCAAGAGGGAATGGCCATCCCGTAGAATTTGAAAGGCGGCCCGGATTCTGCGCACTTACCCAGTTACCCCAAACGTATGGGAGAATGAGTTCTCCTGCGGGCGAGCATGTTTATAGCCTCACATTTTTTTTCACGGCCCAGGTTTTTTGCGAATTATTCCATGATTGGCCCGATGCTTTGACCCAATTGGGGCATAGGGACACAATTGGCCTTTCTCCAAAGGTTATATTGCATGAAGAACCTATTGACCCCCGTTCATTACTGCTTCTGAGCCAGATAATGCATTGCCCCTATCAGGGACAGGCGGCATCGTTGTTTTTGGAGGCCAAGGTCCTTGAACTGATGGCTATAAAGATGGCTAATTCTTTTGGAAGCACACAGAAAAGGAATAGGTCTCTGACCAAGCGAGAGTTGGAATCGGTGCACCATGCTTATCACCTACTGCTTGACCAATCCCAATCCGCCCCCTGCCTGGAAGATTTGTGTCGCATGGTGGGACTCAACCGCAACAAGATGAATCAAGGTTTCAGGGAAATTTTTGGTGACACGGTTTTTGGCGTGGTTAAGAAGGCTAAGTTGTGCCGGGCTTGGTCTCTGTTGGAACAGACAGATTTGTCCTTGGTGGAGGTTGCCCTGGAAGCGGGATATAAAAACCAAGCCAGCTTCACCACTGCATTTTGTAAACATTTTGGCTGCACCCCAGGCTCATTGCGCCGGAGCTGATTTCCCTTGAGGGTCTTTGCTCTGTATTAACACCCAAAAATTACCATTATTGCCTGCCTGCCCTTTGATAATTTTGCAGTAAATTTTTTCAATACCCAAAATGAAGTGCATTCATGGAAAAATTGAATGCAAATGCGAAAAGACAACCAAAAAATACTAATGTTATTTACCAGGTGCTAATTGCGGTTTCATTCTGAAGTATCGGAAGGTTGTCTGTACTGTAAGACGGTATTGCGAAAAGAGGTTGGGGTAACTTCTGCAGAATGAGCAGTAGAGATCGATATTAGTTCGCCTGATCAGAATGTCAGCTACCCATTAGAAAATGGGTGCTTAAATAACCCCGCCTGGAATGAAGCTGACGCAATGGCAATGGCCAATAACCGATATAGTAAGTTTATTATCGGCAATTCCAAAAAATAGAAAATTTACGCATTTAAGCCAAGAAGGCGCGATTGGATGGTATTCCAATGGTGTTTTTTTGGCTTTTTTGTGCCGTTAAGAGTTGGAGTGGAAATTGAAAAATCAGGTGAGGTAGTTGTTTCCTTTGATGAAAATTTGATGTTGACATGAATTGCTAAATTACAGGGGTGCAAGAAATGAAAAAGTTGATTTGTCCTGACGGCGGGATAGCAAAAACAATTAAAAGTTTTTGCAAGATTACAGTTTTAATGCTTTTGACTGGATGTTTGCTTTTGTCAGGGCAATATGCTTGGGCTATTAATGATAAGACTAAAGAAAAAGAAGGTCTAGGTTCTCTTAATGATTTAGGAGAAATGGTTATAGTTGGCCGGGAGGAGAAAGGAGCAAAGGGTATAGCCATAGACCCTACGGCAACAGTAATTACGGTTGATTCCTACACCAGCCCCAAGGCGCCTCAGACTGTGGCGGATATTCTGGAAAGTATTCCGGGTATAGATGTGCAAAGGGGTGATCCAAATATGTCAGACGGCAAGGATGTCGTAAAGATACGCGGTTTGGATGCAAGAAGAATTATGGTCCGCTTGGATGGAAGGCCGCTAAAAAATGTCGGCGGCTTCTCAGATAAGTTGATCGATTGGCCTTCTCTTACATTGGAGGATGTTGAAAAAATAGAAGTGGTGCGTGGAGCGCATTCAGCCATATTTGGCAACACCTTGGGAGGAACAATAAATGTTGTTACCAAGAAGGGAGGACATAAAAAAGACAATATACCGGAAGGCGAAGTAATGGTTGATTATGCCAAATGGGATAGCCAATATTACCGTATGGGTTTGGCCGGCAATGTGGAAAATTTTGGTTATTCGCTGGGAGCCGGGCACCGCTCTTCAAACGGATATCTTAGGCATAGTGACTATAGAATAAAAGATTTTACCGTAAGAACCTCCTATGAGTTTCCCTTTAAGGGAAGAATAACCTTAGGCTACAAGGGCAGCCGGCAAGACAAAAATCCTTTCGTAGTTAATGATCCAAATGACCCTTTGGTTGGGCAGCAATATGATAGTTCTTATCCCATTGTTAGTTCCGATGCTGAAGGATGGTCGCCCAACTATCCAGGGGGTGATTCCTACAACGATAAAGATATGGATTATTTTGACGTAATTTATGAACAGTACACCTCGATTGGTGACTGGAAAATTCATTTATATCAGACAGATGAACATCGTAATTATAGTACGCATATGTACCAGCAGGCGATACAATTTTACGACTACTGGTGTGATGTTAAGTTTGATGAGTCGGGATTGATTCTCCAGAATAAAATAACCAATTTCAATAATCACACAATCACCGTTGGCTTGGAGGGTAAGGATCAATACGCGGAGTACGATTGCGTCAACCCGTTACAGGAATGGCATGTGGATAGACATAAGATGAGCAGCCACTATGCGGGTTATATCGAGGATAGTTGGCAGATAACCGAGAAATTGAATCTGGCGCTTGGAGTAAGGTGGGACAAGGCCGAACTTTCCGTTAACATGGACTATCCCGGTTATCCAAGTCACTTTGATAAAGAGTGGTCTGCATGGTCGCCTAAATCCCGATTGAGTTATGAACTTCTTCCTGAAACAACGGCTTTTTTAAACGTAAGCAAGGCATTTAGATTGCCCACCGCAATGGAGTTCTGCTGGTACGGGGCCCCCACGGGTGTGTTTATTGATCCGGAAACAGCCATGGAATATGAGGGGGGAATTATTCAAAAACTTGGTAATAATAACAGCCTGCGCGTCACTTACTATTACTATGATATTGACAATTACATCATGTTTAGTAGGTACCCCATGCCTTTAATTATGTCTGGCCAAATCGACAAGGCAGTTATAAACGCTGATTATCTGCACTTACAAGGTGTTGAAGCCGAACTTAACTTTCAATTGCATAGAACTCTATCCGGATATCTTAACTACACTTTTCAAGAGCCGAAATTAGGAGCAACAGTGGCGCCTGAAAGTGAGTTGTACGATGACCAATACCAATTGCCCAGGCATAAGGTGACTCTGGGAATGGATTGGAAGCCTTGGGAGAATACTGAAATTCTAGCCACCATGCGGTATGTGGGGGAGCGTCAAACCTCCTTTGGGAAAGATATCGATTCCTTTGTTACTTTTGATTTAGGATTATCTCAAATGTTTTTCGAGAAAACTCTTAAAGTTAAACTATACGCCATGAATCTGTTTGATGAAAATTATGAGGAGCAATATCACATCCCCGCACCTGAGAGGTACTTCGGAATAAATCTAAGCTACATGTTTTAATTGATCTAGTCATGCATTAGAAAGGTGATATTTCATGCGAACAAAAACAATTAATTCGTTGCTGTTTCCGATTATTTTTGCCCTGTTGCTAATAGCCTCCCTTGCCAATGCCGGGACCAGTGGGCAGCATTCGAAAAAGGACAAGGCGTGCCAAGCGGATATATACCTGATCGGTGTAGGGCCCGGTGATGTCGATTTGATTACTATCAGTGCGCAAAAGACAGTTCACAAAGCCGACGTCATTGTTTGTAATCCTCAACTTGCCAAACAATTCGGCAGGTTATTAGACGGCAAGGAATTACTCCTTACCGGGTTGAATTCATACCGCCCAAGAAAGGGTTTGGCCGGCGGCAAGTCCTCAGAAGCAGACAGGCAGCCAGGCGAAATAAAAAAGGATCAAAACAGAATTATTAAAACGGTCAGAACGGCGGTAAAAGGCGGCAAGGTGGTTGCCTTTCTTGATTATGGCGATCCAATGGTATATGGCAATTGGCTTTGGTGCCTGGATGTGTTCAAGGATCTCAACCTAAAAGTGGAACCCGGTGTTTGCCTGTTTCACGCCGCGAATGCCGTCTTGGGAGAGGATATATCCTTCAGCGATATCTCCAAGTCAATCATACTGACCACAAATGACGCTTGCGGCGAAAGGGATACAATCGATAAATTAGCCAGTAATTCTGCAGCCATGGTTATTTATTGCTCGCCGAATAATTTTGATGTCGTCTTAAGGAAACTCTCGGGGAAATATAAACCAGAGACTAAAATCGCATTGGTTCCTAATTCGACGTGTGTAGGTAAACAGGCGGTGATTAGTGGTACAATCGCAAATATTGAAGAAGTAGTTGCCACCCAAAAGCTTGCGAAAGAATTTTTAGTTTTCATTGGTGCTAATCTAGATCTACCGAAATCTAATATCGCCACAAAACCTGCAAAGAAAAAAGGGAAATTATATTTGGTGGGATTGTTCCCCGGTAATCCCGATTTGGCAACTTTGCGTGCGACAAATGTAGTTAAAGGCTCAGACTTGATAATAAATCAGTTTGACTTTATTAATGCTGCCTACAAACACATACTTGAAGGCAAAGAGGTTTGGGCGCCGTCAAATAAAAAAGCGTGGACGTGGCATGGATACGGCAAGAGCGCAGATGATTTTTCCGGAAAGAATTTGGAGCGTTTCCTTGCTTCTGAAAAGGCCCGGCAAGAGACGGTCAGTAAGGTGCGGCAGGCAATAGAAAAGGGCCAACAGGTATGTGTTTTGGATTTCGGAGACCCTTTGACCTATGCCCCTTGGTGCTGGGTTTTGCAGGAATTCGCAGACCTTGCCCCCATAGTGATTCCCGGGATAAGTTCCTTTGACGCTGCCAACGCCGCCCTGAAAAAAAGCGTTACCCAGGGAGCAAAAACCAAATCCGCTATTCTAACGGTTCCTGATGTAGATGATTGGCTTAATAAAAAGGCTTTTGATTTTGATGAAATGCTGGAGAGACAAACATCTTTAGTAATTTTCATGCCTGACTATATGATTACCTTGCCAGACATGGTAAAGAAACTTTCCGCTTATTATGACCGAAAAACTCCAATCGCCTTGGTTGTGTGTGCCGGCTTTAAGAAAGGTGAGAAGGTTATCAAGGGTAGGCTTGACAATATTGTGGATTTGGTTGGAAGAAAAAAATTGCCTTTTTTACATTTGATGTATGTTGGTTCCTTTTTAGAGTAAAAGATTTTGAGGCGGAATGTGTCACGATTTAGTTAGACAGTTAAGGGAAATTTGAATACCACACGAGTCCTGTTGGCATTGGCCGCGACGCTTTGGGAGGTAAGGCGTTAAGGGGCATTATGACCGGCCCCCTGGAAATAGACCGCACCTGGATTAAGTTGTTATCCAGGGAGGAGGGAGGGTGCTTGAAATTGCCCTCTTTCATTCAAGTTGGTTTTTTTGATGGGGGGCCGGTATATCCGCGACTACTGTGGTTTGAAGGTGGACGTGTCTACGGGCGCCGTTTCTCAAGAGAGTGGGTTTGATTCGTTTAATAGAGAAGAAGATGTTTTCAGCCGACCAGAGTCGTACGCAGGCCGGATAAGAAGTCCCGAGTATACGCCTTTAGCGCGAGGATCGAATCGTCTTGTGAGTTGACCTGCTTGGATAGTAAATAAATTCGCCCAAAATTTTGGACCTGTATTTATCCGGCTTGATCTTGGCTCTGTCGCCGTGCGCCTGGTACTATAATAATTCGATGCAATAATGCATCGTTAGACCATCCAGGATCATGGGCGCCAAATGAAACACCCGGAAGGAAAAGAATACATGGATCAGGCCAAGGGCCTGGCCGCCGAGTTGGACGCTATTTTGGAGTCTTCCTTTGACGGCATCTATGTAACAGACGGTCATGGCCGCACCATCCGTGTGAACAAGGCTTATGAACGCATCACCGGCATTCGCCGCCGGGACGTTTTGGGCCGCACCATGAAACAATTGGTGAGAGATGGGTTTTACAGCGAATCGGTCACCCTGCGTGTATTGGAAAGCAAGCGTCCCGAATCTTTGATGCAGACGGTGAGAACCGGCAAGACGGTGATGGTAACCGGCACGCCTATTATTGATGGTGACGAGATATCCCTGGTGGTAACCAGCGTGCGCGACGTAACTGAGCTCTACAACCTGCAAAATCAGTTGATGCGGGAAGAGAGGCTGCGCAGCAGATACCAAAGCGAATTGGAACAGATTCGCCAGGCGACTGATGAATCAAACCAGGCCATCGTTCAGTCCAAGAAAATGAAAGAGATTTATACACTGGCCGTGCGCCTGGCCCAGGTGGACACTACCATTCTGGTCCAGGGCGAGTCGGGCGTGGGCAAGGAGGTTTTTGCCGATATTGTCCATTCCCGCAGTCCGCGCTGGAATAAACCCTTTATCAAAATAAGCTGCGCGGCCATACCGGAGCAGCTTCTGGAATCAGAGCTGTTCGGTTATGCCCCGGCCTCCTTTACCGGCGCCAGTAAACAGGGCAAGGTGGGGATTTTTGAATCCGCCAGGGGCGGCACGATTTTTTTGGACGAAATCGGAGAAATACCCATGTCTTTGCAGGCCAAGCTGTTGCGGGTGTTGCAGGCCAAAGAGGTCATTCGGGTGGGCGGCAGGGCGCCCGTGCCTGTGGATGCGCGGATAATCGCCGCCACCAACCGGGATCTGAAACAGATGGTGGACCAGGGGCAATATCGTTCGGATCTCTTTTTCAGGCTGAACGTGGTGCCGGTGTTGATCCCGCCCCTGCGGGAGCGCATGGAGGCCATCCCCAACCTGGTTTATCATTTTCTGGAGCGCTTCAACCGGCAATACGGATTCAGCAAGCAGATCGAGCCTCAGGTGCTGGATAAGCTCTATGCCTATGACTGGCCGGGCAATGTAAGGGAATTGATAAATACCATCGAGAGGATGGTAGTCACCGCCCCGGGCGAGCTCATTACAGTCGGCGAATTGCCCCAACATATGCAAAGCAGGGAACAATCAGTCGCTGCGCCGGAGTTGCTGGACGGCTCCCTGCGGGCCACCCTGGAGGAGGTCGAGCGCCGGATTATCACAGAGGCCCTTAAAAAATACGGCTCCACCCGTAAAGCAGCCAAAGCCCTGGGTGTAAACCAGTCGACCGTTGTACGCAAGATGCAGCGTCTGGGCCTGGTCAGTTGCAAGGGGTGATACGTTTGTGATGTGTTTGTGCATCGATGCAATATCGCATCGGTACTCTGACCTTCCCGACCATGTGCGTGCTATGTAAACAGTCGATGCAATAGTGCATCGACTATAAGCAGACTAATTCACCAAAGTGGTTTTTTGAAACCGGAGTGCGTGCCATTCCAATTTTCGCCATGCAGCGGTTATCTTCAATTGGTCATTAAAAAACAGAGAGTTAACGGTGAAAATGCTGACTTGCTTACCGGCAAGGTCTCAGTTTTGTGCCCTTTGGCACTCTTGTTGCTCTATAGTCAGTCAGGCCGACGCCAGGCGCGCAAACCCGGGGACGGCTTTAGTAATAAAAAACGAGGCGGCCTCTTTGCGGAGTGCCCGAAAATAAAATGGAGATCAATAAAATGTCCATGATGACCGGTGAAAAATACGAACAGAGCCTACGCAAATTAAACCTGAATGTCTACATGTTCGGCAAAAAAGTAGGAAACGTTGTCGATGATCCCATCATCAGGCCGTCGATGAACGCAGTCAAATTGACCTATGAGCTGGCCCATCTGCCCGAGTACGAAGACCTGATGACAACCACCTCCCATCTGACCGGTAAAAAGATCAACCGTTTCACCCATATTCACCAGAGCACCGACGACTTGGTCAGAAAAACCAAGATGGGCCGTCTGCTGGGTTCGCGAACCGGTTGTTGTTTCCAGCGCTGTGTGGGCATGGACGCCATGAACGCCCTGTCCATCGTCACCCATGACATTGACAAGAAATACGGCACGGAATATGAGAAGCGGTTTTTAAAGTATTTGGAATACGTACAGGAAGAAGACCTGACCTGTGACGGGGCCATGACCGACCCCAAGGGGGACCGCGGCCTGCCGCCCCACAAGCAGCATGACCCGGATATGTTTTTACACGTGGTTGAGGAAAAAAAGGACGGAATCGTTGTGCGCGGGGCCAAGGCCCATCAGACTGGCGCGGTGAATTCCCATGAGATCATCATCATGCCCACTATCTCCATGCGTGAAGAAGACGCCGAGTACGCTGTGAGCTTTGCCCTGCCCGCAGACGCCGAAGGCATCACCTATATCATGGGGCGTCAGTCCTGCGACACGCGCAAGCTTGAAAACGGCAACATTGACCGCGGCAACGGCATTTACGGCGGACATGAGGCTCTGGTGGTTTTTGATAACGTGTTCGTACCCTGGGAGCGGGTGTTCATGTACAAGGAGTGCGAGTTTGCCGGACGTCTTGTGGAGAATTTCGCCTCGTACCATCGCCAGAGCTACGCCTGCAAGGCAGGTGTGGGCGATGTGCTCATCGGCGCGGCCCAGACCATTGCCGAATTTAACGGCGCGGCCAGGGCCAGCCATGTTAAGGACAAAATAATTGAGATGAATCACCTCAACGAAACACTGTTCTGCGGATCCGTGGCCTGCGCCTGCGAAGGGCACAAGGAGCCCAGCGGCACCTACCTGGTCAACACTCTCTTGGCCAACGTCTGCAAACAAAACGTGACCCGCTTCCCTTATGAGATAGCCCGCCTGGCCCAGGATATTGCCGGAGGTTTGATGGTAACCCTGCCTTCGGAAGAGGACTTCCGCTCGCCCGAGGTGGGCAAGTGGCTGGAAAAATACTACAAGGGCAACGATTCGGCGTCTACTGAAGACCGCATGCGCATACTCAGGCTGATTGAAAACATCACCATGGGAACCGCGGCGGTGGGTTATTTGACTGAATCCATGCACGGAGCGGGTTCGCCCCAGGCCCAGCGGATCATGATTTCGCGCCAGGTGAAGATGGAACAAAAGAAAAAGATCGCCAAACAACTTTGCGGCATTAAGGAAAAGTAGGCCCCCGGTGATTTTGGGGCTGAAATATTGCGGGGGCTGTTCCGCCCGTTTCGACCGGGTGGAACTGGCCCAGACAATAAAAAACCGCCTTGATTCACTGGTGGAATGGACGGCCTACGACAATCCCATGGCCGAGGCCGTCCTGGTGATCGCCGGATGCGAAAGCGCCTGTGTGGATCTCGAGCCGTTTGAGGGTAAAAAAATATATCTGATCTTTCGCGAGAAGGATTTGGAATCGGTCATCCTGGAACTGAAAAAAGTTGCCAAAGGAATTGGTTGATGGATTGGCAAGCTATTTACAACCAAAAGAAAATGTCCGCGCGAAAGGCTGTGAGCCGTATAAACTCCGGTGACAGAGTGGTGGTGGGCCATGCCTGTGGATCGCCGGAAACCCTGTTGGCCGCCTTGGTGGCAAACAAGGAGCAATATCTGAGCGTTGAATTGGTGCACATGGTCCCCATGGGCCCCACTGAATATTGCCTGCCCGAGAACAGCCCCCACTTTATCCATAACTCGCTGTTTGCCGGGGGCGCCTCGCGTCAGGCCCTCAACAGCGGCTGGGGCATTTTCACCCCCTGCCACTTCAGCCAGATTCCGCGTCTGTTCACCCAGGGCATCCTGCCGGTGGATGTTACCCTGTGCATGGTATCCCCTCCCGATGAATACGGTTATTGCAGCTTCGGCATATCGGTTGATTATACAAAACCCGCGGCCGAGAGCAGCCGACTGGTCATAGCCGAGGTCACCCCGCATATGCCCAGAACCCTGGGCGACTCGTTCATCCATGTAAAGGATATCGACTTTATCGTCGAGACCGACGCCAAACCGGTGTACCTACCCAAGTCAAAGATCACCCCCATTGACCAGGACATAGGCGCCTATTGCGCCGAACTGATCAAGGACGGCGACTGCCTGCAATTGGGCATCGGCGCGGTTCCCAATTCCATTTGCGGCTTTTTGGGTGACAAAAAAGATTTGGGTATTCACACCGAGATGTTCAGTGACGGGGTTATGGATCTGGTGGAAGCCGGCAATATCACCTGTGCGCGCAAAAACCTGCATAAGGGCAAAATGGTGGCCACCTTTTTTATGGGCACGGAAAAGCTTTATAACTTTGTGCACAATAATCCACTGGTTGAAATGTTCAGTGTAGACTACACCAATGATCCGCGGGTGGTTGCCCAAAATAACAATTTGGTCTCTATCAACTCCGCCCTGCAGGTGGACTTCACCGGTCAGGTCGTATCTGACACCATCGGCCACAAGCAATATTCCGGCACCGGCGGTCAGGTGGATTTTGTGCGCGGGGCTAATTGGTCAAAAGGCGGGCGCTCCATCCTGGCCTTCCATTCCACTGCGGCGAAGGGCAGGATTTCGCGTATCGTCGCCTATCTTGACCAGGGCGCATCGGTGACCACTTTGCGCTCGGACGTGCACTATATTGTCACTGAAAACGGCGTGGCGGATTTGCGCGGCAAAAGCGTCTCCGAGCGGGCCAAGGCCCTCATATCCATCGCCCACCCGGATTTCCGGCAAGACCTGCGCCGCGAATACGAAAACATCTACCTGAGAAACAACCCATTGCTCAGGCCAATGCCAGAGGACCGAAAGGCGGCCTATTGGCCCCATGAGCATGACGGAACCTATTTGAAAAAACTCGCCAAGGCATAGAGACGCGGCGGTAGTTTTGCGTCCCTGAGCCAGTTTCGGGCTAGGCCTGACTTACCCGTCGTTTAGTCACCGCTCTTTCTTCCGGATTCACATGCCGATATCAGAATTTTCGCAACTCGCTTTTTACTTGGGACCGATGACGTTAAGTCTCGGGGTAGTGCCTGGCGTGGGTTGAACCGGGACAAGTGACCACAACGGCTTGGCAAAAATTCTGGTTTTGCCAAGCCGTTGCCTTGTGGCGGCCTTGATCGATCGCTGAAAAAAGACCGGTTTGTCACCCTCAAAGCCAAGTTGATTGCAGTTTCGGCTGGGTTTTCGGTCTGCAATCGTACTAATATCTAAATTATGGTTTTTTTTGATGCCACAGTTACAACTTTCGCGCCTCATCAAAAGCGTCAGATGGCCCGAAATAAAGGGCGTACGGCAACCACCGGATAATTTAGCTTTAATCTTAATTGCCCAACATAACACCAGGAGGCCTATGAGGACGCCCATACTTGCGGCTGCCATGGTCATCGCTTTGAGTCTGGGGTTTAATGGCTTGGCTGAAGCCACCATGCCCAGTTGCGTAAGCGTCATGGTGGATTGGGATGGCTTGCAAAAGCTGGTCACTGATAATTTCGACAGCCATGGCCTCACTTTGTTCAGAAAGCTGAGCGACAATTCAACGAAAAAAGGCTATTGCCTGGAAAAGGCGCCCGAGCCCTGGCGGCTGTTTGATCCGGATCACAGATTTTTACAGGCAATGGTGGGCCTGGTCGAGCATGACTTGCGGCAGGGGCGGGCGGGCAAGGTGCGCAGTTTTTTTGCCAGCCTGAACCAGGCCAAGCTGATCAGGGGCTTTGAAAGGGCTTACAACCAAACCAAAGGCAGGGTCGGCTGTACGGAGGTGTTGGTGCGCCTGGAGATAAATAACGACATGTATGCGGTGGTGTTCAGGCACCTGCACCGGCCCTGGAGCCGCTGCCCTGTTCGGTTTTCTTCAAAGGTTAACGGGATTGCCGTCTTAATATCCACCGGAATCAAGGCCCGGTAAGGTGCTCACACCATTCTTTTGACTCCGGTATATGCGTAAAAAGTTAACTTGTCATTCCCCTTGGATTTTCACGGGGGTGAAATAAATGGTTGACCGCACTTTCAAACCTATGCGGCTACAATAGCGGGAACGGAGATTGACTTTGCCTTTACCTGGAAAAAAAGACACAGACAAGATCGGCAAACAGAGTTTATTTTGTACATTATTCTTATTGTTTTTCTGTGTTGGATTTGTTTTTTCAGCCTGGGCGGACAGCAAGACCGGAGCCGATCCGAACACTCCTAAAAAATTGTACAAACAGTACGTGAAAACCCCTTCCAATCAAAAAGAAGCCCGCCGGGCAATTCTGATCAAAATCCAAGATATTTTCCCCGACAGCAAGGAGGCGGTCAAGTCGGTAAAAAACCTGGCTGGCCTGGCCGCTGTCGGCGGTCCCTGGACTGATTTGCCCACCAAGGCGGCATACATCGAGGATTTTCTGACGAAGACTGCCATAACCGGAAAAAATGCGGATTCTTTGCAAAAAACCTTGCTTTCCATGTATTGCAAGGCAGGCCGCTGGGATCTGGCAAGCAAGATTACGGAACAATGGCTAAAGGCTCATGCAGCCAAAAGCAGCAAGCGCTATGGCCTGCTCTACAAATTAGGTGTTTATCAGGCCAATTTGGGCAGGATAGATGCAAGCCTTTTGTGGTTCGGCAAAGCCAAGGAGAGTGCGTCCAAAGGCTCCAGCAGGCTGACCAAAGCCGACTCTGCGCTCAAGTGGGTGAAAAATTTAAAAATTGATCCAGTTGAGCAATCAGCTTTGGAGGAACAGTCGGCCCGGGCCGCTAAACTGTTTTTAGAGCTGAAGCCTCTCAAGAAAGGCCCTGAGCGCAATGCACTGTTACATAAACTGGCGGCTGAGTGTCCACTCAGCTATCACGGGCGTAAGGCCATGCTCAAACTGGCCTCACTTGAAGAGTCAAAGGGGAATCTGCAAAAGGCCTTGGAAATGCATCTGGAATTTTTGGCCAAGCACCCTTTGGCTCCGGAAGCCAAAAGGTTAAGCCGGGATCTGATGAAGGAATACCTGGCACTTGGTATGTGGGCACGGGCCGCCGAAGTGGCCGCAATGCGCCAGCCTTATGACTTGCCCGAAAGTCAGTACAATCTTCGCAGGTCCGCCTGGTCTGTGGCCCAGCGCTGGATTGACGCCGGGGCATGGGACCGGGCGGCTGAATGGTGCCGCGTTGCCTTGGGATTGGGGGGTGGACTGAGCCCCATGCCGGAGAGGCTTGCCGCTATTACCCAAAAGGCCAAAGGCAAGCGTTATTTACCGGCTAAAGAGCATATCGAACTGATCAGGGCGCTTCTTGACCACTGCCCTTCTGGGGAGGACACCCCTGCGGCCTTAATGCATCTGGCCGGCATCCAGGGGAACCGTGAAGATTTCCAGAGCTGGATATGGCCGGATCTTCGCTTCAAGCTGCTGCTTCTTGAGGAGACAACCAGCCGCTTTCCCGGCGCCAAACCGGCCCTTAAAGCGGAAAAGGAGATAAAGGGCACCTATCTGGAACTGGGAGCCTGGGATAAAGCCGCTCAGATGGAGCAGCAAAAGTTTGATCAAGAGTACCAGGGCAAAAAGTGGATCTATGCAGGTGCTGCCTTTGACCTGGCGGTGGCCTGGCAAAGAACGGGCGATTTGGAGCGGGCCAGAAAGGTCATGGATCTCCTTTTGGCTCAAAAAAGGTTGGATTGGGATGAGCGCAAAAAGGCCGAGCTGATTCTGCAGCGATTACAACGGGTGGCCGTTCCCAAGCCCATGAGCCCGCAGGAACGAAAAGCCATGCGGGATGCAGCCTATCAGATATATGTGGATATAAATTCCCTACAGCCCTCCAAACTGCCCGATCGGAGTGAGGAACGCCGAAAGGTAATGCAGCCCGTCCTGGAGAAAAGAAAGGAGTTGGCCGATTCGCTGATACGCGATGCCACTCAAACCTATCATGGTAATCGGGCCGCCAGGGCCCGGTTGGCTAATTGCCTTGAAAGCCATGACCGCACCCTGGAACCCAAATGCATGGCTTTGGCCATGGACTATTTAAAACGCTATCCCCACTGGCCTGACAGTGAGGACTTGTGGAAATGGCTTGTACGCCGCTTAGAGGAGGCCGGGGCGCGGCAGGAACTGGCTGGTCTGCATGAGATGGCCGCCCGGAATTATGCCCATCTTTGGGAACTGGACGAGCAAAAACAGGCCATGCAGGCTGCTCAGGCCTGGCTGGATGCTAAAAAACCCGCCAAGGCCCTTGATTGGTTCAACCAGGTGGTTGCCATGGATCAGAGCGGGGAGTCCCGCCGGGCCAAGGAGGCATTAAAGCGGATTCAGCAGATCAAACAGGAACACCCCGAGTTGCAGACGGAAAAGGCTTTGGCGGATAAACCTCTGTCGCTTTCCGAGCAGAAAAAGTTGGGCCGGAAGTTGATGAAACAGGCCGCTAAGCTGCCAAGGGACCGGTTACGCGATTTCAAGTTGATCTACACCGAGATCATAGAACGCTGTCCGGATACTTCCTGGGCGCAAGATGCCTATTGGAGGCTCTCCAACCTATACAAGTTCGCTTACAGCAGCCCCAAAAACCGGGAAATAGTCGAACTTCTGGAACAGTTCCTGAAGCGCTATCCGGATTCCTCCGGGGCTCCCCAGGTGCGCAGACGCCTGATCGTCACATATGAAGATTTGGGAGACTATTGCAAGGCATCCAACCTTTCAGCCCGGGCCTTGGCCGGGAGAGAGTATCCCGCAAACCAGCTCCAGGCCGCTTTGAAGAACTACCTTCGCGCGTTAAAAAAGTGCGGTCGCATGGAAGAAGTCCGAGCCTGGAATAAACTGCTTGAGTCGGGAGTTACCGCTGAGCAGGCCATAAAGAAAGCCATGGAAACCGGGCTGTTGCCAAAATAAAGACTACCGGCGTGAACCAAAAATAGTCCCCCCGCACTACAAGGAAAGTGGTTCGGGGGGAACTTAGTTGTTTTTGAGCCTGTGGCGTCATAGGTCCAAGAACCGTCACTATAATTTTGGGGACTCTATTTTTAGGCGTGGTATTGTGCTGAAGCCTGGCGCGCCTGTAGTCTCGTGGTCGATTTGGTAAAATCCTCGCTGATTTGCCGGAAGGGGAAAGACTTGGCTAAGGGCTTGGGTCAAAGAGTGGTGGTTTTAAAAATTCGGCTCAAGTTATTTATTTCACCGAACGTCTGGGGAAAAGTGTTGGAGCTTATCAGGTTGATTTGATTTTCGTTCGGGCGGATCAAAGAAACACAAGATATCAGCTCTTAGCCTTTAAGGGCATATTCACGCTAATGGCCCTGATGGCCTTCGCAAATACTTAAAAGCAAAAAAGAAAGGGGAGCCCGACGGGCTCCCCGACTTATTGGTATTTTGGTGCCGGAGGAGAGACTCGAACTCTCATGGCCGCAAGGGCCGGGGGATTTTGAGTCTGCGAACCTGAGTTTTCTAACCTCCTCATTTTTTAGGAAGACTTTGATATCATAAAGCAATCAGCTTCTCAGATTTCACCCATTTTTGCCGATTTTGGCACTGTTTTCACAAAAAGTCCCAGCCAAATATCAAAGCCACTTGCCGATAAGAGGACCTAACAGCCCCCACATAATTGTTTGACCGTTTCTCTAATCTCCATGATAGCACCTCCTGGGCATTGCGTTGGTTGTGAGGTGTAGCTAGCCTCTTCTTTCAGCCTAGGCGGCATGTAGAGCCGGGAACAAGTGGATAAGGAAGCTCTTGCAGCAAAAAATGTGGGAAATAAATGCGTTGACCCTGCTTAGCACAATGATGTTCTTTACAAAGGAGCATTAGATTGAGACTTGCATGACCTCCTGTAAGAAAATAAGAGGTCTGAGACCTGTCCGGAAGATCAGGCCACATGGGCAAAACGACGGTTGACCACAAGGCTATAGATGAAATAGTTTAGATGTGTTGAGAAACGACATTTTATGGGGGAGGGCCGTGGTTATTATTCTATCCGTCAATCTCGAAGTTAACCCATACGAGTTAAATTACAGGCACAATACACTACCCGTGCGGAGTGTCGGTGAAAAGCCGTGCCAACCCTACTTGGGATGCTGCAGATTCATGTAATAGGTTAGCATGTCTGAGTTTTGACAGAGTAAAGGATTATGCAATGATCCTTGACAATAAAAATATCGACCAGAGTTAATAATGGAGTTATTAGTCAACAACATGTCAGAGTAAATAATCATTTAAAAATTTTTAATCCGTAGTGCAATTCAATTTGGGATGATATTTGGAATCAGTTAATCACTGCTCGATCGGTGGAATGAATATGCAAGAAATATTAGGAACAAATTACCTGAGATGACTCAACAGGCTATTCCCAAAGCAAATCATAGCGCTGTCATCGTAACGGCCCTTTCGGTCGAATACATTGCCGTGCGCGCCCACTTGGTGAACATTTCGGAAGTTGAGCACCCGCAAGGTGAAGTGTACGAACGCGGTTTTTTTTCCGGTGGCGGAAGCATCTGGGAAGTCGGTATTGTCGAAATGGGCATGGGCAATGCCAACGCAGCGCAACGAACCGAGCGTGCGATTGCTCACTTTCAGCCTCAAGCAGTGTTATTCGTCGGCGTGGCCGGTGGCATCAAAGATGTGGCAATAGGAGATATCGTTGTCGCGACCAAAGCCTACGGCTATCATGCAGGCAAAGCCGCCGATGAGTTCAAAACCAGGCCCGAAGTAGTTTTACCTCAGCATCGCATTTTGGAACGTGCCCGCGCAGAAAAGCGTAAACCCGATTGGGCGAAACGTCTAGACCCTGTTCCTGATCCGGTTCCGAGTGTAATTCTTGGTGCCATCGCAGCGGGTGAACAGGTGGTGATTTCCAAGAATTCAGAAACCTACAGACTCATTCGCGATAAATACAACGATACGTTGGCCGTAGACATGGAAGGCTACGGTTTCCTGAAAGCTATGCAGTTACATCCGGACAAGGAAGCGCTTGCCGTACGCGGCATCTCGGATTTAGTGGAAGGCAAAGCCGAGGCTGACGAAGGGGGCTCGCAAGAGCGTGCCTCGCATCATGCCGCCGCCTTTGCGTTTGAAGTACTAGCAAAACTTAACCTGCCCCAAATAACCAATCAGACAAAAAGTCGAGAAGTTACCCCTGAAGTTCTTGAAGATGGCAGTACTCGTGACAGAACACCTGGCCACCTGACCATCAAGGCGTCTGCTGGGTCAGTGGCGGTTCTGGATATTCACGGATCCCAGATTACTATTAATTCAAATAGCAATGCGTCGTCCAATTCTTTGGCAAGCCCGAGTGAATTTACTGACACTATCCAAATGCAAGCAAATGCACTTGAAACACAAGCAAGTGTGATTGCCCAACTCATCCAACAGCGGGATCAGGTACCAATTTACATGAAGTACCCCTCACCAGCGGCACAAGGTGGTGCGACAAGCCGTTTTCCAATCGATGGTCAAACCAGGGGAGATCAATTCCCGCTAAGGCCAATACCTCAGCGAGAGGCAGGTCTAGTTTCCGGCGAGGCATTCGCGAGGTCAACAGAGAGAGCCACATTAACGAACATTGCTGAAATACTAGTAAAACTTGAGACCGTAGACGGCATTGCAGCGGAGATCCAATCACAGCTCGCTGTGTGGAACTATGACAAAGCATTTCATCTTTCGGATCAGCTAGAAAAACACTTGAGTGGCATTGAGGCCACCACCAGTCCACGGCTGCTTGAATATCTATTTTTGATGGCGCGTTTGCACGTGATTCACGCTGAGAAAAAAACCTCAGATTCACCAGCACATATCGACCAGGCAAATGGCTTTCTCACCCAGATCGATGCATTCTTGGTGGCTTCGCCGCAACCAGCGCTTGCCGCAGACGTAAACGCGCTGAGGGGGTCGATTGAACACCTTCAAAACGGTCCCGAAGCCGCACTCCGATTTCTCGCTGACTGCGAAGACCCCTATGCTATCCGAATACGCCTCGCGATGTACTTGAAAATACAAGATGTAAATGGGGCCGTAAAGCTTATCGAGGAAAAGCCATGGCACCTGAGATGGTGCGAACTCGGAGTCACGGCTTACACCGCTGCGGGTCGCCGAAATGATGCATTGGCAATCATCGATTGGGCTAAAAAACAAGATGATCAGAGCAAATATCCCCAGTGCGTAGTGCACCTCGCCGATGCATCTTTTGTTCATGCCTTAGCCAAGCATGAGCCTGGGAAAAATATCCTGCCAATTGATCTTAGTGAGACCGAAAAAGATGCAATGCAACAGATTCTCGAAGATCTCGCTCCTGTACTTTCCGACATCATCAGCGGTGACTTTGTCGATTCAGAACTGGCAAAGAATGCGCTCAAGATCGCCTGGCATGCACATCACCTGCTGGGACATCGTGATGAGGTTGCAATGCTTGCGCGGTTCATGGCAACTCGCAGTCCGGTGTCAATCGAGGTGGCGCGAAGCGTTGTTAGCGGTTACATGACCCCTCCGCCGGACCTACCTGAGCGATTGCGACTAGACCATCCCGACGATCTCGACGCGAACATCCTCGCAGCTGTTGTTGAGTTGCACATGGGGCAAGATACAACAGCGTATGAGGAAGCGAAGAAGCTGATCACGCTGGCAGACACGGATGAGAAGAAGGAAGAGCTTTTCAAGCTATTCCAGGACTTGTGGCAAGAGCTGGACGATGATACCGCCAAGGAGTGTGAGCGCATCGCACGTCCCCTGGTTGACCATAACTCGTATATGCAGTCCATGTTTGATGCTGCACGCGCACTTCGCGCCGGGAACGGGGCTACAGCACTTGAAATTCTCGACAAGCAGAAAAACGAAGATGATGAATTCTGGCTGCAACTGCAAGGCAATGCCTTGATGCAGGAGGGCCGTTTAGCTGAAGCGGTCGAGATGTTTTTACTGGCTGCCCGTCGGACGGGTGCGCCCATGTTACTTCACAAAACGGCTGACCTCGCCAACCAAGCCAAGAAGGTTGCCGTTGCTGTCGAGTGCTATGAGGCGCTGATTGAGGCGCAACCAGACAACCTCGTTGCGCGTGGCAACTTAGCTTCGCTCTATATGTTCCATCTGCAAGATCTAGAAAAAGCCACGATTCAGCTCCAATCACTGCACGATGCTGAGCCTGAAAATCCGGTTCACGCCGTTTATTTGGCATTATGTCTTTCCCAACTATATCGGCCGAAGGAGAGTCTGGCTCTATTTGACGAGGCTTGCAAAATTGTCCCCCCAGACCTTCGGGCCGTATTGGGACGCGCCGAACTTCTTTTGAGCCTGGGTGATCCAGATGCCGGTTGTACATTCCTTCAGCAGTTCCAAGATGCCTTCTGGGATTCGCCGGACTTCCTACTCGCGAGCATGAATACCGCCTATGCGGCGGACGATGAGGAGTTGGCACACAAGGCGCTAAGAAAGCTCAATGAACTCCGTGCAGATGGACAGGTAAATGAGAATTCGTTCCGCATGGTTCAATACGATGAAGCCCTTGAAACCTTCAAAGAGTCTTTCAAAGCCGCAGAGGACAGAAGGAAGTACATCCATACAGAAATGCTGAAAGGACGCATGCCATGGGTGAGGGCGACACAACTATCTTCAGATCCAATCTACTGGGCATGGCGACTGCGCACGCAAGTACTGAATTGGGTAAGGGATGATCCGATAGACCGTGCTAACTTCACAATCTACTCAACAAACGGATTCCACGCTGGTGTAGACGAGGATGGCCACCGCTCATTGCTGCCATTGGAATGCCCACCTCGCAATACACCGGTGGTAGCCGATTACTCTGCACTTATTACGCTGCATAGACTGGGCCTATTAGACAAGGCTGCGGACTACTTCGGCGAAATCCTGATTCCTCAGAAATACCTGGCAACCGTGTTGGAAGATGGAAAGAAAATGGTTCTCCATCAACGCTCAAGTAAGCGAACAGCTGAGGAAATTATTCGGAGTGTGGAAGCCGGGGAGATTGCCAAGATTGGCTACGAAGGCGGCACAAAGGGTCCGCTACCTGTCGTGGACGAGTACGATAGGGCGGACGTTCATAGGTATCGCCTTATAGATGTGATCCAGCCTGTTTATGGGGCCGGACTTATGGATGACGCGGCGTACAAACGAGTAAGCAAGGTTTGCAATAAACCATCCAGCGTAGATGAAGCACACCCATTGTTGGTACAACACCTTGATATATATATAGATCTTTCCACTCTGGAAACGCTTACCTTGTTTGGTTTGCTTAGTGAAATCACAAGGTACTACCACGTGCACATTGCCAGTGAGGCCACCCTTGAACTGAGGCAACGCCTCGACACCTTGCTTTTGAAGGAGGAAACACGAGTCTGGCATTTCGATCTATGGGACAAGATCAGGGATGACCAGCGATTCAGATTTGTTCGATCCCAAGTGCCGCAAAAGTTGAAAGAAAAAAATACCAGTGATAAAGATTTCCTTGCATTTCTGGCAAGCTTTGTAGCTCAAGATCAGAGCGTTCCCCTGCTGGCCGATGACCGTGCCTGCCAGATGATGACATTGAACGAGAAGCAAGGCACACCCCATGTAGCATTTGGTACTGATGCGGTTATTATTGCTCTCGCCACATCTGAATGGCTGGACGCCTCTGATGCTGCGGAGGCAATGCGGGTGCTGTTGAGATGGCGTTATCGATTCTTGCTCCCCAGTACAACTATCCTAAAAACATATGCAGCTCAGTACCGGAAGAATCCGCCTGGCTTGCCCCTCCGGGAAGTGGCGGAGTACGTTCACGATTGCATGCGCGATACGGGACTGTTTGGCGGTCCAGAGAATACGGATCTCAAAGAATCGATGGCTATGCGGCTGTACATGTCGTGGGTAAAATGTTTAGCCGAATGGCTTGTGGACATTTGGAGTGATGACGACTTTACGGATGATACTGCTACGCAGTTCACAGATTGGTGTGTCAAGGAGTTCATGCCTTCGCAGCCGGGTGTTGTACACGGTAGTGTCAAATTTAGAATGGGCTCGTTAGCTGGTAGGCACCTAATCTCGCACATGCTGCTCAATCTAAATTTCGCAGCGGGTGGTGAGCGCATGTCCACTGCCATGAAGACCGTCCAAGCAGCGCTGAAATTAACTGACGAGGACTATCAGCGAATAGTAACGGAAATTCTTTATGACACCCAAAAAACAGAGCTTTAGTCCTGAAGAGAAGCAGAAGGCGAAGCGTGCAATGCTGGTCCGTATTCGGAACACTGCTTTTCACCATTTAGCACACATAGGGTTGCGAACCTTTCGCGTTCTTCAAGATCTTGAACTTATAAACGACAAGGCATCACCTGTTGGTGAAGGCGTGGATCTAAACGTTCTACGCGACCAACAACACGCGAGACGGCTGAATATTCCAGATGGACCATTCGTGATTTATTTAACAGAGGGAGATGAACCGACACAAATGATCGTCGAACTCCCCATGCTCTTATTCTCCGAGGACTTGGTAGTACGTCAAGCAGCTCTGGAATCCATAGAGAAAATGCTTGTGAAGGTGCCTATGGCCTTCACTCCGAAGACAGCGGCCATTTTGAAGGAATCTCGTGGTGCATTGATGTCCGGGATTCCAGGAGAGTGGCGGACGGCGGCTATCTCTGCTTGTGACGCGCTCTACGACGATGTTCTAATCGCATTGCATGGTGTTCGGCAGTGCCTTGAAAGTGAATCGGTTCTTGAGCGTAGCCTCAAATTCTACACACCGAAGGTGATCCACCCTTCCATGACATCTGTCGATTCAATAAATCTTCCCATAGGCAATCCCGAGCGTGATCATGAGACCTTGGCGCGGCTTCTTTCCGAGATTATTGCCAGTGCCCCTAATCTTACAGAACTGTGCAGCATGTATTTTGCCAAACTTGGATTTTTACCCCTTGCTCCATCCTATAGTCTGGCGGCTGCAATAAGTAAGTGGCTTGCCTCTAACCCCGGTATCGATCCCTGGCAGGAGGTGTGGGGATGGGCGAATTCCGAATCGTCTCCTATAGCCTGTTACCACGCCTGTTCCGTTTTCGTTCTCCTTCCAAAATTAATCCCGGACGGCAAGTTACAGAATCTCTGGAGCGAGGTGCTCAAAGTCATCAATGGCTCAGTCAAGAATGGGGCTGAGTTCCCCGATTACGAACTGTGGGCACTTCGCCAAGATCTCGCGCGACACTTCACATTCCACTTAGAGGCACGGTTACCAGACGGTGATGGAGCAGGCATAGGGTGTTTTGCATGGTGGTTCGCGGAACAGGTCGCCGCCCTCTTCCCAGCTGGTTCAGATGCGGCGAAGTTCTATAGGGAAAACTGGATTAAGCCTGCTTCAGACAGGTCCAGTCTCATTTGGCTGACTGCAAGTTCACCAATTCAACATTCTTTCCTGCGTTACGTCACTTTATCGGTGCTATCCCCGTGGGCCGTGGCCCTGCTGACACTAATGGGCGAACATTTGGATGAATTGGCACCTGGCGAGCAAGCAGAGGATGTTCAGGTGAAATTCAACAAGGCCCTACTATCTAACATTTTTTCGGCTTTGCCTTTCCCTATCAAAACGCCCAGCGATCCCACCTTCGCTTTAGAATGCTCTTTAGCCGATACAGTGCTTAAATGGGCCGTGTACCAGACGGAGCGACATCAAGAGCAGTTGCAAGAGCTTTTGACGATGAGCCAGACGTTCGGAACCAACGATGGCCTTTGCGATGCGTTGCGAAAACTTGGCGAGTCCGATCTGTCGGTACAAATTGCTGTATGTGTTGCCCTAAAGACGAAAATGTACACCGATCGGACAGTCGCAGAAGGTATCTGGGAAGTTATCTCCGAACCTGAATGGCGCGAAAACGTACTTGGAAGTGTCAGTCCCTTAGTCCAGGATCAACTGATTGATTCCATGAACATGCTCCTCATTGACAACGGGGGTAAATGGCTTTCGCACCTACCTCATTACATTGCAGAGCTATGCGAAAAGGAGGAAGATGAAGAGCGTAGACGAATTTTGTTTCTGTATTTAATCCATACTAGTCTTGCATCCGATACTGTGAGCGCAGTACGTCGTCTTCTGCGAGGAAGACAAAAAGCCAAGTTTGTGGAGTACATCAAAGAATACCGTGCGCAGGTTGATGCCATGGGCTCAAATTATCCTCCATGGGTGGCAGGTAAATTGCGTGGGCTGATGGCCAGTTTGTATGTGTTATGATTTGGATTTCGAAACTGAAAAGTCACAGGTAATAATAATTCTTTGGAATGAGGCGGTAGACGACATCCTATTTATAACTTTTGGTTAGTTGGAAACTCAAGCTATGCAAACATTGCTTGGGTGAAAAAGAATAAAATGAATCTCCATAATTATTATCCACACTTGGGTATTTAAATGCCTTGGTAGGTTGAGGATTGTGGGTAGTGTCAATAATCTTTCGTTTTTAATTTTGAAAGCGGCCTCCGTCGTGGTCAGCCCGTGAGAGATTCGCGGTAATCCCTGTGGTTGAGTAGTTCCATGTTCAGGTACTTCCTGGTGCCCCATTTAGTGGAAGCCACGTGTCTTAGCCTGGCCGCCACCAGCATGAGAGCACTTTCGCCATCGGGGAAGGCCCCAACAACCTTGGTGCGTCTTCGTATCTCCCGGATGATGCGCTCCATGGGGTTGTTGGTTCGGATACGACGCCAGTGCTTACTGGTAAAATGGTGATAAGTAAGGGTCTGGTCAATATTTTTGAGACTGTCTTGTTTTCTG